>NZ_PGFQ01000001.1:1282754-1924132 GCF_029870955.1 Sulfitobacter faviae | reverse complement strand
CATCGAGGCGATCATCAGCAGCGCGCCGATGGTATTGGGGGACATGAAAGCGCTCCGGGAAAAATGGTGCGGCTTATATCACTGCCGCCCCCGAATGACTGGCAGCGGCTACGGGGGCTGTCAAGAACGGCGGCCCGCGCCGCCCAGACTGGCGCGCTCTACTGGTTCGAAGCCTGCGCCACCGGCTGCTGCTGGCTGGCCAGAAGATTGCGCACCGTGCTGCGCAGCAACCCCGGCTCGACCGGCTTTTGCATCACCGTGGCCGCCAGATCGCGGAAGGCGTCATAGACCTCAAGATCGCGGGTGCGCCCGCTGAGAAAGATGATCGGCGTCCCGGCAATGGCCGGATTCTCGCCAAACCGATGGGCCAGCTCCAACCCGCCCATATCCGGCATGGAGATATCGCTGATGATCAGGTCGGGCTTGAGATCATCGACCACCGCCAGCGCATCGCGGGCGTTCAGACAGGAGACAAAGCTCAGCGACCTGTCGTCGGAAAAGATCATCTTGACCAGTTCCAGAACGATCGGGTCGTCGTCGATATGTAGAATGCGGGACGTCATCAAAGCACCTTACGACGGTTAAGCTTTTGCAAACCTATTCGGACTATGTGGCGGATATAAGGCTTTGGCCTCAGAAATCAGCCCCCCCCCCCCGGGGCGGTGTCTGGCCGCGGCATTTGCCCACCCTATAAAAAAGCCCCCGCAGCGTCACTGCGGGGGCTTTTGTTTTTCAATAAGGTGCTGCGATCAATCGCGGCTCTCGTCGTCACCGACCGGCGTGTTGAACACATCGCCACCGACGATGTCGTCCTCCACAGAAGCTTCCGGGGCGGCCAGACGGGCGGCGGCTTCGGCCTCTTCGCGGCGGGCTTCGATCACGACATTGTCGCGGTCTGTCGCCACTTTGCGCATCGCCTGCGTCGCGCCACCGGTCCCGGCGGGGATCAGACGGCCCACGATGACGTTCTCTTTCAGACCGACCAGCTTGTCCCGCTTGCCCTGAACCGAGGCTTCGGTCAGCACGCGCGTGGTTTCTTGGAACGAGGCCGCCGAGATGAAGCTGCGGGTTTGCAGCGACGCCTTGGTGATGCCCAAGAGGATCGGTTCGCCCTTGGCGGGGCGGCCCCCCTTCTTGAGCGCCTTCTCGTTGGCCTGATCGAACTCCTGCTTGTCGACGTGTTCACCCTTCAGCAGCGTGGTGTCGCCGCTTTCTTGGATTTCCCACTTCTGCAGCATCTGACGGACGATGACTTCGATGTGTTTGTCGTTAATCTTCACACCCTGCAGGCGGTAAACGTCCTGCACCTCGTCAATCATATACTCGGCCAAGGCCTCGACACCCATGATCGCGAGGATGTCGTGCGGCGCGGGGTTGCCATCCATGATGTAGTCGCCCTTCTGCACGAAGTCGCCTTCGGCCACGGGGATGTGTTTCCCCTTGGGCACCATGTATTCAACCTTCACGTCCGGATCATCCGCGCTTTCGATCGCGATGCGACGCTTGTTCTTGTAGTCCTTGCCGAAGCGGACGTAGCCGTTGATTTCCGCGATGATGGCGTGATCCTTGGGGCGACGCGCCTCAAAGAGTTCGGCCACACGCGGCAGACCACCGGTAATGTCCTTGGTCTTGGCACCTTCACGCGGAATACGCGCGATGATGTCACCGGCCTGAACCTGCGTCTGGTCTTCGACAGAGAGAACAGCGTCCACCGACATCGGATAGGTCACCGGGTTGCCCGCATCGTTGCGGACCGGTTCGCCATCTTCACCCACCAAGATGATCTCGGGCTTGAGCTCGTTGCCCTTGGGGGCCGCGCGCCAGTCGATCACGATCTTCTGGGTCATGCCGGTGGCTTCGTCGGTGTCTTCCTTGACCGCGATGCCCGACACCAGGTCGACGTATTTGGTCGTACCGGGTTTCTCGGCAATGATCGGCAGGGTGTAAGGGTCCCATTCGAACAGCTTGTCACCGCGCGCTACGTCGTCGCCTTCTTTGACGTGCAGCTTGGTGCCGTAGCCGATCTTGTGGCTGGCCCGCTCCTCGCCATTCTCATCGACGATCAACAGCTTCATGTTCCGGCCCATGACGAGGACTTCACCGGCGCTGTTTTCAAGCGTCTGCGCGTTCTCGAAAGCGACCTTGCCCGACTGGCTGGCCTCAAGGAAGGACTGCTGACCACCCTGCGCAACACCGCCAATGTGGAAGGTCCGCATCGTCAGCTGTGTACCGGGTTCACCAATCGACTGGGCCGCGATGATGCCGACGGCCTCACCTTGGTTGACCAGCGTGCCGCGCGCGAGGTCACGGCCATAGCACATGGCGCAGACGCCCTCTTCGGCATCACAGGTCAGCGGGCTGCGGATCCGTGCGGACTGCACGCCGGCCTCGTCGATGGCATCCGACATGCGCTCGTCGATCAGCGTGCCTGCAGGCACCAGAACATCCTCGGTGCCGGGCACCAGAATGTCATCCGCCGCAACACGGCCCAGCAGACGCTCGGCCAGCGAGGAGACAACCTCACCATCGTTGACAGCCGCTTCGGCGGTGATTGCGGTTTCGGTGCCGCAGTCATGCTCGCGCACGATGCAGTCCTGCGCCACGTCCACCAGTCGGCGTGTCAGGTAACCGGAGTTCGCTGTTTTCAGAGCGGTATCCGACAGACCTTTCCGCGCACCGTGGGTCGAGTTGAAGTACTCGAGAACGGTCAGACCTTCTTTAAAGTTCGAGATGATCGGCGTCTCGATGATGTCGCCATTCGGCTTCGCCATCAGGCCGCGCATCCCGCCCAGCTGTTTCATCTGCGTGACCGAGCCACGGGCACCGGAGTGGGCCATCATGTAGACCGAGTTCGGCTCTTTCTCGGAACCGTTCTCATGGTGGGTCACGGCGGAGATGGAGCCCATCATCGCCTCGGTCACCTTGTCGTTACACTTCGACCATGCATCGACGACTTTGTTGTACTTTTCGCCCTGAGTGATCAGGCCGTCCATATACTGCTGTTCAAAGTCCTTCACCTGCTCGCGGGTTTCTTCAACCAGCGGCCATTTGGTGTCGGGGATCAGCATGTCGTCTTTGCCGAAGGAGATGCCCGCTTTGAAAGCTTCGCGGAAACCCATGGTCATGATCTGGTCACAGAAGATGACCGACTCTTTCTGACCGCAGTAACGGTAGACGGTGTCGATGACCTGCTGCACTTCTTTCTTGCGCAGCAGACGGTTGACCAGATCGAAGGGTGCTTTGGCGTTCAGCGGCAGAAGCGCACCAAGACGGATACGACCGGGGGTCGTGTCAAAGCGCATCATCACTTCGTTGCCTTCAGCGTCGATCTGTTTGATCCGCGCCTTGATCTTCGAGTGCAGGTGAACCGCACCGGCGTCGAGGGCGTGCTGCACCTCGTCGACGGAGCCGAAGACCATGCCTTCGCCAACCATCCCTTCACGCTCAAGGGTCGTGTAGTAGAGACCCAAGATCATATCCTGCGACGGTACGATGATCGGCGCGCCGTTTGCAGGCGACAGAACGTTGTTCGTGGACATCATCAGAACACGCGCTTCCAGCTGGGCTTCCAGCGAAAGCGGAACGTGAACAGCCATCTGGTCGCCGTCGAAGTCGGCGTTGAAGGCCGAGCAGACCAGCGGGTGCAGCTGGATCGCCTTGCCTTCGATCAGGACGGGTTCAAACGCCTGAATGCCAAGACGGTGCAGCGTCGGCGCGCGGTTGAGCATGACGGGGTGTTCACGGATCACCTCATCAAGAATGTCCCAAACCTCGGGGCGCTCCTTCTCGACCAGCTTCTTGGCCTGCTTCACGGTGGAGGACAGACCTTTGGCCTCGAGCCGCGAGTAGATGAACGGCTTGAACAATTCGAGCGCCATCTTCTTGGGCAGACCACATTGGTGCAGCTTCAACTCCGGGCCGGTCACAATGACCGAACGACCTGAGAAGTCGACGCGCTTACCCAAAAGGTTCTGACGGAAGCGGCCCTGCTTGCCTTTCAGCATGTCCGACAGCGACTTCAGCGGGCGCTTGTTGGCACCGGTGATGACGCGGCCACGGCGGCCGTTGTCGAAGAGTGCGTCGACCGATTCCTGCAGCATCCGCTTTTCGTTGCGCACGATGATGTCGGGCGCACGCAGCTCGATCAGGCGCTTCAAACGGTTGTTCCGGTTGATCACGCGGCGGTACAGGTCATTGAGGTCCGACGTCGCGAAGCGGCCACCGTCCAGCGGCACCAGCGGGCGCAGCTCGGGCGGGATCACCGGGATCACGGTCATGACCATCCACTCCGGACGGTTGCCGGATTCAAGAAAGCTCTCGACCACTTTCAGACGCTTAATAATCTTCTTGGGCTTCAGCTCGCCTGTCGCCTCTTTCAGATCGGCGCGCAGGTTCTCGGCTTCGGCTTCAAGGTCGATCGCCGCCAGCATTTCGCGGATCGCTTCGGCGCCGATGTTGGCGGTGAAAGCGTCCATGCCATAGGCGTCTTGCGCGTCCATGTATTCTTCTTCGGTCATCATCTGACCGTATTGAAGATCGGTGAGGCCCGGCTCGATCACGACGTAGTTTTCGAAGTAGAGCACGCGCTCCAGATCGCGCAGAGTCATGTCCAGCATCAGGCCGATGCGCGAGGGCAGCGACTTGAGGAACCAGATGTGCGCCACCGGCGAGGCCAGTTCGATGTGGCCCATACGCTCACGGCGGACCTTTTGCAGCGTGACTTCCACACCGCATTTCTCGCAGACGACGCCGCGATACTTCATGCGCTTATATTTGCCGCAGAGGCATTCGTAGTCTTTGATCGGGCCAAAGATACGCGCGCAGAACAGGCCGTCACGCTCGGGCTTGAACGTACGGTAGTTGATGGTTTCCGGCTTCTTGATCTCACCGAAGGACCAGCTCAGGATCCGCTCGGGCGAGGCCAAAGAGACCTTGATCTCGTCAAACGCTTTTTGCGGCGTCAGCGGGTTGAACGGGTTGTTTGTCAGTTCCTGGTTCATTTTCAAATCCTTGAAAGGGGTGCGTTAGGAGGGGACGGCCCCGTTTTCTTTCAAAGAAAACGGGGCGGAATTTTTGAAAAATTCCGTTTACCGCCTCACTCATCCTCCTCCGCATCCAGGAGTTCCATATTCAGGCCGAGGCCGCGCACTTCCTTGACGAGAACGTTAAAGCTCTCCGGAATGCCCGCTTCGAAGTTATCCTCGCCCTTGACGATGCTTTCATAGACCTTGGTCCGGCCCGCGACGTCGTCCGACTTGACGGTCAGCATTTCCTGCAGGGTGTAGGCGGCGCCATAGGCTTCCAGAGCCCAGACCTCCATCTCCCCGAAGCGCTGGCCACCAAACTGCGCCTTACCACCCAGCGGCTGCTGTGTGACGAGGGAGTACGGCCCGGTCGAACGCGCGTGGATCTTGTCATCCACCAGGTGGTGCAGCTTCAGCAGGTACTTGACGCCAACGGTCACGGGGCGCGCGAACTGCTCGCCTGTCCGACCATCGAAGAGCACCGACTGACCGGAGGTGTCGAACCCGGCCCGCTTGAGGCTGTCGTTCACATCCGCTTCCTTGGCGCCGTCGAAGACCGGTGTGGCGATCGGCACGCCGCGGCGTACGTTGTCGGCCGCTTCCAGAAGCGTGTCCTCGTCCATGCCGGTGATGCCCTCTTCGTAGACATCCTCGCCATAGGCCAGCTGCATCGCTTCACGCACCGGCGTCAGGTCGCCCGAGCGGCGGTATTCCTGCAGCGCCTCATCGACGTTCAGGCCCAGACCGCGTGCGGCCCAACCCATATGCGTCTCGAGGATCTGACCGACGTTCATACGCGATGGCACGCCG
This sequence comes from Sulfitobacter faviae, assembly GCF_029870955.1. Classification (NCBI taxonomy): domain Bacteria; kingdom Pseudomonadati; phylum Pseudomonadota; class Alphaproteobacteria; order Rhodobacterales; family Roseobacteraceae; genus Sulfitobacter; species Sulfitobacter faviae. The sequence continues at coordinate 1,918,298 of NZ_PGFQ01000001.1, read as the reverse complement.
AGCGGGTTGAGGCAGAAGTCGACCGGGGTACCATCGGCGAGGAACGGCATGTCCTCCATCGGCACCACTTTCGAAATTACACCCTTGTTCCCGTGACGACCGGCCATCTTGTCGCCAGGCTGCAGCTTGCGCTTCACCGCCACGAAGACCTTGACCATCTTCATCACGCCCGGCGGCAGGTCGTCGCCACGGCGGACCTTCTCGACCTTGTCCTCGAAACGTGCATCCAAGGTCCGTTTCTGGATCTCGTACTGCTCGTTCAGGGCTTCGACGATCTTCGCGTCATCCTCGTCCTCGAGGGCCAGCTGCCACCACTGACCGCGGGTCAGGGTTTCCAGCAGTTCCTCGGTGATCTGGCTGTTCGCCTTCACGCCTTTCGGGCCTTTCACGGCAACCTTGCCGAGGATCATGTCCTTGAGACGCGCGTAGATGTTGCGGTCGAGGATCGCCAGCTCGTCGTCCCGGTCACGGGCCAGACGTTCGACTTCCTCACGCTCGATCTGCAGCGCACGTTCGTCTTTCTCGACGCCGTGACGGTTGAAGACGCGGACTTCGACAACGGTGCCGAAGTCGCCCGGCTTCACCCGCAGCGAGGTGTCGCGCACGTCCGAAGCTTTCTCACCGAAGATGGCGCGCAGAAGCTTCTCTTCCGGCGTCATCGGGCTTTCGCCCTTCGGGGTGATCTTGCCGACGAGGATGTCGCCCGGCTCCACGTCCGCACCGATGTAGACGATGCCTGCTTCGTCGAGGTTGCGCAGGGCTTCCTCGCCGACATTGGGGATGTCGCGGGTGATCTCTTCCGGCCCGAGCTTCGTGTCACGCGCGGCGACTTCGAATTCCTCGATGTGGATCGAGGTGAAGACGTCGTCACGGGAGATCCGCTCGGAGATCAGGATGGAGTCTTCGTAGTTGTAGCCATTCCACGGCATGAAGGCGACGACGACGTTCTTGCCGAGCGCCAGTTCCCCCATGTCGGTCGACGGACCATCGGCGATGACCTGACCCTTCGTGACCTTCTCGCCCACTTTCACCAGCGGACGCTGGTTGATGCAGGTGTTCTGGTTCGAGCGCTGGAACTTGCGCATGCGGTAGATGTCCACACCCGCGTCGCCCAGTTCCAGATCCTCGGTGGCCCGGATCACGATACGCGACGCATCGACCTGGTCGATGATACCCGCGCGACGTGCCGTGTAGGCCGCCCCGGAATCGCGTGCCACGACTTCTTCGATGCCGGTGCCGACGAGCGGCGCTTCGGCTTGCAGAAGCGGTACGGCCTGACGTTGCATGTTCGAGCCCATGAGAGCGCGGTTGGCGTCGTCGTTCTCGAGGAACGGGATCAGCGAGGCGGCGACCGAGACCAACTGCTTCGGGCTGACGTCGATCAGGTCCACGTTCTCGGTCGGTGCCAGCGTGTAGTCGCCGGACTGACGGGTCGAGACCATCTCGTTCACGAACTTCATGTCGTCGTCGAGGTTGGCGTTCGCCTGCGCAACGGTGTGGCGCATTTCCTCGGTCGCGGACATGTAGTGCACCTCGTCGGTGACCTTGCTGTCCTTCACGACGCGGTAAGGCGTTTCGATGAAGCCGTATTTGTTCACGCGGGCAAAGGTGGCCAGCGAGTTGATCAGGCCGATGTTCGGACCTTCCGGCGTTTCAATCGGGCACATCCGGCCATAGTGGGTCGGGTGCACGTCGCGCACCTCGAAGCCGGCACGCTCGCGGGTCAGACCGCCCGGCCCAAGCGCCGAAAGACGACGCTTGTGCGTCACTTCCGACAGCGGGTTGGTTTGGTCCATGAACTGCGACAGCTGCGAGGAGCCGAAGAATTCACGCACCGCAGCCGCGGCGGGCTTGGCGTTGATCAGGTCCTGCGGCATCACGGTGTCGATCTCGACCGAGGACATCCGCTCTTTGATCGCGCGCTCCATGCGCAGCAGGCCGACGCGGTACTGGTTTTCCATCAGCTCGCCGACCGAACGCACACGGCGGTTGCCGAGGTGGTCGATGTCATCGATGTCGCCACGGCCGTCGCGCAGGTCCACCAGCGCCTTGATGCAGGCGACGATGTCGTCACGGTCCAGCGTGCGCTGCGTGTCGGGCTTGTCGAGCGCCAGACGCATGTTCATCTTCACGCGGCCCACGGCCGAGAGGTCGTAACGCTCGCTATCGAAGAACAGCGTGTCGAAGAGCGCGGAGGCGGCCTCGACGGTGGGCGGCTCGCCCGGGCGCATGACGCGGTAGATGTCCATGAGCGCGGTGTCGCGGTTCATGTTCTTGTCCATCGCCATGGTGTTGCGCATGTAGGGGCCGACGTTGACGTTGTCGATGTCCAGCAGCGGAATCTCGGTGATGCCCGCGTCGATCAGCTCCTTCGCGGTGCCGCCGATCAGCGTGCCGTCTTTGTCGTATTCCAGCGTCAGCTCGTCACCGGCCTCGACGTAGATCGCACCGGTTTCCTCGTTGATGATGTCACGCGCGACGAACTTGCCGACGATGTGGTCGAACGGCAGCAGCAGTTCCTTGACCTTGCCTTCGTCGAGCAGCTTCTTGACGGCACGGGGGGTGACCTTCTTGCCGGCCTCGAAGAGGATCTCGCCGGTGTTGGCGTCGATCAGATCGTAGGTCGGACGGGTGCCGCGCACGCGGTCGGGGAAGAAGGGCGCAACCCAACCCTTGTTCTTCTCCAGCTTGAAGGTGATCGTGTCGTAATAGGCATTCATGATGCCTTCTTGGTCCAGCCCCAGGGCATAGAGCAGGGTCGTTACCGGCAGCTTGCGGCGACGGTCGATGCGGGCATAGACGATGTCCTTGGCGTCGAACTCGAAGTCCAGCCAGGAGCCGCGGTAGGGGATAATGCGGCAGGCGAAGAGCAGCTTGCCCGAGGAGTGGGTCTTGCCCTTGTCGTGGTCGAAGAACACGCCCGGGGAGCGGTGCATCTGGGAGACGATCACACGCTCGGTGCCGTTGACGACAAAGGTGCCGTTCGGGGTCATCAGGGGCATGTCGCCCATGAAGACGTCCTGCTCTTTGATGTCCTTGACGGACTTCGCACCAGTGTCCTCGTCCACATCGAACACGATGAGGCGCAGGGTCACTTTCAGCGGCGCGCTATAGGTCATGTCGCGCTGCTGGCATTCCTCAACGTCGTACTTGGGCTTTTCCAGCTCGTACTTGACGTATTCGAGTACCGAAGTCTCGTTAAAGTCCTTGATCGGGAAGACCGACTGGAAAACGCCCGTGATCCCCTCACCATCGGTGGGGGTCTCGGCGTCGCCGGAATTCAGGAACAAATCATAGGAGGATTTCTGAACCTCGATGAGGTTCGGCATCTCCAGCACTTCGCGGATCTTGCCGTAATATTTACGCAGACGTTTCTGGCCAAGGAAGGATTGTGCCATGTGTCGTGTCACCTTTCGTGTCTCTCGCCGAGCGCATCAACCACCGGGGCCGTGGTGCGCGCCCATAAGAGCGGAAAATCCGGGTCAATTCTTGGAATGCGTCCCACTGCACCCCTTCCGACCTTGGACCTCTCCAGAGAAATGCTCCCGCAGGGAACATTCGTCAAAACAGGTCAGGCTGGACAGGAAAATTCCCGTCCAGCCCTTGTTCATGCGTGGTGCGTGAGGACACGCACCTCTGGCTTAGGCCAGCTCGACTTCGGCGCCAGCTGCTTCCAGCTTGCCTTTGATGTCTTCGGCTTCGGCTTTGTCGACGCCTTCTTTGATCTTGCCACCGGCTTCGACCAGGTCTTTGGCTTCTTTCAGGCCGAGACCTGTGATGCCGCGGACTTCCTTGATCACGTTGATCTTGGATGCGCCGGCGTTCTTCAGAACGACGTCGAATTCGGTCTTTTCTTCTTCGGCAGCGCCGCCTTCAGCAGGGCCGGCCATCATCACTGCGCCGCCAGCGGCGGGCTCGATGCCGTACTCGTCTTTCAGGATGGTTTTCAGTTCTTGTGCTTCAAGCAGGGTCAGACCAACGATGTCTTCTGCCAGTTTTTTCAGATCAGCCATGTTTAGCTCTTTCCGTTACGATATGTGTGTTCCAACGCGCGTGTTCAACCCGTGCGCCAGTTTGACGATTTGCCTTACGCAGCCGCCTTGTCCTCGATGGTGGACAAGATGGATGCGATGTTGCTTGCAGGTGCGCCAATGGCCCCGGCGATGTTCGAAGCAGGTGCGCCGAGCATGCCCGCGATGGAGGAGATAAGCTCCTCGCGCGACGGCATTTTCGACACGGCTTCGACACCGGCGGCGTCCAACGCGTTCTCACCCATTGCGCCGCCGAGGATAACAAGCTTGCTGTTTTCCTTGGCGAACTCCTGAGCAACCTTGGCCGCGGCCACAGGATCCTCAGAGTAGGTCAGAACGGTCATACCCGTCAGAAGGTCAGCAATGCTTTCGCATGGCTTGCCCTCAAGGGCGATCTTGGCGAGCCTGTTTTTGGCAACACGCACGGCCCCGCCGGCTGCGCGTGCGCGCGCCCGAAGGTCCTGCATTTCGGCAACTGTCAAACCGACGTAGTGGCTAACCACAACGACGCCAGAGCTTTCAAAGATTTGGCCGAGTTCGTCGACCAACTGTTCTTTTTGTGCTCTATCCACAGTTTCACTCCAAATTTGGGGGTTGCCCCCCGGCTCAGTTCAGGATGCGGTCTTCTGCACCCCATTCGGGTCCAATGTCAGGGTCCCGGCCAAAACCGCCCGAAGGCAGGAATTTCCGGTTTCCCATCTCAGGAAGGAATTATTCAGGCCAAAGCCCAAACCCTCCGTCTCGGACAGACGCGCGGACCGATCTTCTGGTCCTTGCGTATCTGGCGACCGAAGCCGCCAAATCTCGGGTCGTAAGGTGGGAGGCTGGCCCCCACCCCACGGGATCACTCGGCAGTCGCGTTCTCGACAGCGACCGACACGCCCGGGCCCATTGTGGAGCTCAGGTTGATCTTTTTCATGTAGGTGCCTTTGGCACCCGCCGGCTTGGCTTTGGACACGGCGCCGACGAAGGCACGGATGTTCTCAACCAGCTTGGCTTCGTCGAAGGACAGTTTGCCAACGCCTGCGTGGACGACACCGCCCTTTTCGGCTTTGAACTGCACTTCACCACCCTTGGCCGCTTTCACGGCGTCGGCGACGTCCATGGTCACGGTGCCAACCTTGGGGTTCGGCATCAGGTTGCGCGGGCCGAGCACTTTACCCAGACGGCCAACGATCGGCATCATGTCAGGTGTCGCGATGCAACGATCAAAGTCGATCTTGCCGGACTGCACGGTTTCCATCAGGTCTTCTGCGCCAACGATATCTGCGCCCGCCTTTTCGGCTTCTTCAGCTTTCGCGCCACGGGCGAAGACGGCAACGCGCATGGTTTTGCCGGTGCCGTTGGGCAGGCCGACAACACCACGGACCATCTGGTCCGCGTGACGCGGGTCAACACCGAGGTTCATCGCGATCTCGATGGTCTCGTCGAACTTCGCGCTGGCGTTCGATTTGATGAGGCTTACCGCTTCTTCAACGGTGATCTCTTCTTTGCCAGCAAAAGCTTCACGGGCGGCGCGGGTGCGTTTTCCAATTTTAGCCATCTTACTTCACCTCGATGCCCATGGACTTCGCGGAGCCCAGGATGATTTTCATCGCCGCTTCCACGTCGTTCGCGGACAGGTCGGCGGCTTTTGCTTCTGCGATCTCGCGCAGCTGCTTGGTGGTCACGGTGCCGACAGTCTCGCGGCTCGGCGTTTTCGCGCCGGAGTTCACCTTGGCAGCTTTCTTCAGGTAGTAGGACGCCGGGGGCGTCTTGATGTCCATGGTGAAGGACTTGTCCTGATAGTAGCTGATCACGGTGGGGCACGGTGCGCCCGGCTCCATGTCTGCGGTCTTGGCGTTGAACGCCTTGCAGAATTCCATGATGTTGATGCCGCGCTGACCGAGGGCGGGACCCACGGGCGGGGACGGGTTTGCTTGACCCGCTTTAACTTGCAACTTCATCGTACCGACGAGTTTCTTGGCCATTGGCCTTCTCCTTTCAACACCCTTGGGGCGCGCCCCGCGGGTTCTTCGTTGCGTGGTCCGGGCCTAGGCGCCGCGGCGCCTGTCCCTCCCACAATGACCGGCGCCCTCAGGTGCCGGGATGGCGAGGCAAACCCCGCCGCACACTCAGACCTGTTTGTTGACCTGAGTGAATTCCAATTCGACCGGGGTCTCCCGGCCAAAGATCGAGACCGAAACCTTGAGACGCTGGTTCTCGTCGTCGACCTCTTCGATCATGCCGTCGAAATCCTCAAACGGACCATCGGCGACTTTGACTTTCTCACCGACCTCGAAGTGGATCAGCGTGCGCGGCGCTTCTTCGCCTTCCTGCACGCGACCCAGGATCGCCTGAACCTCGGCATCGCGCATCGGCATCGGGCGGCCCTGCGGGCCAAGGAACCCGGTGACGCGGTTGATCGAGTTGATCAGGTGGTAGCCCGCGTCGGACATTTCCATATGCACCAGCACATAGCCGGGCATGAAGCGACGCTCGGTTGTCACCTTCTTGCCGCGCCGGACCTCGATCACCTCTTCGGTGGGCACCAGCACTTCGTCGATCTGGTCTTCAAGTTCCTGCTCGGCCACGGACGCGCGAATCTGCTCGGCGATCTTCTTTTCGAAGTTCGACAGGACACTGACCGAATACCACCGTTTTGCCATCTGAACTCTGGTCCCTGTCTTGCCATGCGGGCTGCCCCGGCATGAAATTCGTCAATCAACACGGGGGCTAAGCCCCGCAACATCTGAACAAAAAATCGGCGCGCAACTCGAATCGCCGCACGCCCTTTTCAGGTCAGGTCTGCGCAATAGCCCGCGCAGACGCAGGTTTCAAGGGTGTAAAGATAAAATCACCCATGCGGGCGGTGCTCAGCCGAACATCCCAAGGATCTGCTGCAAGCCGCCGCGGATCAGGATATCGACAATTGCAAAGAAAACCGCCGTCAGCGCCGCAAGGATAAAGACCATCACCGTGGTCAGCATCACTTCGCGCTTTGTCGGCCAAACAACCTTTGCAACTTCGGTGCGAACCTGCTGGATGAACTGAAGCGGATTGGTGGTGGCCATGACATCTTTCCCTGTTGCCCGATTGGGCGGATGTAACGGGTCCGCCCCCTAGTTTCAAGACATCTTCGCGCGCGCCTCAGGCTTCCGGGTCGCGCAGACGATCGAACCGGCGGTCAAGCGCCGCGTCGTGCCGCGCTTCAGCCTCTGCCATCTCGCCAAAGTCGGGAAGGTACAACCCATCAACCGTGCCTTCGGGGAATCGGTCAAGCACAGCGTCCCATTTTATCGCGAAAGCATCCAACCGCGCATGAAGCGTCGCCGCACGCTCGGGCCGCCGCGCGGCATACCAGCGCCCAAGCGCCATCGCCCGCTGCCAAAACCCATCATAGCCAAGAGCAAGGAAGACCCCCAACACGATAAACACGGTGATAAATAGCACGCCGAACACCAACCAAGGGCGTAGAACCACCGCCAACGCCAGGAGGCAGAGGATCACCGCCCGGGCCGGAGGACGTTTCGCAGCACGCTGACGGCGCGATGGTTTCCTGATATCAACTTCTACGGCTTCCGGCTCCGGCAAGTCCGGAAAAGCCACGCGCCCCGGCCGCCGAGGAGACACCGGGGGCTCTGCCGCGCCCGAACCGGCGCGTGGCTCCGGAGCACCCTCCGCATCAGCCATGACATTCCGAATCGCAGACATCGCAGCGGGGTCCAACTCGGCTGAAGAAGGGGCAGCCTTTTCAATGGGGGCGTCATATCAGTCTCTCTACGCAGTTGCGAAAGAGTTACCGAACTATTGCGCCAAGTGAAGGGCGGAAAATAGACCGTTATTGGGCATCACTCCCTCCCCCCCTCAAACGCAAAACCGCCGCAGCGTTGAGCTGCGGCGGTTTTGTTGATCTGATCATCGTCGAGAGATACTGTAGTCTAGGAACTTATTAGGTTTGGCGATGACCTACTCTCCCACGTCTTAAGACGCAGTACCATCGGCGCTACGGCACTTAACGGCTGGGTTCGGGATGGGACCAGGTGTTTTGCTCGCGCTATGATCACCAAACCGAATAAATTCCTAGCAGCGCTCTGCGCAGCAGAGCGGCGGCGGGAGGCAGGGTATCCGAAGGATGCCCGTTCCCGCTCCGTCTCCATTGGAGCGCAAAGCGTGTTTGTCCAAGTCATGTACGACTGATTGTATGTGTATGCTTTTGATCAGTTTAAGCAGTCTTGCTTCTACTGGATCAAATCAAGCCTATCGAGCAATTAGTACCAGTCAACTGAACGTATTACTACGCTTACATCTCTGGCCTATCGACGTGGTGGTCTACCACGGCTCTCAGGGATACCTTGTTTTGAGGGGGGCTTCCCGCTTAGATGCCTTCAGCGGTTATCCTGTCCGATCATAGCTACCCAGCACTGCTATTGGCATAACAACTGGTCCACCAGTGGATCGTTCACCCCGGTCCTCTCGTACTAGGGGCAACTCCTCTCAAGTATCCTACACCCACGGAAGATAGGGACCGAACTGTCTCACGACGTTCTAAACCCAGCTCACGTACCTCTTTAAACGGCGAACAGCCGTACCCTTGGGACCTGCTCCAGCCCCAGGATGAGATGAGCCGACATCGAGGTGCCAAACACTGCCGTCGATATGGACTCTTGGGCAGTATCAGCCTGTTATCCCCGGCGTACCTTTTATCCGTTGAGCGATGGCCCTCCCACTTGGGACCACCGGATCACTATGGCCGTCTTTCGACTCTGCTCGACTTGTCAGTCTCGCAGTCAGGCTGGCTTCTGCCATTGCACTCAACGAGCGATTTCCGACCGCTCTGAGCCAACCTTCGCGCGCCTCCGTTACGATTTAGGAGGCGACCGCCCCAGTCAAACTACCCGCCACACAGGGTCCCGGAACCGGATAACGGTCCGCGGTTAGACATCAAGCAGAACAAGGGTGGTATCTCAAGGGAGGCTCCACCGAGACTGGCGTCTCGGTTTCAAAGCCCACCACCTATCCTGCACATGTTCGGCCTAATGCCAGTGTGAAGCTGTAGTAAAGGTGCACGGGGTCTTTCCGTCTAACCGCGGGTAACCGGCATCTTGACCGGTAATTCAATTTCGCTGAGTCTATGTTGGAGACAGCGGGGAAGTCGTTACGCCATTCGTGCAGGTCGGAACTTACCCGACAAGGAATTTCGCTACCTTAGGACCGTTATAGTTACGGCCGCCGTTTACCTGGGCTTCAATTCAGAGCTCTCACTCCTCCTTTTAACCTTCAGGCACCGGGCAGGCGTCAGACCCTATACGTCGTCTTGCGACTTCGCAGAGCCCTGTGTTTTTAATAAACAGTCGCCACCCCCTGGTTTGTGCCCCCAGCCCCTAGTTGCCTAGGAACCGGGCCTCCTTCTCGCGAACTTACGGAGGTATTTTGCCGAGTTCCTTCAACATAGTTCTCTCAAGCGCCTTGGTATTCTCTACCTGTCCACCTGTGTCGGTTTAGGGTACGATCTGATGATGGAGCTATTTCCAGGGACCGCTCAGCAGCCCATCCAATCCGATAAGGATGAACTACCTCTGCGATCCGTCACTTCCATCTGGCCCAGGAATATTAACCTGGTTCCCATCGACTACGCCTTTCGGCCTCGCCTTAGGGGTCGGCTTACCCTGCTCAGATTAGCTTTAAGCAGGAACCCTTGGACTTTCGGCGAGAGTGTCTCTCACACTCTTTGTCGCTACTCATGTCATCATTCTCACTAGTGATCTCTCCACCGGATCGCTCACGCGCCGGCTTCACAGAAAGCTCCTTGTGTCCAATACGTCCCGAGGGACGATAAGGACACATGGAACTATGTCACACTACGCTCTGCTACCATGCAATAAATGCATCCTCGGCTTCGGCTCATGGCTTGAGCCCCGTTACATCTTCGCCGCAAGACAACTTATTTAGACCAGTGAGCTGTTACGCTATCTTTAAAGGATGGCTGCTTCTAAGCCAACCTCCTGGTTGTTTTGGTCGTCTCACCTGCTTTCCCACTTAGCCATGAATTAGGGGCCTTAGCCGGAGGTCAGGGTTGTTTCCCTCTCCACGACGGACGTTAGCATTCGCCGTGTGTCTGCCATCCAGTACTCCTCGGTATTCGGAGTTTGGTTAGGATCAGTAAGCCTGTGGGGCCCCATTACCCATCCAGTGCTCTACCCCGAGGGTATTCGGATGACGCTCTACCTAAATAGATTTCGCAGAGAACCAGCTATCTCCGAGTTTGATTGGCCTTTCACCCCTAGGCACAGCTCATCCCGATCTTTTTCAACAGATGTGGGTTCGGTCCTCCAATAAGTGTTACCTTATCTTCAACCTGGCCATGCCTAGATCACTCGGTTTCGGGTCTGATCCCACGAACTCGACGCCCTATTAAGACTCGCTTTCGCTGCGCCTACACCTAACGGCTTAAGCTTGCTCGTGAGACCAAGTCGATGACCCATTATACAAAAGGTACGCTGTCACATCGCAAGGATGCTCCAACTGATTGTAGGCGTTCGGTTTCAGGTACTGTTTCACTCCCCTCGTCGGGGTGCTTTTCACCTTTCCCTCACGGTACTGGTTCACTATCGGTCAGTAAGGAGTACTTAGCCTTCGAAGGTGGTCCTCCGATCTTCAGACAGGATTTCACGTGTCCCGCCCTACTTAATACGTCCAATCATGCTTCTTATACGGGACTGTCACCCACTTTGGTTGCGCATTCCAACGCATTCTAATCACACTCATGGCTCGGCTGGTCCCCGTTCGCTCGCCGCTACTAGGGGAGTATCAATTGATTTCCTTTCCTCCGGGTACTTAGATGTTTCAGTTCCCCGGGTTTGCCTTTTTAAGCCTATATATTCAGCCTAAAAATACCTGGTCTTACACCCTGATAATCACTTCGCTGGCGACCACCCAGTGTTTTGATCGAAGATCAAAATGTACCGACCAAAGGTCGGCACGGAGCGGACATTGCGAAGCAATAACAGAGTATAATCAGGTGGGTTGCCCCATTCAGAAATCCATGGATCAAAGCTTATTCTCAGCTCCCCATGGCTTATCGCAGAGTATCACGTCTTTCATCGCCTCTTACTGCCAAGGCATTCACCAAACGCCCTTTTCGCGCTTGATTTGATCCAGAAAAAGCAAGACTTAGCGCCTCGCGCGAAGATCAGAAGCTGGTAAGAAACTGACCCTCTTATTCTGCATCAAAAGCATACTTTACCCGCCCAGACTGTCGTCTGGACAATGAGCGATGCAGATAGCTGCCGTCCGTGCAGGAGGCAGCGTCACCGCTCTGGTTAGTGTACTTGACTTGGACAACATATTCGTTTCAGCCGCGATATGCCTGAAGGACCGAGGAAACAGTCCGTCAAACACCGGCCCCGAAGGGCAGCAACTGAGATCATCCCCTCACGCGGGGCGATCAAACATGTTGTTAGTATCTCTCTTTACGATGTCAATCACGTGCATCCGAAGGATGTCACGCTACCGTCTGGATTGAATGAAGCTTGCTTCATCCGGGAACAGACGTTCAAACACATGAGCATGTGCTTGAAGGTATGTTCTATATACCACCCTAGAAGGGGTGGTGGGTCGAGGAGGACTTGAACCTCCGACCTCACGCTTATCAGGCGTGCGCTCTAACCACCTGAGCTACCGACCCAGCTGATTTGCCGAAGGCAAATCGGCGTCGCCCGTCAGGGCATTCCGAAGGAATGTCCCGGGAGGGCCAGCGTGGTTAAGCTGGTCTCGATGGGCTGATTGCTGCCCTTCTCGCACGTCCGTTGGACGGGCAACCAGGGCGACGCCTTTTGCTTTGCAAAAGGCTTGGTGGAGCCTAGGAGGATCGAACTCCTGACCTCCTGAATGCAAATCAGGCGCTCTCCCAGCTGAGCTAAGGCCCCAAACTATTGAGACCCACGCGTTCAGCGCAGGACCTATTTCTGAAGAGATATGAGGACGGCTCGGTTCTATATATTGACCGGCTTTGTTTGCCGATCTGCTAAGTGTTCCACGAGTTGAGCGAGGCTCAACTGGCTAGGAACATCCTTAGAAAGGAGGTGATCCAGCCGCAGGTTCCCCTACGGCTACCTTGTTACGACTTCACCCCAGTCGCTGATCCTACCGTGGTCCGCTGCCCCCAAAAGGTTAGCGCACGGCCGTCGGGTAGAACCAACTCCCATGGTGTGACGGGCGGTGTGTACAAGGCCCGGGAACGTATTCACCGTGGCATGCTGTTCCACGATTACTAGCGATTCCGACTTCATGGGGTCGAGTTGCAGACCCCAATCCGAACTGAGACAGCTTTTGGGGATTAACCCATTGTCACTGCCATTGTAGCACGTGTGTAGCCCAACCCGTAAGGGCCATGAGGACTTGACGTCATCCACACCTTCCTCCCGCTTATCACGGGCAGTTTCCTTAGAGTGCCCAGCCGAACTGCTGGCAACTAAGGATGTGGGTTGCGCTCGTTGCCGGACTTAACCGAACATCTCACGACACGAGCTGACGACAGCCATGCAGCACCTGTCACTGCGTCCCCGAAGGGAACGTCCGATCTCTCGGAGTGGCACAGGATGTCAAGGGTTGGTAAGGTTCTGCGCGTTGCTTCGAATTAAACCACATGCTCCACCGCTTGTGCGGGCCCCCGTCAATTCCTTTGAGTTTTAATCTTGCGACCGTACTCCCCAGGCGGAATGCTTAATCCGTTAGGTGTGTCACCGAACAGTATACTGCCCGACGACTGGCATTCATCGTTTACGGTGTGGACTACCAGGGTATCTAATCCTGTTTGCTCCCCACACTTTCGCACCTCAGCGTCAGTATCGAGCCAGTGAGCCGCCTTCGCCACTGGTGTTCCTCCAAATATCTACGAATTTCACCTCTACACTTGGAATTCCACTCACCTCTCTCGAACTCTAGACTGATAGTTTTGGAGGCAGTTCCGGGGTTGAGCCCCGGGATTTCACCCCCAACTTTCCAATCCGCCTACGCGCGCTTTACGCCCAGTAATTCCGAACAACGCTAACCCCCTCCGTATTACCGCGGCTGCTGGCACGGAGTTAGCCGGGGTTTCTTTACCAGGTACTGTCATTATCATCCCTGGCGAAAGTGCTTTACGATCCTAAGACCTTCATCACACACGCGGCATGGCTAGATCAGGCTTGCGCCCATTGTCTAAGATTCCCCACTGCTGCCTCCCGTAGGAGTCTGGGCCGTGTCTCAGTCCCAGTGTTGCTGATCATCCTCTAAAACCAGCTATAGATCGTAGACTTGGTAGGCCATTACCCCACCAACTATCTAATCTAACGCGGGCCGATCCTTCTCCGATAAATCTTTCCCCCGAAGGGCGTATGCGGTATTACTCACCGTTTCCAGTGGCTATTCCGCAGAGAAGGGCACGTTCCCACGCGTTACTAACCCGTCCGCCGCTAGACCCGAAGGTCTCGCTCGACTTGCATGTGTTAGGCCTGCCGCCAGCGTTCGTTCTGAGCCAGGATCAAACTCTCAAGTTGAAACGCATTACTGCGTATCCTTGACGTCGAACCTCTGCACATCGACCTGCATCCATTACTGAAAGATGCAGACCACTCTCTGTTTGTTGTGCTTCAGCTACAAAGTAGCGAAAGCCGTCCAAACAGTGAAGCTGACACTCTATCATCGGGCCGAAACCCTAAGAGCGCGATATACAGACGTTGATCCATCGAATGAACCAAACCGCCCACATATCTCTTCAGATATCAAATTTTCAAACAGCGTTGAGACAAAAGAAACTGAGATGCGCCCTAACTCATCGGCGCGCCCCGCCTCTAATACCTCGAATTCTCATCCGCCTCGTGATCCGAACATTCGCGTCTCCGCTGCCGTCCGCCCCGTCTGGCGCCCCAGCGGTGCGTCTCAGCGCCGCCGGTAGAGGGGGTTCTAAGGTTAGTGAGGCGAAGCCGCAAGCAGAAAGTTGAGAAAAGATGAGATTTCGGGGAACTTTTCGGCAAGATGCTGAAATGGCATGCTATTTCTATAGTGGCGAGCCCTGAGTTTCGCCGCGTTAGTAGCATACGGCTGCGCAGAACCCTCTTTGACCCGATGAATCATCCCGAGTTCAGCGCCATAGAGGTGGAAACTGGGTGAATCGCCTTGCGTCAGCGCGACTCGCTGAACACTCGCGCGCTGACGGCCCAGACGTGAGCAAACCCACAAAGAATAGATTGCCGCAGACCGACATAGCCTCAAAGGCACCGCCCTGCCTCTCGCGGATGCAGGACTTCGAAAAGAACGATACGCCGCGCGGCCTCGTCCCAAAATTTAAGGAAATGTGGCAGGGGCTGAGGGACTCGAACCCACGACCCTCGGTTTTGGAGACCGATGCTCTACCAACTGAGCTAAACCCCTATGCCGGTGGCTTGGGTAGTCGCAAACGGGCGGCGGATCAAGAGCAGATCTGCCCTTTCCGCCGATATTCTCTTCTTTGGGGAACATTGAGCGCTCAGCTTACGTTTTCCCGTCGAACAAAGCCCGAAATTGGAGGACGACCGATGACTATGAACAATCTCAAAGACGTTTACACCGACCAACTGCAAGACCTCTATTCTGCCTGCAAGCAATCGCTCGAAGCGACCAACGCTCTGGGCCGCGCGGCGGAGGACAAGGAACTTAGCGAAGCGCTGATCGACGGCAGTAATGGAATCGCCAAGGGCATGGATGTGCTGAAGTCCATCTGCGCGAAACATGACCTCGACCCAGAAGGCGAGCACTGCCACGGGATGGAAGGCCTTGTGAAAGAGGCGCATAAACATGTGCTGGAGGAAGATTTTGGCGACAGCGATGCCCGCGATGCCATGATCATCACGCAGTATCAGCGGATGGTGCACTATGCTCTGGCGGGCTACGGCTGCGTTGTCGCCTTCGCCAACCGTCTGGGCGAAAACGAAGATGGTGCACAACTTCAGGAGCAGCTTGATCACACCTATGATGGCGACCGCCGCATGACTGAGATCGCGACCAAAGGTGGCGTGAACGCTGACGCCGCTTGATTGCAGTTGAATTAGAGCGAGTGGAGCCGGCTCTTACGAGGGCCGGCTTTTTTGTTTCAGCGGGGTCGCACACCCCGCCAACGCAAAAGGCCGCAGCAAACGCTGCGGCCTTTCGATTCTTTCAGACGTCAGGCCCCGAAGGCCTGATCCAAAGATCACTCAGTGATTTTGGAAACGACGCCCGCGCCAACAGTCCGGCCACCTTCGCGGATCGCGAAGCGCAGGCCGTTTTCCATGGCGATCGGTGCGATCAGCTCAACGCCGAAGGACACGTTGTCGCCGGGCATGACCATCTCGGTGCCTTCTGCCAGCTGAACGGTGCCGGTCACGTCAGTTGTACGGAAGTAGAACTGCGGACGGTAGTTCGCGAAGAACGGCGTGTGACGGCCACCTTCCTCTTTGGTGAGGATATAGGCTTCGGCTTCGAACTTGGTGTGCGGTGTCACGGAGCCGGGCTTGCAGAGAACCTGACCGCGCTCAACGCCGTCACGCTCAACGCCGCGCAGCAGGGCGCCGATGTTGTCGCCCGCTTCACCACGGTCCAGCAGCTTGCGGAACATTTCCACGCCGGTGCAGGTGGTTTTCTTGGTGTCGCGGATGCCGACGATCTCGATTTCGTCGCCAACGTTGATCACGCCACGCTCGACACGGCCGGTCACAACGGTACCACGGCCAGAGATCGAGAAGACGTCTTCGACGGGCATCAGGAAGGGCTGGTCCACGGCACGCTCAGGTGTCGGGATGTAGGCGTCAACTTCGGCCATCAGCTTCTTGATCGACTCTTCACCGATCTCGGGCTTGTTGCCTTCCATCGCCGCCAGAGCGGAACCTGCAACAACGGGAATGTCGTCGCCGGGGTAGTCGTAGGAGGACAGCAGTTCGCGGATTTCCATCTCGACGAGCTCGAGCAGCTCTTCGTCGTCGACCTGGTCAACTTTGTTCATGAAGACGACCATGGCGGGGATGCCAACCTGACGGCCGAGCAGGATGTGCTCGCGGGTCTGGGGCATCGGGCCGTCGGCCGCGTTCACAACCAGGATCGCGCCGTCCATCTGCGCCGCACCGGTGATCATGTTTTTCACATAGTCAGCGTGGCCGGGGCAGTCGACGTGGGCGTAGTGACGGTTCTCGGTCTCATACTCAACGTGCGCGGTCGAGATGGTGATGCCGCGGGCCTTCTCTTCGGGCGCGCCGTCGATCTGGTCATACGCTTGGAAGTCACCGAAGTACTTGGTGATCGCCGCGGTCAGCGTGGTTTTACCGTGGTCAACGTGGCCGATCGTGCCGATGTTGACGTGCGGTTTGGTGCGTTCAAACTTTGCCTTTGCCATGGTGGCGCCCTTTTAATTGAGGGGCCCCAACGGGGACCCGAACCCTATCTGGCGGGCGATGTATTGGGTTCGAGCGGTAAAATCAAGCGAGACTTGCGTCTTGGCGCCACTTAAAGCCCACCGTGGGCCTGCCGCATCGGTCGGGCGCGCCTCGGCTATGGGCTATTTATCCTCTGGTTCCCCGGCGGGGGACAGGGCTGTGCCACCGTTGAACCACCCCTCTTCGCGGTTTTGCTTGACCAGATAGGTCTCGATCGCCTTCGCGGCGTTCTGGCTGAGGTTCTTCAGCTGCTCCTCGGCGGATTTGGTATAGCCCGAGCCCACCACCGGCCCTTGATCGAGGGATTCGAAGACGGTGATCTGATGCGGCTCGGGGTTCAGCTTCTTGTTCTTGGCGTCGTCCCAAACCGTGAGGTTAAGGATCAAGATTGATTTCGGCGCAAAGACCAACGGGATGCCCGGCTGCGCCAGCACATAGCCCTCGACGCTGATGCCGAAGTGGTAGAGGCGCTCGCCCTCGTAGCGATCAAAGCGTTCGGCGGTGGCGGCGCGCACGGCCTCGGCCAGTTCTTCCTTGCTGACCTCGCGGCTCAGCGGCCCCTTCTGGGCTTTGGGCGCCACCACGATATTGTGGTGCAGGTTAAAATCCCCCAGCGGGGTCGGCGCCTTGTCGAGGTCGGATGCCCCGTTGCAGGCGGCCAGCGTCGCGACGAAGGTCAACAGGGCAAGAACTCTCAGCATGGGCAATCCCTCAGGGGTGTTAAGGTTTCGAAAAGGGGTAGCCGATGGGC
This sequence comes from Sulfitobacter faviae, assembly GCF_029870955.1. NCBI lineage: Bacteria > Pseudomonadati > Pseudomonadota > Alphaproteobacteria > Rhodobacterales > Roseobacteraceae > Sulfitobacter > Sulfitobacter faviae. Next base: position 1,901,112 of record NZ_PGFQ01000001.1, on the reverse strand, counting down.
CAAAGGGGCGCAATCATTTGCCGCAGTTGCGCTGCCCCCGGGCCGGTCTATCTTGGACTGAGAGTGAGGACAGCAAGATGACCCAAGCCCGCCCCCTGCCCGTCCGCGTGCCGCTCGTTACCGAGCCTGTCAGCATGCTCGGCAGCCTGCAGATGGCGCGGCGCAACGTGCTCAGCATCATTCCCAAGATCGCCACGACGCAGCCCATGGTTTCGGGCAAGACCGGCAAGCGCTGGCATATGGTGATGGACCCCGGCGCGATCCGGCAGGTCCTCCTCGACCGGTTGGAGGATTACCCCAAGTCCGACGTCACCAAGAACCTGCTCCGCCCGGCCATAGGTGAGTCGCTCTTCATCGCAGAGGGCGCGCATTGGCGCTGGCAACGCCGCGCGCCGCCCCCGTCTTCTCGCAGCGCAACGTGCGCAACCTCGCCCCCGTCATGAGCGCCGCCGCCGCCCGCTCGGCCGAGCGCATCGCCGCCGCCGGGCCGCGCGCGGTCAACATGCTGGACGAGATGGTGACCACGACCTTCGACGTGATCGGCGACGTGACCTTTTCTGGCGACGGCACCTTCGACCGCGACAAGGTGCATGGCGCCATCGATGACTACATCGCCGAGGCCGGCAAGATCAGCCTTTTCGACATCCTCGGCCTGCCCGACTGGCTGCCGCGCCCGGGGCGGATGATGTCCGGCCAAGCACTGAAGCAGATGAAGGCGATGGCCGATCAGGCGATCGAGGCGCGGGTGGCGCGCGGCCATGACGGCACGCCCGACCTGCTGGACCTGCTGCTCGAGGGCGAGGACCCCAAGACCAAGCGCCAGATGAACACCGGCGAGTTGCGCGACAACCTTCTGACCTTCATCGTCGCGGGCCATGAGACTACGGCGCTGACGCTGGCGTGGTCGATGTACCTGATGGGTTTCGACCCCGAGATGCAGGAACGTGCCCGGGACGAGGTGCGGGCCGTGCTTCAGGGCCGAGTCTGCACCGGCGAGGACGTGGATAAGCTGCCGCTGGTGCGGATGATCGTCGACGAGGCGCTGCGCCTCTACCCCGCCGCCGGGATCATCTCGCGCACGGCGCAGAAACACGACAGGCTCTGCGACCGCGAGATCCGGCCCGGGGACACGGTGATGATCCCGATCTACGCGCTTGGCCGCAACGAATTGCTATGGGAGGACCCCGACGCCTTCCGGCCTGAGCGTTTCGCCGACCGCAAGGCCATCGACCGCTATGCCTATCTGCCCTTCGGAGACGGGCCGCGCATCTGCATCGGGGCGAGCTTTGCGCTTCAGGAGGCGGTGATCATCCTCGCCACGCTGCTGGGGCGGTTCAAGTTCACGCCGGTGCCGGGCCGCGAGCCCAAGCCGGTGATGATCCTGACCCTGCGCCCGGAGGGCGGCGTTTGGATGACCGCCGAGCCGCTGGACTGACCGCGCCCCGAGGGGCGCGGGTGTTTCACGTGAATTTATTGTCGCGCGGGAAGCCGCGGGGCGCCATGCGGCCCGAACTTGCGCGCTTGCCGGTCCATTCGGCCAGATCAGCCTCGGTCCGCGTGCGGCCCGCCGGGTCCTGCCAAGTGAGACCCGCCTCGCGGGTGAAGGTGATGGCATCCGACAGGCCGCCGTCCTTGAACTTCTGCAGCCGCACGCCCTTGCCCCGGCCCATCTCAGGCAGTTCATCAAGGCCGAAGACCAGCACCTTGCGGTTCTCGCCCACAGTGGCGACGCTATCGCCGGTGACGGGGTGACAGACCAGCGCCGTGACCCCCTCGCCGCGCACGTTCAGCACCTGCTTGCCGCTGCGGGTCTGGGCCACAACGTCATCCTCGGGCACGACGAACCCGTCGCCCGCCGTGGAGGCCACCAAAAGCTTGCGCCCCGGCTGGTGGATAAAGAGCGAGACGATCTGCACCTCATTAGGCAGGTCGACCATCAGGCGCAGCGGCTCGCCCATGCCGCGCCCGCCGGGCAGGTTGGCGGCGGAGACAGTGTAGAAGCGTCCGTTCGAGCCGAAGACTAGCAGCCGGTCCGTCGTCTCGGCATGAAAGATGAAGCGCGGGCCGTCGCCGTCCTTGAACTTCAACTCGCGGTTCAGGTCGATATGGCCGGTCATGGCGCGGATCCAGCCCATCTGGCTGCAGACCACGGTGATCGGCTCGCGGTCGATCATCGCCTCGATCGGCACGTCCTCGACCTCTCCGGCGGTGTCGAACTCGGTCAGACGCTGGCCGCGTTTGACACCGTCGATCACCCAGTCCTTGCCGAACTGCTTTTTCGTCGTGCGCAGCTGGTCGGCAATGGTGGACCATTGCAGGTCCTCGCTTTCCAGCAGGTCTTCGAGGCCCGCACGCTCGGTCATCAGCGCATCACGCTCGGCCACCAGCGCGTCTTCCTCCAGACGCCGCAAGGACCGCAGGCGCATGTTGAGAATCGCCTCGGCCTGCACGTCCGACAGCCCGTTCTCGCGGCCTGCGTAGCTGTGCGGGATCGCGCGGGTGTCACCACTCTCGGCCAGCACGCCGGTGGCCTGCGCCTCGGCATCAGCGATGACCGCCAGTTTCGACACATCAACCCCGGCCAGCGGCGAGACATAGGCGGCCTCGTCCATGGCGCGGGTCAGCGTGTCTTGATGCGCACGGCTCCAGTCCTCGTACATCAACGCGGCCTTGGGGTCCTCGTCGTAGCGGATGATCTCGATCACCCGGTCGAGGTTCAGAAACGCCGTGATCAGGCCCTGCAACACCTCAAGCCGGTGGTCGATCTTGTCCATCCGGTGCCGCGAGCGGCGTTGCAGCACCTCACGACGGTGGTCGAGGAAAGCGCGCAGCACTTCCTTGAGCGAGCAGACCTTGGGCGTCTGCCCGTCGATCAGCACGTTCATGTTGAGCGAGAATCGCACCTCAAGGTCCGAGTTGCGGAACAGCATGCCCATGAGCACGTTCGGATCGACGTTCTTGGACCGCGGCTCGATGATCATGCGGATGTCTTCGGCGGATTCGTCGCGGATGTCGGCGAGAATCGGGATCTTCTTGGTCTGGATCAGCTCGGCGATCTTCTCGATCAGCTTGGACTTCTGGACCTGATAGGGAATCTCGGTGACAACAATCTGCCAGGCCCCGCGGCCCAGATCCTCGACCTCCCAACGGCAGCGCAGCCGGAAGGAGCCGCGGCCCGTGCGATAGGCGTTGGCGATGTTCTCGGGCGGCTCGACGATGATGCCACCGGTGGGGAAATCCGGGCCGGGGACATAATTTAAGAGCGTGTCGTCACGCGCATCCGGCGTCTTGATCAAGTGGATACAGGCGTCGCAAAGCTCGGCGATGTTATGCGGCGGAATGTTCGTGGCCATGCCCACGGCGATGCCCGAGGAGCCATTGGCCAGAAGGTTCGGGAACTGCGCGGGCAGCACCACCGGCTCGGTCAGCGTGCCATCGTAGTTTTCGCGGAAGTCGACGGCGTTCTCGTTCAACCCCTCCAGCATGGCCTCGGCCACGGCGGTCATCCGCGCCTCGGTGTAGCGCGAGGCCGCCGGGTTGTCGCCGTCGATGTTGCCGAAGTTGCCCTGCCCGTCGACCAGCGGGTAGCGCACGTTGAAATCCTGCGCCAGACGCGCCATCGCGTCGTAAATCGCGGCATCGCCATGCGGGTGATAGTTACCCATCACGTCGCCCGAGATCTTGGCCGATTTGCGGAAGCCCCCGGTGGACGACAGCCGCAGCTCGCGCATGGCGTAGAGGATGCGGCGGTGCACCGGCTTCAGCCCGTCGCGCGCATCGGGCAGCGCCCGGTGCATGATCGTGCTCAGCGCATAGGTCAGGTAACGATCCCCCAAGGCGCGGCGCAGCGGCTCGGACAGGTCATTCGGGTCGAGTTCTGGGGTGTGCTTGTGTCTGACATGACGGGTCTTTTAGCCAAGCACGCCAAAGCGGGCAAGCGACAGATTACCCGCGAACGACTCGGCAAAATGGCCGCTGGCACGGTTTCAAGTGAGAAAAAAGCAATACTTTCCGGCTATGCGAATTCTTGCCAATCGGAAATGAACCATTCGCGAGGTTTCGCGTTGGTCTCTCAACAGCAACACGGTTTGACACGGGACGAGGAACAGCAAAAATGAAACGGTTCATCTTTTTGACATTTGGTTTCATGGGCTGGGCATTCTACGAGATGAGCGGCGGGGCCGACTTCGTGCCCGCAGGCTCGCAAACGGCCAGTGCCGAAGCGGCTGAGGCGGCCCTGATCGCCAGCGCCAACCCCTCTTCCAACCTTGTTACCGCCACCGCCGCGAACGCGGCCCGCAAGGCGGAAAGCCCGATCACCCCCTTCGCCGAAGGGACCCCTGCGCGTGATGCCACGGCAACCCGCGTGGCGCTGAACCTCACGACGCTGAGCGACCTGCCGCAGGCCAATGACGGGATGGTGCAAAAGGCCGTGGCAACCCCTGCGGACCGCGCCGGGGCGAAAGTGGTCAAAGCCAAGGCCGTCAGCGCCCCTGCGCCCAAGGTGGAAAAGGCCGCTTACACGACGACAAGTGCCAATGCGCCGACTGTCATCCCGAGCCTGATTGACGGCGCTGACAGTGGCGCGACCTTTGTCAGCACGACGCAGGCCGACATCCGCGAAGTCAACGGCACCCGCGTCAATGTCCGCGGCGGTCCGGGCACCAACTTCGGCGTGGTCGGCAAGCTCGGCAAAGGCGACGCTGTCGAAGTGATCGAAGACAACGGCGCAGGCTGGGTGCGTTTCCGCAGCGTCGATGGCAGCGAATCCGGCTGGATGGCCGACTTCCTGCTCAACAACGGCTAACTTGCCAATCCCATAGCATCGCGCGATGAAGGGCCTTTCACACGAAGGGCCCTTTGCATGTCTGCGACCCGCTCCATCCTCATCACCGGCTGTTCCAGCGGCATCGGCTATGCCGCCGCCCACGGCATGCGCGCCCGTGGCTGGCGCGTTTTCGCGGCCTGCCGCCAACAAGCGGATTGCGACCGGTTGCAAGCCGAAGGATTCGATGCGCCCCGCCTCGATTACACCGATGAGGCCAGCATCCAAGCGGCGCTTGCCCATGTGCTGGACCAAACCGGCGGTACGCTCGACGCGCTGTTCAACAACGGTGCCCACGCCACGCCCGGATTGGTCGAAGACCTGCCCACCGATGCCCTGCGCGAGATATTCGAGGCGAATTTCTTTGGCTGGCACAGCCTGACCCGCGCGGTGATCCCGGTGATGCGCAAGCAGGGCCACGGGCGGATCGTGCAATGTTCCTCGGTTCTTGGCATGGTGGCGATGCCGTGGCGCGGGGCGTATAATTCCACGAAATTCGCCCTTGAGGGGCTGACCGACACCCTGCGGCTTGAGATGCGCGGCACCGGGGTCGCGGTGATCCTGATCGAACCCGGCCCCGTCACCTCGAAACTGCGGATCAAGGCCATTCCGCGTTTCGAGCGCTGGATTGACTGGCAAAGCAGCCCCCGCGCGGCGGAGTATGAAAGCACCATGCGCCCCCGGCTTTATGACGACAGCGGCAAGAAGGACCGCTTCGAACTCCCGCCTGCAGCAGTGGTCGAGAAGCTGGTCCACGCCGTCGAATCCCCCCGACCCCGCCCGCGCTATTTCGTCACAACCCCAACGCATATCGGCGGTGTTTTACGGCGTATCCTGCCGACGCGCGCGCTGGACTGGGTCACCAGCCGCTGATTTTGGTTGCGCGGCTGCCCGGTGCCGCTACATCTCAGGCCAACGAAAGGACAGCCCATGCCAAATGATCCGTTTTTCGTGATCGTCCTGATCTCTGTCGTGGCGGTCGCCGTTGTGCTCCTGATGGGGCTGGGCGGCTTTGCCACCGGGGGCAAATTCAACAAACGCAACGCCAATAAGCTGATGCGGTGGCGGATCATCGCGCAGTTCATCGCCGTGCTGCTGATCCTTGCCTATGTCTATTTCCGAGGGGGCACGATCTGATGGTTGTACTGAACAAGATTTACACCCGCACCGGGGACAAGGGCACCACAGCCCTTGGCAATGGCGACCGTGTCGCCAAACATGACGCGCGGGTCGAAGCCTATGGCACCTCGGATGAGTTGAACTGCTTCGTCGGGGTGGCCCGGCTCGAAGCTAAGGGCGCCACGGATGAAGCGCTGGCGCGCATTCAAAACGATCTTTTCGATCTGGGTGCCGACCTTTGCCGCCCCGATATGGAAGCCGATAAGGATGCGGAATACCCGCCCCTGCGGGTCACCCAAGAACAGGTCGACCGGCTGGAGCGTGAGATCGACGTGATGAATTCCGAGTTGGAACCGCTGCGCAGCTTCATCCTGCCCGGCGGGCGCGCGCTGGCCGCGCATCTGCATGTCTGCCGCACCGTGGCGCGCCGCGCCGAACGGCTGGCGGTGTTGCTGGCTGAGCAAACGGCGGTGAACCCCGCCTGCGTGACCTATCTGAACCGGCTCAGCGATTGGTTCTTCGTCGCCGCGCGGATGGCCAATAACGCGGGCAAGGAAGACGTGCTTTGGGTGCCGGGGGCGAACCGAGCGTAAAATAGCGCTAACAGACGAAAAACCGGGAAAACGCCGCGTTCAAAACTGCCAACCTGCCGATTTTGGCCTGTTTTGATCCGATCCGCTTCGTTACACCCGTCTGGAGAATTAGGGAGACCGGGCCACCAGCCCGCGTCGCAAACTGAGGAGAGAGACCGCTCATGAAGGTACTGGTGCCTGTCAAACGCGTGATCGACTATAACGTGAAAGTTCGTGTCAAAGCGGACGGATCGGGTGTTGATCTTGCCAATGTGAAAATGTCGATGAACCCCTTCGACGAAATCGCCGTCGAACAGGCGATTCGTCTGAAAGAAGCCGGTCAGGCTGAAGAGGTCGTCGCCGTCTCCATCGGTGTGAAGCAAGCGCAGGAAACGCTGCGCACCGCCCTCGCCATGGGTGCCGACCGCGCGATCCTCGTGGTGGCCTCGGACGATGTGCACAAGGACATCGAACCGCTGGCCGTGGCCAAGATCCTCAAAGCCGTGGTCGATGAAGAGCAGCCGAGCCTCGTGCTCTGCGGCAAGCAGGCGATCGACAACGACATGAACGCCACCGGGCAGATGCTCTCGGCGCTGATGGGCTGGTCGCAAGCGACCTTTGCTTCCGACATCGCCATCGAAGGCGACAAGGCGAAAGTCACCCGCGAAGTCGATGGCGGCCTGCAGACCATCGAAGTCACCATGCCGACCGTGGTCACCGTGGACCTGCGCCTCAACGAGCCGCGCTATGCCTCGCTGCCCAACATCATGAAGGCCAAGAAAAAGCCGCTGGATGAAAAGACCGCCGAGGACTATGGCGTCGACGTCTCCAACCGCTTGGAAGTCGTGAAGACCGAAGAGCCCGCGGAACGCGCCGCTGGCATCAAGGTCGGCTCGGTCGACGAGCTTGTGGCGAAACTCAAAGAAGCGGGGGCTGTGTAATGGCTGTTCTTCTGATTGCAGAGATTTCCGACGGCGAACTGTCGATGGACGCAACCGCCAAGGCGGTGACCGCGGCCAAGCAACTGGGCGACGTGACCATTCTGGCGGCGGGCAGCTCTGCCGCGGCGGCAGGCGAAGCGGCGGCCAAGATCGATGGCGTTTCCAAGGTGCTGGTCGCCGAGGACGAGATGCTGGGCCACCGTCTGGCCGAAGCCACCGCGGCGCTGATCGTCAGCCTCGCCGGTGACTACGACCACATCGTCGCGCCCGCCACCACGGATGCCAAGAACATCATGCCCCGCGTCGCGGCGCTGCTTGACGTCATGGTGATCTCGGATGCTTCCGGCGTTGTCGATGCCGACACCTTTGAGCGCCCGATCTACGCGGGCAACGCGGTGCAGACCGTGAAGTCCAACGACGCCAAGAAAGTCATCACCTTCCGCACATCGACCTTCGATGCTGCCGGTGACGGCGGGTCCGCCTCGGTCGAGACCATTTCGGCAGCCGAGAATCCCGGCCTGTCCACATGGGTCGAAGACAAGGTCGCCGAATCGGACCGCCCCGAGCTGACAAGCGCGGGCGTGGTGGTTTCCGGTGGTCGCGGTGTCGGCTCCGAAGAGGACTTTGCCCTGATCGAGAAACTGGCCGACAAACTGGGCGCCGCCGTTGGCGCCTCCCGCGCGGCGGTCGATTCGGGCTATGCGCCGAACGACTGGCAGGTTGGCCAGACCGGCAAAGTGGTCGCCCCCGACCTCTATGTCGCGGTTGGCATCTCGGGTGCGATTCAGCACCTTGCCGGGATGAAAGACTCCAAGATCATCGTCGCGATCAACAAAGACGAAGAATCGCCGATCTTCCAAGTCGCAGACTATGGTCTCGTGGCAGACCTCTTCGACGCGGTGCCGGAACTAATCGAAAAGCTGTAAGGCTTCTCATATGAGACACCAAAGGCCCGCCGTTCTCGGCGGGCCTTTTTCGTGCATGTCCCTACCGGGAGCGTCAGGACATGCTTTGCAGCGCATCGGTCAAAGCGGCGGCGGCAGAGGCATGGGCCATCGGGCCCAGCATTTCCGACGCGGCCGGCGCCTCGAATTCACTGACCACCATGCCAGCGGTCGGCCCCCCTGAGGGGTCTTTGGGAGAGACGACCTCGATCTTGGCCGTGGCGTGCTGGGCCACCGCGTCCAACATTTCGCGTGTCACGAATAGCGGATCATGGCCCAACTCTCCCACCGGCTGCGCTGCTGTGGCGACCGGCGGGCGGTCGGCCAGCCAAAGCAGGAGCGTGCGCCCCTGTATCTGTCCCAACATCAAACGCATGCGCGCCATCCACGCCTGCTGAAGCTCCGCGCGCACCGCTTCGAACCGTTCGGGCGAGACCTGCATGAGGTGCGTCAGCATGTGCCGGTTGAAGTGGAACTGCGAGAAATCGACCTCGCGGTAGATCGTCTGCAACAGCGCGGAGGCCCCGACAAAACGGTCGTTCCGACGCCGGTGCACGGAATAGAAACGGTTGGTCATATTCTGCGCGCCCATGACCTGCACAACCGTCACATCTGCCTGCGAGGCGGCCTGCGCGACGAAAGGGTCATGGGCAAAAGCGTCGATCCCCGCGTTGGGAAAGCCGAAGTTCACGCAGGTCTTGCCGATCTCGGCCTCGACCCGCGCGGGAAACGGCTCTTCAATGAATTTGCCATAGGTCTCCGTCCCGCCGAGAAAGGCGATATAGGGCGCCTCCAACCTGCGGCGCGGGCCGCGAAACATCAGCTTTGACGTGCCGTAGCGGCATGGCAAATAGTCCAGAGGCGCTGGCCCCACTGCATCATAGGTCATCGAACCCACCTTTTTGTTCACCCAAAGCCAGATTGCACAGCAGGGGCTGCGATTCTGTTAACGGGCGAATTTGTCGTGAGATTTCGTAAACAGCTGCCCTTGCGGCACCCCCGCCACGCGCCCTATTGTGCGCCGAACTCAAGCAAAGGACAGGCCATGGACATCCAGACAATCGGTATCGTGGGAGCGGGGCAAATGGGCAATGGGATCGCCCATGTCATGGCGCTGGCAGGCTACGACGTGCTGCTGAACGATGTCAGCGCCGATGCGCTGGCCAAAGCAATGAAAACCGTGACCGGCAATATGGACCGCCAAGTCAGCCGCGAGAAGATCACCGCCGCCGACCGGGACGCCGCCATGGCGCGGATCACCACGACGCAGACGCTAGGCGATCTGGGCCAAAGCGATCTGGTGATCGAAGCCGCGACCGAGCGCGAAACAGTGAAACAGGCGATCTTCGAAGACCTGATCCCCCATTTGAAACCGACGACGATCCTGACCTCGAACACCTCGTCGATCTCGATCACCCGTCTCGCGAGCCGCACCGACCGGCCCGAGAAATTCATGGGCTTTCACTTCATGAACCCCGTGCCGGTGATGCAATTGGTCGAATTGATCCGCGGCATCGCCACGGACAGCGAGACTTATGACGCGTGCAAAGCTGTCGTGGACCGTTTGGGCAAGACCGCCGCCTCGGCCGAGGATTTCCCCGCCTTCATCGTGAACCGCATCCTGATGCCGATGATCAACGAGGCAGTCTATACCCTCTACGAAGGGGTCGGCAACGTCGAGTCGATCGACAGTTCGATGAAGCTGGGGGCGAACCATCCGATGGGGCCATTGGAGCTTGCGGACTTTATCGGTCTCGACACCTGCCTTGCCATTATGAACGTTCTGCATGACGGGTTGGCGGATACGAAATATCGCCCCTGCCCGCTGCTGACCAAATATGTCGAAGCCGGGTGGTTGGGGCGCAAGACGCAGCGGGGGTTCTATGACTACCGCGGCGAAAAACCGGTTCCGACGCGCTGAGTTGCGAGGGTGTTGGGGGCTCTGCCCCCATCGCGCCAGAGGCGCGATTCCCCCGAGGGTATTTTTAAAAGGATGAAGTTTAGTTGGTGAGCGCCAGAGTATGGGCGCGCAGCCAAGCCATGAAGCCGCGCGGGTCGTCGGCCCAGCGGTCGATCTCTTCGCGGGCGAGCGGGTGGCCAACGATGGGCCCTTGGGGTTTGTCGCAGGCGTGGGCGATTTCATGCAGCAAAAGCCCTTGGCGCAGCATCGGGCTGAGCCTGTTGGCGATCTGATAGGCGCGGCTGTTCTGGCCCGGGAATCGCATCGGCACCACCTGCGCACCGGAGCGGCGGATCATCTTGGCGGTGAAGACGTTCCATTCCGCTTCGACTGCCGGGCCCACCAGCTTTCCGAGGCCGCGACGACGCCTGAGGGGAAGAGCGCCACGACGCCGCCTTCTTTGAGGTGGGCCATGGCCTTGGCGCGCATTTCCACGCCTTTGCGCTGCGCATCCGGGTCATGTGGGAAGGGCACCGGGATCATGTAGCTGCCCGCCACCTCGTCGATGGAGGTGAGCAGCGACCGGGTGAGGATACGGTAATCGGGGCGCACGCGGCCGATGAGGTCGGCGAAGATCATGCCGTCGACCATGCCGTGGGGTGGTTTGCCACGACCACGACTGGCCCCTCTTTTGGGATGCGGTCCAACTGCGTTTGCGGAGTGGTGAGGTCGATGCCCATCGTGTCGAGCGCCGCGCGCCAAAAGGCTTGGCCTGAGGGGGTGCCGCGTTGTTCGAACTTACGGATCAGACGCAGAATTTTGAGCTTGCCGGTGAAAAGCTCCATCGCGGAGATCACCCGCGCCTTCCATGGGTCATCGAAGGTCGAGGCATAGGACAGGCTGCGGCGGTCGTATTTGGTGAAGGTCACCGTGCCGTCGCCTGTCTGGGCCGGCTCGGCCGCGATGTTTTGCACGTCTTCCATGGGGTCGGCGGATCCTTTTTCCCGCTTGGCGGGCCTAAAACCCTTCGCCGAACTTATCCGCCACGAGGGCGGTCAAAGCTTCGGCCAAGGCCTCGGCATCGGGGCCGGAGGTTTGGACATCGATGGTGGTGCCGCGCGACGCACCGAGCATCAAGAGCCCCATGATACTGTCGCCCGAGGCCGACATGCCATCCTTGCTGACTTCGGCGCGGGCATCAAACGCCTCGACCACCTCGACCAATTTGGCGGAGGCGCGCGCGTGCAGGCCTTTTTCGTTAACGATCTTTAAAGAAAATTCGGGCATGACGTCTTGGGGCCTTCTAACCTGCGCTGACATTCTGGCTGTCGATATACTTCTTACCAGCTTCGAGCGCGGCACGCACGGCATCGGGCACATCCATATGCCGCGATTTGGCGAGTTTGATCAGCATGGGGAGGTTCGCGCCGTAGATGATCCGGCGGTTTTCCGGGCGGCAGGCCAAGAGGCTGAGGTTCGAGGGGGAGCCGCCGAAAAGATCGGTGACAACCACCACACCGGCGCCTTGGTCCACCGCATCGGCGGCGCCGCAAATCTCGCGTTCTTTGTCGGCGCGGTCGTGATCGGCTTCGATCGCGATGGCGCGCACGCCGAATTGGGATCCCACGACATGTTCGATGGCGGCAAGATATTCTTGCGCCAGCCCCCATGTGCGACGATGACGATCCCGATCACGGCTTGCTTCCTTCACGATGCTGACGGTCCAGCTCTCGATGCCTAATTGACACCTGCCAGCCCTGCTCTGCAAGGCGCAAAGCGTGATCTTCGGCCATGGCGACAGAGCGGTGTTGCCCGCCCGTGCAGCCGAAGGCGATGGAGATATGGGATTTGCCCTCTTCGCGGTAGGCGGGCAGCAGCAGGAGGCTGAGATCGAGCACCTTGTCGGCGAAATCGGCGTAGCGTTTGTCCCCCGCCACATGGGCCGCGACGGAAGGGTCGCGCCCGTCGCCGCGGCGCAATTCGGGCACCCAATAGGGATTGTTCAGAAAGCGGCAGTCGTGCACCACATCAACGCCGCGCGGAAGGCCCCGTTTGTAGGAAAAGCTTTGTACCGATACCGTCAGTTGGCGCTGCCCGCCGGGGGCGAACCATTGTTCGACCTCGGCGCGCAACTCGTGGACGTTCAGCGTTGTCGTGTCGATCAGCACGTCGGCACGGGCGCGGATCGGGTGGAGCAATTCCTGCTCGCGTGCGATCCCGTCGACGGGGCGGTCAGCCGGGGCCAGCGGGTGGCGGCGGCGGGTCTCGGAAAAGCGTTGCAGCAGCACATCAGGCGCGCAATCGAGATAGAGCAGTTCCGCGCGCCACCCCGGTTCAGCCGTCAGGCGGCCCATCAGCTCCAGCACGCCTTCGGTGGAAAAGTCCCGGTTGCGGGCGTCGATCCCCAAGGCCACCGATTGCGCATCGCCGGGGCGGTCAAGCAGCGCGGGCAGCAGCCGCAGCGGCAGATTGTCGATCGCCTCAAACCCCGCATCCTCCAGCACGTTGAGCGCAGAGGACCGCCCGGCGCCCGAAGGGCCGGTGACAAGGACCAACCGCCGCGGGCGGGGTCTGTTGATGAGGTCTGACTGATCAATTCGGTTCTTCCACACCTGACATATACAGATGAATTGCTGCCGCAAAATGAGCGCTATCGCATTTGTGAAAACAGGGCAACGTGACACCCCGTAGCATATGGCTGTGCCCTTCGGGAAGGCGCCGGTCTTCGGTACGGGCCAGATCGACGACGAGGGCCAGCGGCACGGGGCCGTGATCCTCGGCCCGCAGAATGCCGACATAGCGCGCCTCGATCAGGCCGCGGATCGGCTCGGGGACGCTGGCGATCACCTGATCCCCATCGCGCATGATATCGGTGCGATCATCGGCCACCAGCTTGGCACCGAGGGCGATCAGTTGCAGGGCGAGGGCCGATTTGCCCGCGCCGGACGGGCCAAGGATCAGCACCCCGCGCCCATTGATCGCCACGCAGCTGGCGTGGAGGTTTTCGCGCTCGACGGTCATATCAGGCCCCGCGCCCGGGATTTAGGTGGGCAGCCCCACGACAAAACGCGCGCCGAGCGGTTCGGAGGTGATGTCGGCCTCGGTCGGGCGGATGTTCTCGGCCCAAATCACGCCGCCATGGGCTTCGACGATCTGTTTCGAGATCGCGAGGCCGAGGCCGGAGTTGTTGCCGAAATGCTCTTCCGGGCGTTGCGAGTAAAAGCGTTTGAAGATTTTGCCGAGCGCCTGTTCGGGGATGCCGGGGCCGGTGTCTTCGACCACGATCAACACGCGATTGGCACGTTTGCGGGCCCAGACCCGGATCGCGTCGCCGTCTTCGCAAAAGGAAATTGCGTTGGTGATCAGGTTCACGAAGACCTGCGCCAAACGGGCTTCCAGCCCATGCACGGTGATCGGCGCAGCGGGGAGGTCAGTGATGAAATCGATGCCTTTGGATTTCGCATCTTCGCCGAGGTACTGGCCCAGATTGCCCAGCATTTGCAGCAGGTCGAAGGGCTCTTCCTCTTCCTTGACCAGTTCGGAATCGAGCCGCGAGGCATTGGAAATGTCGCTCACCAAACGGTCGAGGCGGCGCACGTCATGTTCGATCACATCCAGCAGTTTCTCGCGCTGGTCGTCACGCTTGACCATGCGCAGCGTGCCCACGGCAGACCGGAGCGAAGCGAGTGGGTTCTTGATCTCATGGGCCACATCGGCGGCGAATTGTTCGTTGCCGTCAATCCGGTTGTACAGTGCCGAGACCATGCCGCGCAGCGCGCCTGACAGGCGGCCAATCTCATCGGGCCGCGCGGTCAGATCGGGGATGCGGATGCGGCCGGGGTTCATCTTGCGCGCGTCCTTGTCGCGGCCCAGTTCGGCAGCGGCAGAAAGGTCGGCCAGCGGATTGGCGATGGTCGAGGCCAGAACGAGGCTGAGGCCGATGGAGACGAGGGTCGCGATGACGAAAATCTGCAAGACGCGCTCGCGTTCGCTGCGCACAAGGCGGTCGATCTCTCCCGCCGCACTGGCCACGGCGACCACGCCAACGGGGGTGTCGCCCTGCATGATGGGGGTCACCACGCTGAAAAGCGTGCCGCCTTCGATGGCAAGCGTGCCTTCCAGTCGGGTACCGCTGGTCACGCTGGTGCCGACCATGCCGCGCAATTGCTCTTCGAGCGGCGGGGTGGCGGTAACCTCATCGGTGCTGAAGGGGGCCGAAACCCGGTCCCAAAGCCAATTCAACCCGTCGTTCAGCAAGGTCCGCTCACCCGCCTCGGAGGCGGCGAGGGCCTCGGCCACGGTGACGCTGCCTGCGGTGCGGGCGACCAAGGTTTCCGCCGTATCATAGACAAAGACTTCGATGCCGCCGCGCAGGTCCAGCCCGTCGAGCGTGGCAGCCACATCGACGCCATCGCCGGTGGTCAGGTTCACCGGCGCGCCTGCGGGCAGTTGCGCTTCGATCACATCGGCGATCAGCTCGGTCTCAGAGACCAGCGCCGCGGCGCGTTGCAGCGCCAGACTGTCGCGCGAGGAATTGAGGTAGAGGATCCCCGCCACCAGAACGCTGAGCGCGATCAAGTTGAAGGTAATGATCTTGCGCGTCAGCGGCGAGGACCGGAGCGAGAACAGCCCCCGCCGTTCGCGCTTGACCCGAATTTCATCCGGCGCGGCACTGTCGGGGGTGACCCAATCGTCCCCCAATACAACATCACCGTCCCTGCCAGCAGCCATGTCCCGCACAAGCTTCCTTTCGACCCGCGTTAACCGACGGGTTTACTCTTCGTTATATCTATAGCCGATGCCGTAAAGCGTCTCGATCGCCGAAAATTCATCATCCGCGCTGCGCATCTTTTTGCGCAGGCGCTTGATATGGCTGTCGATGGTGCGGTCATCCACATAGACCTGATCATCATAGGCCACATCCATCAGCTGGTCGCGCGATTTCACGAAACCGGGGCGCTGCGCGAGGGCTTGCAGCAGCAGGAATTCGGTCACGGTCAGCGACACATCCTTGCCCTTCCAGCTTACCGCGTGGCGCAGCGGGTCCATCCGCAGATCGCCGCGTTCCATCACCTTGGTCTCTTCGGTATCCCCGACCTCATTGGTCTCAACCGCGTCTTGGCGGCGCAGAAGCGCGCGGATACGTTCGACCAACAGGCGTTGGCTGAAGGGTTTTTTGACGTAATCGTCGGCCCCCATGCGCAGGCCCAGCACCTCGTCGATCTCATCGTCCTTGGAGGTCAGGAAGATCACCGGCATCGCGGTTTTCTGGCGCAGACGTTGGAGCAGATCCATGCCGTCCATACGGGGCATCTTGATGTCCAGCACCGCCATATCGGGCAGTTTCTTGTTGAAGGCGTCCAGCGCCGCTTGGCCATCATTATAGGTTTCCACTTCGAAACCTTCAGCTTCAAGAGTCATCGAAACGGATGTCAGGATGTTCCTGTCATCGTCTACCAATGCGATCTTTGACATTGCCTGCTTCCTTATGCTGCTCAATTCGTTCTTATTTTTGGAGTCAGTGATCTCCAATATTACAGATCGAATCAATCCTTAAGTGCGAATCGTGCCTCTGAGATGCACCAATTCCGTCATAATTTGGTTAGGAATGGCTAAATTGCCGCACTTTGACCGGCCCGGTCCAAGAGGAAGCCGGTGCCCCGCGCGCCGCATCGGGCCGGGATCTATGGGCTCGGGAACAAAGTTTTAGATGATGGCGCTAACTGTGACAAAGCTGCCTGTTCAACCAGAAAACGCCCGTGTTAAGAGGCACTCAAGGCCCCCGACGCCCAGGGCAATTGCGCCCGCTCGGACACGTTCTGCGCTGCTCACGCGCTACCACAGGAGACATCATATGACATTTGGACGGGTAAACCCGCAGTTCAGCCTTGAGGATCAAAAGATCAGCGGGCTTGGCGATGTCTATTACAACCTGACCGAGCCTGCGCTGGTCGAGGCGGCATTGAAACGGGGCGAAGGCAGCCTTGGCAAAGGCGGGGCCTTCCTCGTCACCACCAGCAAGTTCACGGGCCGCTCGCCCAAGGACAAACATGTGGTCAAGACCGACAGTGTGGCCGACAGCATCTGGTGGGAAAACAACGCCGAGATGTCGCCCGAGGGCTTTGACGCGCTTTACGAAGACATGCTCGCACATATGCAGGGCAAGGACTACTTCGTCCAAGACCTCGTCGGCGGGGCGGACCCCAAACATGCGATCAACGTGCGCATGGTGACCGAACTGGCATGGCACGGGCTTTTCATCCGCACCATGCTGCGCCGCCCCGATGCCGAAGCGTTGAAGGACTTCACCGCCGATTTCACCGTCATTAACTGCCCCAGCTTTCAGGCCGACCCGGCCAAGCATGACTGCCGCAGCGAGACCGTGATCGCGATGAACTTCGACCGCAAGATGATCCTCATCGGCGGCACCGAATACGCGGGCGAGAACAAGAAATCCGTTTTCACCCTGCTGAACTACCTGCTGCCGGAAAAAGGCATCATGCCGATGCACTGCTCGGCCAACCACGCCAACGGCAACCCGGTCGATACCGCGGTTTTCTTTGGCCTCTCGGGCACCGGCAAGACCACCCTCTCCGCCGATCCCGAGCGCACGCTGATCGGCGATGACGAGCATGGCTGGTCCGACAACGGCACCTTCAACTTCGAAGGCGGCTGCTATGCCAAGACCATCAACCTAAACCCCGAGGCCGAGCCGGAGATCTACGCGACGACCTCCAAATTCGGCACGGTGATCGAGAATATGGTCTTCGATCCCGATACTTTCGAGCTCGACTTCGACGACGACTCGCTTACCGCCAACATGCGTGCCGCCTACCCGCTGCACTACATCTCGAACGCCAGTGAGAAGGCCGTCGGCGGCCATCCGAAAAACATCATCATGCTGACCTGCGATGCCTTCGGCGTGCTGCCCCCGATCGCGCGGCTGAGCCCGGCGCAGGCGATGTATCACTTCCTATCCGGCTTTACCTCCAAGGTGGCGGGGACCGAGCGTGGCGTGACCGAGCCGGAGCCCACATTCTCCACCTGTTTCGGCGCCCCCTTCATGCCGCGCCGGCCCGAGGTTTACGGCAACCTGCTGCGCGAAAAGATCGCCCAGCACGGGGCCACCTGCTGGCTCGTGAACACCGGCTGGACTGGCGGCGCATACGGCACCGGCTCGCGGATGCCGATCAAGGCGACCCGCGCGCTGCTGAGTGCCGCCCTCGAAGGGCGTCTGGCGGATGCGGAGTTCCGCAAAGACCCGAATTTCGGCTTCGATGTCCCTGTCGAGGTGAACGGCGTCGCCGACATCCTGCTTGACCCGCGCCGGACCTGGGACGACCCGGAGGCCTACGACCGTCAGGCGGCAAAACTGGTCAAGATGTTCTCGGACAACTTCGAGCAGTACCTGCCCCATATCGACGACGATGTGAAAGCCGCGGCGATCAGCTAAGCCTTTCGCCAAGGATGAAACAGAAAGGGCCGCCCCTGTTGGGCGGCCCTTTTCGCATCTCACGCTCCGTGACCTTTAGCCTGCGAAAGTCACCTTCGCATCCAAAGGCATCTCGCGCAGGAAACTGTCATCCACGCCGACGATATTGACCGAGGTCGACCGGTCGACCGCCGCGATCAGAGCAAAGCTCTTGTCCGGATAGCGCCCGGCCATCAGCAAACGTTTATAGGCCAGAGGCACCGGCGCGCCCCCCTCCTCCCGCGGGATTTCGGTGACCACCTCGTCTAGGCGAACGCCACAGGTCGCCTCGACCTCCCGAAAGGGGTAGTTCAACATATTCTCGAACTCAGGCCCGCCCGGAAACAGCTTGATCGGCCGCCCGATGCTGCTGCGCGCATTGGTCCAGCCCCACCATTGCGTGTAAAAGGATTTCTCGCCGACCTCGGTACAGATCCAGCCGTTGGGCGAGTCGCGGTAGACCAGCACATAGGGGCGCATGGCGCGGAAGGCCTCGCTCTCCAACTCACCCCGGCTCAGGCTCCACGCCTGCAACACGGCCTGAAGCATGGCAGAGCCACCGTCCCAGATCAGCGACAGGGCTGCTGTTGTTGGTGAAAACACCAGCCGTTCGGCTCTTCATGGGAAAGGCGCAGCATACCGTCGGCATGGCGCGTCTTGCCATCCAGCCACAGCTTGCCCCGATCGATAATATCGCGCGCTTCGGGCAGGGCCTCGGCGCCTGCTTTGGTCAGGGAATAGCGGCGGTTCTCAATCGTGAAGAGCGGCGCGCCCATCGCCTCTTCCAACTGCTGGATATGCCGCCGGACCGTCTGCCGGGTGCTGGCCAATTCGGCCACCGCATGGCTGAGGTTCAAAGTATGCGCCAGCGTCACGAAAGAGCGCATCATCTCGAACAAAAGGGCCGGGGCGGGGTCCTTTTGCAAGGTCTGGGGCACGGGTGCGACCGGCTCAATATCGGACATATGCTGGTTCATAGGCAAGGGATGGTACATGAATCACCCGGTAACGCAACATAATCCATACAGCTAGGGTGAATTGGTTAACGCAAAGAGGCCAGATCTAGGCAATTGATCCTCAATACATTGCGGGTAGTGAATATATGGTACTCAACCAGAGGTATTGAACCATGTCCCACCCCGTAGACGTTCACGTCGGTCGTCGGCTCAAGCAGGCACGCACCCTGCGACGGCAATCCCAGACCGATGTGGCACGCGAACTCAAACTGTCGTTTCAGCAGATCCAAAAGTATGAAATCGGCTCCAACCGGATCGCCGCCAGCCGCTTGCATGAGCTGGCCCGGATACTCAACGTCACCCCCGGCTATTTCTTCGAAGGGCTGGATAACGACAAGCCCGAGGCCAGCAACGACCCCTCGCTCGACATCGTAAACGCCATCGGCTCCATCAAGGATGATGCGGTAAAGGCCCGTATTCTAACGTTTATTGAGGATGTTGCCGGCGTCACCGTCGCGCGCAAAGGCTGATCACAGCCCGTCGTTCACGCGAAACTCCGCCCGGGCCATACGGCTCACACCACCTGACCAACGGCCACGAAAGCCCGCGGCAAACTGATGCGCACCCGCTTTAAGGGCCGGCACAAACCACCGGCGTCTCCCACCTTCACGCGACCAGCGTTTCCGCCTTTTTCAAATCAACAGAGACCAATTGGCTCACCCCCTGCTCCGCCATGGTGACGCCAAAGAGCCGGTCCATCCGGGCCATGGTCACCGCATGGTGCGTGATGATCAGAAAGCGCGTGTCGGTCTGACGGCACATCTCATCCAGCAGATCACAGAACCTGGTCACATTTGCGTCATCAAGCGGCGCGTCGACCTCATCCAGCACACAGATCGGCGCCGGATTGGCGAGGAAGACGGCAAAGATCAGCGCCATCGCGGTCAACGTCTGCTCCCCACCCGACAGCAGGCTGAGGGTGCTGAGCTTCTTGCCCGGCGGCTGGCACATGATCTCCAACCCGGCTTCCAAGGGATCGTCGCTTTCGACCATTACAAGGTTCGCTTCACCGCCGCCGAAGAGATGGGTGAACAGCATCGAGAAATTCGCGTTCACCTGATCAAAGGCGGTCAGCAGCCGTTCCCGCCCCTCGCGGTTGAGGCCCGCAATGCCGCTGCGCAGGGTCTTGATCGCCTCTTCCAGATCGGCCTTCTCGGTCAGCAGGGCTTCGTGCTCTTCGCGTATCTCTTTCGCATCATCCTCAGCGCGCAGGTTCACCGCGCCCAAGGAATCCCGCTGCCGCTTGTACCGGTTCACGTCCTCTTCAAGCGTTTCCACCGGCGGAATCTGATCCGTCTCGACATCGAGCGCATCGCGCAGCGCCTCGGGCGTGCTCTGTCGTTCATCCTGAATGCGTTCCGCCGCATGGGTCACCGTTTCACGGGCGGCATCGCTGCGGGCCTCGGCCCGGGCACGGGCCTCCCGCGCGTCCGATGCCTGCCGCTCCGCGTCACGCTCGGTGTCCGTCGCGGCTTTCAAGGCGGCTTCCGCGGCGGCCAGCGTTTCCGTGGCATGGGCGCGGCGGGCCTCGGCAGAGGTGATCGCGCCTGACAGGTCTTCCCGCTTCGCCGCGATCTCCGCCGGGACAGCGCTTGCCTCGGCCAATTCGGCCTCCGACGCGGTCTTGCGCTCGACCAATTCAGCGCTGCGCTTGCCCGCCGTTTCCAAGCGCTTCCGCCAGCCGCTGACCTCTTTCGCGACCTCTTGCAGCCGCCGTCTGCGCGCCTCGCCTTCGCGGCGCAATTCGTCATGGGCCGAGCGGCGCGACATCATGGTGATCCGCGACGCCTCGACCGTCATGCGGACATCCTCGACCGTCGCACGGGCGGCGGAAAGGTCATCCAAGCCCGCCAGCGTGCGCTCGGCGTCCATCACCTCGGCCCGCGCGGTGATCGCGGCTTCCTCATGGCGTTTCACGGCAAGGCCGAGGGATTCCAACCGGCTCTGGGCAAGGTTGCGATCTGCCTCTGCCCGACTTAACGCGCGGCCCGCTTCGGCCACCTGCCTGTCGGCATCGCGCCGCGCCTCGCGGGCCCGTTTGTCGGCCTCGGCCTGTTCGGCCAGTTGCTGCTGGAGGGTCTCATGCGCCGCCCGCGCGGCATCGGCACGGGTGCTGGCCTGTTCCAGCGTCTGTTTCAGGACTTCCAACCGGTTCAACTGCTGCAAGCGCAGCGCGGCTGCCGAGGGCGCATCTTCGGCCATGGCGCGGAAACCGTCCCACCGCCAGAGGTCCCCCTCCTTCGACACCAAGCGCTGCCCTGGCTGCAACTGCGCCTGCAACTCTCCGCCCGCGTCGGCATCAACGAGCCCGACTTGGGCCATTCGGCGCTCTAACACCCGCGGCACGGTGACATGCTGCGTGAGCGGGGTCACCCCGGCGGGCAGTGGCTGGCGCGCCGGGTAGTTCGGCAAAAGCGCCCAGCCTGAGGGGCGATCGGCCTCTACCTCAGGTGCACGCAGGTCATCGGCCAAGGCCGCGCCGAGCGCTTTCTCAAAACCCTGTTCCACCTGCAACCGGTCGAGGATCTGCCCGCCTTCGGCGCTGTCACGCTCCACCAATTTAGCCAGCGCGCCAACCTCGGCGCGCAGGGCCTTGGCCTCGCCCTCCGCCTCAGAGCGCTCCGCGCGGGCCTCGGCCTCGCGCGATTGCGTGTCGGCGCGGGTCTCTTCGGCAGCCAAAAGGGCGGCATCCGCCGCCGCCGAGGCGGTGACGGCTGCGGCTTCGGCCTTCTCAGCCGCCGCGAAATCTAGCCCGGCCTTGTCGAGGGTCGCTTGGCTTTGGGCCACCGCATCGCAGGCCTTGCGGGCCTCGGCCTCCGACTTCTCTAACGTCTTGCGGCTGTCTTGAAGCAAGCGTTCCGCCGAACTGTGGCGCGCGGCCAAACGGGCCACGTCTTCGGTCTGCTGCGAAAGGTCGGCCTCGCGGGTTTGCAAGACTTCGGCTGCCTCGCGCGCGGCCTGCTCCGCCTCCTCAAGCGCGCTGTCGTGCCCCTTGTCCGCCTTGGCGAGGCCTTCCGCTTCCTCTTCGAGGCGCGCGATCGTTTCTTCCGCGTCGCGATTCAGCCCGCCTTCGCGTTCGATATCACGGGTCAGCTGAGCAATGCGGCCTGTCAGGGTTTCGATCAGCGACGCCGCCCGCGCCTCTTCCGCGGTCAGGGTGTCGCGCTGCGTGGTGAGACGTTGCAGAATCGCAGTCGCAATCGCCTCTTCCTCGCGCAGGGGCGGCAAGGCGGCTTCGGCCTCTGCCCGCCCTTCGGCCACGCGGCGCACTTGCGCTTCGGCCTCTGCCGTGGCGGCGACGCGAGCACGCAATTCCCCCTCGGCTTTCGCACGCGCCTCATCGGCTTCGCGCCAGCGGCGATACAGCAACAAGCCTTCGGCATGGCGCAGTGCTTCGCCAATCTCACGATACCGCGCCGCCTGCCGGGCTTGCCGGGCCAGCGTGGCCAATTGCGCGGCCAGTTGTTCGACCACATCGTCTACGCGGGCGAGGTTTTGCTCCGCCCCGTTAAGTTTCAACTCGGCCTCATGACGGCGCTGATACAGGCCCGAGATGCCAGCGGCCTCTTCCAAAATGCGACGACGGCTTTTTGGCTTGGCGTTGATCAACTCGGCAATCTGCCCCTGCCGGACCAAGGCGGGGCTATGCGCCCCGGTCGAGGCATCGGCGAAAAGCATCTGCACGTCGCGGGCGCGTACATCCTTGCCGTTTACCTTATAGGCGCTGCCCACGTCGCGGGTGATCCGGCGGACGATTTCAAGCGCGTCTTGCTCATTAAATCCCGCAGGCGCCAACCGGTCACTGTTGTCGAGGTGCAGCGCCACTTCGGCGAAGTTGCGTGCGGGCCGGGAGGAGGCACCGGCGAAGATCACATCTTCCATGCCGCCGCCGCGCATGGCGGTCGGGCGGTTTTCGCCCATGACCCATCGCAGCGCTTCGAGCAGGTTGGATTTGCCACAGCCGTTCGGCCCCACGACCCCGGTCAACCCGTCGGAAATGACAAGGTCGGTCGGGTCCACAAAGCTTTTGAAGCCGGTTAATCTGAGTTTGGAAAAGCGCAAGTTAGCCCTGCCGTGATTGATTCTCGCCTGAGCGGCGAACTTGCCGTTTGGCATGGGTCCGAGTCAATCAAAAGCCCCAAGGGAGAGGGGGCGGTCGGCGGTTATCCACAAGATATTGTCTTAATCGGCGCGTTTGCCCTACGGGGCACTTAGTTGGAGCGGGTCGATGGCACGCTTCGCCCATTTCGCGCCCCTCGCCTCAAACGATGCCGCAATACAGAGTCCGGGCTAGTCACAGTCCAGCACCCCAAGCGCCAGCGCCTGATCGCCTAGAACCTCTTTCACCTCACAGCCACTAGCCTGCGCCATCGCGTGCCCGGCCCGCGCGCGGATGGGACCAAAGCGCGGCGCGTATTGGGTGTTTACACGCACCGCCTCTGCCCGCTCGCCCCGTACGCGGACTTCGAACACCGACCCCTCCACGGTGATCCGCTGCGCCGGCAGCCCCCGGAACTCCCGACTGGGCGCCGTACAGGCCGCGAGGCCAATCAACATTGCAATGATAACGAGCAACCGCATGGTTCAACCCTGCCCCGGCAGAGTTAACAAAAGCCTAACGCAAAAGAAAAAGCCCCAGCGGGGCCGGGGCTTTCAAAAATCTATAAGGCGCTGGCCTAGTGCAGCTTGGCTTCGACTTGGGCGATGCCATCGTCGATCAGCTTGTTGCCCTGTGCGGCGGTCATCTGCTTGGCGATCACGTCGCGCGCGGCGGCCACGGCGATGGTCACGGCTTGGTCGCGGACTTCCTTCACAGCGGCGGCCTCGGCCGAGCTGATCTGGTCTTTCGCGGCGGCCATGCGACGCTCAAGCGACTTGGCCATATCCGCCCGCGCCTGTTCGGCGGCGAGACGTGCATCTTCCTTGGCGGAAGACACGATCCGGTCCGCTTGGTCCTGCACCTCTTTCTGCTTGCGCTCATAAGAGGCCAGCAGGGTTTGCGCTTCTTCACGCAGGGCGCGGGCTTCTTCCAGCTCGGTCTTGATGCCGTCGGCGCGTTTGTCGAGCATGCCGATCAAAAGCGTTGGCACCTTGAAGTAAATCAGGATCCCAAGGAACAGCAGGAAGGCCAGCAACACGATGAAATCGGTGTTGCGCAGCGAAAAGAAAGGCCCCGTGGCGGCAAGCGCCGGCGAAGCGACGAGACCGGCGAGTAGGGTCGAAAGTGTCAGGCGCATGGATTTGGTCATGGCTTATCCTTTCATCCGCGCGTCGACGGCAGCGCTGACAGTCGCGGTATCGGCCGTGCCACCCAGAGCGGCGACGAGGGCCTCGGCGGTGTCCTTGGCAACGGCTTGTACGTTGTCCATGGCGCCCGCGCGAATTTCGGCGATGGCTTTTTCCGATTCCGCCACTTGCGCGGCAATCTCGGCATCGGCCTTGGCCATTTCGGCATCCAGATCAGCCTGCATGTCCGCTTTTGCCTGAGCCACGATCTGCTGTGCCTCGGCACGGGCGTCGATCAGGGCCTTGTCATAGGCGGCTTCGGCTTCCTGCGCCTTGACCTTAAGGTCTTCGGCAGCCGCGATGTCATTGGTGATGGTCCCTTGGCGTTCAGCCAAAACCGCACCGATACGAGGCAGAGCCACGCGCGACAGGATCAGGTAGGTGGCGATCAGCGCGAGGATCAGCCAGAAAATCTGGTTGCCCCAGTGATCGAAGTTCAGCTGCGGCATGCCCGGCGTTTCGGCAGCATGGGTCGCAATGCCGGTCGCGTCGGCCAGCCCGTCGCTGGTTGTTACAGTTGCCATCGTGGCTTCTCCTTGGAAACTTTGCCGTTACAGCCGGGCAGACACGGCGTTGCGCGCCTGCCCGCTCGTAAGGATTACAGTTCCGAGAGCTTAGACAGCGAACATCAGCAGCAGAGCGACGAGGAACGAGAAGATCCCCAGAGCTTCTGCGAAAGCGATGCCGATGAACAGGGTCGCTGTCTGGCTTGCGGCTGCCGAGGGGTTGCGCAGTGCGCCGGACAGGAAGTTGGCGGCAACGTTGCCGACACCCAGAGCTGCGATGCCTGTGCCGAGACCTGCGATGCCTGCGCCGATATGTGCGAGTTGACCTTCCATTGGGGTATCTCCTTACGATTGGAAGTTAAAACTTTGACGGGAAACCCCGCCGTTGTCGGGGTTGTTAGTGTGCGGGGTGCAGCGCGTCCTTGAGGTACACGCATGTCAGGATGGTGAAGACATAGGCCTGAATAAAGGCCACCAGCACTTCGAGACCGTACATCGCGGTGATCGCGACGACCGAAACGGGCGAGATGACAGCGATGGCGGCGAAACCGGCGAAAACCTTGATCACCGCGTGGCCCGCCATGACGTTACCCGCCAGACGAATGGAGTGGCTGACCGGGCGCACGAAGTAGCTGATCAGCTCGATGATCGCCAGCACGGGGCGCAGGGCCAGAGGCGCCGAGGACACCCAGAAGAGGCTCAGGAACGCCGCGCCGTTCTTGACGAAGCCCACCACGGTCACCGTGATGAACACCGCCAGCGCCAGCACCACGGTCACCGAGAAATGCGCGGTGGGGGTGAAGGCTGTCGGGATCAGGCCGAGGAAGTTGGCCATGACGATGAACATGAACAGGGTCATGATATAGGGGAAGAACTTTAGCCCCTCTTTGCCGCAGATGTCTTCGACCATCTTGTGGATGAAGCCGTAAGCCAGCTCAGCGACCGATTGCATGCGGCCCGGAACGACCGAGCGGCGCGCGCTGCCCAGAACGAGCATCGCGAAAGTGGCCAGAACCGCCAGCGCCATCCAGAAGGTCGCGTTGGTTATGGTGTACCAAGCAACGGAAGCATCGTCGCCAAAGAGCGGCGATACGATGAACTGGTCCATCGGGTGGAATTCCAGACCGCCTGTTTCAGCGCCGTGTGTCTCTGTTGCCATCTCAGGCTCCCTCGTCCTTGCCCGAATGGGGCGTATCCTGTTCGGCCGGTTCGGCCTGTTGTTTACCCTGGATTTCCTCTGCGGTGCGGAGCATTGTCTTCACCCCCGCCGCAAGGCCCAGCATTACAAAGAGCACCATGAAGATGGGCAGCGTGCCAAAGAGCACATCCAGCCCGTATCCGATGCCGAAACCGATCCCAAGACCGGCCACAAGTTCGATCACCATCCGCCATGCCATATTGGCCTGCGAATAATGTTCATCCGCCCGGGGCTTGGGTGCGCCGCGTTCTTTCGCAGCTGCCAGTCTGGCCTCAAGCTGCTCCATCTGCTGCCGTTGGTCCGGGCTGGTCACACCAAAATCCCCTTAGGAATATCTGCTGCGGTGCTACTGTCAGGGCGGGTTAGAGTCAACAACCTTGGCTGCCGCGGATTTCCATTCGTTTACAAAGTCTTACGGGTAGCGGGGGCGACCCACACTTGAAATGGCCCCGGCAAATCCCAAGGAAATCGCGCCGAAGGGTTATTCAACTCAGCGGTTAAGTTAGCCGCAATGGCCGCTTTCGCCTACGCGCGCCCCGCGCTATTCAGACGTATGACCCAAGACCTCGATCAGGTGTTCGCCGCTCTCGCCGACCCCACACGTCGCGCCATCCTCGCCATGCTGTTGGAGGATGATATGGCCGTGACCGATGTCGCCGAACCCTTCGAGATGTCGCTTGCCGCGATCTCGAAGCATTTAGGCGTGCTGACAGCGGCGGGGCTGATCAGTCAGGAAAAGCGGGGGCGGGTGAAATGGTGCAAACTGGAGCCGGATGCGCTGCGCGATGCGTCGGTCTGGATGCAGGGGTTCGGGCAATTCGAGCCGGTGAACCTTGATGCCTTCGAGCGTTTCTTGGAAATCGAACTGCCTGAGGACAGCGAAGGCGAGATGCGCTCAGGGTCAGAGTAGGTGAAACTCATATAGATAGAGTGATCCCCCCTTGCCACGAGGTAAATAAGACAAGGGGAGGATCAATCGACGGTCAGATGACGCCGAATGCGAAACGCAAGATAGCCAAAACCACGACGATCAACCCGATCAGGTAAATAATACTACGCATGGTGGTGTCCTTCACTGTTAATTCACGCCCCAACGCCAGGCGTCGCGCTTAGGTTCCGCCGATTCCGCAACTTTTTGAATTTTTATGACTTTTCTTCGCCATCCGCGCGCAGCAGCAGCGAAAGCGCGAGGATCGTCAGCAGCACCCCACCCCATACCAGCGCCCCCGGCAGGGCATTGCCAAAGCCCAACTCCCACAGGATCACCCAGCTGGGCGTAAGATAGGTATAGGCCATGACCTTGGCCGAAGGCAGCCGCAGCGCCGCGAATTGCAGCAGAACCACGGTGGCCGCCGTGGCGAAGACCGCGACATAGAGGATGGTGATCCAGACCAAGGGACGCAGGGCGCTCCAATCGGTCGCGCGGAGGTCTTCCCAGCCGTAAAGCCCCAAGAGCACCGCGCCCGCCAACAGGGTGCCAAAGGTGAACATCACCGCGTTTTCTCCGCGGTTCAGCCGCCTTACCATGGGGTATAGAGCGCGTGGCTGATGCAGCCGACGAAATAAATCGCCTCCCCCCGCCCGATGTCGAAGGCCAAAAGCGCCGCGAGGTCGCCGCGAAAGATCACCCAAAGCGCCCCGGCCCCGCCGATGGCCAGCGCCAGCGCCATGCGCGGCGTCATGACCTGCCGCATCAGCAGCCAGGCGAACCCCGCCGCCATCACCGGCACGAGGGTAAAGACCGCCGCCGCAGCCACCGGGGGCGCGGTCTTCAACCCTTCGAACATCAAGACGAAGTAAAGCGTGAACAGCCCCGCCAGCACGAAATAGCGCCAAGGTGCTGCAAAGCCCGCCCGACTGATATCGCCCCGCCCCCATGCCAAAGCCCCGACCAAAACCGTCGCCAAGGCGAAACGCACGGCGTTCAGCGCCGTCGGCGTGATCTCATTCGCCACCTGCGCCCCGAGCGAGAATGACCCGGCCACCAGAGCCGAGAAGCAAAGCATCGCCAGATGCCCCTGCGCCGCGGCGCTTATTCGGGACATGCGACCGCATCCTCGGCATGTTCCTTGAGGAACCGCAGCACCGCCTGCACCTTGCTGGTGCGGTGCAGATCGACATGGGTGACCAGCCACAGCGCACTGCCCCAATCGGGGCGGGGGCGTGGATCTCAACCAATTGCGGATCATTGCGCCCCATGGCAGCGGGCAAGCCGCCGATCCCTGCCCCGGCCCGCAGCGCCGCCTCCAGCGCCGCACCGCTGGTGCTGCGCCATGTCACGCTTTCCTCCGGCACCGTGGCCCAAAGCCACTTGTGATAGGGCGCGCGGCTGTCTCGGTTGTCGGCGGCGATGAAACGGTGCTTGTGGTAATCCTCCGGCCCCTGCGGGATGCCGTACTGCGCCACATAGTCCCGGCTGGCATAGGCCCCCACCGCCAGCTGCGCATAGGGCTGCACCACATTGTCGGGCTGATCCGGCGCGGCCCCGGCACGGATGGCGACATGCGCCTCCCCATATTCCAGCCGGAACAAGCGGTCTCCGATCAGATAGCGCACCACCAGTTCGGGGTTCTGGCGCTGGAACTCGGTCAGCAAAGGCGCAAGCTGCGGGGCGAGGAAATCAAGCGAGGTGATCACCAACTCCCCCGAAACATCGCTGCCGCGCCCCTTGATCCGCCCGGCCAATTGGCTGAATTGATCGTCCGTCGCCCGCGCCACCCGCAGCAGGTCCTCCCCCGCCTCAGTCGCCGTGTAGCCGCGTGCATGGCGCTGAAACAGCTTCACGCCAAGCCGCCCCTCCAGCGCGTCGATATGGCGGATCACGGTGGCATGATGCACGCCCAGCACCTCTGCCGCGCCGCTGACGGTGCCAAGCTGGGCGACCTGATAGGCGGTTCTGATCTCATCCCAATTGTCCATTGTTCACCTCGCCTTCCCGACTTGTGCATTTACGAACATGGTCACGCTCATTCTGGCAGTTGCGTTCGCGAGCACAATGGCTAATTCCATGCCATCAGATTTACCCTTGGAACAAGGATCAACACCATGGCCACATTGCGCATCGAAACCTCGGTGAACCGCGAAAACTCCGTCACCCGCCAACTGACGGACCGGATCATCGCAACCCTGGGCGACAGCGACGTCGTCACCCGTGACATCGCCAGCGAACCCCTGCCGCTGATCGATTCGACATGGGCCAGCGCCCGGGTGAAACCCGCCGAAGAGCGCACCGAGCTGGATCAAGAAGCCCTCGCCCTCTCCGACGCGCTGGTTGCCGAAGTGCAGGCCGCCGATACGATCGTGATCAGCGCGCCCATCTACAACTTCACCATTCCCGCCTCGCTGAAAGCGTGGATTGACCTGATCGCCCGCGTCGGGGTGACCTTCCGCTACACCGAAGACGGCCCCCAAGGGCTGCTGGAGGACAAACGCGTCATCGTGGCCTTCGCCTCGGGCGGGACGGGCATCGATTCCGCCGCCGATTTCGCCAGCGGCTACCTCCGCTTTGTGTTGGGCTTTCTGGGCATCACCGATGTGACCTTTGTCGCGGCGGACCAACTGGCCGTGGATGCCGAAGGCACCATCGCCCGCGCCCATGCGCAGATCGACGCGCTGCGCGACGCGGCCTAAGCGCCCCGCCCTCTCCTCCAAATCAGCCGCGTCCCCACACCGGGGGCGCGGCTTTTGTATGGCGGCCTTTCGCCAGCCACCCCACGCGGCTTGACTCGCACCCCCGCAGCGCGTAAACGCCAACCGATCTCCGGAAGCATTGCCTTCCGGTCCCGGCCTGTCGTCGGGATCGCCCCCAGTCAGCGCGTTGCGCCCACTGGGGCGTTTGTGCATTTTCGCGCGCGTCCTTAAATAGGGGCAAGTGCAACCGACCCGAAAGGCCCTGTGCCCATGTTTGAAAATCTAAGCGAACGGCTCTCTGGTGTCTTTGACCGCCTGACCAAACAAGGCGCGCTCAGCGACGAGGACGTCAAGACCGCCCTGCGCGAAGTGCGCGTCGCCCTGTTGGAAGCGGACGTTTCGTTGCCCGTGGCGCGTGAATTCGTCAAGACGGTGCAGGAAAAGGCCACGGGCCAAGCGGTGACCAAATCGGTGACACCGGGCCAGCAGGTCGTCAAGATTGTCCATGACGCGCTGATCGACGTGCTGAAAGGCGAAGGCGAACCCGGTTCGCTGAAGATCGACAGCCCGCCCGCACCGATCCTGATGGTCGGCCTACAGGGCGGCGGTAAGACCACCACCACCGCGAAACTCGCCAAGCGCATGAAAGACCGCGATGGCAAGCGCGTGTTGATGGCCTCGCTCGACGTGAACCGCCCCGCCGCGATGGAGCAGTTGGCAATCCTCGGCACGCAGATCGGCGTCGACACGCTGCCGATCGTCAAGGGCGAAAGCCCGGTACAGATCGCCAAACGCGCCAAAACGCAGGCGGGTTTGGGCGGCTATGACGTCTATATGCTGGACACCGCGGGCCGCCTGTCCATCGACGAAGAGTTGATGAGCCAAGTCGAAGCCGTGCGCGACGTGGCCAATCCACGTGAAACATTGCTGGTTGTCGACGGCCTGACCGGCCAAGACGCCGTGCATACGGCTGAGAATTTTGACGCGCGTATCGGCATCTCCGGCGTTGTCCTGACCCGGATGGACGGCGATGGCCGTGGCGGTGCTGCGCTCTCGATGCGCGCCGTGACCGGCAAGCCGATCAAGTTCGTCGGTCTGGGCGAAAAGATGGACGCGCTTGAGACCTTCGAGCCCGAGCGTATCGCGGGCCGTATCCTCGGCATGGGCGACATCGTGGCGCTGGTCGAGAAGGCGCAGGAAACCATCGAGGCCGAACAGGCCGAGAAGATGATGAAGCGCATGGCCAAGGGTCAGTTCAACATGAACGACCTGAAGATGCAGCTTGAACAGATGATCAAGATGGGCGGCATGCAGGGCATGATGGGCATGATGCCCGGCATGGGGAAAATGGCGAAACAGGTCGAAGACGCCGGTTTCGATGACAAGATCCTCAAGCAGCAGATCGCCCTCATCCAGTCCATGACCAAGAAAGAGCGCGCCAACCCTGCCCTGCTGCAGGCCAGCCGCAAGAAGCGTATCGCCAAGGGTGCCGGCATGGAGGTCTCCGACCTCAACAAGCTGATGAAGATGCACCGCCAGATGTCCGACATGATGAAGAAGATGGGCAAGATGGGCAAAGGCGGCATGCTCAAGCAGGCCATGAAGGGCATGATGGGCAAGGGCGGCATGCCCGGCGGCATGGACCCCTCCCAGATGGACCCCAAGGCGCTGGAAGCGGCGGCCAAACAAATGGGCGGCAAGCTGCCCGGCGGTCTGGGCGGCATGGGCGGTGGCCTCGGCGGCGGCATGGGCCTGCCCGGGGGCCTCAGCGGTTTCGGGAAGAAGAAATGACCGAGCCCCTCACAGATACCGCCGCCCGCGCCGCCGAGCTGCTGAAAGAGCACCGCGCCTCGATCGACAGGCTCGACGCGATCCTCGTCTATACGCTGGGCGAGCGGTTCAAACACACGCAGGCCGTGGGGAAACTCAAGGCCACGCACGACCTTCCCCCCTCCGATCCGGCCCGCGAGGCAGCCCAGATCGAGCGGCTCGAAGATTTGGCGGAAGCGGCGGACCTCGACCCCGTCTTTGCCAAGAAGTTCTTGAACTTCATCATCGCCGAAGTCATTCGGCACCACAAAACCCACCAAGAATAGGGCGGCCTCCCGTCCCCCCAACCAACCTAAAGGATTAAACACCATGGCAATGAAAATTCGTCTCGCCCGCGGCGGTTCCAAAAAGCGCCCCTTCTACCGCATCGTGGCCGCCGACAGCCGCATGCCGCGCGATGGCCGCTTCATCGAGAAGCTGGGCACCTACAACCCGCTGCTGCCGAAAGACAGCGAAGACCGCGTGAAGATGGACGTTGAAAAGGTTCAGGAATGGATCGCCAAAGGCGCCCAGCCGACCGAGCGCGTCGTTCGCATGCTGGAAGCCGCTGGCATCCGCGAAAAGACCGAGCGTAACAACCCCAAGAAGGGCGCACCGGGCAAGAAAGCCCAAGAGCGCGCGCAGGAGAAAGCCGACAAGGCCGCTGCCGCTGCCGAAGCTGCCAACGCCCCTGCCGAAGAAGCTTCCGCAGAATAAGCTTCGAGCGCCCGGCATGGATACATTCTCTGATGACTTCCGTGCCGGGCTGCACGACCTGATGCGATGGCGGCGCGACGTGCGCCGCTTTCGCACAGACCCGCTGGACGAGGCGCTGGTGCAAAGCTGCCTCGACAGTTTCAACCTCGCCCCCTCTGTGGGCCTGTCGGAACCCTGGCGGATCATCCGCGTTGCCTCCGACACCGCGCGCCAAGCCGCGCTTGAGAATTTCCAATCCGCCAATGCCCGCGCCCTCGCCGGATACGAGGGTGAGAAGGCCGCGCTCTATGCCGGGCTCAAACTCTCGGGGATGAGCGATGCGCCCGAGCAATTGGCGATCTACTGTGATGAGAGCACCGAAAAGGGCAGCGGCCTCGGCGCGGGCACCATGCCTGAAATGCGGCGCTATTCGGTGGTGGGGGCGATCACCCACCTATGGCTCACCGCCCGCGCCCATGGTCTCGGGCTGGGCTGGGTCTCGGTGCTCGACCCCGCGCGGCTGAACCGTGACCTTGCGGTGCCAGAGGACTGGTCACTGGTGGCCTATCTCTGCATGGGCTGGCCCGAGGAAAACAGCCTGACGCCGGAACTGGAAACCAAGGGTTGGGAGACCCGCGCCCCCGCCTCAAGGTCGAGACCCGCTAATGAGAAAGCTACTGTTCCTTCTGTCCGTGCTCGTGCTCGGCTTTGTCCTTGGCATCCGCTATGATCGGCAGTTAATGCAGGATGAATGCAAAGCCGGGGCCGGTGAATGGACCGGGACGATCTGCGTGAATTCGGAGTTGTTGCAATGAGTGACCAAGACCTGATCTGCGTCGGCGCCATCGCGGGCGCCTATGGCGTGCGCGGCGAAGTGCGCGTGAAAAGCTACTGCGCCGCGCCCGAAGACATCGAAAACTACCGCCCGCTGAGCACCGAGGACGGCAGCCGCCAGTTCACCCTCGCCCTGCTGCACCCGGTCAAAAACGGCTTTGCCGCGCGCATCGCCGAAATCACCACTAAGGAAGAGGCCGACGAGCTGCGCGGTGTCTCGCTCTTTGCCGCGCGGGATCAATTGCCGGGCCTGCCGGATGACGAATTCTACCACGCCGATCTCATCGGGCTTGAGGTCTATGACACCGGCGGCGTGCTGCTGGGGCGCGTGAAAACGGTGCAGAACCACGGGGCGGACGATCTGTTGGAACTGCAACTTGCAGGCACTTCGGCCACCACCTTCCTGCCCTTCACCAAAGCCGCCGTGCCGACGGTCGACCTTGCCTCGGGCCGGATCATCGCCGACCCGCCTTTGGGCGTGCTGCCTGAGGGCAAGGATGGCTGAGACCGGAGCCGGATGATGCCCCGCCGGATCATCCTGCATCCCGGCTTTCACAAGACCGGGACCAGTTCCGTTCAAGCCATCCTGCGCGCCAACCGCGCCCTGCTGAAACCCCATGTTGCCCTGCGCCTGCGCTGGCAGATGAAAGACCTGCTGCATGCCGCGCGCGGCTATTCCACATGGCGCGACCCGCTCACGCTGCTCAAGGCCGAATACCGCTTCGACGCCCTTCTCGATGCCCTGCCCCGGATGCCGCGCCGCACGCTGGTCCTCTCGGCCGAGGAACTGGCCGGTCACATGCCCGGACGAGGCGATCTGGCCGACTACAGCGCTGCGCCCGACCTGCTGGAGACCTTTACCCGCAGCCTGCGCCGCCGTTTCCCCCGGGCGGAGATCATGGTCTACCTCTCGACCCGCGATCCGGCGGATTGGATCGCTTCGGCCTATTGGGAGCATGTCAAAGCCTCCTCCATGACGCTCGACCTTGCCACTTTCACTGCCCGCTACGCCCCAGCGGCAGATTTGGATGCGGTGGCCGAAACGATTGCCCGCCGCCTGCCCTGCCCGGTGCATCACGCGCGGCTGGAGGCCTGCCGCGACCTGCCGCTCGGCCCCGCGACGCCGCTTTTGGACCTCTGCGCATTGCCGCCTGAGGTCTTGGCGCAGATAACCGTGCCCCCGCCCGAGAACCAGCGCTTGCCTGCGGAACTTTTGCAGGCTCTGCTTGACGCCAACCGCCAACACGCCGATGACCCCGAGGCGCGCCGCCGCGCCAAGACCGCCCTATTGCAACAGGCAGGAACCGCATGAAACCCACCCGCTCTCACGGACGTCAAAGCGCACGGCCCAGCCTCAAACCTCGCGCCCTGATGCAAGACGCGCCCGATTACGCCGATGTCTGGCAGGCCCGGATCGTCACGCTGTTTCCCGATCTCTTCCCCGGTGTGCTGGGCGCCAGCCTGACCGGAAAGGCGCTGCATGAAGGGCGTTGGCAATTGCACACCCATGACCTGCGCGACTTTGGCATCGGCAAGCACCGCAATGTCGATGACACCCCCGCAGGCGGCGGGGCGGGCATGGTCATGCGCGCCGATGTGGTCGGCCCGGCGCTGGCGCGCGCGCAAAGCCACGCACATGGGCGCTGGCCGATCCTCTACATGTCGCCGCGCGGGCGGCGGTTCGATCAGGCCATGGCGCGCGATCTGGCAAGCTGCGCGGGGTGACAATGCTCTGCGGGCGGTTCGAGGGGGTCGACGAGCGGGTGATCGAGCATTTCGGCATCACCGAGGTCAGCTTGGGCGATTTCGTCATGACGGGGGGCGAGTTGGCCGCCCAAGCGATGATCGACGCCACTGTGCGCCTCTTGCCCGGCGTGCTGGGCAATGCCGAGAGCATCGAAGAGGAAAGCCACGCCTCGGGCTTGCTGGAACATCCGCAATATACCCGCCCCGCCGAATGGGAAGGGCGCGAGATTCCGCCCGTTTTAATGTCGGGCAACCATGGCGAGATCGCGAAATGGCGGCAGGCGCAGGCCGAAGAGCTGACCCGCAAGCGCCGCCCTGACATGTGGGCCGCGTTCGAGAGCAAGGACTGAGCCCGCGCCCCGATACGGAACCCGCCCCTGCGCGGCGCGTTGATCTCCCATATCGGAGGGAGAATCCAAATGCTTGAACTTATTCTTATTCTGTTGATCGTCGCCGCCGTTGCAGCACTCTTGGGCTTTGGCCGCGTATCGGGTGCCGCGATGACCGGGGCGAAAGTGCTGATCGGCATCGTGCTGGTGCTGTTCCTGCTCGTTGTCTTGGGCGTGATCGCGCTGGCCTGACGCGCCAGCGCGCAGAGGTCTGAAACACTGAGGATCAAGGTGGCCACAGCCCCCTTGATCCTATCGCTTTTGGCCCCTATACCCCGCGCATCCGGAATCGCTTTGGCGGCTCCGGTGCTTTGCGTTTTACGCAGAAAACTAAGTAATGACGACGATACCTCCGGCGGGGGGCCTTGATCGGAAACGATTGCAGCGCTGCCCGATAGAACCCGAAGCTCTGGGTCGCGACATAATTTCGTGGAATACCGCGAACATCATAGGAGAATGGTCAGATGAACCTGATCGCAGAGATCGAGGCGGAACAAGTCGCCGAACTGGGGAAAGAGATCCCCGACTTCCGTGCCGGTGATACCGTTCGTGTTGGCTTTAAAGTCACCGAAGGCACCCGCACCCGTGTGCAGAACTACGAAGGCGTCTGCATTTCGCGCAAGAACGGTCACGGCATCGCCGGGTCCTTCACCGTGCGCAAGATTTCCTTTGGCGAAGGCGTGGAGCGTGTGTTCCCGCTGCATTCGACCAACATCGACAGCATCACCGTCGTGCGCCGTGGTCGCGTGCGTCGTGCCAAGCTGTACTACCTGCGCAGCCGCCGCGGCAAATCCGCACGGATCGCCGAAAACGTCCACTACAAGCCGCTTTCCGGCGCGAACGCATAAAGGACTGGTCGATGAAAACCGATACACATCCCGAATACCACATCATCAACGTCAAAATGACCGACGGCACCGTTGTGGAAATGAAATCGACATGGGGCAAAGAAGGCGACCAGCTGTCGCTCGACATCGACCCCTCCGTGCACCCTGCCTGGACCGGCGGCACTGGCCGCATCATGGACACCGGCGGCCGCGTGTCGAAGTTCAAGAACAAATACGCAGGTCTGGGCTTCTAAGCCTTACCGACAGTGCGAAACAAAGGCGCGGCCCCTCGGGGTCGCGCCTTTTGCGTTTGGGGGCTGGGGCAGTGGATGGGGCCGGGGCCGGGTGTGTGCGGCAAGCGGTGTGGAGGTATTTTTGAAAGGATGAAGTTAAGGGGTATGCGTGCCGGTGGGGGCCGGCGCGCATGGGGGAGGCCGGGTTAGAGGCGGCGTTCTTGTAGGGCGGCTTGGGCGCCGTAGCCGTGCAGGTGTGACAGCACCGCGCCATAGGCGATCAGCAGATAGGCGAGCAGTTCTGTGCCCTCTTGGACGGTGGTTTTGATTTGCGGGTCATAGGCGGCGCCCATGACGGCCTCCCACAGGGCGCCGGTGCCGAAAATCCGCGAGAAGAAGAGCAGCAGCACCACGCCGATATAGACGAAGGTGGCGGAGCGGGTTTGCAGGTGGTGCAGCATGGGCAGCAGCGTGGTGCCGCGATTGCGCCATGCGATAAAGCTGCCCACTGCCAGAGTCACGAGGGCGGGGTAGATCCAGAACCCATGTTGGATACGGTCGAGCGCGGCGTCATATTCGCGCAGGAACATGCAAGCGAAGAGCGTGGCCGCCAGCGTGAGATACCCCCGCATGCCCACGTGTTGATAAGCGCCCATCATGAAAACCCCAGCCGCGATGGCCAGCAGGGTGTTGTGCATATGTTCGGTCAGCGAGTCTTCGGTGACGCCCTCGCCCAGAACGGCCGTATCGAGGTAGACCGTCACAGGCACCAGCGCCACCAGCAGGCAAACCAGCGCGAATTCCGCGATCACCATGCCCAGAGACGGCAGCACGCCGCGGGCAGTTGTTGGTTTCGATGTGGTGGGGTGGTGATCTGGCATGAGGAAGGCCTTGCTTGAGCGGTTCGTTGGGGTGCGCGGGCGCGCGGTAAGGCGCGGTGTTACACGGCGCCTTGGGCGGTGAAAATAGCGCAAATGTGCGCGATGTCCAAACGCGGCAGGGCTGCCACGGTCGGGCTGAACAAGCGGCCTCGCCACTTTCCAAAGGCGTGAACCCTACATATAGTGCGGCTCAACAATATCCTGTCTTGAAGGGCAGGCGCGAAGGGACAGCAGTATGGCGCATATTATCGTCGTCGGTAACGAAAAAGGCGGCGCGGGCAAATCGACCGTTTCCATGCATGTGGCGACGGCCTTGGCGCGGCTTGGCCATAAGGTCAGCGGGCTGGACCTCGACCTGCGGCAACGGACCTTTGGGCGCTATATCGAGAACCGCAGTGCCTTCATGCGCGAGTCCGGCCTGACGCTGGCCAGTCCGACGCTGTGCGAATTGCCGGATGTGGAGGCCAGCAGCCTGCGCCCCGGCGAGAACATGTATGACCATCGTCTGAGCGCGGCGGTGGCGGCGCTGGAGCCAGACAATGATTTCATTCTGATCGACTGCCCCGGATCGCACACGCGGCTCAGTCAGGTGGCCCATTCGCTGGCGGACACATTGATCACGCCGCTGAACGACAGTTTCATCGACTTTGATCTTTTGGCCCATATCGATGCCAATGGCGAAAAGATCACCGGCCCCTCCGTCTATTCCGAGATGGTTTGGAACGCGCGGCAGCTCAGGGCGCAGGCCGGGCTGTCGGCGATCGATTGGATCGTGGTGCGCAACCGTTTGGGGGCGCAGCGCATGGTCAATAAGGAGAAGATGGAGCGCGCGATCAACAACCTCAGCAAGCGGATCGGCTTTCGCACCGCGCCGGGGTTCAATGAGCGGGTGATCTTTCGGGAGCTTTTCCCGCGCGGTCTGACCTTGCTGGACCTCAAGGATATCGGGGTGAAACAGCTCAATATCTCGAACATCGCCGCGCGGCAGGAGCTGCGTGATTTGATCAAGGCGTTGGAGTTGCCGGGCGTCAGCCCCGACTTTTGATCCTAGTGGCGCGGCAGCGGGGAACGACCCGGCGGCGGCGCGACAGGGCGATGAGGTTCGACAGGAACAGCGCGCCCACGACGATCCCCCGCCGATCAACGCATAGATCCCGGGGTCTTCGCCCAGCACCGCCCAGACCAGCAGCGGCGCCAGCACGGATTCCAACAAAACGAGCAGGCCCACTTCGGCGCTTGAGATATAGCGCGGGCCAAGCGCGATGAGCCCGGCGCTGGCGGCCATGAACGCCGCGTAGAGCAGAATCTGCGGCAGTTCTGCGGTGGGCATGTGCAGCGGCTGCGCCACGGGCAGCAGCACCGCCCCGGCCAGCAGATAGGCCAATGCCACCGCCGGCACCATCGACACCGCGCGCGCGTGGCGCGCCGCTGTCAGCGCTCCGGCGAAGATGGCCGAGATCGACAGGGCCAGCAGATCGCCTGTGCGCGAGGCATTCTCGGTCTCGCCCGAGCCGAAGGCGATCACGGCCAAGCCAGCGAGCACC
This sequence comes from Sulfitobacter faviae, assembly GCF_029870955.1. Taxonomy (NCBI): domain Bacteria; kingdom Pseudomonadati; phylum Pseudomonadota; class Alphaproteobacteria; order Rhodobacterales; family Roseobacteraceae; genus Sulfitobacter; species Sulfitobacter faviae. The sequence continues at coordinate 1,862,745 of NZ_PGFQ01000001.1, read as the reverse complement.
GCCGCGATGGTAAAGAACATGCGCCGGCTGATCGGCTCGCCCAGAAAGACCCGGCTATAGATCGCAGCAAAGACCGGCAGCGAGGCGAGGATGAAGACCACATTCGCGACCGAGGTCAGGCGCACGGCCAGCACGAAGCCGACCCCGGCGCAGGCCACGCCGCCGATGTATATCGCGCTCGCCCATCCGGCGCGGCTGAGGGCGCGAAAGGGGGCGGTGCCTTGGGCCAGCAGCAGGCCCGCGCCAATCGCCATGCCCACGAGGGTCACCTTCCAAAAGGCGAGCGTCAGCATCGGCGCGTCGATGACGCGCACGAAAAGCGCTTCGGGAACGATGCACATCACCCCAAGAAAGGTGAGCAAGAGGCCTTTGGTCTGATCGGTCATGCGCCATCGGTGGCGGTTTCCACGGGCTAAGTAAAGCCCCCCTGCCCCACATCCGACAGCTTGAGCAGCGCCCGCCGCAGCACCGCCGCCTCGGCAGGGTCGAGCGCATCCATCAGCGCGGCATTGTAGCGCTGCGCCACGGCGCGCAGATCGTCATAGGCCGCTTGGCCCTGCCGGGTCAGCGACAGATGCTCCACCCGCCGATCCTCTGGGTCGCGGCTGCGGGTGACGAAGCGCCGCTCGGTCAGGCGGTGCACGGCGCGGCTGATCTTGGTCTTATGCATCCGCGCGCGCTGGCCGATTTCGCTCGCCGTGAGTTGCCCATAGAGCCCGAGGTGGAACAAGACCCGCCATTCGGTGCGCAGCATGCCATAGCGGCTTTTGTAGATCTGCTGAAACTCAAGCGATGACGCCTCCGCCGCTTGGTTCAGCAGGTAGGGCAGGAAATACTGAAGCTGAAAGTCACCGTCCGCCATGCTGCGCCGCTTGTTAGTTACAAATTCAACTATTACGCTTGTAACAGATTCTGCAAGGGGGCACAGATGACCAGCCAGTCCAAGCCATCGACGATGACAACCGCGGCCACCACATCGGGCACGCATCCGGGCTATATGCCGGGTTTCGGCAATGATTTCGAAACCGAAGCCCTGCCCGGCGCCCTGCCGCAGGGCATGAACTCCCCGCAGAAATGCAACTACGGCCTCTATGGCGAACAGCTTTCCGGCACGGCTTTTACCGCGCCCTCTCATCAGAACGAGCGTACGTGGTGCTACCGCATCCGGCCCTCGGTCAAACATTCGTCGCGCTACACGCGGATCGACCTGCCCTATTGGAAGTCCGCGCCGCATCAGCCGCAGGATGTGACTAGCCTTGGCCAATACCGTTGGGATCCGGTGCCGCATTCCGACACGCCGCTGACTTGGCTGACCGGCATGCGCACGATGACCACGGCGGGGGATGTGAACACCCAAGTCGGCATGGCGAGCCATATCTATCTGGTGACCGAGAGCATGGTGGACAGCTATTTCTACTCTGCCGACAGCGAGCTTTTGATCGTCCCGCAGGAGGGCTGCTTGCGCTTTTGCACCGAGCTGGGTGTCATGGACATCGCCCCGCAGGAGATCGCCATCATCCCGCGCGGGCTGGTCTACCGGGTGGAGGTGCTGGACGGCCCCGCGCGCGGCTTTGTCTGCGAGAACTACGGCCAGAAGTTCCACCTGCCAGCCCGCGGCCCGATCGGCGCCAACTGCATGGCGAACCCGCGTGACTTCAAGACCCCCGTGGCGGCTTTTGAGGACCGCGAGGTGCCCTCCACCGTCACCATCAAGTGGTGCGGCCAGTTCCACGAGACCCATATCGGGCATTCGCCGCTCGACGTTGTTGCATGGCATGGCAATTATGCGCCGGTGAAATACGACCTGAACACCTATTGCCCCGTGGGCGCGGTGCTGTTCGATCACCCGGACCCGTCGATCTTTACCGTGCTGACCGCGCCCTCGGGCGTGGAGGGGACGGCCAATATCGACTTCGTGCTGTTCCGCGACCGCTGGATGGTGGCCGAGGATACATTCCGCCCGCCGTGGTATCACAAGAACATCATGTCCGAGCTGATGGGCAATATCCACGGCCAGTATGACGCCAAGCCCAAGGGCTTCGTTCCCGGCGGCATGAGCCTGCACAACATGATGCTGCCGCATGGGCCGGACCGGAACGCATTCGAGGGCGCGTCGAATGCCGAGTTGGCACCCCATAAGCTCGACAACACAATGTCCTTCATGTTCGAGACCCGCTTTCCGCAGCATCTGACCGAATTCGCCGCCCGCGAGGCGCCGTTGCAGGACGATTACATCGACTGCTGGGAGAGCCTTGAGAAGAAATTCGACGGCACCCCGGGCAAGAAGTGACCGCTGTCCGCGAAAGGACCAAAATGACCCTGATGACCTCTTGGGTGGAAAGCGCCAATTCGGCCACCACCGATTTCCCGCTGAACAACCTCCCCTACGGCGTCTTTTCGACCAATCAGCTTGAGGCGCGCTGCGGCGTGGCCATAGGCGATCAGATCGTGGACATGGCCGCGCTTGAGGAAGAGGGGCTGATCACCCTCGCCGAAGAGCCGCTGTTCGATGTGCCCTATTGGAACGATGTGATGGACCTTGGCCCCACGGCTTGGGCTTCCTTGCGCTCCCGGCTGATCGAACTCCTCAGCGCCGATGCACCGGATCAGGCGGCTGTGGCGCCCCATCTGGTGCCGATGGGCGCAGCACAGTTGCACATGCCGATGATGGTTTCCGAATATACGGATTTCTACGCGGGCAAGCATCACGCCACGAATGTCGGCACCATGTTTCGCGGGGCCGAGAACGCCCTGCCGCCGAATTGGCTGCACATCCCCATCGGCTATAATGGCCGCGCCTCCACCGTCGTCGTCTCGGGGACCGAGATCACGCGGCCCAACGGCCAGCTAAAAGCCCCCGAGGCCGAAGCGCCGCATTTCGGCCCCTGCCAGAAGCTCGATATCGAGTTGGAGATGGGCGCGATCGTCGGCACCTCAACCGAAATGGGCCAGCCGATCCGCATCGACGCGGCGGATGAAATGATCTTTGGCTATGTCCTGCTGAACGACTGGTCGGCGCGGGACATTCAGGCGTGGGAATACCAACCGCTCGGCCCGTTTCAGGCCAAGGCATTCGCCACCTCGATCTCACCTTGGATCGTGACCCGCGACGCGTTGGAGCCCTTCCGAACCTCGACGCCCGCGCGGGAGAAAGACCTGCTGCCCTATCTGCGCGAGAGCAAACCCGGCCTTTTTGACATCGACCTGTCGGTGATGCTCCAGCCTGAGGGCGGCGAGGCCGAGGAAATCGCCCGCACCAATTATCGCGAGATGTATTACTCCGCCGCGCAGCAGTTGACGCATCATGCCTCTTCGGGCTGTGCGATGAACGCGGGCGATCTGCTGGGTTCCGGCACGATCTCCGGCCCCGAAAAATCGCAACGCGGGTCGCTGCTGGAACTGTCATGGGGCGGCAAGGAGCCGATCACCCTCGCAGACGGCAGCACCCGCAGCTTTGTCGAAGACGGCGACACGCTGACCCTCACCGGCCACGCGCAGGGCGATGGCTTTCGCGTGGGTTTCGGCGCCTGCACCGGCAAGGTCCGCCCGGCAATCGACTTTTCCTGAACAGACCGCGCATCCGCGCTGGCGAAGCAAGACAGAAGGACAACACATGGCCAAGCAATTCGCATCCCAAGGCGATATGACCGAAAAAGAGATCTCTTTTACCGAGGTGGGTGAGGGTCTCTACGCTTTCACCGCCGAGGGCGATCCGAACTCCGGCGTGATCATCGGCGACGACAGCGTGATGATCATCGAAGCGCAGGCGACACCGCGACTGGCGAATAAGGTCATCGAATGCGTCCGCTCGGTCACCGACAAGCCGATCAGCCATCTGGTGCTGACCCATTACCACGCCGTGCGCGTGCTCGGAGCCTCCGCCTTTGGTACCTCGCAGATCATCATGTCCGAGAAGGCCCGCGCCATGGTCGCCGAACGCGGGCAAGAGGATTGGGACAGCGAATTCGAGCGTTTCCCCCGCCTCTTCGAAGGTCACGAGAGCATCCCCGGCCTGACGTGGCCCACCACTACCTTCGACGGACGGATGAGCGTCTACCTCGGCAAACGCCGGGTCGATATCATGCAGCTGGGTCGCGCCCATACGGCCGGTGACGCGGTGATCTATGTGCCCGATCAGAACGTCATGTTCACCGGTGACATCGTGGAATATCACTCCGCCTGCTACTGCGGCGACGGGCATTTCCACGACTGGCCCGACACGCTGGAACGCATCCGCGCCTTCGACCTCGACGCCATCGCGCCGGGCCGGGGCGACGCGCTGGTGGGGCGCGAGATGGTTAATGCCGCGATCGACAGCACCGCCGATTTCGTCCGCTCCACCTACCGCCCGGCGGCCCGCGTGGCCCTGCGTGGCGGCACGCTGAAAGAGGCTTGGGACGCCGTGCGCGCCGAATGCGACCCCAAGTTCGGCGATTATGCAATCTATGAGCACTGCCTGCCCTTCAACGTCGCCCGTGCCTATGACGAAGCGCTCGACATCGACACGCCGCGCATCTGGACGGCGGCGCGCGACAAAGAGATGTGGGAGGCGCTGTCGGACTGATGTCCCTGACCGCGCTTCTTCCTGCCCTGATCGTGCTGGCGCTGGCACTCTGGTTCTATCTGGTCTTCGCGCTGGTGATGGAGCACCGCCGCCATGCGGCGCGCCGCAGCGGGCAGCCCTACGCCGGGCTGCGCGATGCGGCGCAGGTTTGGTCAAAGATGCTGCGCGCGCCCGAATATCGCGGTGCGCGCCGCCGGGTGGCGCTGGTGACACTGGCCTTGCTGGCCCTGCTGATCTTGCGCGCCCTTCTCTGAGGATACCGCCATGGCCTATGCCTACACCCCCTTCCCCTACAGCCCCCCACCCGGCCTGACCGCGCCCGAGCCGCGGCACCCGGTGGTGATCGTAGGCGCTGGCCCTATCGGCCTGTCGATGGCCGTGGACTTGGCCCTGCGCGGGGTCAGATCGGTCGTGCTGGATGACAACAACGTCGTCTCCCTCGGCTCCCGCGCGATCTGCTGGGCGAAACGGACGCTGGAGATTTTCGACAGGCTCGGCATCGGCGAGCGGATGTTGGAAAAGGGCGTGACGTGGAAAGTGGGCCGCCAGTTTCACGGGGAACAGGAGGTCTACAACTTCGACCTGCTGCCCGAGCCGGGGCATAAATATCCGGCCTTCGTGAACCTTCAGCAATATTACGTTGAAGAGTATCTCATTGAACGCGCGCAGGAGTTCCCCGATCTGATCGACCTGCGTTTTCTCAACAAGGTGACTGATCACAAGGGCCACGCCGATCATGTCGAGTTGACGGTCGAGACGCCGGATGGCCCCTACCGGCTTGAGACCGACTGGTACATCGCCTGCGATGGCGCAGGCTCGGCCACGCGCAAACGGATGAACCTGCCCTTCGAGGGGCAGACCTTTGACGAACATTTCCTCATCGCCGATGTAGAGATGGAGACCTCCCCCTTCGGCGACCATGACACGCCCGAGCGGTGGTTCTGGTTCGCCCCACCCTTTCACAACGGCCAATCCGCCCTGCTGCACAAACAGCCCGACAACATCTACCGCATCGACCTGCAACTGGGGCCAGAGACCGACCCAAAAGCCGAAGCGACCGAAGAGAAGGTCGTCCCCCGCCTGAAACAAATGCTGGGCGATGCGCCGTTCCGGCTGGATTGGATGAGCGTCTATAAGTTCCGCTGCGCGCGGCTGGAGGGGTTCGTGCATGACCGCGTCGTCTTTGTCGGCGACAGCGCCCATGTGGTCAGCCCCTTCGGGGCGCGGGGCGGCAATGGCGGGGTGCAGGATGTCGACAACCTCGGCTGGAAGCTGGCGGCTGTTGTGCAGGGCGAAGCGCCGCCAAGCCTGATCGAAAGCTATGACATCGAACGCGGCCATGGCGCGGATGAGAACATGCGCAACTCCGCCCGCGCGACCAATTTCATGACGCCGAAATCCCCCATCGAGACCCTGTTTCGCAACGAGGTGCTAAACCTCGCAGCAAAGCAACCTTTCGCGCGCAAACTGATCAACTCAGGCCGGTTGTCGCAGCCCTGCACGCAGGCCCATAGCCCGCTGCAAACCGCAGGCGACGCGCCCCTGCGCCCCGGCAGCGCATTGATCGACGCGCCATTGGTCGGGCCTGCGGGGATTGCTGGCTGTTGGGCGCGGTTCAGGGCCAGTTCGCCCTCCTCGCCGTGGGCGAGATCACCGCCCCCGACCTCCCCGGCCTTGCCCGGATCGGCATCGATCAATCCCATGATGCTTACCCCTGTTTTCAGGGAAAGGACGGCCACGCGCAGCGGCGCTATGGCAGCGGGTTCCTCTATCTGCTGCGCCCCGATGGCCATGTCTGCGCCGTCTTCGACCGGCCCGACAGCGCCGCGATTGCCCGCGCCTATGACCGTGCGAAAGGAGCCACCGCATGATCCTCGAAGACAACCTCGGCGCCGAGGGCGACAGCGTCTATGCCGCCCTCATGGCCGCCCACGAAGGGCTGACCGAGGCGGAAAGCCACGCCCTCAACGCCCGATTGGTTCTGATGCTGGCCAATGAACTCGGCGATCCCTCCCGGCTTGCGGCGCTTTTCAAAGCCGCGCGCGATCTGGTCTAACCCGCCAGCTTCACAACACTTTTCCCCCACGCCCGCGCTTGCCGGGCCGCTTTCCTGCGCTAGCTTGCTGCTCAACTTCCCGCGACAGGCTTGACGCAACGCGCCTGATCGGCAGACTAAACACCCCGCGCCCACCTCAAGAGGCGACAAAAGCAGGTTAACTGCATCACCTGCCCCACCGTGAAAAGTGGGGATTCGCGATGGCCCGGCCAACGCACCAACAGAGAGGAAAATCATGGAATTTTTGACACGCACCGGAAAACCGCTGCCGCAATCCGTGCTGAAATCAGCCGAGAACGCCAAGAAAGACCCCGTCAGCAGACGCGAGTTTCTGGCGATTGCGAGCGCCTTCGGGGCCACGTCCGCCACAGCCTACGGGATGCTTGGCATGGCCGCGCCCGCGCGTGCGGCGGCCCATGCCAACCTCAAGGAAGGCGGCACCGTGCGGATGCAGATGGAGGTGCGTGCCCTGAAAGATCCGCGCACCTATGACTGGTCTCAGATCGCCAACTTCAGCCGCGGCTGGCTGGAATACCTCGCCATCTGGGAGAATGACGGCACCTTCACCCCCGGCCTGCTGGAAAGCTGGGAGATCAACGACGACGCCACCGAATACACGCTGAACGTCCGCAAGGGCGTGACATGGAACGACGGCACCGCCTTCACCGCGCAGGACGTGGCACGCAACATCGAAGGCTGGTGCGACAAGTCGCTCGAAGGCAACTCCATGGCGGGCCGTTTCGCCACACTGGTGGATGAGGAAACCGGCAAGGCCATCGAAGGCGCGATCGAGGTGGTGGATGACCACACCGTCAAGCTCACGCTCCCCAAATCCGACATCACGCTGATCCCCGGCATGGCCGACTACCCCGCCGCCATCACGCCCGAAGGGTTCGACCCCGACACGATGCTGGAAAACCCCAAAGGCACCGGCCCCTACCTGCCCGAGTCGCTCGAAGTTGGCGTGAAAAGCGTGCTGGTCAAGAACCCCGATCACACATGGTGGGGCACCGAGGTCTTCGGCGGGCCCTACATTGATCGTTTGGAATATATCGACTACGGCACCGATCCTTCCGCATGGATCGCCGCGGCCGAGGCCGAAGAGGTTGACGCATTCTACTCCATGGAAGGCGAATATATCGACGTGATGAGCACGCTGGACGGCTGGGTCGAGAACGAGATCGCCACGGCGGCGACCATCGTGATCCGCCCCAACCAATTAGCCGAAGTCGACGGCATGAAACCTTACGAGGACAAGCGCGTGCGCAACGCGCTGCAACTCGCGGTCGACAATGCCGTGCTGCTGGAACTGGGCTACGCCGGGCGCGGCCTCGTCGCCGAGAACCACCACGTCGGCCCGATGCATCCCGAATACGCCGAGATCGAGCCGCCCAAGACCGACCCCGAAGCCGCCCGCGCGCTGATGGAAGAGGCGGGGATGGCGGATTACGAGCATGAGCTCTTCTCGATCGACGATGCATGGCGCAAAGACACCACCGATGCCGTGGCAGCCCAACTGCGTGACGCGGGCATCAAGGTCAAACGCACCATCCTGCCCGGCTCCACCTTCTGGAACGACTGGGTGAAATATCCCTTCTCCTCCACCAACTGGAACGCGCGGCCTCTGGGCGTGCAAATCTGGGCGCTGGCCTATCGCTCGGGCGAGGCATGGAACGAGTTCGGCTATGCCAACCCTGAGTTCGACGCCCTGCTGTCAGAGGCGCTGGCCACGGCGGATGTCGAAGCACGGCGCGAGATCATGGCGAAGGGTGAGAAGATGCTGCAAGACGATGGCGTCACGATCCAGCCCTACTGGCGTTCGCTTTACAACCACACCCGCGAGGGGCTGGTGGGTGCCGCGCATCACATCGGGTTCGAATACCACCCGGCCCGGATGGCTTGGGCGGAAGAATGATCTGCCGCTAAGTAGACACGCGAAAGGGCCGCAGCGATGCGGCCCTTTTTCTTGGCGAGGCGGTGCGGTTAACCGCCGATCAACTCTTTCGCCATCATCATATGCACGCCCTTTTCACGGTTCACCGTCTGGGTGATCCGCAGATCACCGGCCAGCGAACAGAGCACATAGGCATCCTCGCGGCTGATCCCCGCGCGTGCTGAGACCAATGCGATCATCTCGCGCAGGGCCATCTCCGCGCAGCGGTCGAGGTCGGGGGCCATGCCCATGGTGATCACATGGGTCGGCGTTTCGGCCTGCGGATAGCTGACTGTGCGGTCCTTTAACACGGTCAGACGGAAGCGCCCCTGTAGCGCGGTCTCAATCGCCGTGACGCAGACCTCCCCATCGCCCTGCGCGCCATGCCCATCCCCGCAGGAAAACAGCGCCCCTTCGTTGAAGACCGGCAGGTAAAGCGTGCTGCCCGCCACCAGTTCCTTGTTATCCAGATTGCCCCCATGCTTGCGCGGCTCGATCGTCGCGATCCGGCCCCATTCGGGCGGCGGCGCCACGGCCATCACGCCAAAGAACGGGGCCAAGGGCAGTTCCAGCCCCCAAGGCAGCCGGGCGACGCCCCGCTCTGCATCCAGCGGGATATTGCTGTGATAGGTCTCGGGGAAATCCTGCGGCAGCGTGCCTGCCAAGGGGCGGATGAAGTTATACCCCAGTCCTGCCGCAGCGCGACATCAAGGATTTCGACCTTCAGCACATCGCCGGGCATCGCGCCTTCGACGGCGACCGGCCCGGTCAGGATATGGCCAGGCATCGGCGGCGGACCTGCCTTGTGGATGTCGTAGAGTTCGGGGGGGACGTGGAAGCCCTCGGGCGGCAGGCAATTGGGCGCGCCAGAGACCGTGTTGATGATCACCTCTTCGCCGCTTTGGATCGTCAGCGCAGGCGGGCGGCTGGCCTCGAAATAGCCCCAATGGCAGGTCTCGGGCGAAGATTGCAGCGTGGCGGTCATGACTGCACCCCCCGGTTGGCCAAGATGCCTTCGATCAGTTCTTGCACCCGCAGCGCTTCCTCTGGCGTGGCCAGACGGCTGGGCTTGCCCGCCATCAACAGCGCCATGTCGTCAAGCTGCGCCTTGAGGCTGGCGGCGCGGGTGTCGGCGGGGGCGTCGCTGGTCGGCGCGAAATTCTCACCGGTCGAGACGGTGTCGATAGAGAATTCCGAGATGCGGCGGCTGGCCTTCGCGCCTTTCACCGTCACCTCCTGCCGGTCCGGCTGCGCGCCGCCGACAGAGCCGAGGATCGAAACCGGCAAGCCCTCCGAATTGACCAGCCGCGCCGCCACATGGGTCTCGCAGAGCTTGTCGTCGGGGTATTCCGCATGGGCCCATTGCAGGGTCAGCGGCCCCAACACCCGCTCGCTCAGGAACAGGAAATGCGAGATCACCTCGCGCGTCATACCCCCCTCAGCGGCAAAGCGCAGCCAATCGGCATCCACCTGCCACGCGCGGGGCCATGCCGGATAGGTCACGATGATGTCGATGCCGCAAAGATCGCCAAGCGCGCCCTCTTGGATCGACCGCGTCAGATCGGTCAGCGCCGCCCCCGCCGCTTGGGTAAAGTTGACCGCCGCCGGAACGCCTGCGGCCTGCAACTCGGCCACCAAGGCACGGCTCTCTGCAATGTCCACACCAAGCGGTTTTTCGAGAAAGATCGCCTTGCCCGCTGCCGCGGCCTCAAGCGCATAGGCTTTGCGCGGCACCGGGGGCAGGCGAGGTAAACGAGATCGACATCGGCCATCGCCTCGGACGCGGTGGCGGAGACAACCGCTTCCGGCGCGACCTCCTGCGCGGCGGCGCAGGCCGCGGGGTCGGGATCCCACATAGTGGTGACCGTGAAGTCAGGGTGCAGCACCATGTTCTCGGCCATGCGCCGGCCCATGATCCCCAATCCGATTACCGCAGTCCTGATCGTCATCTTCGTCTCCCTCAATGTGCTGCGCGATAAGACGCTGCAATCGGGGGAACTTCAACTGCTCGCGGCGCAATTGCCTCAGGCGAGGTCGGCGCGGACCAAAGGTTTGATCACACGAGCCAATTCTTCGGGCGCGGATTGGCTTTTGAACACATCCGCGATGGTGAAGACGCAGGTGAAAGACCCTTCGAAACACAGCACCCCATTCTGCCGCGCCTTCATGCCGAAGGTGATGGATTTATTACCAAGCCGTGTTGGATAGGTTTCGCACATCAGCTTGTGCCGCGGGGTGACCGGGCTGCGAAAATCCATCGACAGGTTGACGAAAGGCGTGCCGATATTGCGGTCGATCTGAAGCTGAAACCAGCCGTCACCGTCAAAATGCGCCTCCCACCACGCGTTGATCGCATCCAGCGCGAAATAGGGCAGCCGCGCGGTATAGGCGATCTGCGCCGGGTCACAATCGCCCCAAGTGACGTTGATCTCGTGAACGAAGTTTTCCGTGGTCATAAGGCTGCTTTCATCTGCTCAAACCCGCGCGGGGCATGGGCTATCTTCTATCCCTTCCAGCCCCATGCGCAACCCAAGCGCGGCGCGCACGCAGCAGAGCTGACGCCGGATGTTCATCTGAAACAAAGGGGGAGGATGGTGGCGTTACCTGGATTTGAACCAGGGACCTAACGATTATGAGTCGTTCGCTCTAACCAACTGAGCTATAACGCCGTGGCGCGTCGGATAAGGCAGCTTGGCATTGGGGTCAAGGGCGAAATCTGGATGATTTCACTTTTGCCGCAGAAAACTGCCGCCCGCCCTCAATGCGCGGGGGCCGAGACCACATCAAGCAGCGTGCGCCCGCCGTCGATGGTCATGATCTCGCCCGTCATGAAGCCCGAACTTTCAGCGGCGAGGAATTGCACCGCCTCGCAAAGCTCATTCGGCCCGGCGATCCGGCCAAGCGGCGTATGCGCGCGGATGTCGTCCCGCCAGTCGCGGTTTTCGGCCACGGCAGCGCGGAGGGACGCGCTCATCACCGAACCGAAAGAGATCGCATTCACCCGTATCCGATGCGGCGCCAGCACCAGCGCCAGAGAGCGGGTCATCTGCTGCACCGCCGCCGAGGCGATGGCATAGCCCATCATATCCGGCTGGTGGCGCTGTGCCGCGATAGAGCTGAGGTTGATGATCGACCCCACCTGCCCCTCGGTCTGGCCCTCGGCCTGTTTGATCATCCGCCGCGCCACCTGCTGTGACAGTTGCAGCGCCGTCATCAGGTTTTGCTGCAACAACGTCTCGACCGAGCCATCCTCCACATCCAACGGATCGGTCGGCATCACCTGCCGCGAGGCATTCACGAGGATATCGACCTGATCGTAAGCGTCGATCGTGGCCGAGACGAGGTTGGCGATGGTCAGCCGCTGGCGCAGATCACCGGCAAAGACGCGGATATTGCCGTCGTCCGGCGTGTCGCCCAACTCTTCCATCAGCTTTTTCTCGTTGGAGTCGGCGCACATCACATTTGCGCCCCGGTCGGCCAGATGCCGCGCGATGGCAAGGCCGATCCCGTCCGCCGCGCCGGTGATGATGGCTGTTTTACCTGAGATCGAGAATGACATCGGGATACCCCCTTAAGGCTCAGCGGCGCCGGGTCAGCGGGCGTGTAGCGTGGAACAGTTTGAACCGCGCATCGCCTCCAAGCTCGGCCACCTGAGCAAAGCGTTTCTTCAGTTCCGCCTCATAGGGCAGATGCCGGTTGGCCACCATCCACAGATCGCCCTGCCCCGAGAGGATCCGCGCGGCCGCGGCGACAAAGGCCTGACCGATCTGCGGCTCAGCAGCGCGGCCTGTGTGGAAAGGCGGGTTCATCACCACGGTATCCATCCGGTGCGGCGGCTGCCATTCGGTGGCATCCTCCCAATGGAACACGGCGCGGTCATCGGTCACGTTATGGCGCGCGCATTCCAGCGCCATATGCCCGGCCTCGACCAAATGCACCGTCTTCACCTTGGGCCGCGTCAGAACATGCGCTGAAAGGAACCCCCAGCCCGCCCCCAGATCGGCCACTTCGGCCCCGAGGTTATCGGGCAGCACATCCACCAAAAGCGCCGAGGCCAGATCGACCCCATCGGCAGAGAACACCCCCGGCGCGGTCCAAAAGCCGCCTTCCGTCTGGGCCGGACCAGCCTCCCAATCGGTGAAAAAATCGCTCGCGCCCGCGTCGATCCAGTAAAGCTTGCCATGCGCCTTGGAGATCGGCCCCTGCACCGTCACCCGCGCCCGCATCTCGCGCAGGATGGAATCTGCGCCATCGGTCTTTTGCCCGTCAACCACCACCGGCCCGTCGCTCACGGCGCAGGCTTGGGCCACCAAAGCGCGGGCCTCATGTTTGGCACGCGGCAGGCAGACGATGGCGGCAGCATAGCGCCCCTCGATCGAATGCGCCGCCTCATAGCCCCGCGCCGTCCACGCGTCATAGGCAGGTTTGAAATCGTGAATGATCTTGCAACGCTCGGGCGGAAGACCGGCCAGATCCGCATCCACAGGGGGCTGAAAAACAGCGATCACCCCAGTTTCGGGCAGGTCTAGCCCACCGCCGTTCAGGGCCAGTTCCAGGCGCGGATCAATCACGTGTTATTCTTCTTTTTCCATGGTGCATTGCAGCGGATGCTGGTGACGCCGGGCAAAATCCATCACCTGCGCCACTTTCGTCTCCGCGATCTCGTGGCTAAAGACGCCAACCACGGCGAGCCCCTTCTTGTGAACCGTCAACATGATCTCGAACGCCTGCGCGTGGTTCAGGCCGAAGAAACGTTCCAAGACATGCACCACGAATTCCATCGGGGTGAAATCGTCGTTCAGCAACATCACCTTGTAGAGCGGCGGGCGTTTGGTCTTGGGGCGGGTCTTGGTCAGCAACTCGCTGTCGTCGTCATCCTTGGGGCCGTCGGCCATCATCCACGCGCCCGGCGCGGACCGGCCTGCGGGCTGGATCGTCCAATCTGCTTTCACGTCGTCACGGTGCATTGCTGCTCCTGCGGCTGGGGGTAGAGCTTGTTCGTCGTGCAGCCGTCTATATAACCCCTGAACCAATTTAGGAAAGAGGCAGCACATATGGGCGGGGCACTCACCACCATCGGTTTCGATGCGGATGACACATTGTGGCATAATGAACGCTACTTTGCACTCTCTCACGACCGTTTTGCAGCCCTTCTCGCCGAACATAGTGAACGCGACCACCTGATGGCCCGGCTGCTGGAGGCCGAACGGCGCAATCTGCCGCATTACGGCTATGGGATCAAAGGCTTCACCCTGTCGATGATCGAGACCGCGATCGAGGTGACCGAGGGCAAAGTCCCCGCCGAGGTGATCAACGATCTGCTCGCCGCCGGGCGTGACATGCTGGACCACCCCATCGAACTGCTGCCCCATGTCGAAGACGTGCTGGAAAACCTGCGCGGCGCCTACCGGCTCATCGTGGTGACCAAAGGCGACCTGCTGGACCAAGAGCGCAAACTGGCGCAATCGGGCCTGCGCGACAGGTTCGACGCGGTCGAAATCGTCTCTCACAAGACCGAAGCCGCTTATCGCCACATTTTTGAGCAGCATGGCCAAGGTGCCGAACGGGGGCTGATGGTTGGCAACTCGATGGCCTCCGACGTGCGCCCGATGATCGCGGCAGGCGGCTGGGGCGTCTATGTGCCGCATGACCTCATATGGGCGATGGAACATGCCGAAGCACCAACCAATTCCCCCCGTTTTGCCGAGATCAGCGACCTCTCAGGCCTCCCAGAAACGATCGAAAAGATCGTGTCGGGGTGACTCGCCCCCGCGCCTGAGTCGTTCTGACACATCGCCAAAAATGCCGCACTGCGGGCCAATTTCCGCCCAATTCTTGCCTTATTCGCGCTTATAGTGGGTAGATGTGTGCAAGCCTCTACATATTGGAGGAGAGATCCGCCCCTTTTTCCCCTGTTCACTGGATTCGACGGCTTCCGCGATGCGGCGTCCTATGCTAGCCTCGAACCAATTAATAAATGGTCAGCCAGAAATCGGCGACCTGAGGCAGTAAAAGGCAGGCAAATATGAAGGCTCGGCGCATTCAGCCGGCCCGTTACGGGCTATTTCTATTCGCAGCACTCTGGGTTCTGGTTCTCCTGCCCCTCAGCGCGATCGCTGCCCCCTACGCCGCCTATGTCATCGACGCCCGCACCGGCAAAGAAATCCACGCCGAGAATGCCGACACCCGCCTGCACCCGGCTTCCCTGACCAAGATGATGACCCTCTATATCGCCTTCCAAGCGGTGGAACGGGGGGAAATCTCTCTCGATACCCAAGTGACGATCTCGAAAAACGCGGCCTCCGAGCCGCCCAGCAAATTGGGCATGCGCCCGGGCCAAAAGATCGCCCTACGCTATCTGATCCGCGCCGCCGCCGTAAAATCCGCCAATGACGCCGCCACCGCGATCGGCGAGGCCATCGGCGGTTCTGAGGCCGCCTTCGCCCGCCGGATGAACCGCACCGCCAAACAGCTTGGCATGACGCGCACCACGTTCAAAAACATGCACGGGCTGACCGAAAGCGGCCACCTCTCCACCGCCCGCGACATGACCCGCATGGGCCGACACCTGCTCTATGATTACCCGCAATACTACAACCTCTTCTCGCGCATCACCGCCGATGCGGGCGTGCGCAAGGTCTCCCATACGAATCGCCGGTTTCTGGGGTCCTACAAAGGGGCGGACGGCATCAAGACCGGCTACACCCGCGCCGCTGGCTTCAACCTCACCGCCTCGGCCGAACGGGGCAATGAGCGCATCATCGTGACCGTCTTCGGCGGCAAATCCACCGCCTCGCGCAACGCCAAAGTGGCCGAGCTTATGGACCTCGGCTTCCGCCGCGCGCCCTCCTCCGCGCCGCTGAGCAAACCGGTCCCGCCCGTCTATGCCGATGTGGAAACCGCCCCCGGCGCCGCAGGCAAAACGATCCGCCTCGTCGGCGCCGTCACCACCTCCAAACGCCCGCAACTGCGCCCCCGCAGCGATGTCGTGGTCGTGGCCACCGCCGCCGCGCCCGAAGCAACGAGCGTGGTCTCCAACAGCGATATCACCGCAGCGCTGCGCGAAGCGGTTGAGACGGCACCAACCCCGCCCGCCGCCGCGCCCACCCCAGAGGCCAAGGAGGCCGAGCTCGTCATCGCCACCGCCAAAGCCTCCCCCCGCCCCGAACCGCGCCCCAAGGACGTGACGCTGGCGGTACAACAGGCGGTAGAGCAAGAGATCGTGACCCGCGTCTCCACCTCCGGCGGGCGCCACTGGGGCGTGAACGTGGGCCGTTTCCCCAGCCGCTACGCCGCCGAGAAGGTCCTGCTGAAAACCGCACTGGCCGAAATGTCGACCCTTGACGGCACGCTGCGCAAAGTCGTGCGCCGCCCACAAGGCTTTGACGCGAACTTCCTCGGCATGTCCCGCGAAAGCGCCGACCTCGCCTGCCGCCGTCTGGCCGCGCGCAATGTCAGCTGCTTCATGATCGGCCCCAGCGAAGGCTAAACCACCACCGGGCGGCCAAAGCGCCACCAAATCAACTTCATCCTTTAAAAAATACCGCGGGGGAATCGCGCCCCCGGCGCGATGGGGGCAGCGCCCCCCTACCCTCTCCGCAAATGCAACGCCCGCTTACCCTGCCGCCTGCAACAGGTTCCGTGTGTATTCCGTCTGCGGATTGTCATAAAGCGCGTCGACATCCCCATATTCCACCACGTCACCGCGTTTCATCACCATCACCTTGTGCGACATCGCCCGCACCACTTTCAGGTCGTGGCTGATGAAGAGATAGGCCAGCCCGTATTTCGCCTGCAAATCCCGCAAAAGATCAACAATCTGCACCTGCACGGTCATGTCCAATGCCGAGGTCGGCTCGTCCAGAACCAGCAGTTTCGGGCGCAGCACCATGGCGCGGGCGATGGCGATGCGCTGGCGTTGACCGCCGGAAAACTCATGCGGGTAGCGGTCCATCGTCGCGGGGTCGAGGCCGACTTCGGTCATGACCTCGGCGACCAACTCGCGCTTGTCGCGCCCCTTGTCGATGTTGTGGATCGCGAGCCCCTCACTGATGATTTGGAAACAGGTCATCCGCGGGCTGAGCGAGCCGAAGGGGTCTTGGAAAACGATCTGCATGTCGGCGCGCAGCCGGCGCAGCTTCTTGGTCGACCATTTGCGCAGGTCCTCGCCGCGGAAGGTCACCTCGCCTTCCGAGCCGATGAGCCGCATGATCGCCAGCGCCGCCGTGGTCTTGCCCGAGCCGCTTTCGCCCACGATGCCCAAGGTCTCGCCCGCACGGATCGACAAGCTGGTGTCGTTGACGGCCTTCACATGGCCCACGGTCCGGCGCAGCAGGCCCTTCTGGATCGGGAACCAGACCTTGAGGTTGTCGGTGCGCAGCACTTCGGGCGCATCCTCGGCCACGGGCGCGGGCGCACCGGTGGGCTCGGCGCCGAGCAGTTTGCGGGTGTAGGGGTGCTGCGGGTTGTCGAAAATCTTCGCCGTCGGGCCTTCCTCGACCACCAGCCCCTTTTGCATGACGAAGACCCGGTCGGCGACGCGCCGCACGATGCCGAGGTCATGGGTGATGAACAAAAGCCCCATGCCCATCTCGTCTTTCAGATCCTTCAACAGGTCGAGGATCTGGGCCTGAATGGTCACGTCGAGCGCCGTCGTCGGCTCGTCCGCAATCAGGATGTCGGGCTTGTTGGCCAGCGCCATGGCGATCATCACGCGCTGCCGCTGCCCGCCTGACAACTGGTGCGGATAGGCGCCCATGCGGCTTTCCGCGTCGTTGATGCCGACCTGCTGGAGCAGTTCCAGCACCCGCGCCCGCGCCGCTTCTCCTTGCAGCCCCTGATGCAGCGCGAGCGATTCCGCCAATTGCTTCTCGATCGTGTGCAGCGGGTTGAGCGAGGTCATCGGCTCTTGGAAGATGAAGGAGATGTCGTTGCCACGCACGTCGCGCAACAGCTTGTCGTCGGCCCCGATCATTTGCTGGCCGTTGTAGGTCACCGACCCGCTCACCTCAGCGCTTTCGCCCAGAAGCGACACGGTCGACAGCGCCGAGACCGACTTGCCCGAGCCGCTTTCGCCCACCAGCGCCACCGTCTCGCCGCGGTTGACGGCAAAGCTCACCCCGCGCACCGCCGGGATCAGCTGCCCGTCCTGCCGGAAGGAGACTTGCAGGTCTTTGACGTCCAACAATGCAGTCACGAGAAGGTCTTTCTGGGGTCGAATGCGTCGCGGATGCCCTCGAAGATGAAGACCAGAAGCGACAGCATGATGGCAAAGGTGAAGAAGGCCGCGAAAGCAAGCCACGGCGCCTGCAGGTTCTGCTTGGCCTGCAGCGTCAACTCGCCCAGCGACGGGGCCGAGGAC
This sequence comes from Sulfitobacter faviae, assembly GCF_029870955.1. Classification (NCBI taxonomy): domain Bacteria; kingdom Pseudomonadati; phylum Pseudomonadota; class Alphaproteobacteria; order Rhodobacterales; family Roseobacteraceae; genus Sulfitobacter; species Sulfitobacter faviae. Next base: position 1,844,831 of record NZ_PGFQ01000001.1, on the reverse strand, counting down.
GGCAGGCCGAAGCCGAGGAAGTCGAGCGTCGCCAGCGTGGAGATCGTGCCAGTGATGATGAAGGGCAGCATGGTCAGCGTCGCCACCATGGCATTGGGCAGCATGTGGCGCAGCATGATGGTCCCGTTGCCCACGCCGAGCGCCCGGGCCGCGCGGACGTATTCGAGGTTGCGCGCGCGCAGGAACTCAGCCCGCACCACGCCCACCAATGCAGTCCATGAGAACAGCACCAGCAGCACGACCAGAAGCCAGAAACTTCGGCCCAGAATGGCGAACATGATGATGATCACGTAGAGCGACGGGGTCGAAGACCAGATCTCGATGATGCGCTGGAAAATGAGGTCGAGCCAGCCGCCGAAGAAGCCTTGCACCGCGCCCGCGAGGATGCCGATGAGCGAGGCCGCCCCGGTCACGATCAGGGTGAAGACCACCGACAGGCGGAAGCCGTGGATCACGCGGGCCATGACGTCGCGCTTGGTGCCGTCGGTCCCGAGCCAGTTCTGCCCATTGGGCGGCAGGGGTGCGGCGCCGGGTCGGTCCACCGCGGTGTCGTAGGAATAGGGGATGACAGGCCAGAGTGCCCAGCCCTTCTCGATCGCCTCGCCCTCGATCTCGCCATCCTCGGCGTCGAGGATGTAGCCCTCCGGATCGTCGAAACAGAGGTCCAGCCCGCCGGTGGCGATGAGGCATTGCACCTCCGGATCGCGGTAGGCGGCCTCGGTCTGGAAATCGCCGCCGAAGGCGGTCTCGGGGTAGAAGTTGAAGATCGGCGTGTAATATTCGCCGCGGTAGCTGACGAGGATCGGTTTGTCGTTCGCCACGAACTCGGCCAGCAGCGAAATCCCGAACAGGATGGCGAAGATCCACAGCGACCAATAGGCGCGCCGGTTCGCGGTGAAATTGCGCCAGCGGCGCTGGTTCAGCGGAGAGAGCGCCATCAGCCTTCCCTCTTCTCGAAGTCGATGCGCGGGTCGACGAGCACATACATCAGGTCCGACAGGATGCCGACGACAAGGCCGATGAGGCCGAAGATGAAGAGCGTGCCGAAGACAATCGGATAGTCCCGCGCCACCGCCGCCTCAAAGCCCAAGCGCCCCAACCCGTCGAGGCTGAAGATCGTCTCGATGATGATCGACCCGCCGAAGAAAACCGAGATGAAGACCGCCGGGAAGCTCGCGATCACGATCAGCATCGCGTTGCGGAAGACATGGCCGTAGAGGACCTTGCTCTCGGACAGGCCCTTGGCGCGGGCGGTGATGACATATTGCTTTTTAATTTCGTCCAGAAAGCTGTTCTTGGTCAGCAGCGTCAGCGTGGCAAAGGCCGAGATCGTGGAGGCCAGCACCGGCAGGGTGATGTGCCAGAAGTAATCGGCCACCTTGCCCAGAGGGCTGAGGCTGTCGAAATTATCCGAGGTCAGGCCGCGCAGGGGGAAGATCTGCCAGTAGGAGCCACCGGCAAAGAGCACCAACAACAAGATGGCGAACAGGAACCCGGGGATCGCATAGGCCGCGATGATCGCGCCCGAGGTCCATGTGTCGAACCGGCTGCCGTCGCGCACCGCCTTGCGGATGCCCAAGGGGATCGAGACCAAGTGTGCGATCAGCGTCGACCAGAGACCTAGCGTGATCGAGACCGGCAGCTTTTCCTTGATCAAGTCGATCACGCTGATGGCGCGGAAATAGCTCTCGCCAAAATCCAGCCGCATGTAGTTCCACAGCATGTGAAAGAACCGCTCCACCGGGGGTTTGTCGAAGCCGAATTCCTTCTCCAATTCCTCGATCAACTCGGGCGGCAAGCCGCGTGCGCCGACATAGGTGCTGTCGGACCCGCGGGCCATGGTATCGACCCCGGCATCGTTGTTGCCCCCGGCGAAACCGCCGAAGACGTCACCGCCGCCCTGAATCCGGGCGATGGCCTGCTCCACCGGGCCACCGGGCACGAATTGCACCAGTGCGAAGTTGACCAGCATGATGCCGAACAACGTCGGGATCACCAGCAAAAGCCGTCTGAGGATATAGGCACCCATTTGGTCGCCTTACCGTAAGGCGCCCGAGGCGCGCAACTGCTGGGCGGCCTCTTCGTCGTACCACCAGAAATCGAGGTATCCCAAAGCATAGGGCGGGATCTCGGGTGGTCGTATTGGTCGTAATAGGCCACCCAGTAGCTGTCGTTGTACCACGTCGGGATCATGAAGAACTCGTGCCGCAGCGCCCGGTCGAGGGCCATGAGGGCGGCGTCTTCCTCTTCAGCCGTTTCGGCATCGAGCGATGCCTCGATGATCGCGTCCACCAAGGGGCTAGCGAGGCCTGCCGGGTTGAAGAGTGAAAACTCCGCCGCCTCCGAGCCATAGCGCTGTGCCAGACCGGTGCCGGTGCCGAGGAAGGCCGCATAGGCGTCATAGATCATGTCGTAGTCGCGGTCGCGCTCGCGGGCGGTGTATTGCGAACTGTCCACCTTCTCGAGCCGCGCGTCGATGCCGATGGACGTGAGGTTGCCGACGAAGTTCTCGATCACTGCCGAGATCGTCGGCGACCCGGCGGAATTCATCAGGAAGTTCAGCCGCAAGGGCTCGCCCGCCTCGTTGACGCGCATGCCGTTCTGCACGGTCCAGCCCGCCTCTTCCAGCAGCTTGGAGGCGCGGCGCGCGTTGCGGCGGTCCAACAGGCGCGCGGGGTCGGAGCTATGCGGCACCACGGCGGGCTCGGTCAGCAACGCGTCCGGCACCAGATCGCCGAGGCTCTCCAGAAGCGCCAGCTCGGCCCCCTCGGGCGTGCCCTGCGCCATCAGCGGCGTGTCCTGCGTGAAGGAGGCGCGGTGGTTGAACAGCCCGTATTGCAGCGACTCGTTGGTCCATTCAAAGTTGAACATCAGCGCCACGGCCTCGCGCACGCGGCGGTCCTGCAGCGTCTCGCGACCAAGGTTGAAGATGATGCCCGAGGGCGTGGGCGGCGAGCCGTCGGGCAGTTCGGCCTTCACGATGGCACCGTCGCTCACCTTGGAGAAGTCATAGCCCGTGGCCCATTTCTTGGAATCCCCCTCGGCGCGGAAGGTGTATTCGCCGGCCTTGAAGGCCTCGAAAGCCGAGGTGTCGTCGCTGAAGATTTCCAACCGGATACGGTCGAAGTTCATGCGGCCACGGTTGATCGGCAGGTCCTTACCCCAGTAGTCCGGGTTACGTTTCAGCACGATGCGCTTGGTCAGATCGACGCTTTCGACCATATAGGCGCCCGATCCGGGGGTGGGTCCATCCAGCTGTCTTTGAGGGTATTGCCGGTCTCTTCGAACCAATGTTTCGGCCATGCGGGCACGCCGCCCACCGTCTCGATCAGGCTGCGGCGCGAGATGCCGTCGGCGAAGTAGAACTTCACCGTGTGATCATCCAGCGCCTCAACCTTCGGGATGCGCTTGCGCACCGCGTCGGCGTAGGACTTCAGCCCCTCGTCCAGCAGCAGGTTGTGCGAAAACACGATATCATGCGCCGTTACCGGCGTGCCGTCCGAGAAGCGCGCCTCGGGACGCATGTGGAAGGTGACCCAGGATTTGTCCTCGGGGTATTCGAGGCTCTCGCAGAGCAGGCAGTAGCTCTCGCCATAGACATCCGCCGGCAGCGGCTCGCCCGAAGGGGCCTCGCCCAGCAGGCTCTCAAAGCCGAAGATCGAGAACAGATGCGCGCGGCCCTTGCCGGAATAGGGGTTCATCGAATCCAGCGTGCCGACGAAGGGGATCGAGATCTCCCCGCCCTTGGGCGCATCGGGGTTCACATAGTCGAAATGCTTGAAATCTTCCGGATAGGTCAGATCGCCGTAAAAGGAATAACCGTGGCTTTTGATGATCTTCTGCTCCTGCGCCGCGGCGGCACCGGCCAGCAGGGCCGCCACCATCAGCGTCAGCGTCGCGAGCCAGAGCGGCAGGTCATCAATGACCGAAGGACGGGTCGCGGCGCGGGTCTGGGCACGGGGCATAGGTCACTCCTTGGCGTGGCGTAGTCCGGATAGGCGTCATCTAGGCTAACGCTGTGCGACGCCAAGATACAAGTTGCGAATATGTAAGGTTGCCCCGCACGGGCGGTCCACCGCAAAACAGGCCCCGTGGATTGGCGGTTTCCCCCGCCCCGCTCGCGACAAAGTGTAGCCCGCTGCCCCTGTATCTTCGCGGCCCAGCCCGTTTCTCGCCCTAAAGTTAACAGATTCTTCACTCAGGTTAACGATGCGTAAACTGGAGCTGAGCATGAGAACCTACCCGATTCCCTTTAACGAAGAAGCCCGTCTGCGCGCCGTTTTCGATGTGCCCGGCCTCACCGCCGAGAACGAAGCACTGTTCGACACCATTTGCGAGGCCACGCGCCGCCTGCTTGACTGTCCGATCGCACATATCAGTGTCGTGGAGGCAGATACCCAGTGGTACAAATCCGTGGTCGGCTACCCGCTGGGGCCGATGCCGAAAGATACCGGGTTTTGCAGCCATACAATCATGTCCGACGCGCCGCTGGTGGTACCAGACCTCAGCAAAGACCCCCGGTTCGCACGACACCCCATGGTCGCCGAGGGCGGCCCCGAGGCGCGCTATTACTGCGGTGTGCCGCTGATCCTGTCGTCGGGCCACCGCTTCGGCAGCCTGTGCGCGCTGGACCTGCAACCGCATGAAGCGCCCTCTGAGAAGCAGATCGCCCTATTGGAAGATATGGGCCGCATGGTAGTCGCGGCCCTTGAACGCTCCCAGCCGGACGCGTCCGGGCAGGAGGCCGACAACAGCGCCGAAGCCACTTTCCTGACGCTGGTGGGCCACGAACTCCGCACCCCGCTGACGGTTCTTTTCGGCAGTCTGCGCATGTTGGAGGCCAAAGCCGAACAGGGGGTCAATCCGCTGCTGATCCGCTCGGCCCGTCGGTCTGTCGACCATCTGAGCGCCCTGATCGAGACGATCATTTCCTACAGCAATGTCAGCACCGGCGAGCTGCGCCTGAACGAGCGGAAATGCAACCTGAGCGACCTTCTGCAATCGGTCTCCGCCCTGCATTTCGCCACCACGGATGCGACGGCCAAAACCATCACGCTGCGCGACAGTCTCCCGCTCGAAGAAATGCACATCGACGGCGACCAGATCGAATTGGCGGTCACGGCACTTGTGTTGAACTCCGTCCTGCATGGCGGCAGCGAGATCGCCTTGGAGACGTTCAAGGACGCCGAGGGCAATATCGAGATTTCGATCATCGACAACGGCTCATTCGACGGTCACGTCGATCTGGCCGAGCTTTACAAACCCTTTGTCGTCGGCGGCATGATGGAGCACCGCAGCACGAAGGGCGGGCTCGGCCTTGGGCTGCCGCTGACCCGTAAGCTGATCGAAATGCACGGTGGGGATTTCGAGGTGCATGTGGAAGCGGGCCAAAGCCGCGCCGTCATCCGCCTGCCCGCTTGGCGCTGCGACATCGGCGGGATCGCCGCCGCGAATGCCACCGCCCCGGTGATCGCCGCTCAGTAAAGTCGAAACGGGGCGCGCGCTATGTTGCGCCCCGCGTCCAATCACTGCCCGTCGACCGTACGGATCAGCGCGTTGATCTCATCCGCCAGCACGCCGGGGTGATCCTCCGGCGTGAAGTGTTTGCCCCCTTCGATCCGGCGCAGAGGCGCATTCAGGTCTTTCGCCAATCGCTCGCCATATTCGATCTTCTGGAAGTCATCCGCAGCGCCCCAGACGATCCGCGCGGGGATGTTAAGCGTGGGCAGCTTGTCCGCGATGGCTTTCGTGTCTTCCACGTCCAGCGACTGCGCCTGCCGGACAAAGGCTTCGGCCTCTCCGTGCTGCGCGTAATGCGGCGCGTGGGCGTCAAAGGCCGCCTCGGCGGCAGCGTCGGTCTCATGCCCTTTCGAGAACATCATCTTCAGCAACTGGTGGAATGAGCCATCGGGCGCATGTTTCGCCACGCCGCCGGTCTTGGCCACCGCGCTGACCAGCGGAACGGGCCACGAATCATAGCTGATTGCATTGGTCAAAAGCAGCCCGCTGACCATCTCAGGGTGACGCACCGCCGCAATCTGCGCGACCCCGCCGCCGAGGTCATGCGCCGCGAGGATCGCGCGGGTAATGCCCTGATCGCGCATCCAAGCGACCAGATAATCCGCCTGTTTGGCGACCGAGATATCGCGGCCCTCGCCCTGCGGGATTGAGGCCCCATAGCCCGGCATCTCCCAAGCGAGCACCCGACGGCCCGTAATCTTGGGCGCGACATCCCGCCAAAGCGCGGGACAGGTGGGAATGCCGTGAAGCAGGATCACGGGATCCCCCGCCCCCGTCTCTTCCCACCGCATTTCGATTCCATCGACCGTGGTTTTGTGGCTTTGCATGGCGCGTCTCCTTTCGGTGTGGACGTTTCATGGCCCAACACCTGCACGGATAAGACGTTCCACCCCGCCCAAACGCAAAAGCCGCCCCCGAGGGGCGGCTTTCTCTCATGCGATGGCGCGGGGTATCAGTTGGAAACGCTTTGCAGGTAAGCGATCACGTCGGCGCGATCTTCGACCTTACGCAGACCGGCGAAGCCCATGGTGGTGCCGGGCGCGTAGCCTTTGGGCTTTCCAAGAAAGCGCTCAGCTCTTCCGGGGTCCAATCCCCTTCGAGCGAGGTCAGCGCGCCGGAATAGCCAAAACCATCAACCGCCGCGATGTCACGGCCAACGACACCGTCAAGGTGCGGACCAACGGCGTTGGTGCCGTCAACCTTGTGGCAAGCGGCGCATTTGCGGAACACTTTCGACCCGCTGTCGGCATCGGCTTCGGCCATCACGGCTGCAAAATCGATCTCTTCGCCGCCATCGTCACCACCGGCGTCGGCCACTTCGATGACATAGGACGCTTCCCCATGTGCATCGGCGTGGTAAATCTCTTCACCCGCCCATTTGCCCAGCAGAAGTACCAACCAGGCGCCGAATACGCCGGCTGCGATTTTGGTCAGGGTCATTGTATCGAACATGCGTCAGGGTCCATCACTTGGTATTGGCACCATGGGCGGGCCATGGTTCTTGGCATCGTTGCCCGCGTATCTATTGCTTTCCCTTGGCGCAGGCAAGGTGTAGTTACCGCGACCAATTGCCCTTCTCCGCTCCTTTTGCAGCAGGATACGATCCATGACCGCCCAGACCACGCCGCGCATCGCCTTCCAAGGGGCCCTTGGCGCCTATAGTCACGAGGCCTGCCTTCAGGCCTGCCCCGACATGGAACCGGTGCCCTGCCAATCGTTCGAAGGCGTGATCCGGGCCGTGAACGAGGGCCGCGCCGAACTGGCCATGCTGCCGGTCGAGAATACGACCTATGGCCGGGTGGCCGACATTCACCGCCTGCTACCGGAAAGCGGGCTGCATATCATCGGCGAAGCCTTCGTGCGGGTGCGCATCGCCCTGATGGCCCGCCCCGGCGTGGCATTGGAAGACATCAAACATGTCCGCGCGCATCTGGTGCTTTTGCCGCAGGCACGCAGCTTTTTGCAGCAACATGGCATCACCTCTGAACCCGCCGCCGATTCCGCCGGGGCCGCCGCCGAACTGGCCGCGACCGAGGGCAGCGCCGATGGCGTGCTGGCAGGCGAGGTCGCGGCAGAGATCAACGGCCTCACCGTGTTGGCCCGCGACATCGAGGATATGGACCATAACACCACCCGCTTTCTGCTGATGGCGCCCAAGATCGACCTTTCGCGCCGGGCCGAGCGGATGCTGACCACCTTCGTCTTCGAGGTGCGCAACATTCCCGCTGCGCTTTACAAGGCGATGGGGGCTTTGCGACCAATGGCGTCAACATGACCAAACTGGAAAGCTATATGGTCGGCGGCTCCTTCACCGCGACGCAGTTCTACGCCGATATCGAAGGCCATCCCGAAGACCCGGCGGTGAAACGCGCGCTGGATGAACTGGGGTATTTCACCAACAAGCTGGAAATTCTCGGCGCCTACCCCGCCCATCCTGGCCGGGGCGCGCCGACCGGGATGTGAGGCGGGGCGCGCAGGCTCAGACCTTGACGCCGCTGGCGTAGCGTTCTTCCATCCCGCGGGCATATTCCGCCACGCGGTCTTTGTATTTCTGGGTCAGCGTGGTCTTGGCCAGTTTGAGCGATTGCACCCAAAGCCGCGCCGACAGGGTCAGCGGCTTGACCTCAAGCGCCACCAAGACACGCGTGCTGTTGCGCGACAGGGGCATCAATTCAAAGGACATCTGCCCCGCCAACCCCTGCGACATGCTGTCGATCACCATCTCGTTGGGCCGGTCGAAGGTCACCATCTCTAGCGTCAACTCGCGCCGCTTTCCGCGCAGGGGAAAGACCGCCTTCCATGTCATCCCGACGCCGGGCTGATGCAGGGCATCGGCGCGCTGCACCTCGGCCCCGCGCCGCATCGCTGCCCGCTCAAAGCTCTCAAAATCGCACAACATGTCAAAGACCGCCTCAATCGGCGCTTCGACGTCTTCTTTGGTGGAGAATTTCATTCGGTCCGTTCCAATTCTTCTGCTCGCATTTGCCACCCGCGCCGCTTTGTCCGGGCCCGTCAGCGCGGTGTGTCAGGTCAGTCTATCCGCAAGCCAGTTTTCCAGCAAGAAATGCGCGATGGCACCGCGGCGGGCGGGCAGAAGCCGCGGATGGCTTCCGGCAAAGGCCTCCATCATCTCTTCGCGGGTAACCCAAAGCGCGTCTTCGATCTCAACCGGGTCGATGGTCAACTCCCGGCTCAGCGCCTGTCCCGCACAGCCCAGCATGAGGGACGCCGGAAAGGGCCATGGCTGGCTGGAGAGGTAGCTCACCGCGCCGACCTGCACGCCCGCCTCCTCAAAAACCTCGCGCCGCACGGCGGCCTCTACCGTCTCACCCGGCTCGACAAAGCCCGCCAGCAGGGAATACATCCCCTCGGGCCAACCGGGGGAGCGGCCCATGAGGACCGAGTTGCCGTGGGTGATCAGCATGATGACCACCGGATCGGTGCGCGGGAAATGGGCGCCGCCGCAATCGGGGCAGACCCGTTGCCAGCCACCCTGCGCCAGATCGGTGGCGCCGCCGCAGCGCGCGCAATGGCGGTGGGTCTCGTGCCAGCCGAGGATCGCCTTGCCGCTGGCCGCCAGTTCGGCACCGCGCGGATCAAGCCATGTCATTACCCGCCGCAATTCGGCAAAGGCCATGTCATCGCCCAAAAGCGGATGGCGCTGTTCGCTGGGTCAAGGAACGCGCCCAGTTGCGATTGATCCAGATCGGCGGGTTCCCAGCTCGAGATATCCACGGCAAAGCGCGGCGCCCCATCCTCACGCCCCAGCAAGATCGCCGTGCCTTCGGCCTCTTGCAAGACGGGGTGATCCATCGCCAATCGCGCCAAAGCGGCGGGGCGTTCGGGCGCGATCAGCGGCTTACCGCGCCAAAAGACCACCGCCCGGGCCGCCGGGTCGGCGCGCAACTGCGCCAAGGCTTCCGGATTGCCGCGTATCTCCCCCGCCCGATCAAGGGCCGAGCCTCCAAAGGTTACCGTCTCCGCGTGACGCATGGCGCTCTCCCGATACAGGCCCGATACAGGCTTTTGGCGTTTTGCCCAGCCATGCCACGGCGCATGCGAGATTGGCAATCCCAAGCCCCCTTGCCAGATCGGTTGAAATCTGGTCATATCAAAACATCTTTAAGTTGCAAAATTTAACGAGTACTTACCTTTTCGGTGAACAGGCGCAGCACATATGCCTCGACCGGTGTCGTTCCCCCTGAGGGTGGCATCCCGGCCGAGGCACGTCTGCGCATACTGGCCACGACGGATCTGCATATGCAGATCGTGGGGCATGACTATGTGGGCGACCGTTCGGTGGGCCATCACGGTCTGGCCGGAATTGCCACCTTGATCCGCACCGCCCGGGCAGAGGCGGCGGAACAGGGGGCCGCCTGTATCCTGCTCGACAATGGCGATTTGTTGCAGGGCAATGCCTTGGGCGACCAACTGGCGCAGATGCCGGTCACCCATACGCATCCGCTCGTCGCCTGTGTGAACCATCTGCATTATGACGGTCTGGGATTGGGCAATCACGACCTTGACCATGGGCTGCCCTATCTGCGCGCCGTGGCCGGGGCGCTGGACATGCCGCTGATCTCGACCAATCTGCATTTGACCGAACCCGGCCCGCTGCGCCGTTGGGCCGTCGTCTCGTGTCTGCTGCCTGCCGTTGCGGGGCATCCCTCTTCCCGGCTGCGGGTGGGCCTGGTTTCCGTCCTGCCGGGCCGAACCGCGATCTGGAACCGCGAGGTTTTGGAGAATGAGGCCGAGATCATCTGCCCGCTCGAAAGCCTGCGCAGCGCCGCACTGACGTTGCGGGCAGAGGGCGCCGATCTGACCGTGCTGCTGGCCCATATGGGTATCGCCCATGAAGGTGAAATTACCACCGAAGAAGACATCTGCACTTTGGCCAAGATCGACGGGATCGACGCGGTGATCACCGGCCACACCCATCTTCGTTTTCCCGGAGAGGACCACGGCCCGCGCGAGGGGGTCGACACGCAGGCCGGCACGCTGTCCGGCCGTCCGGCGGCGATGCCGGGCTTTGGCGGGTCCGATTTGGCGGTGCTGGATCTGGCCCTTGAACGGGATGCGCAGGGGCGCTGGACGGTCTCGGGCCATCAAAGCCACCTGCGCGACAACAGCACAAAAACGCTGGCCGATCCCACGGTGCTGAGCGCGGCCCGGGTGAGCCACATTGGCGTGCGCAGGCATCTGGAGGAGGTGGTCGGCCATACCGACATCGCGCTGCACAACTACTTTGCGCTCGCCATGCCCACCCCCATCGACGCGCTGAGCGCCCGCGCGCAGGCCGAGGTGATCCGCCAAGGGGTCGCAGGCACGGCGGATAGCAAGCTCCCGATCCTCGCCGCCACGGCGGCACATACGGCAGGCGGGCGCGGCGGGCCGGGGCATTTCCTGCATATCCCGCCGGGCGCGGTGCAACGCCGCCATATCGCCGGGCTGCTTCCCTATCAAAACGCGGTCTGGGCGTTGCGCCTCACCGGTGCCGACCTGCGGCGCCGTTTGGAAAAAGCGGCAGAGGTGTTTGCCCCGCTCGGCAGCACCCCGGGCCCGCTACTCGACCCCTGCCGCCCGCCGTTCCACTGCGACACGATTTTTGGCGTCACCTATGCCATCGACCCCTGCCGCCCCCGCGGCAGACGGATCACTGCGCTGTCATGGCAAGGGGCACCGGTGAGGCCGGACCAGAAGTTTCTACTCGCGACCAACCAGTTCCGCGCGGCGGGCGGCGGCGGGTTTGACCGCGCGGCGAAGGATGACGTAGCTCTGCGCAGCCCGCTTTCGCTGTCCGACGCGCTGATTGCCGCTCTCGCTACGCTGCAGGCGTGTCCATGGGCCGACGCGCCGCCGTGGCGCTTCGATGCGGCGGGGCGCAGGCGGTTCTCTATACCTCGCCCGAGGCCCTGCCCTTCTTGCAAGACATCGCCCATCTGTCGCCCACCCCGCGAGGGATGACCGCCTCGGGCTTCGCCCAAATCACGATCCGCTTGTGAGGCTTGCACTTCGCTCCATGCCCTCCTATATGGGCCTTGAGAGGTTGGTGCGGGCAAGCGCCTCGCCAACCCGGTCAGATCCGGAAGGAAGCAGCCGTAACGAGCCCCGCTTGGGTCGTTATCAGCCTCTCACCACCGTTGCATTGCGCAGCAATGCAACGCCCCGACAGTCGCTTCGCAGAAGCGATGAGAGGGGTAGCAGACATTTTTGAATTATACCGACATTCTGGGATGCGCCCGCCCGTGGGCACCACGGGCATCGCCCTCCCTCCCCCCGGAGGGCGATTTTGCAGCGCTTCAAATGATTACACTGTAAGCGTTTGCAGGACCGAACCGGCAGCCAGACCCGGAGCATCGCCCCCCAGGGAGGGCGCTGCCCTTTGCGTCTTATAGCCGATCCGCCTCAAACGTATCACAAGCCGCGATCTGACCACTCTCAAATCCCCGCTCAAACCACCGCGCGCGCTGCTCTGACGTACCATGGGTGAAAGTATGCGGCTGCGGCACCTGACCGGCCTGCCGCTGCAAATGATCATCCCCGATCATCCGCGCCGCATTGAGCGCTTCCTGAAGGTCGCCCTTATCCATCAGCCCTTCGACATTCGAGGCCCAAATCCCCGAAAAACAATCGGCCATCAGTTCAAGCCGTACGGTCAGGGCATTCGCCTCAACCTCGGAAGACTGCTGCCGCATCCGGGCGACCTGCGGCAGAACGCCGATCTCGTTCTGGACATGGTGCGCGACCTCATGGGCAATCACATAGGCCGCCGCGAAATCGCCCCCGGCACCAAGACGCTGGTCCAACGTGCGGAAAAACGCGGTGTCGAGATAGGCCATATTGTCCGCCGGGCAGTAAAACGGTCCCGTCGCGCCCGAAGCCCCGCCGCAGGCGCTTTGGGTCACATTCTCAAAAACCACAAGCTTGGGCGGCGTATAGGTTTCACCCAATTGCTCTTGAAAAATCCGGCTCCAGACCTGTTCGGTCGTAGTCAGCACGCGGGCGGCGAAATCGACCTGCGGATCCTCGCTGTCGCTTAGCGGGCGGGACTGCTGGACCTGACCGCCGCCCTGGCCGGTCAACAGCGGCGTCACATCGATCCCGGTGAAATAGCCAATCGCCATGACTGCCAGAACGCCGACCAATCCAAGACCCCCGGCCTTGCCGGCCCGTCCGCTGCGGCGGATGACATTCTTGCTCCGCCCAATTCCACCCAACCGCATGAACCGTCCCTCGTTATGTCAAAGCCTATTGCCACATGAACGCGCAAGGCGCAGTTTGGTTCAATGAGTGATAAGAATGACCTGGCCGAAGACCGCACCGACTGGGCCGAGGATCGCACGATCCTTGCCAATGAACGCACCTTTGCGGGCTGGATGCGCACCGGCATGGCCGCCGTCGCCGTGGCCATCGGTCTGCGCGCCGTTTTCGGTGAGTTCGAGCCGACATGGGTGGCGAAAGCCGTGGCCTCGGTCTTCATTTTAGCCGCGCTTTACGTCTATTGGGCCGCGCAAGCCTCGGCGGCGAAAACCCAAAAGCGGCTGAGCGACCATCACGCCCATGCCCAGCCCAACAGCCGCATGAAGGTTCTGGCGGCGATCCTCGCCTTCGCCTCAGCCGGGGTCGGGGCGATCCTTTGGATGCTCTGAGCCTTCCGCAAGCACGGTAGACGCCACGGCGCGGAGCGCATAGTTTACGGCCTTGACCGAATCCGACTTGGGGCACCATGACAGATACATCCGCCTACCGCGTTCTGGCCCGCAAATACCGGCCCGAAACCTTTGCCGATCTCGTTGGCCAAGACGCCATGGTGCGCACGCTGAAAAATGCTTTTGCCGCCGACCGGATCGCGCAGGCCTTTGTGATGACCGGCATCCGCGGCACCGGCAAGACGACGACGGCGCGGATCATCGCCAAGGGGATGAACTGCATCGGGCCGGACGGCAACGGCGGGCCGACGACCGATCCCTGCGGCGTTTGCGAACATTGCACCGCCATCATGGAAGGCCGCCATGTCGACGTGATGGAGATGGACGCGGCCTCGAACACCGGCGTCGCCAACATCCGCGAGATCATCGATTCGGTGCATTATCGCGCCGCCTCGGCCCGGTACAAAGTCTATATCATCGACGAAGTGCACATGCTCTCGACCGGCGCCTTCAACGCGCTCCTCAAGACGCTGGAAGAGCCGCCGGAACACGTCAAATTCATCTTCGCCACCACCGAGATCCGCAAGGTGCCGGTGACGGTGCTGTCGCGCTGTCAACGGTTCGACCTGCGCCGGATTGAGCCAGAGGTGATGATCGCGCTCCTGCGCAAGATCGCCACCGCCGAGAGTGCCGAAATCACCGATGACGCGCTGGCGCTGATCACCCGCGCCGCCGAAGGCTCGGCCCGCGATGCCACCTCGCTCTTGGATCAGGCAATCAGCCACGGCGCGGGCGAGACCGGGGCCGAACAGGTGCGCGCCATGCTGGGGCTGGCCGACCGTGGCCGGGTGCTGGACCTCTTTGACATGGTGCTGCGCGGCGATGCAGGTGCCGCGCTGACCGAACTTTCGGCGCAATATGCCGATGGGGCCGACCCGATGGCGGTGCTGCGCGATCTGGCCGAGATCACCCATTGGGTCTCGGTCGTGAAGATCACGCCCGATGCCGCCGAAGACCCCACCATCGCGCCTGAGGAACGCGCCCGCGGCCAGCAGATGGCCGAGACCCTGCCGATGCGGGTGCTGACGCGGCTCTGGCAGATGCTGCTGAAGGCGCTGGACGAGGTCGCAGCCGCGCCCAACGCGATGATGGCCGCTGAAATGGCCGTGATCCGCCTCACCCATGTGGCCGATCTGCCCTCGCCCGAGGAACTGGTGCGCAAGCTGCAAAACAGCAGCCCGCCCCCGCCCCCGGCCCCGTTGGCGGTGGCGGCAGCGGCGGTGGCAATGGGGCGGCACAGGGCAGCACCGGCGCGCAGGCCGTGCAACAGGCGCAGCAGCGCATGGCGTCCAACCCCGGCCCGCAGGGGCAGACCACAGCACTGGCGCAAGACCTCAACGCTGCGCTGGCCCGCTTTCCGACATTCGAACATGTCGTCGAGTTGGTCCGCGTGAACCGCGACGTGAAGCTGCTGGTAGAGGTCGAGACCTGCGTGCAACTCGCCGCCTACCAGCCCGGCCGCATCGAGTTTGTCCCCACCGACGACGCGCCGCGCGATCTGGCGCAGCGGCTGGGACAGAAACTGCAACTCTGGACCGGCAACCGCTGGGCCGTCTCACTGGTGAACGAGGGCGGGGCCGAGACCATCGCGCAGGTCCGCGATGCGCGTGAACTGGCGCTGAAGAAACAGGCCGAGGACCACCCGATGATGCAGGCGGTGCTGGCGCAGTTTCCCAAGGCCCGGATCACCGCGATCCGCACCCCCGAAGACATCGCCGCCGCCGCTACGGCAGAGGCGCTGCCCGAAGTCGAAGACGAATGGGATCCGTTCGAGGACGGTTGATCCCCGGCCCCCGCGCCACATATAAACGACAACGCAACAAGGAGACCCAGATGCTCAAGGGATTAGGCGGCCTCGGCGATATGGCCGGGATGATGAAAAAAGCGCAGGAAATGCAGGGCAAGATGGCCGAACTGCAAGAGGAGATGCACAACATCACCGTCGAAGGTGAATCCGGTGCGGGCCTCGTCAAAGCGACCTGTAGCGCCAAGGGTGAGTTGAAGGGGCTGGATATCGACCCGTCGATCTTCAACAAAGACGAAAAGGAAGTGGTCGAAGACCTGATCCTCGCCGCCATCAAAGATGCGCAGAGCAAAGCCTCGGAACGCGCACAGGCCGAGATGAGCAAGCTGACCGAAGGCATGGGCCTTCCCGCGGGCATGAAACTGCCCTTCTGATCCCGGTGGGGCGGGCCGGTCCCGCCCCTCTTTCAACGCCCATAGGTGCCATTCTTGAGCTCTACCCGCGATATTGACGCCCTGATCGAGCTGATGGCGAAACTGCCCGGCCTTGGCCCCCGCTCGGCCCGGCGCGCGGTGCTGCACTTGATCCGCAAACGGGCGCTTTTGCTGACGCCCCTGTCCGACTTGATGCAGACCGTCGCCGCCACGGCACGCGAATGTCTGAACTGCGGCAACGTCGGCACCGCCGACATCTGCGACATCTGCACCTCGGAAAAACGCGCGAACGGAGAGCTTTGCGTGGTCGAAGACGTGGCCGACCTCTGGGCGATGGAACGCTCTGGCGTGTTCAAAGGGCGCTATCATGTGCTGGGCGGCACGCTCTCGGCGCTCGACGCCATTGGCCCGCAGGAATTGCGCATCCCGCGCCTTGTGGACCGGATTGATACCGAAGGGGTGACAGAGGTGATCCTCGCACTCAACGCCACGATCGATGGGCAGACCACGGCACATTACATCGCGGATCAATTGGAAGACCGCGTGCGGCTGACGTCGCTCGCCCAAGGCGTGCCGATCGGCGGGGAGTTGGACTACCTCGACGACGGGACGATCACCGCCGCGATGCAGGCCCGCAAGTCTCTTTAACCCCCAGAATCAAAGCGGGCCGCCCGCTCCTCCCAAAGCAGACGGCCCTTTTCCGGGGCGACGCAGATCGTGCTGTCAGAGCACGATCACATCAAGCGGCGGAAATCCGTTAAACCCAACCGAACTGTACGAGCTTGTGTAGGCTCCGCAAGCACGAATCATCACTTTATCGCCATCGCGCAGAGCCAAAGGTAGGTGGATCGGGCGTTTTTCGTAGAGAATATCCGCCGAATCGCAGGACGGACCGGCCAGAACGCAGGGTCCGGTCTCTTCCCCGTCATGCGGTGTGACGATCTGATAGCGAATCGCTTCGCCCTCAGTTTCGGCCAGACCCGAGAAACGACCGATATCCAGATAGACCCAGCGGTGCAGATCATCCGCGGATTTGCGGCTGACCAGCATGACTTCGGCAGCGATATGCCCGGCTTCGGCCACCAGACCACGGCCCGGCTCCGCCATCACCTGCGGGACATCGCCAAAGCGGGCTTTGACCGCGCGCATCACAGCGGCAGCATAAGCGCGGGGCGCTTCGATGCTTTCGCCGTAAAAGGCCGGGAAGCCGCCGCCGAGGTTCAGCAGTTGCAGGTCATGGCCATCCGCACGGGCGGCGTGCCACAGTGGCGCCACCTGATCCAGCACCGGGTTCCAAAACTCTGCCTTGCGGGTTTGCGAGCCGACGTGGAACGACAGGCCGAAGGGCACGAGGCCCACCGCAACCGCGTGGTTCAGCAGCGCTGGCAGCGCCGAACCGGCACAGCCGAATTTCCGGCTGAGCGGCCAGTCGGCCATGGAGTTTTCGACGATCAACCGCAGATAGACCCGCGCGCCCGGCGCATGGGCGGCGATCTTGTCCAGCTCGGCTTCGCTGTCGGCTGCGAACAGGGTCACCCCCGCCGAATGGGCGAAAGCGATGTCAGAGGCGCGTTTGATGGTGTTGCCGAAAGAGATATTCCCGGGCTTCGCCCCTTGGCTCAGGCACAGCTCGATCTCGGCCCGCGAGGCCGCGTCGAAGCCGGAGCCTTTCTTAACCAGCAGACGAATGATCTCCGGCGCCGGGTTCGCCTTCACCGCGTAGTGGATATGCGCCGCGCCCAAGCCCTTGTGCAGCGCGTCATATTGCGCGGCCACACGGTCACGGCTGATCACCAGTGTCGGCTTGTCAAAGCTGTTGGCGGCGATATAGGCCGCAGCCGGGTCGGCGTGAAAGGACGGTGCGGCGCGCAGGGCGCCGGGGACTGTAGCATTCATGGTCATCTCCAAAGAGCAGGTGGGGCTGGTTCCCCGCGTGTCGTTTCAAGAGACGTTACCGTCGCTACATAAACGCGGGTCAGTCAGAGTGGGAACTGACCGGCCAGAGGCGCGTGCGTTGGCGTCTGTAACGCGCCACATACGCCGTTTTTGGATTCGTACAAGGGGTAAAATTGCCCCTAGGGCAAATTGTTAGTTTTCCTCGTCTTCCCAATCGCTGCCGATGGGGTCGCGGTCTCTTTTCCGTTCTTCTTTGATCATATTCTTGGCCTCCCGCTCTTCTTCGGGGTCGGTTTCTTCGGGGTCGCTCTCGGCGGCTTCGGTCTCGGCCATGGCGAGGACGAACCACATCGGGAAGTGGTCCGACCCGATCTTGTCCAAGCGGTCCATCTCTAGCAGACGAAACTGCGGATCGTGGAAAAGGTGGTCCAAAGGCCAGCGCATCCAAGGCATCGTCGCGCTGAATGTGTTGTACATGCCGCGCCCCACCCGCGGGTCCAAAAGGCCCGAGAGCCGCTGAAAGCGCCGGGTCGTGGTCGACCAAGCCACATCGTTCAGATCCCCCGAGACCACGGCGGGCAGCGGGTCCTTCTCAGCCTCGATACCGACCAAGGCGATCTCGCTGTCGCGCCCTTTGGTGTCATGTTCGATCACGGGCGGTTCGGGGTGGACGACGTAGAGGCGGAAATCCTCCCCCACCGGCAGGTGCACACGGGCGCGGATGGAGGGCACCTCTTCCGTGACCAACTCGCGCACCTCGACCTCCGACAGCGGCAGTTTCGACATGAGGCAAAGCCCATAGCCATTGTCGAGCGGCACGTCGACGCGATGCTCGTAGTTCTTGCCCAGACCGTCATCCAGTGCGTCGATCCAAGCCTGATCCACCTCGATCGCCATGAAGATATCTGGCACCCGCGCCTCGGCCAGTGCAATCAGCTTGCCATAGTCACGGTTGGACATTTTGACATTGGCGGCCAGCAGGCTGAAATGCCGGTCCGTCGCGCGGCGCAACTCGGGCGAGGCCGCCAAAGATTGCTTGCGCCACAGCGGGGTAAACTTGGTGATGTAAAGTGCGTGAAGCGCTGCGACCCCAGCATCAACGCGATCCCGGCCATGCCCGAGGGTGTCATCACCCCCTGCGACAGGGCGAACCCGATTGCCAGCAACAGTGCCAAGCCGAGGAATTGTTCCCGAGGAAAGGCCAGCCCGCGGATCGCCCCGAAGGGCAATTTGCTCAGCGGCAGCAGGCTGCCCAGTATCAGCACCCCCGCCAGTCCCCAGATCACCAAGTCCAATGCCGTTTCCAAATCCATCCCCCGGCGCGCCGCGCCTTTTTTACAAAGCAAAACAGGGCGCCGGAAAACCCGACGCCCTGTCATTCTAACACATCTTTACGGCGAAAGTTCCTTTCGCCACACCGCCTTGAGGGGGCTTAGCCCTTGGCTTTGTCTTCGTCCTCATCGTCTTCATCGGTGCTGTCGGGCAGCGAGAAGAAGCTGTCGGCGTCGGAGTAATCGCCCTTGGTGTGGCTCTCTTCTTCCTCGTCATCCGTGCTGTTGCCGGAGAGGGTGAAGGTTTCCAGCCCTTCGATGGCCGTGGGGATTTTCGGCTCGCTCTCCATGCCGAGGCTCTGCTCGGTCGAGACGAGTTTGCGGCGCTCATCGTCGTTCATCACCTCGCCCGCGGCAGCCTTTTTCGCGGCAGCTTTTTGCACGGCGGCATCAAGCTCGGACTGTTTGCACAGGCCCAGTGCGACCGGGTCGATCGGTTGGATGTTGGCGATGTTCCAGTGCGTGCGCTCGCGAATCGCTTGGATCGTCGGCTTGGTGGTGCCCACCAGTTTGCTGACCTGACCGTCGGACAGTTCGGGGTGGAACTTGACCAGCCACAGGATCGACGCCGGGCGGTCCTGACGTTTGCTGAGCGGGGTGTAGCGCGGGCCGCGGCGTTTCTCTTCGCCTTCGGCGGCGGCGTTGAACTTGAGCTTCAGCTTGTGCAGCGGGTTGTCCTGCGCCGCGTCGATCTCTTCCTGCGTCAGCTGGTTGTTGGCAACCGGATCAAACCCCTTCACCCCCTGCGCCACGTCGCCATCGGCGATGCCCTGCACTTCCAACTCATGCATGCCGACGAAATCGGCGATCTGCTTGAAGCTGATGGTGGTGTTGTCCACGAGCCAGACGGCGGTGGCTTTGGCCATAATCGGTTTTGCCATGTCACTCTCCTAAAAACGCAATTTTCCCGTCGCCTGAAAGGCTGTCCTGCTTGGCAGAACGGTCTCCATTGTCGGGGAAGTTGGCGGCTGTATACTGGCTTAAACGTCATAAGGGAAGACCCAATGCGGCCACTGCGCGCCTGTCTGCTGATCCTCGGGCTGATCGCCCCCACCGCCACGCTGGCCGAAGGGGAGCGTTCGGGCGAATTCGACTACTACGTCATGTCCCTGTCATGGTCGCCCAATTGGTGCGAATTGACCGGCGACGCGCGGCAATCTCCGCAATGCGACGCCGCGAAAGACCACGGTTGGACCCTGCATGGCCTCTGGCCCCAGTTCACACGGGGATACCCGTCCTATTGCCAAAGTGGCCGTCGCCCGCCCAGCCGTGCCCAGACCGGGGCGATGGCCGATATCATGGGCACCGGTGGCTTGGCATGGCACCAGTGGAAGAAACACGGGTCTTGCAGCGGGTTGGACCCGGCGGATTATTTCGCCCTCTCGCGGGAGGCCTACGCCCGCATCAAGCGCCCCGAGGTCTTTCGCAAGCTCGACCGTACCGTGTCCCTCCCCGCCGCGGTGGTGGAAGAGGCCTTCCTCAAAGCGAACCCGGACCTGACCGCGCGGGGGATCACCATCACCTGCAAGCAAGGGCACATCCAAGAGGCGCGCATCTGCCTGTCCCGCGACCTTGAGTTCATCCCCTGCGGACCGGACGTTCGGCGGGACTGCACGCTTGATAACGCGCTGTTCACCCCTCTGCGCTAGACCCATCCGAGCCGATAGTCTGGCGAAAGCGGGAGAGGCGTAATTTCCTCCCCCGCATTCAATGCCTTTCGGCTCTCTCTCCAACACGGGTGGTCAGCGTCCCGGCCACCCGTGCCTTCAGTAAACGAATTACTGGTTAACAATTCGTTACTGTCTCAAGTTTTACTGATCTTCTTCACCCTGCAGTTCACCGCCCACCTTCAGGACGATCTTGCCGATATGGCCGCTGGCTTCCATCCGGCGGTGCGCGTCATTCGCCTCGGACAGATCATAGGTGCTGTCCATCACCGGCGCGACGCGGCCCTGCTCCAACAGGGGCCAGACATTCTGCAAAAGCTCCTCTGCAATCCGGGCCTTGGCCAGATCGCTCTGCGGGCGCAGGGTTGATCCGGTCATGGTCAGGCGGCGGGTCATCAGCGTGACAAAGTTCACCTCTTGCTTGGCCCCTTGCAGAAACGCGATTTGCACCAGCCTGCCGTCCTCGGCCAAGGCCTTGAGGTTGCGGTTGATATAGCTGCCGCCCACCATGTCGAGGATCACATCCGCGCCGCCCTCGGCCTGCACAACATCGACGAAATCCGTGTCCCGGTAGTTGATCGCCACCTCGGCCCCCAGCTTCATACAGGCCGCGCATTTGCTATCGGTGCCCGCGGTCACGAAGACCCGCGCGCCCAAAATGCGCGCCAGTTGAATCGCCGTGGTGCCGATCCCGGAAGAGCCGCCGTGGATCAGCACTTTCTCCCCGGCCTTCAGCCCACCGCGCATGAAAAGGTTCGACCAGACGGTAAAGAAGGTCTCAGGCAGGCAAGCGGCATCTTTCAGCCCCATGCCTTCGGGAATGGGCAGGCAATGCGCCGCGGGGGTGGCGACATATTCGGCATAGCCGCCGCCGGGCAGCAGGGCGCAGACCAGATCGCCCGGGGCCAGTGTCGTTACCCCGGCCCGACTTCGACCACCTCGCCCGAGGCCTCCAACCCCGGCAGATCGCTGGCGGTGGCAGGCGGCGCGTAGCGGCCCGCGCGTTGCAGCGCATCGGGGCGGTTCACCCCGGCATAGGCGACCTTGATGATGACCTGACCGTGTTTCGGCTGGGGCCGCGGGCGGGTGGTGCCTTGCAGAACGTCCGGACCGCCGGGTTCGGTGATTTCGATTGCACGCATGGTCTCTGTCATGTCTGAAGTATCCTCGGGTCTGGTTTCGCCGCAGCCTAACGGGCGGCCCCGGGGCGTGCACCCGGAATTTGAGAGCCGACGGAAGAGGGAGAGGCGGATGCGCGGGCAAGACAGGTTCAAATGGCATGAGGCCGCGCGGCTTTATGCAGGGGAGCGCGAATTGCCCCGCGCACCCGAAGGCCAGCACAACAGCTTCCGCGCCCTGCCCGCCACTCCGGCCTTCGACGCGCTGGCGGCCCTAACCACAGCGATCACCCAGCAGGCCCCCTTTTGCCTCAGCGACCGGCCCCTGCCCGATGACATCGCCTGCCCGCCCGCTGCCTTTCTCACCCTCACCGGCGGCGCGTCGGGGCGGCCCAAGGCGGTCCGACGCAGCCAAGCCTCTTGGATCGCCAGTTTTGAGGTCAATGCTGACCGTTTCGCCTTTACCCCCCGCGACAGCGTCGCCGTGTTGGGGCAGCTCAGCCATTCGCTATCGCTCTATGCGGTGCTGGAAGCGCTGCATCTTGGCCTCGACGCGCATGTGCTGGCGGATCACGCCCCCCGACGGCAGGCAGAGCGGATCGCCGAGGCCGGGGCGACGACCCTCTATGCCACGCCGACCCAGCTGCGCCTGCTTGCCCGCGCTGCCGCCACCCCGCTGCCATCGCTGCGCTTGGTCCTTTGCGGCGGTGGCGCGCTCGATACGGCAACCCGGGCGGTGCTGGGGCGGCTCTGCCCCCAGGCGGCGGTGCATGTTTTCTACGGCGCGGCGGAGACGAGTTTTATCACGCTGGCCGATGCCAATACGCCCGAAGGCGCGGTGGGCCGCCCCTACCCCGGTGTCGAGCTGCGTTTGATGAATGCGGAGGGTGAACCCGCTACTGATGTTGGTGAGATCTGGGTGCGCAGCCCCTACCTCTTCGATGGCTACGCCCTGGGCCACAGCGATGAGACCCGCTGGCAGGAGGGCTTCGTGACCGTGGGTGAGATGGGCGCGCTGGATGCCAAGGGCAACCTCTGGATCAGGGGGCGGCGGCAGCGCATGGTGCAGATCGCCGACCAGATGGTTTTCCCCGAAACGGTAGAGGCCGTGATCAGCGCCGAAACCGGTCTGCCCTGCGCGGTTCTGCCCCGAGACGATGCGCTGCGAGGGCAGCATCTGGTCGCGGTAGTCGAAGCCACGGCAGGGGAGCCGCGCGCCGAAGAGATCATTGCCCATTGCCGCGCGACGCTCGGGCCCCTCACCTCCCCCCGGCGCGTCTACTTCTGCCCCGACCTGCCCCTGCTGCCCTCGGGCAAGCCCGACCTGCGCGCCCTCTCGGACTGGGTGGAGGGCCAAAGGTGACCCGCGCCTATATCGTCTCGGCCTGCCGCAGCCCGGTCGCCCCGCGCGGCGGTGCGTTGGCACATCTTTCCCTACCCGAGCTTGCCGCGCCGGTCCTTTCTGCTGCCCTTAGCCGCGCGGGGCTGGACCCTGCGCAGGTCGACGAGGTGATTTGCAGCACCGCCCTCGGCCCCGGCGGCAACCCCGCGCGCAGCATCGCTTTGGCCGCGGGGCTGCCCGAACAGGTGGCAGGCTTGAGCATCGACCGGCAATGCGCGGGGGATTGGATGCGCTGGCGCTGGCCCGACAGATGGTCCTTTCCGGTGCCGCCGATATCGTCGTGGCGGGCGGGGCCGAGAGCTACTCTCGCCAGCCGCTGCGCTACCGCACTTTCGCCGATGGCCGCCCGGCTGAGGCCTATACCCAAGCGCCCTTTACCCCATGGCCCGAACGCGACCCCGACATGGCGGAGGCCGCCGCGGCGCTTGGCCGGTCCCAAGGCATTTCCCGCGCAGAACAGGATGACTGGGCCGTGGAAAGCCACGCGAAAGCCCGCGCACAGCCCCCAACCGAAGCGGAACTGGTGCCGCTCGCGGGCGTCTCAACCGATGCCTTCACCCGCCGGCTCCCCCGCGCTTTGCAGCCGGGCCAAGGTGCTTTCCGGCGACATCACCGCCGCCAATGCCGCCGTCGCCGCCGATGCCGCGGCCTTTTGCATCGTCGTGTCAGAGCGGGTGGCAGCGGACCTCGCCCTGCCGAAAGTCGAACTTATCTCAGCGGCGACGAAAGGCAGCATACCCGAAGAACCGGGACTGGCCCCATTGGTGGCCATCGGAGAAGTCTTTCGTCAAAGCGGATTGAAAGCCAGCGGCCTGCACCGCGCCGAGATCATGGAGGCCTATGCCGTGCAGGCCATCGCCTGCGTCACCGGCGCGGAGATCGCGCCGCGGATCGTCAACAGGGGTGGCGGCGCCTTGGCGCGCGGGCATCCGATTGGCGCCTCGGGCGCGATCAATGCGGTGCGGCTTTGGCATGAGTTGGTGGCGCGGGGATCAGGCACCGGCTTGGCGGCGATTGCCGCCGCCGGGGGATCGGCTCTGCCGCGCTGATGCGGCTGTAGCGGCCCGCCCCTTGGGGAGCGGGCCAATCGTTTAGCTTAGCTGCGCGACAGCAGGCTTGCCGGGCGCGCTTTGGCCAGACCGGAGGTGATGAACCCCGCCAGCACAGCCTTGATCAGGTCACCGGGAATGAAGGCTTGAACCAGCAGGGTCGCCTCGACCATCGTTTTGTTCAGCGTCATCATCATGCCGAAGATGCCGAAGGCATAGACCACAAGGATGCCGCCCAAGACCGCCGAAACCCCAGCCGCGAGGCCCACCGGCGCGCTGCGCCACTGGTCCATGATAAAGCCGGTCACGAAAGCCCCGATCGGGAAGCCGACGAGGAAACCCACGGTCGGCGAGGCAAAGACGCCCAGACCGCCACGGCCCCCGGCCAGAAGCGGCAGGCCCAGCGCCACCAGCGCCACGAACAAAAGCGCCGCAAGGCCACCGCGCCATGCGCCCAGCACCGTGCCGCAGAGCATGACGCCCAGCGACTGCGCTGTGATTGGCACGCCGAAGCCAAGCGTGAATTTCGGAATCAGGCCCAGCGCCGCGATCAACGCGGCAAAGAGGGCGATCATGGTCAGATTGCGTTCCATTGGAAGGATCCTTGGGTTGAATTTTCCATTGCCTAGGCCACCCCCCTGCCCCGGTCAAGCATTACAGCCCGCCCCGCGCGCGCAGCGCCTCGGCCACATGTTCGGCGTCGTCGATGGCCAGAACCGTGAAGGGCATCACCACGCGCCAGCCCGCCCGCCTGCGCGACCGCGCCCGCCACGCCAGCGACAGCATCTGCCCCTTGGCCGCCAGCACCGGGGTGAAACGCACCACCAGCGCCACGGCCAACTCAAGGCTGCGCGTGCGCAGCCCGAAACGGCGCAGCGGGGCGGCGAGCCAATGCACCACCCCCATCATATCGCTGAGCTTGGTGGTCATGGTGACGAGGTTCGCAAGCCCCACGGCGGTGACCATCCGTAGCGCGATCACAAGCCCCGCCTCCGCATCGTCGGTCAGGACATGCCACAGCAGGATCAGCCCGACGAAAGGCCAAAGCATCCACAGACGCCCCAACCCGGCCCGCAGGAAGGCCCGCCCCGGCAGGGCATAGAGCAGCAGCATCCCAGCGCAGAAGAGGATTTGCCAAACCGGCTCCTCCACCCCGAAGAGCAGCAGCGTGGCCACGCAGAGCGCCCCCAGTTTGGCCCCGGCGGGCCAGCCATGGGCGCGGGTTTCAACCGGCGAGGTCAGAGAGATCATCGCTCGCCCCCAATTCCTTCATCCGCGTCTCAAAGGCGCGCAGCACCGGGCGGGCGCTGCCTTGCTGAACGACCTCGCCGCGCTCCAGCCAGAGAACGTGATCGTATGCCGCCACCGCCGCCGGATCGTGGGTGATATGGACCAGCGTCAGGTCCAGCCCCGCCAAAACCCGTTCGAGGTGCAACCGCGTGGGGATGTCGAGCCCGGCAAAGGGTTCGTCCAACACCACCACCCGCGGCTGCATCGCCAAGACTGCCATCAGGCAAACCAACTGCCGCTGCCCTTGGGAGAGTTGGTGAATCGACGCCTGCGCCCAATGGCGCTTGTCGAATTGACCAAGGATCGCCGCCACGCCCCGCGCGGCCTCGGCCTTGGATTGGCCCATCTGCCGCAGACCAAAGGCGATTTCCTCTTCCACGGTGGGAAAGATGATCTGATGGTCCGGGTTCTGAAACAGGATGCCCACCGCCCCGATCGCGCGGCGGCGGTCACGGGCCACATCGACCCCGGCAATCCGCACCTGCCCTTCATCGGCAGCCACCAGCCCCGACAGAACCCGCGCGAAAGAGGTCTTGCCCGAGCCGTTGCGGCCCACGATGCCGATCCGCGCGGCATCTGAGCTCAGGCTCACGCCCCGCAGCACCGGCGCGCCGCCGGGGGTGTAGCTGATGCTGTCAATATCGATGAGCGGAAGGGTCGGGTTGGTCATCGGGTGCCTGTGGTAAAACCGGGTGCCCCGCCCTACCACCTGCCGCGCGGGCGGGGAAGCCCGCAGCGCGCCTTAGCTCGGCGGCGTCCAACGGCCCGGCAGATCGGGGTCACCTTGCCCGCGCGGGGCCTTGATATGGCTCAACAGCCAGTTCGGCCCGGCCATGAGACGGCTCAGCGTCGGGCTTTCGCGCACATGGGATTTGAGCTTTTCGATCTGCATCACATCGTCGATGCGCCGGTCGAGGAACGACCATGTCGCCTGATGCCCCTCACTGGCATCCCCCAGCCAGTAAAGCAGCGTGGCCGAATAGACCCCCGACAGCGTGGCCCGTTTGCTGTACCAGTTCACATCCTCCGAGGTATCGCCAAGCGCGGTCCAAATCTTATCGCTGGTCTCCCAGATCAGCCCGGCCCCTTCGGGGGCGTGATGCGGCAGAGCAAACAGTGTGCTGCCCCGGCGGATCGCCTCACGATCCCCCGCTTCGAGCCGCAAGCGCACGGCCTTGGCGATACGGTCCCTGAAGCGCAGCGCCGACAGATCGGCCTGCGTCAAACCTTCGACCATTTTGGCATCGCCGCGCCGGTGATAGGCCACCGCGAGATCGACCGCCCCGCGCGGGCAGACCGCACGGGCCAGCGCCGGGTCCAGACCGCTGTCCTTGATCGCGGCGTTGAAGGTCGCGGGCGACCAGCCGTCAAACGGCACATGCATCAATGCGGCATCCAGCAATTGGTCCTTTGGGTCGGCCTTGGGCGGTGTCATGGCGGGCTCCTATCGGGGCGTGATGGGGTAGACAAACGTGATATAGGCTGTTATAGGCCCATTTCCTGCAATTCCTTGCAACTTTATCCTAGAAAGGTGGTGACAACCACATGCAGGTTAGTGTTCGCGACAACAACGTCGATCAGGCCCTCCGGGCTCTGAAGAAAAAGCTCCAGCGCGAAGGCGTTTTCCGTGAAATGAAGCTCAAGCAACATTTCGAGAAACCGTCCGAGAAAAAAGCGCGCGAGAAAGCTGAAGCGATCCGCCGTGCCCGTAAACTGGCACGCAAAAAAGCGCAACGCGAAGGTATGATGTAAATCATCCCCGCGACACGCGACAGATATAGAACCCCCGGTGCCCATGGCAGCGGGGGTTTTGTTTTGTGGGGGAGCGCAGCGGAGCCGGGCGGCGCCAGACCGCGGGAAGGCGCTCGAA
Organism: Sulfitobacter faviae; assembly: GCF_029870955.1. Taxonomy (NCBI): domain Bacteria; kingdom Pseudomonadati; phylum Pseudomonadota; class Alphaproteobacteria; order Rhodobacterales; family Roseobacteraceae; genus Sulfitobacter; species Sulfitobacter faviae. The sequence continues at coordinate 1,817,801 of NZ_PGFQ01000001.1, read as the reverse complement.
ATCCCTTCGATTGGGCAGTTTATGGTAGCTGCGCTTGAGAAATACTTCAGGACGGCACGACCTCAGCAAAAGCGCCAGCCCGTCCGGGCGGTCTGGCGCTGCCCGGCGGCCTTCGGCCTTGATTCCGGGCTTTCCAACTACACCGGCAGCGCGGTGGTCTTGCACACCGTCCTGAGCGCAAAACTCGACTGCATCTGTGCCACCCCCGGCAGCCGCGCCAAATGCTGGCGGTGAATACGGGCGAAATCTTCGGTATTTTCGGCCACGATCTTCAACAGGTAATCCGCCGTCCCGGCCATCAGGTGACACTCCAACACATCGGGAATGCGCGAGACCGACTTCTCGAAGGCCTCCAACACCTCTTCGGCCTGCGCCTGTAGAGTGATCTCCACAAAGACCGTCGTCGGCATATCCAGCTTGCGCGGGTCCAAAAGGGCCACATAATCGCGGATATACCCTTCCTTCTCCAACCGCTGTACACGGCGATGACAGGCCGAGGGTGACAGATGCACCACCTCTGACAGTTCGGCATTGGACATCCGCCCATTGCGCTGCAAAGCCCGCAAAACACGCCGATCAATCTCATCCAAGCCCATATGCGCAATACTTTCGCGTGAGGAAGCAATCCAGCGCGATTATATTCGAAGGATGCGCCCCTTGGCGACCCCAATTTCGCAGCGATATGCACGGCAGATATGATAGCCCTGTCCCACTACGGAGGAGGAGGAACCCCCATGAAAATCGGATGCCCGACAGAAATCAAACCGCAGGAATTCCGCGTCGGCCTGACGCCCAATGCCGCACAAGAAGCCATCGCCCATGGGCATGAGGTTATCGTGCAGGCGGGGGCCGGGGTCGGCGCGGGCTTCGAAGATGCGGATTACACCGCCGCCGGGGCGCGCATCATCGACACGGCCGAGGAGATCTTTGCCACAGCCGACATGATCGTCAAGGTGAAGGAGCCGCAGGCGGGCGAACGCAAGATGCTGCGCGAAGGGCAATTGCTCTTTACCTATCTGCACCTCGCGCCCGACCCGGATCAAACCCACGACCTGCTGGCCTCGGGCTGTACGGCGATTGCCTATGAAACCGTGACCGACCGCAATGGCGGCCTGCCCCTGCTGGCCCCAATGTCCGAGGTCGCGGGCCGTCTGGCCCCGCAGGTCGGCGCATGGACGCTGCAAAAGGCCAATGGCGGGCGCGGCGTGCTGATGGGCGGCGTGCCCGGTGTCGGCCCGGCTAAGGTCATGGTCATCGGCGGCGGCGTCGTCGGCACCCATGCGGCCCGCATCGCCGCGGGCATGGGCGCGGATGTGACCGTGCTCGACCGCTCCTTGCCCCGGATGCGCTATCTCGATGACATCTATGGCGGCACCTTCAAAACCGCCTATGCCAGCGCGGGCAACACCATCGAACTGGCGCGTGAGGCCGATATGATCATCGGCGCGGTGCTGATCCCCGGGGCCGCGGCCCCCAAACTGATCAGCCGCGCGCAACTGTCGGAACTCAAACCCGGCGCGGCGCTGGTTGACGTGGCCATCGACCAAGGCGGCTGCTTCGAGACTTCCAAGGCGACGACGCACCAAGACCCGGTTTATGAGGTCGACGGCATCATGCACTACTGCGTGGCCAATATGCCCGGCGCCGTGGCGCGCACCTCGACCATCGCGCTTGGCAACGCCACCATGCCCTTCATGCTGGCACTGGCCGACAAGGGCTGGAAACAGGCCTGCGCGGATGACCCGCACCTCAAGGCCGGGCTGAACGTCCACGCGGGCAAGCTGACCTATGCCGCCGTGGGCGAAGCGCTTGGGATCGACAGCATCACCGCGGATCAGGCCATCGCGGGCTGAACGTCAGCGGCCAAACAAAAGGCCCGCCAGATTGGCGGGCCTTTCCATTTCGAAAGCAGCGCTCAGCGCGCCTTCAAAGCGTCTCGAATTTCCAGCAATACATCGAGCTGCGATGGGCCGGTCTTGACCTCTGGTGCCACCTCATCCGGCTTTTCCGCTGCCGCCTTCACCCGGTTCACCATCTTCACCAAGATGAAGACCACGAAGGCGATGATGAAAAAGTTGATCACGGCCATCAGGAACGAGCCATAGGCAAAGACCGACGCCCCCGCCTCCCGCGCCTGCTCTAGCGAAGCGGTCGCAGGCACATCGCCCGACAGCACGGCATAGTTATTGGTGAAATCCACCCCGCCGGTGAAAAGCCCGATGATCGGGTTGATCAGATCGGCCACCAGTGACGACACGATCGCTGTGAAGGCCGCGCCGATGATGATACCAACGGCCATGTCCATGACATTCCCCTTGGCGATGAAATCCTTGAATTCTTGAATCACAGTTCTGTCCCTATTCTAAGGCGCGCCGATAACCCCGCCATCACGGTCGATAGTGCGGACTGGCACATAGAACGGTCAATAAAGTTTTACGGTAAATCGCGCGTTTTACGGCCCGCGCCCGTTCAATCCCGAAAACAGACCCGCAAAAGCGCGCCCTCGGGGCTGAAATCGGTCGTCAGACGCCCGTTCAACTGCTCGGCTGCCGTGGCCATCAACATCCGCCCCAGCCCCGTGCTATCGGCCCCCGAGACGGCACTGGCATGGCCGCAGCCATTGTCGCGGCATTCCAGAAGCCAGCCCTCGGCCCCCTCCTGCCGCCGTAGGGAGATTCTGATCTCCCCCGCCCGGTCCCCGGCAAAGGCGTGTTTGATCGAATTGGCCACGAATTCGCTCACGATCATGCCGAGCGCCGAGGCCTGCACGGCCTGCAACTCGCCCGGCTCAGCCGCGCAAAAGATGGTCACGTGGTCCGGCGCGCTGGCAGCGAGGAGCTTGTTCAGCTGTTCGAGGTAGGAGGTGGTTTGCACCTTGCTTCGGCCACCCTGCCCCATCAACTCGCTGTGCAGCGATGCCACCGCGCCGAAACGGCGCTCGACAAGGGCAAGCACATCCTTGGCGTCGGGGTCTTGCACCTTGCGTGTCGCCATGCGCAGCAATGAGGCGATGGTCTGGAACGAGTTCTTAACCCGGTGGTCCATCTCGGCGCGCAGCGCCGCTTCGATGCGGATTTTCTTGCGCAGTTCCAACTGCATCATCACATGGCGCGACAGGGTTTGCAGCGCTTGGCGTTGGAAATCATTCAGGGTCCGCGGCTTGGTATCCAGCACGCAAAGCGTGCCAATCGGCTGGCCGTTCGGCGCGACAAGATTGGCACCGGCATAGAATTTCACCCGAGGGTCGCCAACATAAAGCGGATTGTCCGAGGTGCGCGGATCCGCCCCCATATCCGCGATCTCAGTATAGCCCTCGTCGAGAATGGCATGAGAGCAGACCGATTGATCAAGGGCCGTCTCATGCGGCTCGAACCCGACGCGCGCCTTGAACCATTGGCGCTTTTCATCAACCAGACTGATCAGAGAGACGGGCGTTTCGCAGATTTTGGACGCAAGCTCGACGATATCGTCGAAATCCGCTTCGGCTTCGGTATCAAGAACATCATAGGAATAGAGCGTCTCTAGACGCTCGTCCTGCTCTGCGGGCGTGTCGGCTAAAATGGACCTTCTCCTTCCAAAGTTAACCCGCCGCGCGACTATGGCACGACAGCGGGGGACGGATATGGCCTGCCTTTCGGGGGGCAGATCACGGCTGATGAACCTCCAGCTAGTGAAGGTTTAGTCCGCAAAGCAGCGGCGTCCAGCACGCTACCGAATCGATTCGCGCTTAAACCCTTGATAGATGTTAAATTTTAACGCGGCTAGCCCCGCTGCCGCGTCACCCCGGCAGCGTACCGGTCAAGACATAGCGCAGAATCTCCACCACTTGCGCAGGCTCGGAGGCCACGGCGAGCGCCGCGGCATCGACCTCTTTCAGCGCGTGGGCGTGGTCGGGGCCGTGCAGGATGATCAGCGATTTACCAAGTGCTGCGGCATAGCCCGCGTCGAAGGCCGCGTTCCACTGCTTGTACTGGTCACCAAAACGCACCACGACGACATCCGCCTCGGCAATCGCCTTGCGGGTGCGGATCGCGTTGATCTGTGCGCCCTTACGGTCGTGCCAGAACTTGTCGTCCTCCGCGCCGAGGATCGCCACGCCGCAATCGTCGCTGGCGGCGTGGTCGGTGACGGGCGCGGTAAATGTCACCTCAAGGCTACGCGCCCCCTCGGTGATCTGTTCGCGCCAATCGGTGTGGATTTCACCGGAGAGATAGACTTTCATCGCTTCCGTCCTTCCTTGGTTCAGCCGCGCAGCACGCCGCCGGTGGCCTTGGTCACCTTCTCGACCACCTTAGCACCCACCGCTTCGATGTCTGCGTCTTTCAGCGTCTTGTCGCTGGGTTGCAGGCGCACGGTGATGGCGAGGGATTTCTTGCCTTCGCCAAGGCTGCCGCCGATGAACTCGTCGAAAACGCGCACATCTTCGATCAGGGTCTTGTCGGCACCCTTGGCGGCATTGACCAGCGCCAGTGCTTCCACATCGGCATCGACGACAAAGGCGAAGTCACGCTCGACCGCCTGCAGGTCGCTGATCTGAAGCGCGGGGCGAGTGGCGCCGGATTTGCGCGGCAGCGGCACTTCGGCGGGGTAGAGGGTGAAGGCCATCGCCGGGCCTTTCACGTCCATCGCCGCCAGCACCCGCGGGTGCACTTCGCCAAAGACACCGAGCACCTTCTTGGGGCCGAGGCAGATCTTGCCGTGACGGCCCGGATGCCACCACTCATCAGCGCCGCGCAGGATCTGCACCTTGGCGGGCGCGCCGATGGCGGCCAGCACCGCCTCGGCATCGGCCTTCACGTCATAGACATCCACCGCACGCGCGGCGCCATGCACGTCGCGTGGGCCGGTGCGGCCAACCAGAAGACCGGAGACCATGACCTGCTCCTCGCCCGGCTCGCCGCCGGAGAAGGCAGGGCCAACCTCGAAAAGCGCCATGTCGGCAAAGCCGCGCGCCTGATTGCGGGCGGCAGCTTGCAGCAGGCCGGGCAGCAGGTCGGGCCGCATGTGGCTCATGTCCGAGGAGATCGGGTTCTCCAGCCGCGTCGCATCGGTGCCACCGCCGAACAGCGCCGCCGAGGCTTGGTCGATGAAGCTGTAGCTCACGCATTCGTTGTAGCCGAGCGCTGCGGCGGTGCGCCGGGCGGTCACCACGCGGCGCTGCATGGGCGAGAGCACCGGGCGCGGCACGCCCGTGGTCAGACGCGGCAGCGGCTTGCCTTCGAGCTGCGTCAACGAAGCGATGCGCGCGACTTCCTCGACCAGATCGGCCTCGCCCTGCACGTCCGGGCGCCAGCTCGGCACCTGTGCCATGTCACCGTCGAGCTGGAAGCCGAGCGCGGTCAGCGTCTCGCGCTGGTCGCTTTCGGGGATCGTCATGCCGACGAGCGACTGCACCCGCGCGGCATCAAGCTTGTAGGCGCGCGACGTGTCCGGCACCTGCCCCGCGACCACGACCTCGGAGGCCTCGCCGCCGGCGTGATCGAGGATCATATGCGTGGCAAGCTCCAGCCCCTCGGGCGTGAAAGCCGGATCAACCCCGCGCTCGAAACGGTAGCGCGCGTCCGAGTTGATCTTCAGCGCGCGGCCCGTGTAGGCGATCTGAACCGGGTCCCAATAGGCGCTCTCGACAAAGACGTTCACCGTCTCTTCGGTCACGCCGGTGGCCTCGCCGCCCATGATGCCTGCGATGCTTTCCACGCCGCTGTCGTCGGAGATGACCATCTGGCCTTCCTGCAGGGTGTAGCTCTTCTCGTCGAGCGCCGCGATCTCCTCGCCGCCCTTGGCGCGGTGTACCCGCAGGTTGCCCGCGACCTTGTCGGCGTCGAAGACATGCAGCGGGCGGTTGCGGTCGAAGGTGAAGAAGTTGGTCACGTCCACGAGGAACGAAATCGGGCGCAGCCCGATGGCGCGGAGCCGGTCCTGCAGCCACTTCGGGCTGGGGCCGTTCTTCACGCCTTTGATCAAGCGGCCATAGAACACCGGGCAGCCGTCAAGCGTATCCTCGTCGATGCTGACGGAGATCGGCGAGGCAAAGCTGCCCTCGACCGCATCGCAATCGCGCGGCTTGAGCTTGCCCAGACCCCGCGCGGCGAGGTCACGCGCAATGCCGCGCACGCCAAGCGCATCGGGGCGGTTCGGAGTGATGGCGATCTCGATCACCGGGTCGACTTTGGCGGGATCGTTCTCGGCCAGCCAGTCGATGAAACGGTCACCGGGCTTGCCCGAGGGCAGCTCGATGATGCCGTCATGTTCCTCGCTGAGTTCCATCTCGCGCTCGGAGGCCATCATGCCGAAGCTCTCCACGCCGCGGATCTTGCCGACGCCGATGGTCGTGTCGATGCCCGGCACATAGACGCCCGGCTTGGCCACGACGACGGTGATGCCCGCGCGGGCATTGGGCGCGCCACAGATGATCTGCATGACGCCTTCGTCGGTTTCCACCTGACAGACGTTCAGCCGGTCGGCATCGGGATGTTTCTCGGCCGATTGCACATAGCCGAGGGTGAAGTCGGCAAGCTTCGCCGCCGGGTTCTCGACGCCTTCGACTTCGAGGCCAAGGTCGGTCAGGGCATAGGTGATCTCATCAATCGACGCCGTGGTGTCGAGATGGTCCTTGAGCCAGGAGAGGGTGAATTTCATTTATTTAGTTCCTCAACATCGGTGAGATTGCCGTTGATGCCCGTACCTTGAACAATGTCTTTTCTCATTTCCTTTATCAGCTCCCTACGTGCTTCTCTAAAAGGAATACTCATAGCCATAAAAGCGTCGTACTCCTCCTGCGTGGGCGTTCGACCGAGTTTGTGTAGATGTTGAACCCGCTTACCATTCTGCCAATAGTGGTCGCCGATGTTCGAGTTGAGAAGCTTAAGTGACGCAACCGCGACGTCATCTGGTGCCATTAGGGCCACCTGATCTTGAAAAGGCGATAATTTTTCCATTAGCGCCAAACCAGCAGAAGCTGGATCATCATAGTCTGCGCTCTTATGCTCCTGAAGAACAGCGAGGTATTTCCGATATACAGTAAGACGCTCTCTCCGCAACTCATCTGCCCGCTGTTGAGACGCCTTAATGAAGAAAAGCCATATACCACCGGCGAGTGCTACAAATGGCGAAACTAGTGTAGCAGCAAATCTTGCCCAATCGATAATTTGGAAAACTTCACCGGTCTCATTCACCTACTCAACCCACCATGCAAATTCGGCTGATCCAAGCTCGCAAACCCATAGTGCCGCAGCCAGCGCAGGTCTGAATCAAAGAATGCCCGCAAGTCCGGAATACCGTATTTCAGCATCGCGATCCGGTCGATCCCCATGCCAAAGGCAAAGCCCTGCCATTTCTCGGGGTCGATCCCGCCGGCGGAGAGCACCTTGGGGTGCACCATGCCGGAGCCGAGCACCTCCATCCAGCCGTCACCCTCGCCGATGCGCAGCTGGCCGTCGACCCAGGAACATTGGATGTCGACCTCGGCCGAAGGCTCGGTGAAGGGGAAATGCGAGGCGCGGAAGCGGGTCTTGATGCCGTCGATTTCGAAGAAGGCCGAGAAGAACTCCTCCAGCACCCATTTCAGGTTCGCCATCGACAGGTCCTTGTCGATCGCCAGACCTTCGACCTGATGGAACATCGGCGTGTGGGTCTGGTCATAGTCCGCGCGGTAGACGCCGCCGGGGCAGATGATGCGCAAAGGCGCGCCCTCGGCCTCCATGGTGCGGATCTGCACCGGGGAGGTATGGGTGCGCAGCACATGGGGCGCGCGTTCGTCCCCCTCGGCCCGGTGCATATAGAAGGTGTCCATTTCGGCCCGCGCGGGGTGGTGGCCGGGGATGTTTAGCGCGTCGAAGTTGTACCAATCGGTGTCGATGCGCGGGCCTTCGGCAACGGCAAAACCCATCTCGGCGAAGATCGCGGTCAGCTCTTCGGTGACTTGGCTCACCGGGTGGATGCTGCCTTGACGCTGGTGCCGCGTGGGCAGGGTCACGTCGAGCCATTCGCTGCGCAGGCGCTCGTCCAGCGCGGCATCGGCAAGGGCCGCCTTCTTGGCCGAGAGCGCCGAGTTGATCTCATCCTTCAGCGCGTTCAGCGCGGGGCCCGCGACCTGACGCTCCTCGGGGGTCATCTTGCCCAGCTCGCGCATTTTCAGCGCGACTTCGCCCTTTTTGCCCACGGCGGCCAGCCGGATGTCTTCCAGCGCGGATTCGTCGCCAGCATCGGCGATTTGGCTCAGGTACTTTTGCTTCAGATCGTCCATGACAGGCCCTTGGAATAATACCCCGTCCTGCTAGCCCTCTCGCCCCTCGAATGCAAGCCGTAGGGGTTGTGGCGCCACGGGGGAACCACCACCTCTGCAAAGCGTTAGGCCGCATCCCCTCGGCGCGCCCTGCTTCAGCGGCGCGCCCAACCTCCCCCGAAAGGACAGACTGATGAAAATTCTGATGGTTCTGACATCGCATGATGAATTGGGCGACACCGGCAACAAGACCGGCTTTTGGCTCGAAGAATTCGCCGCCCCCTATTACGTTTTCAAGGACGCGGGCGCGGATGTGACCCTTGCCTCGCCCAAGGGCGGGCAGCCGCCGCTCGACCCCAATAGCGACAGCGAAGACGCGCAGACCGACGCCACCCGCCGGTTCAAGGGCGATGACGCCGCGCAGCAGGCACTGGCCTCGACCAAAGTGCTGGGCGATGTGGACGCGGATGGTTTCGATGCGATCTTCTACCCCGGCGGCCACGGCCCCCTGTGGGATCTGGCCAATGACGCCGACAGCAAGCGCCTGATCGAAACCTTCTGGGCCTCCGAGCGCCCCGTGGGGGCCGTCTGCCACGCGCCTGCTGTGTTCAAGGACACCCAAGCCAACGGCAAGCCGCTGGTTTCGGGCAAACGCGTGACCGGCTTTACCAACACCGAGGAAGAAGGCGTTGGCCTGACCGAGGTGGTGCCCTTCTTGGTCGAAGACATGCTGAAGGAAAACGGCGGCGACTACAGCAAGGGCGACGATTGGGCGTCCTATGTGCTGGTCGACGGCAAGCTGGTCACCGGCCAGAACCCCGCCTCTTCCGAGGAAGCGGCGAAAGAGATGCTGGCGCTCTTGAAGTGACGGCAGGTGGGGGGCGCAAGACCGCGCCCCCTCTCCCCCATGGGAGGAACCGCCACAGGGCGCGCCGTGTTTTGCCCGTGAAAGGAGCCTCCGAGATGGCAGATTATGACCGCAGCACCGGCGCCCCATGGAGCGCCGAAGACCTCGAACAGCTTCGCATTCTTGCAGCAGAGGGCACGGCGACCAGCGTGATCGCGGTGCAACTGAACCGCAGCGAAGAGGCGATTGCGCATCGCGCCTCACAGGATGGGATCAACCTGACCGCCGCCAGCCACAATCCCTATGACCCCGACAGCCTAAACCGATAGCAGGGCGCGCCCGTTTTTCTTGTGCTTTGCAATCAACCGCTTTTGCACGGGGCCCGCTGGGATCTGATGCGCGGGGGTGCCGAAGCCGTCACCCTCAACCAAAGCGGGGAAGAGCGTCGCGAACTCCTCGCGCTGCGCCTGACCGAGGGTTTTCACCGTTTCGGCATTCAGCAAAAAGCTCTCGCTCGGCGCGCCTTCGGCATAGACGATCTGATGCTTTTCAAAGACCAAGTGGAAATACTCCACCTGTGAGATGCCCTCATCCACATGCACCCCCGGCAGTTCGGTCAACCGGATCGCGGCGACGAGCACGGCCATCGCGCCGCAGATCCGCTTGACGATGCCTGAACGCGCGACCATGCGATGCTGTCTTGAGACCATGAGGTCACGCTTCGGCAGCCCCGCGCCCAAGGCTCCGGCACTGATCCGAATGGGGTAGAGCTTGGGGTTCTTCGCCAACTCCCCCACCCCGACCCTGCGGCGCAGCGCCGCGACAAGCTCCTGATAGCCGTGGCCTTGGGTCAGCACACGCACGCCGGGGGCCAAAGCCTCAACCGGGAGATCGCCCGCTTCGGTGGTGATCAGCGTGCCGCGCGCGAAACAGGCCACGCCGGTCGAGACCAGATCGCCCTCCTCGCGCATCGTGTCGATGTCGGATTTCCACGCCAGATTCCCCAATAACCCGCCCTCGGGCAGGTCTGAGAAATCGACTGTCATGGTGGTGAACAAATCCCCCGCAGCCGGGCTGCCTGCCAGATTGACGATGCCGGAATAGGTCACCTCAAGATCACCGGCCAAGTCCCGCGAACCGGACTCCACGCGGAAGGGAAACCCCTCAAGCGAAGTGGGGGTCGAGCCGCCATTGGGGTCATCGTCCGCCGTGGTGGTGGTGTCGAAAACGGAACTGGCGGGCTGAAGGTCGATCTCCATTGTGGCGAGCGGCTTGGTCGTCTCAAGATGGTGCCAGTCATAGCCGAAGGACATCTGCGTATCCTCGCCCACCGCCGCGCCATTCGTATAGGGATCTGTTGCGTGCCACGTCAGCGTCTCGACCGAGCCATCGGCATAGGTCAGCGTGATCCGCGCGCCCTCCAGATCGACGCCGCGCGAACTGGTATCGTCGCGAATGCCGTAGACCGTCTCATGGGGGTCTTCGTCCAACCTATTGATTACAATTCCGGGCATAAACGTCCCCACCTTTTACAAATAACTTGCCGACAAACAGCGCCAATTGCTGCGGCACCGGTGCAGATAGGCTGCACAGTGACCTGTCGTTGGGGCAGATTGTCCATGGGGGTGAGGAGCAGGCAAGGCCGTGGCAAGGGATTATCGGGGCAAGATTATGGCAAGGCCCTTGCGCCCGCCCCGAAACGCAGATCCCCCAAACGCAAAAAGCCCCGCCATCCGGCAGGGCTTTCGCACATTCAAAGCAATCTTGGCTTAGGCCGCCAGCGCGTCCTGCGCTTGCTTGACGATCGCACCGAAGGCTTCGGGCTCGTGCACGGCCAGATCGGCCAGAACCTTGCGGTCCACTTCGATGCCGGCCAGCGTCAGACCGTTGATGAAGCGGCTGTATGTCAGCGCCTCGTCGTGGCTGCGCACGGCGGCGTTGATCCGCTGGATCCACAGGGCGCGGAAGTTGCGCTTGCGGTTCTTGCGGTCACGCGTTGCATATTGGTTGGCCTTGTCGACCGCCTGCGTGGCGACCTTGAAGACGTTCTTGCGGCGACCATAGTAGCCTTTTGCGGCTTTGATGATCTTCTTGTGACGCGCGTGGGTGACTGTACCACCTTTAACTCGGGACATCTCGGCTCTCCTTAATCAGCGGGCGTAGGGCATGAAGCCCTTGACGATCTTTGCATCGGCTTCCGACAGGGTTGTCGTGCCGCGTGCGTTACGGATGAACTTGTTGGTCCGCTTGATCATGCCGTGCTGTTTGCCGGCTTGGCTGGCGATGACCTTGCCGGTCGCCGAGACCTTGAAGCGCTTCTTGGCGCTCGATTTCGTCTTCATCTTGGGCATTTCCGTCTCCGTCTTTTGAGTTCGGTATAAACACGACTCGGCATGCCACTTGAGGCCGGTCGTGCAGGCTAAGATGCGCCGTATAGGCGCGGTCGGTCAGGGATGCAAGAGGTTTCGCGCAGCCCCTCAGGGCAAGAAGTCCGCCGCGACCGAGACGAAGACCTCCGGCAGGTTCTCAAAGGAATAGCGCCCCGGGTTTTCGCGCAGCGCAAAGACGATCAGCCCGCCCGCGATCAAGATCGTGATGGCCGAGGCGCGCGGCGACCGACGGTCGGTCACCGCGGACAGGATCGAGGGGATCGACAGCACCGCCAGAACGATGCCCACCACCATTGCCAAATCAGAGTCCACGCAACATCCCCCTATCTGAGGAAAGGCTACTCTGGATCGGAGGCGTAAATCAAACGTTCGTCACAGGGCGCGACGCGCAGAATATTGGTGCTGCCCGGCACGTTGAAGGGCACACCGGCGGTGACGACGATATGATCCTCCGGTCCGGCATACCCCTCTGACAGGGCGGCCCGCGCGGCGCTCAGCACGGCCAGCTTAAACCGGTCATGCCCATCGGTGATGATGCAATTCGTGCCCCAGCTCAGCGCCAGACGGCGCGCGGTGTTGACCAGCGGCGACAGGGCGATGATCGGCACACGGGGCCGTTCGCGGGCGGTCAGCAGGGCGGTGGTGCCCGATTGGGTAAAGCAGCAGATCGCCTTGATGTCCGTCGTCTCGGCAATCTCACGCGCGGCGGCGACGATGCCATCGGCCACGGTGGTGCGATCCGCCGTACGCGAGGATTCGATGATCTGCGTATAGGTCGAATCGGCTTCGACCTCTTGAGCCACGTTGTCCATCGTTGCAACGGCCTGCAGCGGGTAATCCCCGGCGGCGGATTCGGCGCTCAGCATCACGGCGTCGGCGCCTTCGTAAATCGCGGTGGCCACGTCCGAGACTTCGGCGCGGGTCGGCATCGGGCTTTCGATCATCGATTCGAGCATCTGTGTCGCCACGATCACCGGCTTGGCCGCCGCGCGGCATTTGCGCACCAGACGTTTCTGAATCGGCGGCACATTCTGCACCGGCAGCTCCACGCCCAGATCGCCCCGTGCCACCATGATGCCGTCGCTGACATCCAAGATCGCCTCGAACCGCTCCACCGCCGCGGGCTTCTCGATCTTCGACAGCACCGCCGCCCGGCCTCTGACCAGATCGCGCGCCTCGGTCACATCCTCGGGCCGCTGAACAAAGCTGAGGGCGAGCCAGTCGACCCCCAATTCGCAGACGAACTCCAGATCGGCGCGGTCTTTCTCAGAAAGCGCGGCCAGCGGCAGCAGCACGTCGGGCACGTTCACGCCCTTGCGGTTTGAGATGACACCGCCCGTCACCACTTCGCAATCGGCGAAATCCGGGCCGCAGTCGCGCACTTTGAGGCGGATCTTGCCATCATTGATCAACAGGCTCGCGCACGGCTCAAGGGCTGCGAAAATCTCAGGATGGGGCAGGCAGACGCGGGTCGCATCGCCCGGCGTCTCGTCAAGATCAAGCCGGAAGGATGCCCCCTCTTCCAAGGTTGGCCCATCGCCCTCGAACACGCCAACGCGCAGTTTCGGCCCCTGAAGGTCCGCCAGAATGCCGATCGCGCCGCCGGTCTCTTTCTCGATATCGCGGATGATCCGGTGCTTTTCCCGGATCTCTTCGTGGCTTCCGTGGCTCATGTTCAGGCGGAAAACATCCGCCCCGGCGTTGTGCAATGCCGCGATCACCTCTCGGGTTTCAGAGGCTGGCCCAAGCGTGGCCACGATCTTTACATTGCGCAAACGTCTCATATCTGTTCCTTCGTGTCCTATGTCCCCAGAGCGAATGTTAACGATAACATCGCCTGTCCGGTGGCCTAGCGCCCCCATGAGTGCCTGTCAAAGGTTTCATCAGAATGACGGTCCATCGCGGTTCCGTCCAGTGATATGAGAAGGAAGCTGTCATGCCCAGCCAACAAGAGATCGAACTGCAAGCCGCCGCCTTTCGGCGGTTGCAGAAACACCTGATGGAAGATCGGACGGATGTGCAGAACATCGACATGATGAACCTCGCCGGTTTTTGCCGCAACTGCCTCTCGCGCTGGTATCAAGAGGCCGCCAACGAACGCGGCATCGAGATGGGCAAGGACGAGGCGCGCGAATTGTTCTACGGGATGACGATGGACGAATGGAAAGCCAACTATCAGACCGATGCGAACGACAGCCAGAAAGAGGCGTTCAAAACAGCCTTTGAAGAGAATGTCGGAAAGGGTTGAGCAACCCGCCTGAATGAACCCACAAAGCGGGCGCGCATCCCTGTGCGCCCGCCTTTGCCTCGGCCAAGCGCGCTGAAGGGCTTCGCCTAGAACTGATAGAGCACAAGCCAATCCGCTTTGAGCGCAGGCCGCGCGGTGCCTTCGATTTCTACCGTTGCGGCAAAGCGGGTCATCAGGTCACCCCGCCCGCGCCTCTGCGCCTCGGCCAGCGTGAACCGCCCCCGAATCCGCTTGCCGGAATGCACGGGCGCCACGAAGCGCACGCTGTCGAACCCGTAGTTGATCGATGCCTTCGTTCCCGTCACCACCGGCAGCGCACCGTAAGCCATGCCCGACATCATCGACAGGGTGAGCATCCCATGCGCCACGGTGCCGCCAAAATCCGTCTTGGCCGCGCGGAGCGGGTCGACATGGATGAACTGGTGATCCTCGGTCACATCGGCAAAAGCGTCGATCCGCGCCTGATCCATCATGAACCACGGCGAGACGCCCAACTCACGGCCCACGGCGGCTTCCATCTCTGCCCGGTCAATCTCTCTGCGCATCGCGGCCTCCTCTTTGCGCCAGTCTAGCCGCGCGGGCGTTCGCTGCGAAAGCCCTTGCACCCGGCGGGACATCTCTCATGCTGGGGCCAAGTAGAGCGGAGCCGCCATGAACACCCCCATCCTCGCCCTTATCACCGTCGCCATCGCCGGGGCCGCCGTGGCCCTGCAAACCCCGATCAACGCTGCCTTGGGCCGCAACATTGGCAGCGGGGTCGCTGCGGCGGCGGTGTCCTTTGGCGTCGGCTTTGCGATCCTGTTGGGGGTCTTGCTGCTGCGGGGCGAGTTGAGCGCCCTGCCCCGCGCGACCTCGGCCTCGCCCGTTTTGCTGCTGGGCGGGGTGTTGGGGGCCTTCTACGTCTGGTCGGTGCTTTGGGCGATCCCGACGCTGGGGGCGCTGACAGTGATCTCGGCGCTGATCCTCGGGCAGTTGAGCGCGGCGCTGGTGATCGATGCCACGGGGCTTTTGGGGCTGTCGGTGCAGGCCATCACCCCCACCCGCATTGCCGCCGCCGCGCTGGTGGCGGCGGGGCTGGTTTTATCGCGGTTCTGAAACTCAGATCGCGGTTTTGCGCATCTCTTCGAGATAGATTTCACGCAAACGGGGCGCAAGCTTGCCCGGCGTGCCGCTGCCGATCTTGGCGCCGTCGATCTCAACCACCGGCGTCACGAAAGCGCTGGCCGAGGTGACAAAAGCCTCATCCGCCTGCTGCGCCTCTTCGATGGTGAAGTTCCGCTCTTCCACCTGCATCTGCGCTTCGCGGGCCAGTTCCAGCACCGCCTTGCGGGTGATGCCGTGCAGGATGTCGTTCGAGGTCTCGCGCGTTACGATCTTGCCGTCCTTGACGATATAGGCGTTGTTCGACGTGCCTTCGGTCACAAAACCATCTTCGACCATCCAAGCGTCTTCGACACCGGCTTTCTTGGCCATCATCTTGCCCATCGACGGGTAGAGCAGCTGCACCGTTTTGATATCGCGGCGGCCCCAGCGGATGTCTTCGATGCTGATCACGCGGATGCCGTCACGGGCGGCGGGATTGTCGGCCAGCCCCGGCTTGGACTGGGTGAACAGCACCAGCGAGGGCGCGGTCGTCTCGGGGTCGGGGAAGGCGAAATCGCGGTCGCCATCCGACCCGCGCGTCACCTGAAGATAGATCAACCCGTCTTTGATGTCGTTGAGACGCACCAACTCGCGGTGAATTTCCAGCAGTTCTTCGGTCGTCGCAGGCGCGCGCATGTCAAGCTCGCTCATCGAGCGGGTCAGACGCTGGGCATGGCCGTCAAAGGCGATGAGCTTGCCATTCAGCACGCTCGTCACCTCATAGACCCCATCGGCCATCAGGAATCCCCGGTCAAAGATCGAGATCTTGGCCTGATCCTCGGGCAGGTATTCGCCGTTTACATAGACAGTTCGCATGGTCACCCCCAGAGCGCTGCGGCGGGGGGATGCACGCCCGCGCCGTCGAATTTCAAAGCATTGGCGCGGTCTTCGGCCAGAAGCAGCGGGCCGTCAAGGTCCACCACCTTCGCGCCTTGGGCGACCAGCGTCGCGGGTCCCATGGCCAGCGACGAGCCGACCATGCAGCCCACCATGACCTCAAACCCCTCGGCCCGCGCTGCATCGCGCAGCGCCAGCGCCTCGGTCAGCCCGCCGGTCTTGTCCAGTTTGATGTTCACCACATCGTATTTGCCCTTGAGGCCCGGCAGGCTGGCGCGGTCATGGCAGCTTTCATCCGCGCAGACGGGCACGGGGCGGTCCATCCCCAAAAGCGCGTCGTCTTCGCCAGCGGGCAGGGGCTGTTCGACCAGCGCCACACCCAGACGGAGCAGATGCGGGGCGAGGTCGGCATAGACCTCAGCCGACCAGCCCTCATTGGCGTCGATGATGATTGTGGCATCGGGCGCCCCGGCGCGCACCGCTTCGAGCCGCGGCATGTCATCGGGCGTGCCGAGCTTGATCTTCAGCAGTGGCCGATAGCTGTGTTTCGCCGCCTGCGCGCGCATTGCCTCGGGTTCGTCCAGCGAGAGGGTATAGGCCGTGATCTCCGGCCCCGGCGCGGTCAGCCCGGCCAACTCCCACACCCGCTTGCCTGCGCGTTTGGCCTCCAGATCCCACAGCGCGCAGTCGACCGCGTTGCGTGCGGCCCCGGCAGGCAGCAGATCATAGAGCGCTTGGCGGGTGATATCGCCCGGCAGGCCGTTGATTTCAGCCGTGACCGATTCGAGGGTCTCGTCATAGCGCGCGTAGGGCACGCATTCGCCCCAGCCGGTCACGCCGCCTTCGGTTACGCGGACGGTCAGCACCTTGGCCTCGGTCCGCGAGCCGCGGCTGATGGTAAAGACCTGCGCCAGTTTGAACGTATCTGCGGTAACGTCGATCTGCATGGTCACAGCGCCGCCAGCGCATCGGCCAGTCGCGCCGCCCCTTGGCGGAAGGGATCAACCGCAGGCAGGCCAAGACGCTCTTCAACCTCGGCCAGATAGGCATCCGCCTCGGCCTCGGACATGTGGTAGGTGTTGACCGAGATACCGACGACTTTGCAGTCTGGGTTCGGCACCTGCGCCAGCGTCAGCGCCATGTCGCGCACCGCTTCAAGGCTGGGCAGGCTGTATTCCGGCAAGCCGCGCATATGGGTCCGGGTCGGCTCATGGCACAGAATCAGCGCATCGGGCTGGCCGCCGTGGATCAGCGCCATGGTCACCCCGGAATAAGAGACGTGGAACAGGCTGCCCTGCCCTTCGATGATGTCCCAATGGTCATCGTCATTGGCGGGGGTGAGATATTCCACCGACCCGGCCATGAAATCGGCGATCACCGCATCCAGCGGCACGCCTTCGCCGGTGATCAGGATGCCGGTCTGGCCGGTGGCGCGGAAGGTGCTTTTCATGCCTTTCTCGCGCATCGCCTCGTCCAGCGCGAGGGCGGTGTACATTTTCCCGACCGAACAATCGGTGCCCACGGCCAGAACCCGTTTGCCGCTGCGTTTCTTACCGTCGGCGATCGGGTATTCGACGCTGGGCACGCGCACGTCATGCAATGTGGTGCCGTTCGCCTCGGCAGCCGCCACCAGATCGGCTTCGTTGCGCAGCAGGTTGTGCAGGCCCGAGGCGATGTCGAAGCCCATGTTCAGCGCCTCAATCAGCACCTCTTTCCATGCCGCGCTGATTTTACCGCCACGGTTGGCGACACCGATGACCAATGTCTCGGCCCCCGCCTCACGCGCTTCGGCCAGCGTCATGTCTTGCAGACCGAGATCGGCCTTGCAGCCCTCCATGCGGAACTGGCCGACCGCATTGTCGGGCCGCCAATCCTTGATACCTTGAGCGACCTTGGCGGACAGAGAGTCAGGCGCGTCGCCCAGAAAGAGCAGATAGGGGGTTTTGATCATGGCAAGCCTCCGGCATTGAATTTGTCCGCATATTGCGCGCGAGAATACGCAAGTGCGTGGCGTTGTCGACGCGTCTGCATGCAAATGCGCGGCATTTCCCGCGAATTACCGTTGGCTGCGCAAAATTCGTGCGCACCTTTCGTCGAAGGGCGGGCCTTTCGAAATGCTGCAACTGCGAAAACCTCCTTGCGATTGACGGCGCAATTTCATACCAGAATGAAGACACACGTTGAAATAATATTACCCATAGGTGCCCCATGAGCTTTCGCATTCAGCCTGCCGCCCCTGCCCGTCCGAACCGCTGCCAATTGTTCGGCCCCGGTTCCCGTCCGGCGATCTTTGAAAAGATGGCAGCGTCGGATGCCGATGTGATCAACCTCGACCTCGAAGACAGCGTGGCACCTTCGGACAAGGACAGCGCGCGCGCCAATATCATCAAGGCGATTTCCGAGATCGACTGGGGCAACAAGACGCTTTCGGTGCGGATCAACGGGCTGGACACGCCCTATTGGTATCGTGACGTGGTGGAACTGCTGGAGCAGGCCGGGCCGCGGCTTGACCAGATCATGATCCCCAAGGTGGGCTGCGCGGCGGATGTCTATGCCGTTGACGCGCTGGTGACGGCGGTCGAGACCGCCAAGGGCCGCGAGAAGAAGATCAGCTTTGAGGTCATCATCGAATCCGCTGCCGGTATCGCCCATGTGGAAGAGATCGCCGCGTCTTCCCCCGCTTGCAGGCCATGTCGCTGGGGGCCGCCGATTTCGCCGCCTCCATGGGGATGCAGACCACCGGCATCGGCGGCACGCAGGAGAACTACTATATGCAGCGCGGCGAGCAGAAGCATTGGTCGGACCCGTGGCACTGGGCGCAGGCTGCCATCGTCGCCGCCTGCCGCACCCATGGCGTGCTGCCCGTCGACGGGCCTTTCGGCGATTTCTCGGACGACGAAGGTTTCCGGGCGCAGGCGCGCCGCTCGGCCACGTTGGGCATGGTCGGCAAATGGGCGATCCACCCCAAGCAGGTGGCGCTGAGCAACGAGGTGTTCACGCCGTCGGAAGAGGCTGTGGCCGAAGCGCGCGAAATCCTCGCCGCGATGGAAGAGGCCAAGGCCAAGGGCGAAGGGGCCACCGTCTATAAGGGGCGTTTGGTGGATATCGCCAGCATCAAACAGGCTGAGGTGATCGTGCGCCAGTCCGAGATGATCGCCGGGGGCTGAGCGCTTTTGGCAAGCCGCCGGGGGCCCTGCCCCCGGACCCCCGAGGGTATTTGAAAAAGGATGAAGAGGGAGGGGCGTGGGCTTGCCTGCCTTGCAAACCCGCGTTGCAAACCGGCGCGCGGCGCTCCATATACACAGGCAACAAGCCGGAGCATGCAATGACCCAATATCTGGATTTCGAAAAACCCCTGGCCGAGATCGAAGGCAAGGCGGAAGAGCTGCGGGCGTTGGCCCGGTCCAATGAAGAGATGGACATCACCGATGAGGCCCGCGCGCTGGATAAGAAAGCCGCCGGGATGCTCGAAGACCTCTATGGCTCTTTGACGCCTTGGCGGAAATGTCAGGTGGCGCGCCATCCGGAGCGGCCCCATTGCAAGGATTATATCGAGGCGCTTTTCACCGAGTTCACGCCTTTGGCCGGGGATCGAAACTTTGCCGATGATCTGGCCGTCATGGGCGGGTTGGCGCGGTTCAATGATACGCCTGTCGTGGTGATTGGCCATGAGAAGGGCAATGACACCAAGAGCCGGATCGAGCGCAATTTCGGCATGGCGCGGCCTGAGGGCTATCGCAAGGCGGTGCGGTTGATGGAACTGGCGGATAAGTTCAACCTGCCGGTGGTCACCATCGTCGACACGCCCGGCGCCTATCCCGGCAAGGGTGCCGAAGAGCGCGGCCAGTCCGAGGCGATTGCCCGTTCGACGGAGAAATGCCTGCAGATCGGCGTGCCTTTGGTCAGCGTGATTGTGGGCGAAGGCGGCTCTGGCGGGGCGGTGGCATTCGCCACGGCGAACCGTGTCGCGATGTTGGAGCATTCGGTTTATTCGGTGATCACGCCCGAAGGCTGTGCGTCGATCCTGTGGAAAGACAGCGAGAAGATGCGCGAGGCCGCCGAGCAGATGCGTCTGACGGCTGATGAGCTCAAGACGCTCGGCGTGATCGACCAGATCATCCCTGAGCCGATGGGGGTGCGCATCGCCATGCCGAGGAATCGATCAAGGCCGTGGGCAAGTCGATCAAAGCGATGCTCAAGGAACTTGATGGCAAGGACGGCAAGACGCTGGTTCAGGAACGCCGGACCAAGTTCCTTGAGATGGGGCGCAAGGGGCTGGCGGCCTAAGCCAGCCGCCGCCGAAAACGCGGATCGGGCGTGATTTGATCGAAACCGGCGGCGCGGTAGAAACCCTGCGCGCGCCGGTTTTTTGTATCCGTGCCCACGGTGACATAGCTGCATCCTTGGCTCTGGGCGTGGTCCAGCGCCGCTTCGACCAGCGCGCGGCCAATGCCGCGCCCGCGGGCCGTGTCGCAGACGAAGAGGTGGTGCAGGTCCATCCCTCTTGCGCCAAATTGCAACTGCATCTGCGGGCAGAGCGCGGCATAGCCATGCAGGCCGGTGGCGCCTTCGGCCACCAGAAGGGTCACCCAGGGTGTGGGGCCGAAGCAGTCACGTTCCAGCGCGGCGCGCGTCACGGTGGCGGTGTCACCATGGCAGGCGGCCAGCGCGTGGGCCAGATCGAGCACCATCGGCAGGTCGGATTTCACGGCGGGTCGAATGGGGGGCATGTCGTCTCTTTCTGTGAGGCCACAGGGAGACAGGATAAGCCGCGCTGTGGCGGCTTGTGGGTATGGGAATGGGTGCCGCGCCGGTCAGGAGCGGGGGTAATAGACAGATGTGAAGCTGGTCTTTTCCATATGCCTTTGATGCGCCGCCGCTGCCTGACTGTCAAGCCATGGGCGGGATCAGCTGGCCAGCATGCGCAGCCCTTGGGTCACGTCCGAACGCACCGCCAGCCGCAGCCCCGGCTCATCGCCGGCGCGCAGGGCGGCGATGATCAGACGGTGGAAATGCGGCGGCTCGGTCCGGCGCAGGCGGCCATAGAGCGCGCGCATGGTGGGGCCGAGTTGCAGCCAGACCGTTTCTGCCATGGCGAGCATAGCGGGCGCTTGGGCACGCAGGTAGAGCGTGCGGTGAAATTCGAGATTGGTGCGGATATAGCTGACCGCATCGCGGTGGGCCACGGCCTCGGCAATATTGGTGTTGATCGTCTGCATCCGCTCGATCAGCGCCATATGGGCGCGTGGCAGGGCGCGAGAGGCAAGCTCGACCTCCAAGAGCGCGCGGAGGGCGGCCAACTCCTCGATCCGCTCGTTGCTGAGTTCGGGGGTGGAGATGCGCCCGGAGGTCGACATGGTCAGCGCCCCCTCTGCCGCCAGCCGCCGCACCGCTTCGCGCGCCGGGGTCATTGAGACCTCATATTCCTTGCCAATGCCGCGCAGGGTCAGCGCGTGACCGGGCGGCAGATCGCCATGCATGATCCGCGCGCGCAGGCGGCGGTAGACACGATCATGGGCCAGCGGCGTGGCCTCGACAGGGCGTGGAGTCAGGTTCATGATGCGGTTGTGATCACAAACCAGCCACCCGTCAAGCGCGGCATTTTGCAGCCAAGACGCGATCACCCGTTGTCGCGGGCCTTGCGGCGATTTATCGGAGGTCAAACTGCCTTAAGGAGACGCGCTGTGACCAAACGAAACTTCATCCGTCATGTGGTCTTTTTCTCAGCCAAGGACCCCAAGGACATTCCGACGATCGTGGCGGGGCTTTGGAAATTGGCCGACATTCCGCATTCGACGACTTTCGAGATCTGCGAAAACACCCGTGTCGATGCGCTGTCGGGGATGTGGATGTGGTCGTCTATGCCGAATTCCCGGATGCCGAGGCGCTGACCGCCTATAAGGCGCATCCGATCTACCAGGAATCCATCGATATCGTGCGGCCCCTACGCGATATGCGCGTGCCTGCGGACTTTTAAGGCGCGCCATGGCTGGCCCGCGCGTTCTTTTCGACACTGGCCCGCTGGGGCACGGCACGGCCTTCACCGCGCCGCGGCGGATCATCAGTGCCGATACCCCGGCTGAGGTGCCTGCGGCCTTTGCAGCACTTGAAGCGGCGCAGGAAAGCGGCGCGTGGTTGGCAGGCTATGCGAGTTATGAGTTGGGCTATCTCGGCTCGCACAAGCTGCGCGAGTTGATGCCTGCGGCGCGCGGGCTGCCCCTGCTGCGTTTCGGCGTTTTTGATGCGCCCGAGGCCTATGGTTTTGCCGAAGATGCGGGTGATGCCAGCCTATCGGCGCTCACGCCGGATTGGGATTTTGCGCAGTATCAGGCCGCCTTTGCTGAGGTGCAGGACTTCATCAGCGCGGGGACATCTATCAGGCCAATCTGACCTTCGGGATGGAGGGGCGCTATACCGGGACGCCAGCGGCGCTTTATGCCCGGCTGCGCCAGCGGCAAAGCGTGGCACATGGGGCTTTCGTCGATCTTGGCGGCCCTGTGCTGTTGTCACGCTCGCCGGAGTTGTTTTTCGCGCTCACCGCCGAGGGGCAGCTCACCGCCCGCCCGATGAAGGGCACGGCGCGGCGGGGGCGGGACGCTGGGGAGGACGCGAAGCTGCGCGGAGAGCTTGCGGCTTCGGAAAAGAACATGGCCGAGAACCTGATGATCGTGGACCTTTTGCGCAACGACATCAGCCGGATCGCGGAGGTGGGCAGTGTCGAGGTGCCGAAACTGTTCGAGATCGAGACCTATGAGACCCTGCATCAGATGACCTCGCGCATCACGGCGCAGGTCTTGCCGGGAAAGCGGCTGACCGACCTTTTTCACGCGCTCTTTCCCTGCGGCTCGATCACTGGCGCTCCCAAGATCCGCGCGATGCAGATCCTGCGCGCTTTGGAGCCGGCCCCGCGCGATGCCTATTGCGGGGCGGTGGGGTGGATCGCCCCCACGGGTGCGATGCAGTTCAATGTGGCGATCCGCACGGCGACCTGTCACCCAGAGGGGCGGCTGCGGCTGAACGTGGGCGGCGGCGTGGTGCATGACAGCACGGCCGAGGATGAATATGCCGAAGCGCTGCTGAAGGCGCGTTTCGCCACGCTCACCTAGAACCGGTAACGATGCAGCCCGCCGCCGTGGTCGCGCAGCCATTGGCGCGGCGCCTGATAATCGCCGTAGATCCGCGTGACCTCGGCCCAGAAGGCGGGGGAGTGGTTCATCTGCGCCAGATGCGCGACCTCATGGGCGGCGACATAGTCGAGCACCTCGGGCGGGGTCATAATCAGCCGCCAAGAGAACATCAGCGCCCCGTCGCTTGAACAAGACCCCCAGCGGGAGCGCGTGTCGCGCAGGGTGATGCGGGCATAGGGCTTGCCCAGTAGCGCGGCATAGTCGTCACAAGCCCCGGCGAGGCGGTCGCGCGCCACTTCGCGCAGGTGTGCGGCCAGACGTTTGCCCAGGCTTTCCTCCGGGCCGGGCACGAGGATCTCTTCGGGGCCGATCCGCACCCCCCTCCCCTGCCCGCCGCGCACGCGCAGCAGCTTGCCGCCTACCGGGAGTTCGGCCCCCGGGGCCACGATCACATCCTCGCCGCGCGCGGCGAGGTGTTGGCGAATCCAGTCCTGTTTGCTTTCGGCAAAGGCCAGCGCCTCACGCTCTGCCAGCCGTTTCGGCATGGTCAGGGTCACCCGTCCGTCCAATTGCGAGATGCGCAGTGAGATGCGCCGCGCGCGCGCCGAACGGCGCAGGATCAGCGGAATCGGCGGGTTGCCGGGCAGCACAGGGTCTTTCATTACCGGAGCAACGTCCCTAGATAGAGGCCAAAGCCTTTGACAGTGCCCCCCTCATATGGCACTTGGCCGGAATCATCTACACGCAACAGCAATATTATAAAGGGGTGTTTCATGCCCAACGAAGAATGGGGAACCAAGCGCCTGTGCCCCACTACGGGCAAGCGCTTCTATGACCTCAACAAGAATCCGATCATCAGCCCCTACACGGGCGAAGAGGTCGAGGTCGACAATTCCAAGTCGCGCATGATCGCGGCGGACGCCGAGGATGCGGTCACAGCCAAAGCCAAGAAGGGCGACAAGGTTGATGAGGAATCCTTGGTCGATGACGATGACGCGGTCGATGTGGATCTGGACGACGACATCCTCGACGATGACGACGATGATGACGATACAGTACCGCTCGACGACCTCGCCGATGTGGCGTCGGACGACGAAGATTAATTAATCGGCGGCGGGGTCAATTTTCCGCTTGATCCCGCCTCCGCCAGCGCCTAGACAGCGCCACAGAACGACCCGGATCACACGATCACGATCCACGATGGGGCCTTAGCTCAGCTGGGAGAGCGCCTGCATGGCATGCAGGAGGTCAGCGGTTCGATCCCGCTAGGCTCCACCAAGCCTTTTGCAAAGCAAAAGGCGTTGCGCGGCAGTCGCTTCGCAGAAGCGATGAGAGCGCAAACCCACCCTACTCAAAATCGGACAATGCTAGCGCCTAGCTGCATACGATGCGTCGCGATCGTTTCCTGAGGGTCATCGCCTTCCCGCGTGCAAGCGATGGCCCGGCGCCTGCGGCTGGTTTCCGGGCCCCGGGGGGGCAACTTCAACCGATTAAAAAACCGCCCGCCGGATCAGGTTCAACCCCGCCACCATCAAGACCACCAAAGTCATCTTGCGAAACAGCACCGGATCGACCCGGTCCATCACCTTGCTGCCGAGCCAAACGCCCAGCATCACCGGTAGAATCAACAGCGCCGAGAAGGGCCAGGTCTGCGCGTTCAGAACGCCCGAGCCGATATGCGCGACGAGAAGCGCCACCGCGCCCAGCCCGTAGATCACCCCTTGGATCCGCATCTGATCATGTTTCGCGGTCCCGAGCGCGGTGAGATAGGCCACCGTGGGCGGCCCCCAGATGCCGGAAATCCCCCCAACGGCCCCGGCAAATCCGCCCACCAGCGCCTCGACCTTCGTCGACCGCTGGGCCAGATGAAACTGATGTTTCGACAGTTGCAGCAGCGCAAACAGCACCACCGGCACGCCGATCATCAGCAGCATCACGGTCGCCGGCACCAGTCGCACCATCTGGGCGGAGAGCACCAGCATCACGCCACCGCAGAGCAGGAACACCCAAAACAACTTGATCGACCGCAGCGCGGCCTGCGGCCCCTGCCGCAGCGCTTGGAAGGCATTGGCCAGCACCGTGGGCAAAATCAGCCCCGCCAATGCCAGATCGGGCGCCATGAAGGTCGTGAGACCGGAAATCAGCACCAGCGGCAGGGCAAAGCCCACCACGCCTTTGACGAAGCCACCGCAAAGACCGATTGCAAGTGCAGCATAAAATTCGAACGGGGTGAGAAAGGGGAAAATACTGTTCATACCGTTACATAGCACCCTCCTCCGGGGCCGCACGTCAAAAATGACTGCGCAAGATTAGAACAAAATGCCGCAGCAAAACGTATCTTTGTTGTGCTGCGACTGCGAAAGGTCTATGCCTGTCCCAAGCAAGAAAGGACAGCCCATGGCACATGACGGTCAGGACATGACGATGCATCGCGTAATTCTCGACGATCTGATCGGGCAGACCGGCGCGGCCCTGCTGCCGCTCGACCAGTTGCTCGAAACCGCCACCGCCGCGGTCCGCGCGCAGGTGAGCGATGGCGACCGCGTGTCGGCCAAGCTGATCGAGGCTAACCAGACCGCCGCCCACGGGCTTGCTTGGCTCGCCACCTATGTCCAAGCCCTGCGTCAGATGCAGCTTTGGGCCGAGCGGCTGCAAAGTGAGGGGCGCTTTGGCGAGGTGGAGCAACTGCTGCACCAGATCGCCTTTGGCGAATACCTCTGCCAGATCCGCGGCGGCATCCAGATGAACCAAGGGGAGATGCTGCGCCTGCAAGATCTGGGGCTGAGCGCCGAGGATGAGGCCGCGCTCGACGATCCTGCGATCACCAGTCTGACCCGCGCGGGCAACACCCAAGCCGCGCGCAGCCGTCTGGTTGAACTGATGCAGGAACGCAACGCCGATGTGACATTCGGCGTCAGCGGACTGGACGAAGAGCTTGAAATGATCCGCGATCAGTTCCGCCGCTACGCGGTGGAAAAGGTCGAGCCGCACGCCCATGACTGGCACCTCAAGGATGAGCTGATCCCGATGGAGGTGATCGAGGAACTGGCCGAGATGGGCGTCTTCGGCCTGACCATCCCCGAAGAATACGGCGGGCTGGGCCTGACCAAAGCGTCGATGTGCGTGGTCAGCGAAGAGCTGTCGCGCGGCTACATCGGGGTCGGCTCGCTCGGCACCCGCTCGGAAATTGCCGCCGAACTGATCCTCTGCGGCGGCACCGAGGCGCAGAAAGAGAAATGGCTGCCCCGCATCGCCAGCGCCGAGACCCTGCCCACGGCGGTCTTTACCGAGCCGAACACCGGCTCCGACCTCGGCAGTCTGCGCACCCGTGCGGTCAAGGACGGGGACGACTACAAGGTGACCGGCAACAAGACATGGATCACCCATGCCGCGCGCACCCATGTGATGACCCTGCTGGCGCGCACCGATCCCGAAACCAGCGATCACCGCGGGTTGTCGATGTTCCTCGCCGAGAAAACGCCCGGCGATGATGCCAACCCCTTCCCCACCCCCGGCATGACTGGCGGTGAGATCGAGGTGCTGGGCTATCGTGGGATGAAGGAATACGAACTGGGTTTCGACGGTTTCGAGGTGAAGGGCGAGAACCTTCTCGGCGGCGAAGAGGGGCGCGGCTTTAAACAGCTGATGGAGACCTTCGAGAGCGCCCGCATCCAGACCGCCGCCCGCGCCATCGGCGTGGCGCAATCGGCGCTGGATATCTCGATGCAATACGCCCAAGACCGCAAGCAATTCGGCAAGGCACTGATCAACTTCCCCCGCGTCTCAGGCAAGCTGGCGATGATGGCGGTTGAGCTGATGGTGGCGCGGCAGCTGACCTATTACAGCGCCTTCGAGAAGGACGCCGGCCGCCGCTGCGACGTAGAGGCGGGCATGGCCAAACTGCTGGGCGCACGGGTCGCATGGGCGGCGGCCGACAACGGCTTGCAAATCCACGGCGGCAACGGTTTTGCTCTGGAGTACAAGATCAGCCGGGTGCTTTGCGACGCGCGGATCCTCAACATTTTTGAGGGCGCCGCCGAGATTCAGGCGCAGGTTATTGCCCGCCGCCTTCTGGGCTGATCTGCCGGGGTTGCAAGCGCTGCCGATGTCAGGGACATAGGCGGCGCTTCACTCCAAAGGACAGCCCATGCGCAGCTTTCTGATCCTCGCCGCCCTCAGCGCCCTGCCGCAATGCCAAGGCGATGAAACCGTCCGTGCCTATGGCGCGGGCGACAAGACATGGCATCTGGTGAAGTTGGACGGCAAGCCCTTCGATGCCCGCGCGACCCTGACCTTCCCCGAGACCGGCAAGATCGCCGGGCTGGCCCCCTGCAACGCCTATAGCGCCGCGATGACGGTGCCCTACCCGTGGTTCGACACCGGCCATATCGCCGTCACCCGCCGCGCCTGCCCCGACCTTGCGGGCGAGACGGCGTTCCTCGATGCGCTGACAGAGGTGACCATTTCAGACGTGCTGGGCGACACGATGATCTTGTCGGACGACAGCGGCGAACGTCTGGTTTTCAAAGCCGCCGACTAAAGGCCTCGACAAAGCGCGCGCGGGCTTCCGGCAGGGGTTTGCCGCCCAAGTCCCGCGCCAGATGCACGGTCAGGAAATGCCCCGTCGTCCGCAGCCCCTGCGCCACCTCAGCATCATTGCCCGCCCCGCCGCGCAGCACGGGCGGCAGGGGCAAGAGCCGATCCGCCCACTCCCCCGCCCCCTTGGCCGAGACCGCGCGCCCGGTCTTGGGAGAGACATAGATCAGCCCCTCGGTCGCCCCCGTCACCGCGCAGGCGTCGAGGTCGAGCGCATAGCCCATTTCCTCCAAAAGGCGCAGCTCCCACTTGAGGTAGGCCAGCGGCCAGACATCGCCCTGCCCCAGCATATCCAACAGCGCCTCGGTGCGCCGATAAAGCGCCGGATGCGGCTCGCGTTCGGGCAGGCAAAAGGCCAAGAGCGCGGTGACCGCGTTCAGCCCCGCCAGTGCCAGACGGTCCTGCATTGCCACGGCGGCACGGCTGCGCAAAGGCTCGACGGTGAAGGCGCCGATGTGGTCCTCCAGCCGCGCGCGCCATGCCACGTCAAGCTGCGCGCCGGGTTGCAGACTGGGGGCGATCTTGCGGCTGGTGCCGCCGCGGACGATGCCAGCGTGGCGGCCTTGGGCGGGGGTGAAGACCTCAATGATGGCGGAGGTCTCGCCATGTCGCCGCGCGCTCAGCAGGATGCCCTGATCGCGCCATTCCATCAGGCGAGCCCCGGTTCGTCCAGAAGGTGCCGCCCGGCGCGGTCCTCGACCTCGATCACCCAGAGGTCGGGATCGAAGCTGCGTTGGCGGGTAACGGTGGCATCGACCTCAGGTTCGTCGCCCGCGGCCAGTTCGACCCACTTACGCGCGCCGCTCATCAGATCGAAAGAACGCTGGAACAGCACCGCGCGGCCATCGAGCGTTGCCAGCTTCACCAGCACCGCGCCGCCGGTGTCATCGCCATGGGCGACCACGAAAGCGGGGATGTCCTGCAACCTGAGCCGCGCGAGATAGGCATCGACCCAGAAGCGCGCGGTCAGGCGGGCCATGGCAGACCTTTGGCGTCAGTCATTGCCATCTTTGAAATCCAGGCCCATCTCGGAATAGCGCTCGGCCTCTTCCAGCCAATTGGCGCGGACTTTCACCTGCAGGAACAGATGCACCTTGCGGCCGAGGAACTCTTCGAGTTCCTCTCGGGCGGCCTTGCCCACGGCCTTGATCGTCTCGCCTTTGTTGCCCAGCACGATGCCCTTGTGGCCGTCGCGAACGACATAGACCAGCTGGTCGATCCGGGCCGAGCCGTCCTTGCGCTCTTCCCAGTTCTCGGTCTCGACGGTGAGCTGGTAGGGCAGTTCCTGATGTAGGCGCAGGGTCAGTTTCTCGCGCGTGATCTCAGCGGCGATGTTGCGCATCGGCAGGTCGGCGATCTGGTCTTCGGGGTAGAGCCACGGGCCTTCCGGCACCTCGCCCGCCAGCCATTCGCGCAGGGTATCGGTGCCGTGACCGCGCTCGGCGGAGATCATGAAGGTTTCGGCAAACTCAAACCGCTCGTTCATCTTCTCGGCCAGCCCCAGCAGCACCGGCGCCTCGACGCGGTCGATCTTGTTGATCGCCAGCGCCACGCGGCGGCCTTTGGCGATGTTGCCGAGCTCTTCGAGGATGCGCTCCACGCCCTCGGTCACGCCGCGGTGCGCCTCGATCAGCAGCACGATCACGTCGGCATCCGCGGCCCCGCCCCAAGCGGCGGCGACCATGGCGCGGTCCAGCCTACGGCGCGGCTGGAAGAGGCCCGGCGTGTCGACGAAGACCAGTTGCGCATCGCCCTCCATCGCCACGCCGCGGATGCGGGCGCGGGTGGTCTGGACCTTATGTGTCACGATCGAGACCTTGGCCCCGACCATGCGGTTCAGCAGGGTGGATTTGCCCGCGTTGGGCTCTCCGATCAGGGCGACGAATCCGGCACGGGTGGTCATGTATTGCTCTCCAATTGCCGCAGCAGCGTGCTGGCGGCCGCCTGTTCGGCGGCGCGTTTCGACGGCGCGGTGGCGGCGGCCTCGGCCCCGTTGTCCAACCGCGCGGTAATGGTAAAGACGGGCGCGTGATCCGGGCCGCTGCGCCCGGTCTGCACATAGCGCGGCGGGTTCAGCCCGCGCGCCTGCGCCCATTCCTGCAGCGCCGTCTTGGCGTCGCGCGCGTCTTCCTTGACGGTTTTAAGGCGGTCACCCCAGAGCCGCAGCACGAGGTCTTTGGCAGCGTCAAAACCACCGTCGAGATAGACCGCGGCGATCACCGCCTCGATCGCATCGCCCAAAAGCGCCTGTTTGCGCCGCCCGCCCGAGATCATCTCGGACCGACCGAGCTTGAGCACCTTGCCCAGATCAATCTCACGCGCCACATCGGCGCAGGTTTCCTTGCGTACCAATGCGTTGAAACGGGGGGCCAACTGGCCTTCGCTGGCGCCGGGATCAAGCGCCAGCAGCGCTTCGGCCATGACAAGGCCCAGCACCCGGTCGCCCAGAAACTCCAACCGCTGGTTGTCGTCGCGGTTGGCCGAGGACATGGAGGCGTGCGTCACCGCGCGCACCAGCAGCTCCGGCTTGGCAAAGTGATGGCCAATCCGCGTCTCGAAGGCTTTGAGGTCTCCGCTCAGCTTCATCTGACAGCTTCAAAGAAGCGGTCGCCGCGCCATGTCCAGAAGAACAGCATCGAACGCCCGGCAGAGCTGAACATGATGCGATCCGCGCGGCCAATGAGGTTTTCGAACGGCACGAAACCCACGCCCCCGGCGCGCTGCGCCAGACGGCTGTCGGCAGAGTTGTCGCGGTTGTCGCCCATGAAGAAGTAATGCCCCTCGGGCACGGTATAGACGCCTGTGTTGTCCGACTGCTGATTGGTGATGTTCAGGGTCGGGTAGGACACGCCATTGGGCAGGGTTTCGATCTGGCGGCTCTTTTCGCAGGTCGCCCCTTGGCCCACGGGGCCGTTTTCGCAGCGCGGGCGCAGTTGTTGCGGGCCTTGGGGGCCATGACCTCTTCAAACGTGCCGGCATCTTCGACCTCGACCGGGGTGCCGTTCAGGCTGATGACACCGTTTTTGATCTGCACCTTGTCCCCCGGCAGGCCAATCAGGCGCTTGATATAGTCGCGGCCCGAGACAGGGTGACGGAAGACGACCACATCGCCGCGCTCAGGCTCAGAACCGAAGAGGCGCTCGTTATCCCCATCAAAGACTCCGCAGACATCCTTGGCGTCAATCTCGATCCCGACACCGGGCAGCATCAGGCTGGGGCAAGAGGCGTAGGAATAGCCGTAGGCCATCTTGTTCACGAAGAGGAAATCACCGATCAGCAGCGTCTCTTTCATGGAGCCTGAGGGGATCCAGAAGGGCTGGAAGAACAGGGTCCGAAAGACACCGGCGATCAGCAGCGCCCAAAAGATTGTCTTGATGGTTTCGACAAAGGCGTTGCCGGTTTTTTCCTTAGCGGCCATGCGGCGCTCCTGACATATAGGTTTGGGGTTACATGCGGGGCCGTGCGGGCCAAGTCAAGTGACGCGGGGCCGGATCGGCCTGCCCCGCGTGCATATGACGCGAAACGGCGGGGTGCGCCAGTCTATGCAGCCTAATCGGCAAGAGGGCGCGCTTCGATCACCACGAAAGCCTGCGCCCAAGGGTGATCGTCGGTCAGGGTGACATGGATGATCGCCTCATGCCCCGGCGGGGTCATCGCGGCGAGACGGTCCGCGGCCCAGCCCGTGACCTCCATCACCGGCTGACCGCTGCGCAGATTGCTCACCGCCATGTCGCGCCAAGCGATGCCCATGCGCAGCCCGGTGCCAAGCGCCTTTGAACATGCCTCTTTCGCAGCCCAGCGTTTGGCATAGGTGCCCGCCACATCATGGCGGCGCTCGGCCTTGCGTTGCTCCACCTCGGTGAACACCCGGTTGCGAAACCGGTCGCCAAAACGGTCGAGCGTGCCTTGGATACGCTCGATATTTGCCAGATCAGTGCCGATGCCGAGGATCATTGAGTGCCATTCTTGCCGCGTGACGGGGCCGATGGCCCTTTGCCCTCAATAGATCACGCGGCGAAAGCGAGGAAAAGCGGCAATCCGACGCGAAAACGCCGCCCCGCAGGAACGGGACGGCGTTGAACCTACCACAAGGCGCGGCGCTTAGGCTGCGACGTGGCGCGCCTTCTCGGCTTTCGCCTCGTCGATGGCGCGCTGAACGGCGGCGCGCTGTTCGGTCAGGAACTCATAGCCGGGGCGGCCAGCAGTGGCTTTGATCGCATCGTCGTAGTTTTCGACCAATGCGGATTCGCCGTTGATGATCTCGTCATAGACAGCTTCGTTGTCGCCGGTCACTGCGTCGCGCAGCTTCAGCCAACCGCGGTGAGCCGATGCGGCGGCAGAGCCTTCTTCGGATACATCCACGCCGTCGACGCCAAGCTGGCGGTGCAGTTCTGTGTGGAACTTCTCACGTTCCGCGATGCGCTGGTCGAAGAAGCCGACAAAAGCCGCTTCGTCCGAGACCTGCTTGCGGGATTCACGATAGCCGTCGCGGCTGTCGATCAGGCGGGTGTGCAGTTTCTTCAGCGTGTCGATATGGTCGCTCATTGGTGCCTCCTTAGGTTTGTTAACCAGTCTGGCGGCCCAACGCGGCCAAGGCCGCTTTAGGTCCGGAGGGAGGCACGCTTTGAGAGATTTTCCGCCACCGGCGGGCGGCGGGCTCAGCCCTCGCGGGCCTCATCCATCAGGCGGCGCATCTCGGCAATCGCGGGTTCCAACCCGAGGAAGATCGCCTCTCCAATCAGGAAGTGCCCGATGTTAAGTTCCCGCACCTCGGGGAAAGCGGCGATCGGGGTGACGGTGTCATAGGTCAGCCCGTGGCCCGCGTGCACCTCAAGCCCGAGAGAGTCGGCGAAACGCGACATCTCGCGCAGCTTGTTGAGTTCGGCATCCGCCTCATCCCAACGGCCCTCGGCGAAGGCATCGCAATAGGCACCGGTGTGCAATTCGATCACCTCTGCGCCGATGCGGTTGGCGGCTTCGATCTGCGCGCGCTCGGCTGCGATGAAGATCGACACCCTGCTGCCCGCCTCGCGCAGGGGCGCGATGAAATGGGCCAATTTGTTCTCTTCCCGCGCGACTTCCAGCCCGCCTTCGGTGGTCCGCTCTTCGCGCTTTTCAGGCACGATGCAGACCGCGTGGGGCTTGTGGCGCAGGGCGATCTTTTGCATCTCATCCGTCGCGGCCATCTCGAAGTTGAGCGGGACCGACAGCACCTCCATCAAACCTTCGATATCGGCATCCGAGATATGCCGCCGGTCTTCGCGCAGATGCGCGGTGATGCCATCGGCCCCGGCCTTTTCCGCGATCTTGGCCGCGCGCAGCGGGTCGGGATAGGCGCCGCCCCGTGCGTTGCGCACCGTCGCCACATGGTCAATGTTCACGCCCAATCTCAGCTTTGGTTGATCCGCCATCTCGATTCCCCTTGCATCACTTGCCCCGACCATAGGTCGGAACTTTCGCCAACCCCATAGGGAGAAGCGGTTTTTCCCGAAAATTGATGGTGCGACAGGATCAGTCGGCGTGGCGCTTGGCGTCGGCCTTTTGCGCCGCCTTATGCTTGAGCGCCTCGAACTTGGCTTTGATCATGCCGCGCCGCCGCTTTTGATAGGCGCGCAGCACCGGGACCGAAATGTAATAGGCGATAGAGGCGCAGATCATCCCCGGCAGGATACCCCCGATCAGATAGGGGTAGAAGACCTGATGGAAGAACACCGTCAGCCCGGTCCAATCCATCTGGGTATCGGTAAAGATCGCGACGAAATTCTCTTTCAGATCGCGCCCGGCGTCGAGAAACTTACCCCCGAAAGAGCGATGCGCCGTCGGCGCCACAGGCGCGCCAAGGATCCAATGCCCGGTTTGCAGGGCCGCGATGCCGATGGGCACATAGGTCAGCGGATTGCCAAAGAAAGTCGCCATCAGCGCAGCAAGGATATTGGCCCGCATCACCCGCCCGATCAACGCGGCCACGATAAAATGCAGGCCATAGAAGGGCGTGAAGGTGGTAAAGACCCCGGCCCAGATGCCGCGCGCGATGCGCTCGGGGCTGTCGGGCAGCCGCCGCATGCGGTGTTTGACATAGTGAAACGCACGCGTCCAACCACCGCGCGGCCACAGAAACTCGGCCAGCGCGCGCAGGGTCGGTTTCGGATCGCGGCGTTTGAAAATCAAGTCTCAGGTCCAGTATCGGCGTTTCGTCTGCGCAGGGTCAGGTGGTCTTTTCGACGGTCTTTCCCATGCTCATATTGCGGTGCCTGCTGACATCGGCGACCTCACTCTCGGCTTCGAGCGTGGACATCAGCGAATGCAGGTGACTCACGTCTCGGAGATCCACATAGACCACCAGCCGGTAAAAGTCAGGCTTGCGCTCCACAAACTCCAGATCCGAAATATTGGCCGAGGCTTCGCCGATCAAGGTGCAGACCCGCCCCAGAACGCCCGCGCCATTGCCGATAGTGATGTCCAGCGCACAGGTATAGACCGCCGGATGGCTGCCGTCATGCCAACGCAGATCGAGCCAGCGTTCGGGCTGGTCTTCGTATTCCGAGAGGCGGTCACAATCGATGGCATGGACAGTCACGCCCTTGCCCCGGAAGGTGATGCCGACGATCCGCTCACCGGGCAGCGGGGTGCAGCAGGGCGCGCGGTCAAAGCTCTGCCCCGGCTCCAGCCCCACGACCGCGCGGCGCACGTCGATCTGTTCGCCCTTTTGCGGGGCAAGGTCGGGATAGACGCATTCCACCACTTCGCGGCCCGTGAGTTCCGAACTGCCAAGCCGGGCGAGCACTTCGTCGGGGCCATTCAACCGCATGTTCTTGGCCACGGTATGCAGCACCTTATCGGTGGCCTTTTTGCCCACCTGCGCAAAGGCCGAACGCGCCAATTCGCGGCCCAGTTTGATAAAGCGCTCGCGGTCGACCTCACGCAGGGAGCGCCGGAT
Source organism: Sulfitobacter faviae (assembly GCF_029870955.1). NCBI lineage: Bacteria > Pseudomonadati > Pseudomonadota > Alphaproteobacteria > Rhodobacterales > Roseobacteraceae > Sulfitobacter > Sulfitobacter faviae. The sequence continues at coordinate 1,783,452 of NZ_PGFQ01000001.1, read as the reverse complement.
CGCCGACTTGGCCTTGCCCGTGGTGGCAATGTCGAGCCACGTCACCTGTGGCGTCTGGCCCTGCGCGGTGGTGATCTCAATCGACTGGCCGTTCTTGATCCGGGTCCACAGCGGCACGCGCATCCCGTCGACCTTGGCCCCCACACAGGCGTTGCCGATACGGGTGTGGATCGCATAGGCGAAATCAATCGGCGTAGCCCCGCGCGGCAGCTTCACCACATCGCCCTTGGGCGTGAAGCAGAACACCTGATCGGCGTACATCTCAAGCTTCACGGCTTCGAGGAAATCCTCGTGATCGGTCTCGGCGTCGAACTGTTCGGTCAGCTGGCTGATCCACTTGGCAGGATCGACAGCAAAGGGGTTCCGGCTGCGCACGCCGTCGCGGTAGGACCAATGGGCGGCGACGCCGGTCTCGGCCACGTCATGCATCTGGCGGGTGCGGATCTGCACCTCCACCCGCTTGCCATCGCGGCCCGAGACGGTGGTGTGGATTGACCGGTAACCGTTGGTCTTGGGCTGGCTGATGTAATCCTTGAACCGCCCCGGCACCGCGCGCCAGCGGCGATGGATCGCCCCGAGGGTGCGGTAGCAGTCTTCTTCAGAGGCGGTAATCACGCGAAAGCCGTAGATGTCGGACAGGCGGGAGAAGCTTTGCTCCTTCTCCTCCATCTTGCGCCAGATCGAATAGGGTTTCTTGGCCCGGCCAAAGACCTCGGCTTCGATATCCGCCTTTTCCAACTCCACCCGCATGTCGCCGGTGATGCGCTGGATCACATCGCCGGTGTCGCGTTGCAGGGTGATGAAGCGGCGAATGATCGAGGCGCGCGCCTCGGGATTGAGCACCCGAAACGCGAGGTCTTCCAACTCTTCGCGCATCCACTGCATGCCCATGCGGCCCGCCAGCGGCGCATAGATGTCCATCGTCTCCCGCGCCTTTTTGATCTGCTTGTCCGGGCGCATGGATTTGATCGTGCGCATGTTGTGCAGACGGTCGGCGAGCTTGACGAGGATGACGCGCAGGTCCTTGGACATCGCCATGAAAAGCTTGCGGAAATTCTCGGCCTGTTTGGTCTCGGTCGAGTTTAGCTGAAGGTTGGTCAGCTTGGTGACGCCATCGACCAATTCTGCCACTTCGCCGCCAAAGAGGCTTTGCACCTCGGCATAAGACGCTTTGGTGTCTTCAATCGTGTCGTGCAGAAGGGCGGTGATGATCGTCGCATCGTCAAGCTGCTGTTCCGTGAGGATCGCAGCGACAGCGACGGGATGAGTGAAATAGGGCTCACCGGAATGGCGAAACTGCCCCTCATGCATCCGCGCCCCATAGTCGAAAGCGGCGCGGATCAGGGGTTCGTTGGTACGCGGATTGTAGCCTTGAACGAGAGCGATCAGGTCGTCGGCAGTAATGTCGGCGCTGTTCATGCCATCTGCCTCATAGCCCCGGCCGGGGCGCGGGGGTTAGCCCTGCCCCTGTGCGGCCATCAACTGGCGCAGCAACATCTCTTCGGACATGCTGTCTTCTTCGGGCTTGTCCTCTTCGGCCCCCATCAGAAGCGCCATCGCGTCTTCTTCGGGCTCATCGACTTCGATCTGGCTCTGGTTGCTTTCGATCAGACGCTCGCGCAGGTCATCGGCCGACTGTGTTTCTTCGGCGATTTCGCGCAGGGACACGACGGGGTTCTTGTCGTTGTCACGGTCAACGGTCAACTGCGATCCGGCAGAGATCTCGCGGGCACGATGTGCGGCCAGCATGACGAGTTCGAAACGGTTCGGAACCTTATCCACACAATCTTCGACGGTGACGCGGGCCATGAAGCCTCCAATATCTCATTTGCTGCCAGAAGTGCAGTATTTAAGCCGCCTCGGGCAGATTTACAAGCCGTTATTGCAGCCGCCGCACCTCGGCACGATCCCGCTCAGGCAGGGCTTCAAGCAGGGCGCGCACCGGCTTTCCAATCAGCGGATGCACCCAGTTGGGGGCCACATCGGCCAGCGGCACCAAGACGAAGGCGCGGTCCTGTAGCCGGGGATGCGGCAAGATCAATTGCTCCGGCGTGCGGCCAATCTGTGCCTCCAAAGGCAGCTCGCGCCATATCTTGTGGGTCTGACGGTCTGGCAACACGATATCATCACAGGCCAAAAGATCCAAATCCAAGGTCCGCTGGCCCCAGCGTTGCACCCGCGCACGGCCCATCTGCGCCTCGATCCGGTGCAAGACGCCAAGAGCGGTCTGCGGATCCCACGGCGCTTCGAGCCAGGCCGCGGCATTCACATAGTCTGGCCCCGCCCCTGCGGGAAAGGCCGGAGTGTGATAGAATGCACTCGTGGCGCGAATCACCGCGCCGGACGTCTGCAATAGCTTTAAAGCCGATTTTAGCGTTTCCTGAGGTTTACCCACAGAAGATGCAAGGTTACCGCCGAGTGCAACCAGAAGACTATACTTTCGTATAGGGTCTTTACTGCTTAATTCCATACCCTCGGGTCTTGCGACATCGTTAAAAAGCCTTAGTTATGCACCCTGATGTGGGGGCATCGCCAGAGGTCACGGATTTATTAATCCGCGGCGATTACAGTTCAAACCGGGAATACGGCGAAGCCTGCCGAAAGGATAGTTTAATGTTCTACAAAGATGAGCGGTTGGCGCTTTTTATAGATGGCTCCAACCTCTACGCCGCGGCAAAGACGCTGGGCTTCGACATCGACTACAAGCTGCTGCGGCAAGAGTTCATGCGCCGCGGCAAGCTGCTGCGCGCCTTCTACTATACCGCGCTTTTGGAAAACGATGAATATTCGCCGATCCGCCCGCTTGTCGACTGGTTGAACTACAACGGCTTTTCCATGGTGACCAAACCGGCCAAGGAATACACCGACAGCATGGGCCGCCGCAAAGTCAAAGGCGATATGGACATCGAACTGGCCGTCGATGCGATGGAACTGGCCCCGCGTGTCGATCACATCGTGATCTTCTCTGGCGATGGTGATTTCCGCCCGCTGGTGGAAAGCCTGCAACGCCAAGGCGTGCGCGTCTCCGTCGTCTCCACGATCCGCAGCCAGCCGCCGATGATCTCGGACGATCTGCGCCGCCAAGCCGACAACTTTATCGAGCTTGACGATCTGCGTGACGTTATCGGCCGCCCGCCGCGCGATCCCGCACCGCACGACTAATCGACGCAGCCCCATTTCGTGCAGAACCATGCCGCCCCCGCGCGGCAGCGGTCTTATTGTGCGCAGCGTCAGGATGATGGGCAAACGAATACCAGGCCAGCGACTGTGGCGTCACTGGCCTGTGAAATTTCTAAAATACCCCAGGGAAGATACAATACAGCACATGAACCCATGCGTTCCCCTTGATCCCACACTACCTGCTCCCGTAGAAGTAGACGACCCCCCGAAAAAGGGGGTAAAAGTGAGGGAAGATGCTGTTCGATGCCGCTGTACGTTTGGAAAAGCTGCAAGATGTTAGCGCGCTTTGGGATGGGATCGTAAAGACATTTCGAGAGACCGGCTTTACCCATGCCATCCACATCAGCGTGGGTGCGGATTTCAAAGACGCTCAGTTTCTGTCCACCATCCCCGACCTTTACGATGACCTCCCGCCCGAGGATGATCCATTCCTGCACCACTCGTGCAACAGTTATGATGTGCTGACGATCGGCCAGGCCTTCGTACACCTCTACCCCGATGTCACCCCGTCCGAGCATTCGCTGATCGCCCGCGCAGGTCGCGAAGGTCTGCATGCTGCCTTCGCCGTGCCGATGCGGCTGAAGGGCTCCGAACGTTTTGGCGGCTTCATCGTCGGCAACGGGATGGAGGCTGATGAGTTCGAGCGCGCCTTCAGCGACATTGCCGAGGATCTGCGCCTCTTCTGCCTGCTGATGCACCGCCGGATCGAAGACCTGACCGGCACCGCGCCCCTGCCCCTGCCCGAGAATCCTTCGGCCTTCGACAAGCTCAGCCCGCGCGAAGCCGAAGTGGTGAACCTGCTGGCCCACGGCTACACCCGCCAGCAGACCGCGCACCGCTGCAACCTCTCTATCCACACCGTGTCGGACTATGCGAAATCCGGCTACCGCAAGCTCGGCATCCGCAACCGGGCGCAGGCGGCTGCGCTGGTGCACGCCACGGCGGGCGAGCCTGCGCCCAAGTCAGACTGACGGGCTGGACGAAGCGGGCCCAAGCCCTTACCTCTGCGCCAACCGTCCGGAGATTTCGCCATGACCAAACCGCCTCTTACCCTCTACCTTGCCGCGCCGCGCGGATTCTGTGCGGGCGTGGACCGGGCGATCAAGATCGTCGAAATGGCGATCGAGAAATGGGGCGCGCCGGTCTATGTGCGCCACGAGATCGTGCACAATAAATTCGTCGTCGATGGGCTGCGCGACAAGGGCGCGGTCTTTGTCGAGGAACTCTCAGAATGCCCCGACGACCGCCCGGTGATCTTTTCCGCCCATGGCGTGCCGAAATCCGTGCCCTCGGCGGCGCAGGCGCGCAACATGATCTACGTCGATGCCACCTGTCCGCTGGTCTCCAAGGTGCATATCGAGGCGCAGCGCCATGCGGATGCGGGCCTTCAGATCATCATGATCGGCCATGCGGGCCACCCTGAGACGATCGGCACCATGGGCCAATTGCCCGAAGGCGATGTGCTGCTCGTCGAAACGCCTGAGGATGTGGCCACAGTCGCCGTGCGCGATGACGCGCGTTTGGCCTATGTCACCCAGACCACGCTCAGCGTTGATGACACCGCCGATATCGTGGCCGCCCTACAGGCGCGCTTCCCCGCCATCATCGGCCCGCATAAAGAAGACATCTGCTACGCCACGACCAACCGTCAGGAAGCGGTCAAAGCCATGGCGCCGAAATGCGACGCGATGCTGGTGGTAGGCGCGCCCAATTCCTCGAACTCTAAACGGCTGGTCGAAGTCGGCGCCCGCGCAGGCTGCGCCTATGCGCAACTGGTGCAGCGCGCCGATGACATCGACTGGCGCGCGCTGGAGGGCATCGGCAGCATCGGCATCACGGCGGGCGCATCGGCCCCCGAAGTGCTCATCAATGAGGTGATCGACGCCTTCAAAGCGCGTTATGACGTGACCACCGATCTGGTCGAAACCGCGCAGGAGAACGTCGAATTCAAAGTGCCGCGCGTTCTACGCCAACCCGCCTGATTGACCGCCGCGCGCCAGCCGCCTAAACCGCGCTGGAAACTGCCGGAGATACCCATGCCTGACCTCTACGCCTATACTGACGGTGCCTGTTCGGGCAATCCCGGCCCCGGCGGCTGGGGCGTGCTGATGCGCGCGATGGACGGGGACCAGATCGTCAAGGAACGCGAGTTGAAAGGCGGCGAGGCGCAGACCACCAACAACCGCATGGAGTTGATGGCCGCGATCTCGGCCCTGGAATCGCTCAGCCGCCCGACCGAGATCACGCTGGTGACCGATAGCAACTACGTCAAGAACGGCATCACTGGTTGGATCTTCGGCTGGAAAAAGAACGGTTGGAAGAACGCGGCCAAGAAGCCGGTCAAGAATGCCGAGCTTTGGCAACGGCTGGACGCCGCGAATGCGCGGCACAATGTGACGTGGAAATGGGTCAAGGGCCACGCTGGCCACCCCGAGAACGAGCGCGCCGATGAACTGGCCCGCGCGGGCATGGCCCCCTTCAAACCGGGCACCAAGAAGTGACCCTGCTGGCCCTGCTGGACTATGCCGCCGTGCTGGTCTTTGCCATCACCGGCGCGCTTGTTGCCAGCCGGGCGCAGCTTGATATCGTGGGCTTTGCCTTTATCGCCTGCCTGACCGCCGTGGGCGGCGGCACGATCCGTGACCTCCTGCTCGACCGCAACCCGATCTTCTGGATCGAAACCCCCAGCATGTTAGGCGTGGCCATCCTGGCCGCTTTGGTGGTGTTTTTCACCGCCCACCTGCTCGAAAGTCGCTTTCGCACCTTGATCTGGCTCGACAGTCTGGCGCTTGCCGTCGCGGTCGCGGCGGGGGTTGGTGTGGCGATAGCGCAAGAGCAGTCCGCGCCGATCATCATCGTCATGGGCATGATCACCGGCTGCATGGGCGGGCTGATGCGCGATGTGGTGGTGGGGCAGCTGCCGCTGGTGCTGACCCAAGGCGAGCTTTACGCCACCGCAGCGCTCTCCGGTGCCGCCGTTGCCGTGCTGCTGTCGCCCTATTTCGATGGCACGCTCTACCCGCTGCTGGCCTGCGCTGCGACGACTTGGGTGCTGCGCGCCGGATCGCTTTATTTCGGCTGGCACCTGCCGGTTTACAAAAGCACCCCGCCCAAAAGCTGAACGCTCAGCCTCAGCTAAGACGCGCACCCGCTGCGATCTGCGCACCGCGTTGAAACACATCCGCCTCCTGCACGCCCTTGCCCGCGCGCTGTAGCCGCGTCAGCCGCACCGCCCCCTCGCCACAGGCGATGCGCAGCGCGTCCGACAGCACCTCACCCGGCGCGCCGGTGCCCTCGTCCAGCACCGAGCCAAGGACTTTCACCCGCTGGCCGTCAATCTCGAACCACGCGCCGGGAAAGGGCGAGAGCCCGCGGATCTGGCGATCCACCTCGACCGCCGGGCGGGTCCAGTCGATCCGCGCTTCGGCCTTGTCGATCTTGGCGGCATAGGTGACGCCCTCTTCGGGCTGGGGCTGCGGCGTCAGATCGGTCAGTTGCGACAGCGCCTTGTTGATCGCCACCGCGCCCATGGCGCTCAACCGGTCATGCAACTGTGCCGTCGTCTCAGCCTTGCCGATCTCGGTCTCTTCGCACAGCAGCACCGGCCCGGTATCCAACCCCGCTTCCATCTGCATGATGCACACGCCGGTCTTTTCGTCGCCCGCCATGATCGCACGGTGAATGGGCGCTGCCCCGCGCCAGCGCGGCAGCAGGCTGGCGTGGATGTTCAAACAGCCATGTTTCGGCGCGTCGAGAATGGGCTGCGGCAGGATCAGACCATAGGCCACGACCACCGCCGCATCGGCCTCAAGCGCTGCGAATTCTTCCTGCGGCTCGGGATGTTTGAGCGAGACCGGATGGCGCACCAGCAGTCCAAGCGCTTCGGCGCGTTGCTGCACCGGGCTGGGGCGGGGTTTCTTGCCGCGCCCGGCGGGGCGGGGCGGCTGGCAATAGACCGCACAGATCTCATGCCCGCCCTGCACCAGGGCATCGAGGATCGGCACCGAAAAATCGGGCGTGCCCATGAAGATCAGTCGCATCTGTTCACTCCTGCCGGACAGCGCCTTGGAGAGCGCCGTCAGCCGTTCTGTTTGCGTGCCTTGCGCAACAGCATGTCGCGCTTGGTTTTGCTGAGGTTGTCAAAATACATCTTGCCCGCCAGATGGTCGATTTGGTGCTGCACGCTCACCGCTTCCAGCCCGACGAAATCACGCTCCACCTCGGCTCCCGTCTCGTCAAGGAAACGCACCTTCACCCCGCGCGGGCGGCGGATCACGGCGCTGAAACCGGGCAGATTGGGGCTGGCCTCATCGTAAGGATGCAACACGGCAGAGGCATCGACGATCACCGGGTTCGCGAGACGGATGCGTTTGTTGCGCGCTTCCGAGGCATCGACGACCGCCACCTGCAACATCACCCCGATCTGCGGCGCGGCAAGGCCAACGCCGGGCATGGCGTCCATCGTCTCGATCATGTCGTCCCAGAGGGTGCGGATTTCATCCGTCACCGCATCGATGGGTTCGGCGGGGCTGCGCAGGCGTTTGTCGGGCCATGGAACATAGCGGCGTAGGGTCATTGGGCGTTGAACTCCGCAATCTTGGCGGCGCGGGTCTCTGCGTCGAGGTGATCGAAGGTCACCACCCCATCAAGGTGATCCATCTCATGCTGCGCGATCAGCGCAGCGGCGCCTTCCATGCTCTGCACATAGCGGCCCCCGTTCAGACCGGTCCAGACCATCTGCACCTGCGCAGGGCGCGAGATATCGGTGCTGATGCCGGGGATGCTAAGACAGCCTTCGGTATTGGTCACCCGCTCTTCGCCGATCTCTTGAAACATCGGGTTGATGCAGACCAGCGGGTCGGACTTATCCTCTTTCCACCCCGCATCCATCACGAAGATGCGCAGCATCGCGCCCACCTGCGGTCCGGCAAGGCCACGCCCCGGCGCGGCATACATCGTCTCAAGCATATCGGAGGCGAGGCGTTCGATCTCGGGCGTGATCTCTTCGACCGGGGCGCAGGTCTCGGCCAGTCGCGGGTCGGGCCAGCGGAGAACCTCGAGCACGCTCATCCGCGCGCCAGCTCGCGTTTGAGCTTGACCATCTTGCGGGTGATCATCTGGCGCTTCAGTGGCTTGAGGTAGTCGATGAAAAGCTTGCCGTCGAGGTGGTCGATCTCATGCTGAACGCAGGTCGCCCAAAGCCCGTCAAAGGCCTCCTGCTGCTCTTTCCCGTCACGGTCGAGCCAGCGCACCTCAACCTCCGCCGGGCGGGTCACCTCGGCATATTGGTCGGGGATGCTGAGGCAGCCTTCTTCATAGGTGTTGAGCGCGTCCGAAGAGGCCACGATTTCGGGGTTGAACATCAACAAGGGCCGGGGCGCTTCGCCCTCTTCCTTGACGCAATCCAGCACGATCACCCGGCTCAACACGCCGATCTGCGGCGCAGCAAGGCCGATGCCCGGCGCATCATACATGGTGGTCAACATATCATCGCCCAGCACGCGCAGCTCGTCGCTGAGATCGGCGACGGGGCTGCGGCTTTCTTGAGCCGTGGATCGGGGTGCAAAAGGATCGGGCGTTTCATCCCGCTCATTTAGGCCATGCCCGTGCATCGCGCAACCGGGGGCTTGCAGCGCCTGCGGCAGCCGTTAGCTTGGCCGCAATATCAGGAGAGACCAGCATGAGCTTTGACGACATCATCGACCGGCGCGGCACCCATTGTGCGAAATGGGACAAGATGGAAGCGATCTATGGCGTGCCCGCGGATACCGGCATCGCCATGTGGGTGGCCGACATGGATTTCCGCCCCCGCAGGTGGTGCAGGACGCGCTTCAGGCCCAGATTGATCACGGGGTGCACGGGTATTTCGGCGATGACAGCAAATACCTCGCCGCGATCCAATGGTGGATGGAAAACCGCCACGGTTGGAAGGTCGACGCCGAGGCGATCTTTACCACGCATGGTTTGGTGAACGGCACCGCCATGTGCGTCGATGCTTTCACCCAGCCCGGCGATGGGGTGGTGCTGTTCACCCCGGTCTATCACGCCTTCGCCCGCGTGATTAACGCCGCCGAGCGTCGGGTGGTGGAATGCCCGCTGACCAATGCCTCGGGCCGTTACGAGATGGATTTTGACGCCTATGACGCCCTGATGACCGGGAATGAGAAGATGGTGATCCTCTGCTCGCCGCATAACCCCGGCGGGCGGGTCTGGAGCCGTGAGGAACTGCAAGGCGTGGCCGACTTCGCCAAGCGGCACGATCTGGTGCTGGTCTCGGATGAGATCCACCACGATCTGGTGATGCCGGGGCACAAGCATATCCCCATGGCCCAGATCGACGGGATCGAAGACCGTCTGGTGATGATGACCGCCACGACCAAGACCTTCAACATCGCGGGCGGCCATACCGGAAACGTCATCATTCATGACCCCAAGCTGCGCGAGCGCTTAGCCCGGCGCATGGCGGCCTTGGGCGTTTCGGCAAACTCCTTCGGGCTGATCATGGCGACCGCTGCCTATTCGCCCGAGGGGCCGCTTGGGTGGATGAGTTGACCGCCTATCTCGACAACAACCGGCAGATCTTCGACGAGGCGGTGAACGCGATCCCGGGGCTAAGCTCGATGCCACTGGAATCGACCTATCTGGCTTGGGTGGACTTTTCGGGCACCGGCATGGCGCCCGCAGAGTTTCAGGACCGTGTCGAGAAAAGCGCCGCTATCGCTGCCAACCACGGCGCCACCTTTGGCACGGGGGCGAAAGCTTCATGCGCTTCAACCTCGCCACCCCGCGCGCACGGGTCGAGGAAGCCTGTGAGCGGCTCACCAAAGCCTTCAGTGATTTGCAGTAACGAAACGGCGCGGCGGGGAAGCCCCGCCGTGCCGCCCTATCAGGCGCGGCCGTCTTCGATCAGATCCAGCGGCGCATCGGCGGAGCGTTCGAAATCAAGCGGCGGACGGTCCGCCACGGCGGTGGCGCGCTTGAACTCATAACGCATCTCGCCCGCTTCTTCCTCGCTCGCCACGATCAGACATTGGAACAGATGCAGGCTGCCGTCATAGAGATCGACCAGCCCGCGCAGCTTGGGCGCGTCCTGTGCATCGACGGAGAAACCGGTCTTCCACATGCGCAGCACGCGGTAGACATCACCGCCCGCCTCAAGCCGCAGGCGCGCGCCCTTGCGCAGGCTTGCCATACGCGCGGCATCCAGCCCCGCCTGTATTTCTTTCGACAGAAATTCTTCCATGCACAATCCCCCGCTGATGCCTCTAAGCTGGCGGAAAGCGTAGAAAATTCAAGTTAAGAATTGGTGACGTTTGGGCAGTCTGCATCAGCGCAGAGCGGCTGCGCGCCTATGAAGATGGGCGGCCCCCGCGCCCTGCCCTAGATATACCCTCAAACGCGGAAAGGAGAACAAGATGGGCCTATTGGTCGACGGTAAATGGCAAGACAAATGGTATGACACCAAATCCTCGGGCGGCAAATTTGAGCGCAGCGAGGCCAAGTTTCGCAACTGGGTGACCGCCGATGGCAGCGCCGGACCGAGCGGCAAAGGCGGGTTCAAGGCAGAATCGGGGCGCTACCACCTCTACGTCAGCTATGCCTGCCCATGGGCGCATCGCGCGCTGATCTTCCGCCAGTTGAAGGGGCTGGAAGATCACATCGGTGTCTCTGTCGTGCATCCCGATATGCTGGGCGAGGGCTGGACCTTTGACACGGATTTCCCCGGTGCCACGGGCGACACGCTCTTCGGCCTGCCCTATGCCCGCGACATCTACACCCGCGCCGATCCCGATTTCACGGGCCGCGTGACCGTGCCGATCCTTTGGGACAAAGAGCGCGAGACCATCGTCAGCAATGAGAGCGCCGAGATCATTCGCATGTTCAACAGCGCCTTCAACGCGATCACCGGCAACAGTGATGACTATTACCCCGCCCCCCTGCACGACCGCATCGAAAAGGTGAACGCCCGCGTCTATGACACGCTGAACAACGGCGTCTACAAAGCCGGTTTCGCCACCACGCAAGAGGCCTATGACGCTGCCGTGCATCCGCTCTTCGACACGTTGGATTGGATCGAAGACATCCTGTCGCAGAACCGCTACCTCGCGGGCGACCGGATGACCGAGGCCGACTGGCGGCTTTTCACCACGCTGGTGCGCTTCGACAAGGTTTATCACCTGCACTTCAAATGTAACCGCCACCGGATCGTCGATTACCCGAACATCTGGGCCTATACGCGCGAACTCTATCAGGTGCCGGGCGTGGCCGAGACGGTGAACTTCGACCATATCGTGCGGCACTATCACTACAGCCATGACACGATTAACCCACACCGCATCATCCCGATCAATCCGGTGCTGGACTTCGACGCGCCGCACGGGCGCGGCTGACCTCCCCTCCCCCTGCCCCGTGGAAGGCGCTTGATCGCGCAGCGCTTTTGCGCTTTCACCGCAGCGACGACGGCAGGGGATGATCATGCAAAAGCCAGACCAGCGCGACCACGGCGGCGGTGTCGATGCGGCAGCGGCGCGTTTCGGCGGGCAGCGGTCGGATTGGATCGACCTTTCCACTGGGATCAACCCCGCGCCCTACCCAATACCTGCCCTGCCTGCGGGCGCATGGGCTGCCCTCCCCGACGCGGTGGCGCAAGACGCGCTGCTGGCCGCCGCCCGCGGCTTTTGGCAAGTGCCCGAAGGGGCCGCGATCCTCGCCGTGCCGGGGGCCTCCTCGGCCATCGCGCGAATCCCGGCGCTGGCCCCGAAGGGCCGCGTGCGCATCCCCGGGCCGACCTATAACGAACATGCCGCCAGCTTCGCCGAGAACGGCTGGCAAGTGGTCGAGACGGGCGAGACCGAAGCCGCCGTTCACGTCCATCCCAACAACCCCGACGGGCGCCTGTGGCCCATGGCAGAGACGACAGCCCGCTCAGCATCATTGATGAGAGCTTTTGCGACATCACGCCCAACGCCACCCTGATGGCGCAGGCCACGGTGCCCGGCACGTTGATCCTCAAGAGCTTTGGCAAATTCTGGGGGCTGGCCGGGCTGCGGCTGGGGTTCGTGATCGGCGATCCGGCCTTGGTCGCGCGGCTTGAACAGATGCTTGGGCCATGGCCGGTCAGCGGCCCCGCGCTGCATATCGGCGCGGCGGCGCTGCGGGATGAAACATGGGCCGAAGCCACGCGGGCGCGGCTGGGGGCCGAGGCCGCGCGTCTCGATGGGCTGATGACCACAGCAGGCGCGCAGATCGTCGGCGGCACCCCGCTTTTCCGGCTCTATGAGGTCGAAGACGCGCAGGCATGGCAAACCCGCCTCGCAAGGCACCATATCTGGAGCCGCGTCTTCCCCTATAACCCCCGCTGGCTGCGCCTTGGCCTGCCCCCCTCGATAGGTTGGGCGCGGCTGGAGCGGGCGCTGGCATGAGCACGGCGGCGATCCTCGCGCTGGCCATGCTGCTGGACGCGGCGCTTGGAGAGCCGGACTGGCTCTGGCGCCGCCTGCCGCATCCGGCGGTGCTGATGGGGCGGCTGATCGGTTGGGGGACCGTCGGCTGAACCACGGCCAAGCCCGCCGCGCCAAGGGCGTGGCGTTGCTGCTGGCGCTGATGATCGGGGCCGCGCTGCTCGGCTGGGCGCTCAGCCTTTTTGGCCCCCTCATCGAGATCATCCTCGCCGCCATCCTGCTGGCGCAACGTTCCCTCGTCGAGCACCTGCGCGCCGTGGCCGACGGGCTGCGCCAGTCGCTGCCCGCAGGGCGCCGCGCCGTGGCGATGATCGTCAGCCGCGATACTGGCGAGATGCCCGCAGATGCGGTCGCCCGCTCGGCAATCGAAAGCGGGGCGGAGAACCTCAGCGACGGGATCATCGCCCCTGCCTTTTGGTTCCTGCTGGGCGGTCTGCCGGGGCTGCTGGTCTATAAAATCGTTAACACCGCCGACAGTATGATCGGCTACCGCACCCCGCGCTATGCCGATTTCGGCTGGGCCGCGGCGCGGATGGACGACCTTCTGAACCTCGCCCCCGCACGGCTGACCGCCCTCCTGATTGCCTTGCCCGGCGGGGTGCTGCACCGCTGGCGCGACATCAAGGCCGACGCGGCGCTGCACCGCTCGCCCAATGCCGGTTGGCCGGAAGCCGCCATGGCGCGGGCCATAGGTGTGGCCCTCGCCGGTCCGCGCAGTTATGATGGGCGGGTGCAGCAGTTTCCTTGGGTGCATGGCGCGGGGCGCGCGTCATCGGACCTTTGGAGATCGATGCGGCCATCACCCGCCTCTGGCAGGCATGGTTGGTGATGTGGGCAATCGCCCTAGTTCTGGCCTGTCTGTGACAAAGAGGTAACCATGCGCCCCACGTTTCTCGCCGCCGCACTCGCGGCGCTCACCCTTCCCGCCAGCGCCTATGCGCAAGCCAAATGCGGCGGGGATTTCTCCAGTTTCATCGCCGATGCCAAGGCCGAGGCCGTGGCGAACGGCGCCGATCCCGCCAAGGCCGAGCGTTTCTTTGCCAGCCTGCGCCAAGACCCCGCCGTGCTGCGCGCCGATCAGGCCCAAGGGGTGTTTCAAAAGCCCTTCATCGAATTCTCGCGCCGCCTGATCTCGGAAAACCGGATCAACCGAGGCCGCGCCATGGCCGAGAAATACGACGCCATCTTCGACCGGATCGAGGCGGAATACGGCGTCAGCCGTGGCGTGCTTTTGGCCTTCTGGGCGTTCGAGACGGATTACGGCGCGTTCCAAGGCGACTTCAACACCGCCAACGCGCTGGCGACCCTTTCCCATGACTGCCGCCGCCCCGAACTGTTCCGCCCACAGCTTTTCGCGGCGCTAGAGCTTTTCGAGCGCGGTGCGTTCGACCCGGCCACCACCACCGGCGCTTGGGCCGGTGAGATCGGCATGGTGCAAATGCTGCCGCGCGACATCCTCGAGAACGGGGTGGATGGCGACGGCGACGGCGCGGTCTCGCTCAAGACATCTGCCCCCGATGCGCTGCTGTCGGGTGCCAAGATGCTGCAAAGCCTTGGCTGGCGCGCGGGCGAGCCTTGGTTGGCCGAGGTCACCCTGCCGCAGGATTTCGACTGGTCGCAAACCGGGCTGGAGACCACAAAACCCGTCAGCGAATGGCAGGCCATGGGTGTCTCCCCCGCAACGGACCGCTGGCCGAGGGGCTGACCGCCTCTGTCCTGCTGCCGCAGGGGCGCGGCGGGCCTGCTTTCATCGCCTATCCGAACTTCCGCGTTTATTTCGAGTGGAACCAGAGCTTTACCTACGTCATGACCGCCGCCTATTTCGCCACCCGGCTGGAAGGCGCGCAGGTCTATGACGCGGGCAATCCGGCCCCCGGTCTGGGCGGCGAGGCGATGAAAACGCTGCAACGCAAACTCCAAGCCAAGGGCTATGACGTGGGCGATGTGGATGGCATCCTCGGCTCTGGCACCCGCGGTGCGGTGCGGGCCGAGCAGGAACGTCTCGGCATGCCCGTCGATGGCTGGCCCACGCCTGAGTTGCTGAACAAACTGTAAGGAGAAGACCGATGGCCCTCAAGAAAACCGCCGCGCAAATGGTCGCCGAGGCGCGCGCCCGGATCGAAGAGATCGACAGCACTGAGGCCATCGCCATGCTGGAGGACGAAAACGTGCAATTCGTCGACCTGCGTGACCCCCGCGAACGCGAACGCACCGGGTTCATCCCCGGTGCCTTCCACTGCCCGCGCGGCATGTTGGAGTTCTGGGTTGACCCCGAGAGCCCATATTTCAAAGAGGTCTTTGCCCAAGACAAGAAGTTCGTCTTTCACTGCGCCTCTGGCTGGCGCTCGGCCATCTCGGTCGCGACGCTGCAAGACATGGGTTTTGACGCGGCCCATCTGAAAGACGGTTTCGGCGGCTGGGAAAAAGCGGGCGGCCCGATCGAGAGGTCTTGAAGCGCAGGCTTTGATCTGGCCTCCCCCACGTAAAGCTGCCACAAGTTTTGCAACGTCAAAGGAGAGACAGAATGACCGAGATCAAACGCCACCACACCAACACCCGCATGAGCCAAATCGTCGAGCATGGCGATGTGATCTACCTTGCCGGTCAGGTCGGCACGGCGGGGGCGGATGTGGCCCAGCAGACCCAAGATTGCCTTGATAAGGTCGACGCCCTTCTGGCCGAAGTCGGCAGCGACAAGACCCGCATCCTGCAATCCACCATCTGGCTGGCCGACATGGCCGATTTCGAAGCCATGAACGCCGTCTGGGACGCATGGGTGCCCGAGGGCCAAGCCCCCGCCCGCGCCTGCGGCGAATCCAAACTCGCCACGCCGGAATATCTGGTCGAAGTGCTGGTGATCGCCGCCAAGGCCTGAGCCATTCCCCCGCGCCCTGTCACGGGGCGCGGGGCCTTGCCGGACCCCCAGATGACACCCTGCACCCTCACCGCCCTGTCGGACCTCGCCCAGCTCCGCGTCGATACGATCATCGACGTGCGCGCGCCAATGGAGTTTGCCGAGGATCATCTGCCCGGCGCCATCAACCTGCCCGTGCTGTCGGACGCGGAGCGCGCCGAAGTGGGCACGATCTACAAGCAGGTCAGCCCCTTCGACGCGCGCAAGATCGGCGGGGCGCTGGTGGCGCAGAACACGGCGCGGCATTTGCAAACGGCGCTGGCGGATAAAGACGGCGGCTGGCAGCCACTGGTCTATTGCTGGCGCGGCGGGCAGCGGTCGGGGGCATTCTCGACGATCCTCGATCAGGTCGGCTGGCGCGTGCAACTGCTGCGCGGCGGCTATCGCAGCTACCGGCGGCTCGTGGTCGCCGCGCTCTACGACACGCCCCTGCCGCATCGGCTGATGCTGATCGAAGGCGGCACCGGCACCGCCAAGACACGGCTGCTGCACCATCTGGCCAAGACAGGCGCGCAGGTGCTTGACCTCGAAGGGCTGGCGCAGCACCGCGGCTCCCTTTTCGGTGCGGTGGATGGCGGGCAGCCGCATCAAAAGATGTTCGAATCCCGGCTCGCCCAAGCGCTATTGCCGCTCGAGCCCGCGCAGGTGACATGGGTCGAAGCCGAGAGCAGCAAGATCGGCGACATCACCCTTCCGCCTGCGCTTTGGGCCGCGATGCGTGACGCCGCGCGGGTTGAGATCGCCGCCCCCTTGGCCGCGCGGGCGGATTTTCTGTGCCGGGCCTATGATGACCTGACCACCGACCCCGCCATGCTCGAAAATCGCATCGACAAGCTGCGGCCCTATCATAGCGGAGAGACGATCACCCAGTGGCAGACCCAAGCCCGCGCGGGCGATTGGGCCAGCCTCGCCGAAGGGCTGATCGGCCAGCATTACGATCCGCGCTATGCCAAGGCCGCCAGCCGCACCCCTCCCCCGCGCGCCCGGCTGACGCTTGACCGGCTTGATGACAGCACATTGGCCGAGACCGCCGCCACGCTGCACAGCCGTTTCACCGCAGGCGGATAGAGGGCACCCCCGCCTCAAGCCGGCCGATGATATGGCCCGCCAAACCTTCGCCCCTTAACCGCGCCTGCGCCGCTTTCGCGGCATCCTCGGGCAGGGCTGCCAGCAGTCCCCCGGCGGTTTGCGGATCGTGGGAAAGCGGGTTCACCGGGTCTGCCGCCGCAATCGGGGCATCCGCCTGATTGACCGCCAGCAGGGAGGAGGCCACCCCCTGATCCGACAGTGCCTGCGCGCCGGGGTAGAGCGGCACCGCCTCCGCCCAAAGCTCCGCCGCCAGTCCCGAGGCACGGCAGATCGCTTGCACATGGCCGGCAAGGCCAAAGCCCGTCACATCCGTCATCGCATGGGCCTTGCCCAAAATCTCCGCCTCCCGCGCCTGCGGTGTGGCCATGACGCCAAGTGCTTCGGCCACCACCCGCCCCGGCGCCCTGCCCGCCATATGCCCTGCAAGGATCACCCCCGATCCGATGGGCCGGGTCAGCATCAGCACATCGCCCGGCTGCGCGCCGCCGAGGCCGATGGGCATCGCGCCCCGCGTGCCGGTGACCGTAAAGCCGATGGTCAGTTCCGCGCCCATGGTCGTATGGCCGCCCACGATCTGCGCGCCTGCACCCGCCATCACCTCCTGCGCGGCCACCGCGATTTCGCGCAGGGTCCGGGCCTGCAATGCGGGCGACATGCGCGGCAGGATGATCGAACTCAGTGCCGCCTGCGGTGTGGCCCCCATCGCCCAGACATCGCCCAAGGCATGCACCGCCGCAATCCGCGCCATCATTGCGGGGTCTTCGACAAAGCCGCGCAGATGATCCGTGCTCATCACCTGAAAGCCGCCGCCGGGGCGGCGCAACACCGCCGCATCATCGCCCGCCCCGGTGAGCACATCGCCCGAGACGGGCGGCTGCACCTCGGCCAAAAGATCGCCCAGCACCGCGCCGCCCACCTTGGCCCCGCATCCACCACAAAGCGGTTTGCCCGCCAGTGCCTCCTGCACGCCCGAGGCCACCGGGTCCGTCAGCGCATCGGTCTTCATCTCGGGCAGGTCATCGAGCCCGTCCATAAACTTCCGGTCGATCCGGTCCTTCCACCGCCACAGCAGCGCACCGCCGAGGGCCAGCCCATTCCGCTCCGCCACAGCGGCTTTCCCGCCGAGTGAGATCAGCTTGAGATAATGCCGCTGCGGTTTGAACACCCGCCGTGCCCCGCCGCTGAGCGCCGCGCGCAGGTTGTCGTGCAGCACCGGCGCCGCCCGCACGGCAAAGACACCGGCCTTGGGGCGCGGGTTGGCCTCCATATGCGCGCAATCGCCAACGGCGAAGAGCCTGTCATCATCTACCACCCCCAGATCGGCCCCCACGCGGATGAACCCCGCGTGCAGCGGCAGATCGGTCTGGGCAAGCCAGCCCTGCGGCACCGCCCCCGCAGCCCCCACGCAAAGCGCCGCAGGGATCGGCGCGCCATCCGCCAAGAGCACCTGCCGGTCGGTGATCTGCGTGACCTTGGCCTCAAGCGCCACGGTCACCCCAAGCTCCGCCATCTGCCGCCGCACCATCGCCCCGGTCCGGGGGCCATGCCGGAAAGCTGCGGCCCATGTTCCACCACCGTTACCGCAGGCTGCCCCCCCGCGTCGCGTAGGGCAAAAGCCATCGCCATGGCAAGCTCGCAGCCCGCCACACCGCCGCCGATCACCGCCACCTCGGGCGGCTGCTCCCCCGCCCTGACCGCCGCCAGAAACGCACGCCAACGCGCGGCATAGAGATCGAGCGGCTTGGCCCCGACCGCGTGTTCGGCAAATCCCGGCAGGTCCATCTTGGCCGTGATGCCTATGTCGATCGACGCCAAATCATAGGCCACGGCCCCGCGCCCTTCGACCGTGATCTCCCGCGCCGCGCGGTCGATCCCCGTCGCCGCCCCAAGGATCAACCGCGCCCCGGCGTGGCGACAAAGGCGCATCAGGTCGATCTCCAACGCATCGCGGTCGTAATGCCCGGCGATATGACCGGGCAGCATGCCGGTATAGGGCGCGGTGGGGCCGGGGTTGATGACGGTCAGCCGCGCGCCGGGCAGCGGGTCCATCCCCCATTTGCGCAGCACCAGCGCATGGGCGTGCCCGCCCCCACCAGCACCAAATCCCGCGTCAGGGGCAGATCGCTTTGCACCAGATTGCCTCACTCTCTCTTTCCGCTTTGGATCATAGCTACCCCAAGCCGCCCGCTCGCGCCATCGGCCTGACCGAGATGTGAGCGGGCCGGATCAGAGCGGGCCGGATCAAAGCGGAAATGGCGCTTCCCCGCCCATTCAGGCCCGGAAAGCCGCCAAACCGGTAAAAAGGGTGACAATTCGCCACAAAACCCCCATGTACATTCCATCCCCGACCCTCTACCGACGGTCGGATTCCTTTGCCGTGGCTGGTAGCACCCCACGTGCCCGCCCCCCGCACAACGTTCAAGACAGGACAGCCTTCGTGATCCAGACTATTGCCGATGCCCTTGCCCAACAGGGTTATGAAACACTTACCGCCGTACAGGAGGCCGTCACAGACCCTGCGCTGAACGATCAAGACCTTCTGGTTTCGGCCCAAACCGGGTCGGGCAAGACGGTGGGCTTTGGCCTTGCCATCGCGCCGACGCTTCTGGGCGAGGACACGCATTTCGGCCAAGCAGGCGCGCCGCTGGCGCTGATCATCGCGCCGACGCGCGAATTGGCCATGCAGGTCAGCCGCGAGTTGACCTGGCTTTACGGCAAGGCGGGCGCGGTGGTCACCACCTGCGTCGGCGGCATGGACACCCGGACCGAGCGCCGAGCGCTGGACCGCGGCGCGCATATCGTCGTCGCCACGCCGGGGCGTCTGTGTGACCACATTAAGCGCAACAACATCGACCTCGATTCCTTGCGCGCCGTAGTGCTGGACGAGGCTGACGAGATGCTCGACCTCGGCTTCCGCGAAGACCTTGAGTTCATCCTGTCGGAATCCCCCGAGGAACGCCGCACGCTGCTGTTCTCCGCCACCGTGCCCGCGGCCATTGCGAAGCTCGCGCAATCCTACCAGCGCGACGCGCAGCGCATCACCACCGTGGGCGAGACCAAGCAGCACAGCGACATCGAATACCGCGCGCTGAACGTGCATCCGCGCGACACCGAGAACGCAATCATTAACGTGCTGCGCTTCTACGAGGCCAAGAACGCCATCGTCTTTTGCAACACACGCGCCGCCGTGGCGCGACTGACCACGCGGTTCACCAACCGCGGCTTTTCGGTCGTGGCGCTTTCGGGTGAGCTCACGCAGTCCGAGCGCACCAACGCGCTGCAGGCGCTGCGCGACGGGCGCGCGCGGGTCTGCATCGCGACGGATGTGGCTGCACGCGGCATCGACCTGCCGAACCTCGAACTGGTGATCCACGCGGACCTGCCCAGCAACTCCGACACGCTGCTGCACCGTTCGGGCCGCACCGGCCGCGCCGGGCGCAAGGGGGTCTCGGCCCTGATCGTGCCGCCCAAGATGCGCAGCAAGGCAAACCGGCTTCTGGGCTGGGCCAAGCTGAAAGTGGAATGGGCCGCACCGCCCTCCGCCGCCGAGGTCAACGCCGCCGATGAGGCCCGCCTGCTGGCCGATTCCGCATGGGTGGAGCCTGCGCCCGAGGATGCGGCGGAATTCGTCACCTCGCTGGTTGAAAAATTCAGCGCCGAGCAATTGGCCACCGCCTTCGTCAACCTCTACCGCAAGCGGCAATCCGCCCCGGAAGAGCTGAGCGACCCCGGCGCGCCGGGCGAGGACAAGCCGCGCCGCGACTTTGGCCCATCGGTCTGGTTCTCGGTCTCGACCGGGCGCAAGGACGGGGCCGAGCCGCGCATGTTGCTGCCGATGCTCTGCCGCCGGGGCGACCTGACCAAGGACGACATCGGCGCGATCCGCGTGCAAGACAGCCACAGTTTCGTAGAGGTGGCCGAAGCCTCGGTGCCCGGCCTGCTCGACACGCTCGGCGGCGAAATGACGCTGGAAGACGGCGTGGTGCTGACCAAGTTGGACAAGGCCCCGGACCTGCCGCGCGGCCCCAAACCCGGCGGCAAACGCGGCCCGAAACCCGGCGGTTTCAAAGGCGACCGCGGCCCGCGCAAGCCGCGCGGCGATTACGACCCGGATGCCGCCCCCGCGCCGCGCAAACCCCGCGCGAAATCCAGCGACGGCCCCGGTGCTGCGTCTTTCGACAAGCCGAAATACGACAAGCCCAAGTTCGATAAACCCCGCGCGCCCAAGGGCGAACGCCCGCCGAAGTCACACAAGACCGAGCGTAGCCCGATGAAACCCGGCGCGACGCCCAAGCCCAAATCGGGCGGCGACACGAGCGGCAAGCCCAAGGCAAAGGCCGTTTGGAAAAAGGAAAAGCCCGCGGGCGCTGCGCCGCGCAAGGGCAAAGGCAAACCGACCACCTCGGCCACCACGCCGGGCGGCGAAAAGACCTACAAACGGGCCTCCGACCCGTCCAAACGCTTCACCCCGCCGAATAAGATTGGCAAACAGGGCGGCAAGGGTGGCCCGAAATCGAAGTAAGACCAAACGCCGGGGCCTCACCCCGGCGTTTTTGCATCCGGCGCAATTTCTTCAAAGAAATCGCCCCCTCTGGCCTCACCGAAGGGGGCAAACTGGCACTACTGGATCTTGCCTATTCGCGGTGTTCTTGGAACAGTTTACCCCGCCTTTGCGCGGGCTTCATTCGTGGGCTCGCCCACCCGTAAAGAAAGGTTTGCCCCATGGACGGCAATTTCAACGAGAACGACATCTCCCGCGTTGTCGAAGCCGACCGCGCGCATATCTGGCACCACCTGAGCCAGCACAAACCCTATGAAACCACCGACCCGCGCATCATCGTCGAAGGCAAGGGAATCCGGGTCTGGGACCAAAAGGGCAAAGAACACCTCGACGCCGTCTCGGGCGGGGTCTGGACGGTCAACGTCGGCTATGGCCGCGAGAGCATCGCCAATGCGGTGCGCGACCAATTGATCAAGCTGAACTATTTCGCCGGTTCCGCAGGCTCGATCCCCGGCTCCCATTTCGCCGAGAAATTGCTCGACAAGATGCCGGGTCTTGACCGCGTCTACTACTGCAACTCCGGCTCCGAGGCGAATGAGAAAGCCTTCAAAATGGTCCGCCAGATCGCGCACAAGCGCTACGGCGGCAAGAAGCACAAGATCCTCTACCGCGACCGCGACTACCATGGCACCACGCTTGGCTGTCTCTCGGCGGGCGGTCAGGACGAGCGCAATGCGCAATACGGCCCCTTCGCACCGGGCTTCGTGCGGGTGCCGCATTGCCTTGAATACCGCAGCTTTGAACAGGACGGCGCGCCGCAGGAAAACTACGGTGTCTGGGCCGCCGATCAAATCGAAAAGGTGATCCTCACCGAAGGCCCCGAAACCGTGGGCGCGCTCTGCCTCGAACCGGTCACAGCAGGCGGCGGCGTGATCTGCCCGCCCGAGGGCTATTGGGAGCGCGTGCAGGAAATCTGCCGCAAATACGACATCCTGCTGCACATTGACGAGGTTGTCTGCGGCGTGGGCCGCACCGGCACATGGTTCGGCTATCAGCACTACGGCATCCAGCCCGACATGGTGACCATGGCCAAGGGCGTCGCCTCGGGCTATGCCGCCATCGCCTGTCTGGTGACGACCGATGCGGTCTTCGATATGTTCAAGGACGATGCCAGCGATCCGCTGAACTATTTCCGCGACATCTCGACCTTTGGCGGCTGCACCGCGGGGCCGACCGCGGGCATCGAAAACATGAACATCATCGAGCGTGAGAACCTGTTGGAGAACACCACCAACATGGGCCACTACATGCTGGAGCAGCTGCACGCGCTGGCCGACAAGCACAAGGTGATCGGCGACGTGCGCGGCAAGGGGCTGTTCTTGGGCGCTGAACTGGTGACGGACCGCGACAGCCGCGCCCCTGTTGAGGAAAAGCGCATTCAGGCCGTGGTGGGCGATTGCATGGCCCAAGGGGTGATCATCGGCGCCACCAACCGCTCCCTGCCCGGCAAGAACAACACGCTGTGTTTCTCGCCCGCGCTGATCGCCACCCGCGATGATATTGATGAGATCATCACGGCGGTCGATGGCGCCTTGGGCCGGGTCTTCACTTCGGCGTAAAACCGCGTCTTGCGGCATGCGACAGGCGGCATCGGTTGACCCGGTGCCGCCTTCGTCTATCTAAACCCCTGTCTTGCCCGAACATGACATCGCACCGAAAGATCGCCGCGGATCGAAACCCGCGGGATTTTTCTGAAAATGTAACGCCTTCGCGGGAACCTCTTCCAATCCCCCCGCGTTGGCAAATGAGTAAACTGGGAGAAAGACATGAAGAAGTTTCTTATCGCAATTCCGATGATCGCCGGCCTCGCCGCTTGTGACGGCACCACCTCCAACCAAGGTGCTCTGACTGGCGCGGCTCTCGGAGCTGCCACCGGTGCTGCCGTTTCAGGCGGTGACGACAAGGTTCAAGGCGCAATCATCGGCGGTCTCGCAGGTGCGGCGGCTGGCAACTACATCGGCCAGACACAGTCCGGCAAATGCGTTTACCAGAACGCCAACGGCCAGCGTTACACCGCAGCTTGCCCATAAACGGCTGACATCGCGCGATTTCGCGTTATCGGGGCTTCGACCATTGGTCGGAGCCCTTTTTCGTTTCCGCTTCTCCCCTCACCTTGGCACCGGCATGAATTGATCCTAACAGGGATCAAGCGCCCCAAGGGCGCGGGGAGGAACCATGACCACAATAAGCGATATCGCGATCTTGCTGATCGCGGCCTTCGGCGCGGGGGTGTTGAACACCATCGCCGGGGGCGGCACCTTTCTGACCTTTCCCGCGCTGGTCTTTACCGGCATGCCTCCCGTGGCCGCCAATGCGACCAGCGCCGTGGCGGTGTTTCCGGGCTACCTTGCAGGCGCTCTTGGCTTTCGCAACGAGCTTGGCCGCTTCGACCGCCGCACGCTGCTGCGGCTGTGCCTCATCACGCTGTCGGGCGGGGTGGTCGGTTCGGGCTTGCTCCTGATCTCTTCCAACGCGGCCTTTTCCGTTGTCGTGCCTTTCCTACTGCTCGCGGCAACGCTGGTGTTTCTGCTGGGCGACCGCATCCGTACCTTCGCGGCCGCCCGTGCCCGCGCCGTGACACCCCAAGGCGCGCTCGGCCTCTTTGCGGTCAGTGTCTATGGCGGCTATTTCAACGGGGGTTTGGGCATCGTTCTGCTGGCCCTTTTCGCGCTTTGGGGATGACCGATCTGCACGGGATGAACGGCCTCAAGACCGGGCTGAGCTTCGTGCTCTCCTCGATCTCCGTGGCGGTCTTTGCCTTGGCCGGTCTGGTTGCATGGCCGCAGGCGCTGCTGATGATGCTGGCGGCCACGGCGGGCGGCTATGCCGGGGCGCCCTTGGCGCGGGCCTTGCCGAAAGAGACCGTGCGCTGGCTGATCGCCGCCATCGGGTTCGGCATGAGCGCGGTGTTTGTCTGGCGGCTCGGGGCGGGCTAACCCACCACCCGCGCCGCGCCGCTTTCGGGATCGAAATGCACCAAGGGGTGGGTCGCCCGTTCGATCCGGCCCAGCCCCATGTCATCGCACAATAGCGCAACCGGCCCCGAAATCGCCCGCGCGAGTGCCACCTCCAGCGGCTCCCCCACTGCATGGGTCAGCGTATGGACCGCGCGGCCCATTTCCAGATCAGCCCCCGCCAGCGTGCCATCGGCCAAGGTCAACCGGCCCTCGGCGCGATACACCTCCCGCCCATTGAGGGTGAAGCCCGTGATATCCGACCCCGCCGTCGCCATGGCATCGCTGACAAGAAAAATGCCCGAAGGTTTGGCCGCCAGCGCGTTGCGCATGGAGGCGGGATGCACATGGATGCCGTCGGCGATCAGCCCGGCATGCACCCCATCCCGCGACAGCGCCGCCCCGACCAGCCCCGGCGCGCGGTTGCCCATCTGGCTCATCGCGTTGAACAGATGGGTGACGCAGGTCGCGCCCGCGTCGAAGGCCGCCACGCAGGTCTCGTAATCCGCATCGCTATGGCCGAGCGAGACCACGACCCCCGCCTCGGCCATCGCGGCGATCTGCGCGGTGCTGGTATTCTCTGGCGCGGCGGTGACCATGAGATTCGGCAGACGCGCGGCGGCGCGTAGGATCAGGGCGAGGTCGGCCTCACGCATCGGGCGGATCAGCGCCCCGTCATGCGCGCCCTTGCGCGAAAGCGCCAGATGCGGTCCCTCCAGATGCAGCCCGATGATGCCCGGCACCCCTTCTGCGATGGCGTCGACAGCGGCCTCTATGGCGGCTTCGGTCTTGTCGGGCGTGTCGGTGATCAGGGTGGGCAGCAGCGCTGCGACACCGGTGCTGCGATGCGCGTTGGCCATGCGCCGCAGGGTCACCACATCGGGGCTGTCGTTGAACATCACCCCGCCGCCGCCGTTGACCTGAAGATCGACGAAACCGGGGCAGAGCACGCCGCCCGCCATAGGCTCCGCCACGATGCCCTGCGGCACCTCTTCGGCGGTGAGGATGCGGCGGCTGCCGTCCTGCATCTGCGCCAGCACCTTGCCGGGGTGCAGCCGCTTGCCGTCGTGGATCTGGGCCTCGGTGAAAACCTTCGCGATCTCGCTCATCACAGAACCTCTTCCGCCGCGGCCTTGCAGGCCAGATGAAACGCCCCGTCGAGCGCCGTGCCCCGCGCCGCGATCCGGCCTGCCAAATGGTCTTCCGGCAAGTACGGCGCATAATGCGGGCCGACCCCGCCGAGCAGACAGAGCGGATCGCCGGGCGCGAAATCCAGCGTCTTCAACGCGCGGGTGTAATAGGCCGCGCCCTCCCGCATCAACGCCTGCGCGTGATGGTCCCCGGCCTCAGCCGCCGCGATGACCTTGGGCGCGAATGCCGCGTAATCCCCCGGCTGCGCCGTCAGGCTAAAGGCCACGAAAGCCTCAGGATCATCTGCGAAATCCGCCATCAAAGCGCGGGTCAGGTTGCTGTGGGGCAACACCCCATCATGACATTGCAACGCCAGATCCAGCGCGCCGCGGCCCAGCCAAGCGCCCGATCCCTGATCCGCCAGATGAAACCCCCAACTGCCGACATAGCGAAACGCCGTGCCATCCGTGGCGGCCACGATCGTGCCGGTGCCGATGGCCAAGACCCAGCCCGCCGCGCCTTCGCCAAGCGCGCCGACCACGCAGGCGGGGCGGTCATCCTCCGCGATGATCCGGGCATAGGGCAGCGCCGCGCGCAGCCGCGCTGCGTCCCGCGCGACGTTCATCCCGGCGAGGCCGAGAAAGGCGGTGGCCCCGGCAAGCGCCTCGGCAGGCAGCCCCGCCGAGGCCGCCGCCGCTTCGACCGTGGTGCGGATATTGATCAGGGTCTGATCCGGGTCATTGCCGATATTGGCCCGCCCGCCAGAGGCCCGGCCAAGGATGCCACCGCGCTGCGTGCCGATGGCCGCACGGCAGCCGGTGCCACCGCCGTCTACGGCGATCAAGAGAGGGGCGGGAATGCTCATGCAATAATTCTAGGCGAGGGGCCGGGCGAACGGAAGTGCGGGCGCGGCCCCGGGGATAAATTCGGCAAGCCGTAATGCCAGATTGAACTCCCCCTAAGGCCAGCCTAACCTTCGCCCCATGGCCCTGCCCGTCGAAACCTTTTTCCTGCGCCCCGATGCGCAAGGCACCCTGCAACAGCAGATCCAGCAGATGATCGCCCAAGGCATCCTCTCGGGTCGGTTCCAGCGGGGGGAGAAGCTGCCTTCGACCCGCAGGCTCGCCGCGCATCTCGGCGTCAGCCGGATCACCGTGACCATCGCCTATACCGAGCTTTTGGCGAATGATTACCTTACCTCGCGCGGGCGGTCTGGCTATTTCGTCTCGGACAACGCGCCCGCCCCGCCCGCTTTCGCCCCCGGGCCGAGGCGGAGGACGCCATCGACTGGACCCGCGCCATCGGGCAGCGGTTCAGCGCCAATGGGTTGGCCGCCAAACCGCAGGATTGGGCCAGCTACCGCTACCCGTTCATCTATGGCCAAGCTGACCCGACGCTCTTTGATCACGCCAACTGGCGGCTTTGCGCCTTGCAAGCCCTCGGCCAGCGCGATTTCACCTCGATGACGACTGATTACTACGATCAGGACGACCCGCAGCTGATCGAGTTCATCGCCCGCCACATCCTGCCCCGGCGCGGCGTCTCGGCCCAGCCCGAGCAGATTCTCATCACCCTCGGCGCGCAAAACGCGCTTTGGCTGACCGCGCAGGTACTGCTGACCCAACGCCGCCGCGCCGTGCTCGAAGACCCGTGCTATCCGGCGCTGAGCGGTATTCTCAGCCAATCCCGCTGCCACATCACGCCCGTGCGGGTGGATCAAGACGGCCTCCCGCCCGAGGCGATCCCCCCGATACGGATGTGATTTTCGCAACCCCAAGCCACCAATGCCCGACCAATGCGACCATGCCGATGGACCGCCGCCGCGCGCTCTTGTCCCGCGCCCGCGCGCTGGAAGCGCTGATCGTCGAGGATGACTATGAGTTCGAGATGTCCTTTCTCAAACCCGCCTCGCCCGCGCTCAAATCACTCGATGACGAGGGGCGGGTGATCTATGTCGGCAGCTTTTCCAAATCGCTCTTTCCGGGGCTGCGGCTGGGGTATCTGGTGGGGTCCGAACCCTTCATCCGTGAGGCCCGCGCACTGCGCGCCTCGGTCCTGCGGCACCCGCCGGGGCATATCCAGCGCACCGCCGCCTATTTTTTGTCGCTTGGCCATTACGACGCCCAGATCCGCCGCATGGGGCTGGCGCTGCACGAACGCCGCCGGGTCATGGACGCGGCGCTAGAGACCCATGGTCTGCGCGTGTCGGGCCGGGGGCCTATGGCGGATCGTCCTTCTGGATGCGCGCGCCGGAGGGCGTGGACACGGCGGAACTGGCCGAGAACCTGCGCGCGCAGGATGTGCTGCTGGAGCCGGGACATGCCTTTTTCGCCGGGGCCGAGAAGGCCACGAATTACTACCGGCTGGCCTATTCTTCGATCCCCGCCGCGCGGATCGAAGAGGGCGTCGGGCTGATCGCGCAAGAGATTGACCGCCTGCGCTGATCTGGCCTTAGGGCTGGCGCAGTTCTGGCCCTAACCTCGGCCTGCACCTGCCCGTAATTTGCCGATAGCTTTGCCCCATGCCCAAAGGATCGCGCGATGAAAATGACCACCGAAGAAGCCTTCGTCAAAACCCTTCAGATGCATGGGATCGACACGGCCTTTGGCATTATCGGCTCGGCCATGATGCCGATTTCCGACCTCTTCCCCGCCGCCGGGATCACCTTTTATGACGGCGCGCATGAGTGCAATTCGGGCATGATGGCCGATGGCTACACCCGCGCCTCGGGGCGGATGTCGATGATGGTGGCCCAGAACGGGCCGGGCATCACCAATTTCGTGACGCCGGTGAAAACCGCCTACTGGAACCACACGCCGCTTTTGCTGGTGACCCCCAGGCGGCGAACAAGACCATCGGTCAGGGCGGCTTTCAGGAGGTCGAGCAGATGGCGCTCTTCCGCGACATGGTCGCCTATCAGGAGGAGGTCCGCGACCCCAGCCGCATCGCCGAGACGCTGAACCGCGTGATCCTGCAAGCCAAGCGCCACTCTGCCCCCGCCCAGATCAACATCCCCCGCGATTTCTGGACGCAGGTGATCGACATCGAGTTGCCCGCCATCGTCGAGTTCGAACGCCCCTCGGGCGGGGAGACCGCCATTGCCGAGGCGGCGGAACTGCTTTCGAACGCCAAGTTCCCAGTGATCCTCAACGGCGCGGGCGTGGTGATCGGCGGCGCGATCGACGACGCGCGGCAGTTGGCCGAGCGGCTGGATGCGCCGGTCTGCTGCGGCTACCAGCACAACGACGCCTTCCCCGGTTCGCATCCGCTATCGGTCGGGCCACTGGGCTACAACGGGTCCAAGGCGGCGATGGAATTGATCGCCAAAGCCGATGTGGTGCTGGCGCTTGGCACGCGGCTCAACCCCTTCTCGACCCTGCCGGGCTACGGCATCGACTATTGGCCGCGAGAGGCCAAGATCATTCAGGTCGACATCAACCCCGACCGCATCGGCCTGACCAAACCGGTGAGCGTCGGCATCGTCGGCGACGCGGGCAAGGTGGCGCGCAGCCTCCTCGACCGGCTGAGCGAGAGCGCCGGTGACGCGGGCCGCGAGGAACGCCGCAACCTGATCGCCCAGACCAAGTCGGCATGGGCGCAGGAACTGACCTCGATGGACCACGAAGACGACGACCCCGGCACCACGTGGAACGAGCGCGCCCGCAGCCGCGAGCCGGAAAAGATGTCGCCCCGCATGGCGTGGCGCGCGATCCAGAAGGCGCTGCCGACAGAGGCGATCATCAGTTCCGACATTGGCAACAACTGCGCCATCGGCAACGCCTACCCGACGTTCGAAGCGGGCCGCAAATACCTCGCCCCCGGCCTCTTCGGCCCCTGCGGCTACGGCTTCCCGGCGATCTGCGGCGCCAAGATCGCCTGCCCCGATACGCCCGTCGTGGGTTTTGCCGGGGACGGCGCCTTCGGCATTTCCATGAACGAAATGGTCAGCGTGAACCGCGAGGATTGGCCCGCCGTGACCATGGTGATCTTTCGCAACTACCAATGGGGCGCGGAGAAGCGGAACACCACGCTCTGGTTCGACGACAACTTCGTCGGCACCGAACTGGCGCAGGAGGTAAGTTACGCCGGGATCGCCAATGCCTGCGGGGTCGAGGGGTGCAGGTCTCGTCGATGGAGGAACTGACCGAGGCCTTGGACCGCGCGATCAAGGCGCAGATGAATGACGGCAAGACCACTTTCATCGAAGTGCTGCTCAACCAGGAACTGGGTGAGCCCTTCCGCCGCGACGCGATGAAGAAACCCGTCTCCGTCGCCGGGATCAGCCGGGATGACATGCGCCCGCAACGGGTCTGAGCCATGGCGCTGGTGCTCGTCGTCAATGCAGGCTCGTCGTCGATCAAGGCGGCGGTCTTTGACGGCGGGCTGTCTGAGACCCTGCGGATTGAAGCGCAGGGCATCAGCCAGTCCGGCGCCCTGCGTGTGGGGAAGGCTCCGGCACGGGCTCTTGCCCTGCCCGATCACCGCACCGCCTTCACCGCCATTCTGGCGGGGCTGCGTGACGCGGGGATCGCGAGCGCCGACCTCAGCGCCGCCGCGCATCGCGTGGTGCACGGCGGCCCGGACTTGGCCGAGACGACGGAAGTCACCCCCGCCGTGCGCGCCGCCATCGCCGCGGCGCAACCGCTGGCCCCGCTGCACAATCCGCATCACCTCAGCGCCATCGACGCCCTTGCCGCACTAATGCCGGAGCTGCCGCAATTCGCCGCTTTCGACACGGGCTTTCACCGCACCAACCCGGACGTGGCGCGCCGCTACGCGCTGCCCGAGAAGTCCGAGACCGCCGCCCTCCGCCGCTACGGCTTCCACGGCATCAGCTACGAGAGCCTCGTGCGGAATTTCACCGCCCAAACCGGCGCCCCCCTGCCCGACCGCCTGCTGGCGCTGCATTTGGGCAATGGCGCGTCGCTCTGCGCGATCCGCGAGGGCCGCTCGGTCGCCACCACCATGGGATTCTCACCCTTGGGCGGGCTGACGATGGGCACCCGCGCGGGAGAGATCGACGCGGGCGCGGTGCTGCATCTGGTGGGCGATCTCGGACTGGAAGCCGCGCAGAGATTGCTGCACCACGAAAGCGGGTTGCTCGGCCTGTCGGGCCAGACCGCCGACATGCGGCAATTGGCGGAAAGCGACAGCGAAAGCGCCCGCTTTGCCCGCAACCACTTTTGCTACTGGATCACCCGTCAGGCCGGGTCGATGATCGCCGCCATGGGCGGGATCGACGGCATCGCCTTCACCGGCGGGATTGGCGAGAACGATTCCGCGGTGAGGGAAAAGGTTCTTGCAAACCTCCGCTGGGCGGGAAATATTCCCTCATGGGTCATCCCCGCCGCCGAAGAGAAACATATCGCGCGCCAAGCGCTTGCCCTGCTGAAAGCCCCCGCCCCCTCATGACGCATTCCCAGCCGCCGCTCGATCTGTCGCCCAAGGTCTCGGACGAGGTCCGCCGCACGACCTGTTACATGTGTGCCTGCCGCTGCGGCATCAACGTGCATATGAAGAAGGGCAAGGTCGCCTATATCGAGGGCAACCGCGACCACCCGGTGAACCGCGGCGTGCTCT
Organism: Sulfitobacter faviae; assembly: GCF_029870955.1. Classification (NCBI taxonomy): domain Bacteria; kingdom Pseudomonadati; phylum Pseudomonadota; class Alphaproteobacteria; order Rhodobacterales; family Roseobacteraceae; genus Sulfitobacter; species Sulfitobacter faviae. The sequence continues at coordinate 1,752,582 of NZ_PGFQ01000001.1, read as the reverse complement.
GCGCCAAGGGCTCGGCAGGCATCATGCAGCACAATTCCCCGGCGCGGCTGCGCAACCCGATGAAACGCGTGGGCCCCGCGGCTCGGGCGAATTCGAGGACATCAGCTGGGCCGAGGCGCTTGAGATCGCCACCGGCTGGCTGGAGCCGCTGCGCCGCGAGGCGCCAGAGAAACTCGCCTTCTTCACCGGGCGCGACCAGTCGCAAAGCTTCACCTCCCTCTGGGCGCAGGCCTTCGGCACGCCGAATTACGCCGCCCACGGCGGCTTTTGCTCGGTCAACATGGCGACGGCGGGCATCTACACCATGGGCGGCGCCTTTTGGGAGTTCGGCCAGCCTGATTGGGACCACACCAAGCTCTTCATGCTGTTCGGCGTGGCCGAGGATCACGACAGCAACCCGATCAAGATGGGACTGGGCAAGCTCAAGAAACGCGGCGCGCGGGTGATCGGGTGAACCCCATCCGCACCGGCTACAACGCCATCGCCGACGATTGGGTCGGCATCACGCCCGGGACCGACGGGCTGTTCATCCTGTCACTGATCCACTGTCTGATGAAGGCCGGGCGCATCGATCTCGACTACCTCGCGCGCTACACCGACGCGCCGGTGCTGCTGAACGGGGACCCGAAGTCGCCCGAGTTTGGCCTGCAACTGCGCGACGCGGACGGCAAAGCGCTCGTGATCGACCGCAAGACCCGCAAGCTCACCCCCTTCGACCAGCCCGGCGTGCGCCCCGACCTATCGGCTACCTACCGCGCGGGCGGGATCACCCACCGCCCGGTGTTCCACCGGATGGCCGAAGAATACCTCGGCGAGGACTACACCCCGAGGCCGTGGCCGAGCGCTGCGGCATCCCCGCGCCGCGCATCCGCGCCATCGCCGCCGAACTGGCGCGCGTGGCCTTCGACGAGGCCTTCGAGATCGACCAGCCCTGGACCGATTTCCGCGGCGAGCGTCACGAGAAGATGACCGGCCGCCCGGTGTCCTTCCACGCCATGCGCGGCATCTCAGCCCATGCCAACGGCTTCCAGACCTGCCGCGCGCTGCATGTGCTGCAGATCATCCTCGGCACCGTGGAAGTGCCCGGCGGCTTCCGCTTCAAACCGCCCTACCCCAAGCCCGCCACGGCGCATCCCAAACCCCATTGCAAGGCCACGCCCGGCGGGCCGCTCGACGGGCCGCATCTGGGTTTCGTGCAAGGCCCCGACGATCTGGCACTGTGCCCCGATGGCAGCCCCGCGCGGATCGACAAGGCCTTCACATGGGAGAACCCGATGTCGGCCCATGGGCTGATGCATATGGTGATTTCCAACGCCCATGCGGGCGATCCCTACAAGATCGACACGCTGTTTCTTTATATGGCCAATATGTCGTGGAACTCCTCCATGAACCCCGGCGGGGTGATGGAGATGCTGACCGATACGGATGAGAACGGCGACTACGTGATCCCGCGCATCATCTATTCCGACGCTTATTCGTCTGAGATGGTGGCCTATGCCGACCTGATCCTACCCGACACGACTTATCTGGAGCGTCACGATTGCATCTCGCTCCTCGACCGTCCGATCAGCGAGGCCGACGCCGCCGCCGACGCGATCCGCTGGCCTGTGGTGGAACCCAACCGCGACGTGCGTGGCTTCCAATCGGTGCTCTGCGATCTTGGCGCGCGGCTGGACCTGCCCGGTTTCGTGACCGAGGACGGTAGTCAAAAGTACCGCGACTACGCCGATTACATCACCAACCACGAACGCCGCCCCGGCATCGGCCCGCTGGCCGGCTTTCGCGGGGAGGACGGCAACCAGAGCGGCCGCGGCGCCCCGAACCCTGACCAGATCGCGCGCTACATCGAGAACGGCGGCTTCTCGACCCACCACATTCCCGCCGAGGCGCAGTACTACAAGCCGTGGAACGCCGCCTATCAGGACTGGGCCGTGGGCATGGGGATTTACGACGCACCGCAACCCTATCTCTTCTCGCTCTACGTGGAGCCGTTGCGCCGCTTCCAGCTGGCCGCCGAGGGCCACGGCGACCGTCAGCCCCCGGACCACCTGCGCGAGCGCATCAAGCAGTGCATGACGCCGCTACCCCATTGGTACGAAAGCGACCCGAGGGCACACAGGGCTACGATGTTCACGCCCTCACCCAACGCCCCATGGCGATGTACCATTCATGGGGCAGCCAGAACGCCTGGCTGCGGCAGTTGCACGGGCACAACCCGCTCTACCTGCCCAGCGCGATCATGCGCGCGAAGGGTCTGAAGGACGGCGATTGGGCGCGCGTCACCTCCCCGCATGGGGGGATCACCGTGCCGGTGATGGAGATGGCCGCGCTGAACCCGCATACCGTCTGGACATGGAACGCCATCGGCAAGCGCAAAGGCGCATGGGCGCTGGACCGCGACGCGCCGGAGGCGACGAAGGGCTTCCTGCTGAACCACCTGATCCACGAGCTTCTGCCGCCCAAGGGCGACGGCCTGCGCTGGTCGAACTCCGACCCGATCACCGGACAGGCCGCGTGGTTCGACCTCAAGGTCCATATTGAAAAGACCGCGGCCCCTGCCGAGGCACAACCGGAGATCCCGCCGCAACGCTCGCCTGTTCCGCCCGCGCCGCGCGACATCGCGTGGAAGGTGGGCAAATGACCCCCTTCGCCCCGCGCGCCGTGAGAACGACCCTTCAGGACCGCCAGACATGACCACGCTTCCGCAACAGACCGACCGTAAACTCGGCCTCGTGATCGACCTTGATACCTGCGTCGGCTGTCATGCCTGCGTGATCTCCTGCAAAGGATGGAACACCGAGAACTACGGCGCGCCGCTGTCGGACCAAGACGCCTATGGCGGCGACCCGTCGGGCACCTTCCTCAACCGGGTGCACAGCTACGAGGTCCAGCCCGAGGCGGGCGCGGCGCAACTGGTCCATTTCCCCAAATCCTGCCTGCATTGCGAGGACGCGCCCTGCGTCACCGTTTGCCCCACTGGCGCGAGCTACAAGCGGGTCGAGGACGGCATTGTGCTGGTCAACGAAAGCGATTGCATCGGCTGCGGCCTCTGCGCCTGGGCCTGCCCCTACGGTGCGCGCGAGATGGATCAGGCGGCCGGTGTGATGAAGAAATGCACCCTCTGCGTCGACCGTATCTACAACGAGAACCTGCCGGAAGAAGACCGCCAACCCGCCTGCGTGCGCACCTGCCCCGCGGGCGCACGGCATTTCGGCGATCTGGGCGATCCCGACAGCGCTGTCAGCCAGCTTGTGGCCGAGCGTGGCGGCGTGGACCTGATGCCCGAGCAGGGCACCAAACCGGTCAACAAATACCTGCCGCCGCGCCCGCGCGACACGCTTGGCCCTCCCGAGGGCGAGATCGACGTGCTGGCCCCCTTCCTCGCCCCAGTGGACGAAGGGCCGAAGGGTTTTCTCGGCTGGCTCGACCGCACTTTGGAGAAGCTCTGATGCATCCGGCGCCTTCCGTTATTCTGTTCAGCAGCCTGTCGGGCATGGGATTTGGCCTGCTTGCGTGGCTCGGGATCGGCCTGCCTGCGGTGACCGGCTGGGTGGCTTTCGTCTTCTTCGCGCTGGCCTATCTCTTGGCCGTGGGCGGGCTCATCGCCTCGACCTTCCACCTTGGCCACCCGGAGCGTGCGCTCAAAGCCTTCACCCAATGGCGCAGCTCTTGGCTCAGCCGGGAGGCTTGGGCCTCGGTCGCGGCCTTGCTGACCATGGCCGCCTATGGCGCGGGGCTGGTGTTTTACGACACGCGGCTTTGGCCCTTGGGGGTGATCGGTGCGGCGCTGTCGCTGCTGACGGTGCTGACCACGGCGATGATCTATACCCAGATGAAAACCGTGCCGCGCTGGCATAGCGTGATGACGCCGCTGAATTTCCTGTCGCTCAGCATCGCGGGCGGTGCCCTGCTGGCGGGGCAGGTGACGGCGGCGATGATCCTGCTGGCGCTGGCCGGGGCGGTGCAGATCGCCACATGGTGGCGCGGGGATCGGGCGCTTGCGGCCTCAAACAGCGATATCGCGACGGCGACGCGGCTGGGGCCGCAGGGCAGCGTCCGCGCCTTCGACCCGCCCCATACTGGCAACAACTATCTGCTACGGGAATTCGTCTATCAGATCGGGCGCAAACATGCGCTGAAGCTGCGGGTGATCGCGATTGCGCTGATGGTGCTGCTGCCGCTTCTGCTGTTGCTCTCGCCCGTGTTTCACCACCTTGCCGCCGGTCTTGCGGTGCTCAGCCATGCGGCAGGGGTGCTGACCGCGCGCTGGCTGTTCTTTGCCCAAGCCGAACATGTGGTCGGCTTCTATTACGGCAAACGCTGAACGCAAAAGAGGGGGTGTCTCCACCCCTCTTCGTATCGACCAACCTGTTTACAGTAGGCTTAGTTCATCAAACCCGCATGGCGCAGGGCCGCATCGACCAGTTCCTTGGTCGGGTCGGTCAGTTCCGTGAGCGGCAGACGCACCTCGTCCGAGCAGAGGTCGAGCCGCGACATGGCGTATTTCACACCCACAAGCCCCGGTTCGGTAAAGATCGCCTTGTGCAGCGGCATCAGACGGTCTTGAAGCTCCAACGCTTTGGCATAATCGCCCTCAAGACAGGCGGCCTGCATCTGCGCCACAAGGCGCGGCGCGACATTGGCGGTGACCGAGATACAGCCAACGCCGCCTTGGGCGTTGAACCCATGCGCCGTGGCGTCTTCGCCGGAGAGTTGGCAGAAATCCGGGCCGCAGGTGATGCGCTGATCGCAGACACGGGCCAGATCGCCGGTGGCGTCCTTGACGCCGACGATGCGCGGCAGTTGGGCCAGTTCGCCCATCGTTTCGGGCATCATATCCACCACCGAACGGCCGGGGATATTGTAGATGATGATCGGCAACTCACAGCAGTCATGCACGGCAGTGAAATGCGCCACCAACCCGCGCTGCGTCGGCTTGTTGTAATAGGGCGTCACCACCAGCAGCGCATCCGCGCCGACCTTTTCGGCGTGACGGGCAAGGCGGATGCTTTCGACCGTGTTGTTCGACCCGGCGCCCGCGATGACCGGAATGCGGCCCGCGACGGCTTTGACCACCTCTTCGACGACGGTCTCATGCTCGGCATGGCTCAGCGTTGGGGATTCGCCGGTGGTGCCGACGGGGACAAGCCCGCTCGACCCTTCGCCGATGTGCCATTCGATAAGTTTCTTGAGCGTATCCAGATCCAGCGCGCCGTTGCGAAACGGCGTGACGAGGGCAGGCAGAGAGCCTTTGAACATGTGCACGCTCCTTAATAAGTGCTGGCCGGTGGAAAACCGGACTGGATGAGGGCTTTTGCGGGCGCTACGGTTTGATAAACGGCGCCCGAGCCATATGTTGCAAGGCTCTAGCCTCGGAGACGTGGGAAATGCAAGCGATGACGCGCCTGATGGCGATCCTCATGAGTGTTTTTATCCTGACCGTGCCTGCGGAGGCGCAGCGGCCACGGCCTTTGGGCTGGGCGATGGATGCGATGCGCAGCGGCAATTGGGACGCCGCCGCGGCGCTGGCTGCCCGTGACGGGCAAGTCGCCGCCGATGTGATCGAATGGCACCGGCTGCGCGCCGGGCGCGGCACCTATGCCGACACGCGCGATTTCCTGAACCGCAGACCCGACTGGCCCGGTGAGGCTTATTTGCGCCGGCAGAGCGAAGCGGCGGTCATCAAACAGGGTGAGAGCGAGATACTGGATTTCTTCTCGGCCATGGCCCCGCAGACCCCGCGCGGCGTGCTGGCCCATGCGGAGGCGCTGATCAACAGCGGCCAGCGCGGTGAGGCCGAGGCGAACCTCGTTCTGGCGTGGCGCACCATGCCGATGAACGCCAGCAGTCAGGCCCTTTTCACCGAGGCGCATGGCAGCCTTCTGGCCCCGCACCACGCGGCCCGGCTGGAAGAGATGCTCTGGCAGCGCGAACATTCCGAAGCGCGGCAGATGTTCGATCTGGTCTCAAGCGCCGATAGGGCGCTGGCGGAAACCCGCATCGCCCTGCAAAAGCTGGAAAGCGACGTGAACGCCAAGATCGACGCGCTCCCCGCCTCCAAATCCGATGCGCCGGGGCTGGCGCATGACCGCTTTGAATGGCGCATCCGCAAGGGGCTGCGCGAAGATGCCAAGGATCTGATGCTGGCGCGCTCGACCTCGGCTGTGGCTCTCGGCCAGCCCCCAGATGGGCCAACCGTCGCCGGGCCTTGGCGCGGGATGAAATGCGCAATGGCGATGCGCAGAGGGCCTACCGGCTGGCGTCGCAGCATTTTCTGACCGATGGCTCGAATTATGCCGATCTCGAATGGCTCTCGGGCTATATCGCGCTGCGGTTCTTGGACGATCCCACCACCGCTCTGGGCCATTTCCAGAACCACGACAACGCCGTGGAATCCCCCATCAGCCAAGGCCGCGCGGGCTATTGGCAGGGCCGCGCGTTAGAGGCGATGGGCGATGCTGAGGGCGCGGCGAAAGCCTATGCCATGGGGGCGGAATACCAAACCTCCTTCTACGGGCTGCTGGCCGCCGAACGGGGCGGCATCCCCTTTGACGAAAAGCTCGCGGGCCCGGCACCTGATCAGGACTGGCGCACCTCTCCGCTGGCCCGTGCGCCCCTGTTCGAGGCCGGACTGCTGCTGCAAGCCTCGGGCGAGCTGTCCGCCGCCGAGCGGTTCTGGACCCATTTGGCCGAGCAACTCGTCCCCGAAGACATCGCCCTGCTGGGGCAAGCCGCCATCGACGTGGGCCAGCCGCATATCGCGGTGATGATCGGCAAACGCGCCGCGCAGCGGGGGCTGGAGGTGCCCGCCCCCTATTACGCGCTGCACAGTCTGGTGGAGAAAGACCTGCCGATGGCGACCGAGATGACCCTCGCCATCGCGCGGCGTGAAAGCGAGTTTGACCCGAACGTGCAAAGCGGCGTCGGCGCGCGCGGCTTGATGCAGATCATGCCCGCCACGGCGCGGGATGTGGCGCGCGATCTGGGCATCTCAGGCCAGCACACGACGGACCGGCTGACCGCCGACCCCGATTACAACGCGCGGCTTGGCGCGACCTATCTGTCACAAATGGCTGGGCTTTTCGACGGCAATGTCTCCATGATGTCGGCGGCCTATAACGCGGGCCCCAGCCGTCCGCGCCGCTGGATGTCGACCTATGGCGACCCGCGCAAGGGTGAGATCGACATCGTCGATTGGATCGAGATGATCCCCTTTCGAGAAACGCAAAACTACGTCATGCGGGTGACCGAAAGCCTGCCGGTCTATCGCGCCCGTCTGGGCAAAGACCCGCTGCCGATCCCCTTTAGCGCAGAGTTAACCGGGTCGACGTTGAAGGCGTTCGCGCCATAGGGTGAACAGCCCCGCTGCCACGATCATGCCCGCGCCCAGCACCACGCTGGGGCGCAGCACCTCGTTAAAGACCGACAGGCCGATGATCACGGTAAAGATCAACTGCGTATAGGCGAAGGGCTGCACCGCGCTGGCCTCGGCCACCTCGTAGCAGCGGATCAGCAGCCAATGGCCGGTGACCCCGGTGATGCAAAGCGTGCCCATCAACAGCCAGTTGCCCGGCGTCATCGGCTCCCAAAACCAGATGCCGACCGCCGTCATGACCGCCGCGCCGGTGACGCCCGTCCAAAAGAAACTCGTCGCCGTCGTGTCGCGCCGCGCGACATAGCGGGTCAGCAGGCCATAGACCGCGAACATCGCCGCCCCTGCCAGCGGGATCGCGGCGGCAGGATCCACCACCCGAAGACCGGGTTGCAAGATCACCAGCACCCCGACAAAGCCCACACCAATCGCGGCCCACCGCCGCCAGCCGACTTTCTCGCCCAAGATCGGACCAGACAGCGCCGCCACCAAAAGCGGGTAGCAGGTAAAGACCGCATGGCTCTCCACCAAGCCCAAAATGGTGAAGCCCAGCACCATCATGCAAATCTGCGCCGAGAGCAGCACCCCCGCAGGATTTGCACCGCGGGCTGTGTCGTGGCGGCGGCGCGGCGGATGCCGCCTGCCTTGCGCATTGCCAGCGCGATCACGAAGGCCGCGAAAAACCAATAGCGGATCATCACCACCATTAGCACGTTGTAGTTCTCGGCCAGATGGCGCGACAGCCCGTCTTGGACGGCGAAGACCATCGTCGTGGCGATCATCAGCATGATGCCGAGCGGGATATTGTTGGACTGGCTCATGCGGGCATCCGCGCCCGGGTCATATGGCGTTTGCGACCATAGCCGGGGATGCGGGAAACCTCAAAACCGCCCGCCGCGAGGGCCCGGCGCACGAAGCCCGCGGCGGTATAGGTGGCGGCACTGCCGCCCGGTGCGGTATGGCGTGCCACCTCGGCCATCAGATCATCGCCCCAAAGCTGGGGGTTCTTGGCCGGTGAAAACCCATCAAGGAACCAAGCATCGGCCTGACCCTGCCATGCGGGCAGGGTTTCGCGCGCGTCCCCGATGATAATCTCGGCCCGCAGGCCGGGCAGTTCCAACACGCCACCCGCGCCATCCCACGCCGCCGTCAGCGCATCGCGCCGCCCGTCGAGCGCGGGAAAGGCCGCATGGGCCTGCGCCATATCCTCGGGCCGCATCGGGTAGGCTTCGAAACTGGTGAAATGCAGCGGCCCGTCATGGCCCGCCCGCATCCAAGCATCCCATGCCAGCAACAGGTTCAACCCGGTGCCAAAGCCAAGCTCGGCAATGTGAAAGCCGGGGCGGAACCTCTCAGGCAGGTCATTTCCTGCCAGAAAGACATAGGCCGTCTCAGCCGCGCCATCTTCCAAGCTGAAGTAGGGGTCATCGAACTGGGTCGAAACGGGCACTTGGCCCGCGCGCCACGTGATCTGGGCATTCTGGTCTGGCACGGCACGTCCTGCTAGAGGGGGAAGAAGTCGCGCAGACACTGCGCAAGCTGGCAGGGAATGGCAATGGTGGATGTAACCGTAAGAGGGGCCGGGATTTTTGGCCTGTCGGTGGCTTGGGCCTGCGTCCGGCGCGGGGCGGTGGTGCGCGTGGTCGATCCGTCAGGACCGGCGGCGGGGGCGTCGGGCGGGATCGTGGGCGCGCTGGCGCCGCATGTGCCGGAAAATTGGAACGCCAAGAAAGCCTTTCAGCTTGAGAGCCTACTCAGCGCCGAAGCCTTCTGGGCCGAGGTCGAGGCTGCGGGCGGTCGCGCGCCCGGCTATATCCGCAGCGGGCGCTTGCAGCCGGTGGCGGATGACGCGGCCCTCGCGCTGGCACGGCAACGGCAGGACACGGCAGCCGCGCTTTGGCAAGGCCGCGCCCGGTGGGAGTTGATCCGCGCCGAGAGCGACGATTGGGCCCCGCAGAGCCCCACGGGCTGGCTGATCCGGGACACGCTAAGCGCCCTCGTCCACCCGCGTCACGCCTGCGCGGCACTGGTCGCGGCACTGGCGGCCAAAGGCGCTGAGATCGTGGCCGAGGCCCCGATATAGGTCTGACCCTCTGGGCCACTGGGGTCGCGGGGCTGGAGGCGCTGAATGCGGGCCATCCGCGTTTGGTTGGCGCGGGCATCAAAGGGCAGGCCGCGCTCTTGCGGCTGGATCGGGGCGGTGCGGCGCAGCTTTTTGCCGATGGGGTCCATGTGATCCCGCATCTGGATGGCACGATAGCCGTGGGCGGCACGACTGAGCGAGAGTACGACAGCCCCGACAACACCGATGCACAACTCGACGCGGTGATCGCCAAGGCCCGCGCGGCGGTGCCCGCGTTGCAAGACGCGCCGGTCGTCGAACGCTGGGCCGGGCTGCGCCCGCGCAGCCGCAGCCGCGCGCCGATGCTGGGGCCGTGGCCCGGCAAGCCGGGGCATTACATCGCCAATGGCGGCTTCAAAATCGGCTTCGGCATGGCCCGAAAGTGGCAGAGGTCATGGCCGATCTTCTGCTCGAAGGGCGCGATGCCATCCCCAAGGGTTTCAGGGTCGAGGACAACCTCTAGGCCAACAAAAAACCCCGGCCACTGGCCGGGGTTCACTGTCACTGTCTAAGGTGCGGTTTAGCGCGCGTTGGGCAGGATCACGATCTCGACCCGGCGGTTTTGCGCTTTGCCAGCGGCGCTCAGGTTGCTTGCCACAGGCTGGCTTTCGCCACGGCCGAATGTCTGCAAACGCTGCTGCGGCACGCCGTTGGACAGCAGGATGTTACCCACGGCCTGCGCGCGACGCTCGGAAAGCTGCTGGTTATAGGCCGCTTCGCCATCGCTGTCGGTGTGGCCCACGACTTGCAGGGTGGAGTTCTGATAGATGTTCACGTTCTGCGCCAGCGCGGCCAGATCGTCACGCAGGGCGGGCGATACGCTGGTGCTGTCGGTCGCAAAGAGGATGTCTTGCGGCAGTGTCACGATCAGACGGTCGCCGGTGTTGGTGATCACCACGCGGCTGTCCATCGCGGCGCGCAACTCGGCCTCTTGCTTATCGAGCGAATAGCCGACGCCCGCGCCGATCGTGCCGCCGATCAAAGCGCCTTTCAGCGCGCCTTTGCCGTCACCTTCGGAAATCGCACCGGCAAGGGCCCCGACGCCCGCACCGATCAAAGCGCCATTCTTGGTCCGCTGGTTGGGATCGCCATTGCCCGGCTGCATCGGCTGCGTACAGGCACCCAGTGTCATCGCGCCAGCCAGAGCGGCGGCCAAAGTCATCTTCGAAGAAATCATGTCTACTGCCTTCATGTTTGCGGCCCCGTTCGGGCGGGGCATCTTGACGTGAACGCAATATAGGCACGCAAAGTTCCCAAAAACATTACATATAACCGCTATTCGGCAGAAACCCGCCCAGAGGGAGCTGTTTGCGCCTCTGCCCGTGCCGCCTCGAAGGCGAGCATTGCGCGTTTCACCGGCAGCCCCCAGTGGTAGCCGCCCAAGCCCCCGCTTTTGCGCAGCGCCCGGTGACAGGGGATCAGCCAACTCACCGGATTGCGCCCTACTGCCGTGCCCACGGCACGCACGGCGCGGGGGCTGCCGATGCTCTGCGCGATTTCGGAATAGGTGGTCACCTGCCCTGAGGGGATGCTCAGCAGCGCCTCCCAAACCTTGATTTGAAAGGGCGCACCGATGAGGTAGAGCGGCGCCTTCGCCTCGGGGTCTTTCCGCCGCCCAAAGGCCGCGTCGACCCATGCCTGCAACCGCGCGGGGGCCTCCACGAAATCGGCGAGCGGCCAGCGGCTGCAAAGATCCACCATCGCCGCATCCTCCCCCACTTCCGACGACAGCGCGAGCCCGCAGATGCCCTTGTCGGTGCCCATCACCAGTGTCGGGCCAAAGGGGCTGTCGAACCAACCCCAGTAGATCGTCAGCCCCGCGCCCTTGCGGGCAAACTCACCGGGGCTCATCGCCTCCCAGCGCAGGAAAAGGTCATGCAACCGTCCGCTGCCCGACAGCCCCAATTCATGCGCCGCCGCCAGCGTGGTGAAACGGTCGCGCAGCATGACCTTGGCCTGATCCAGCATCAGATACTGCTGGTATCGCTTCGGCGAGACCCCCACCCAGCGCGAGAAAAGCCGCTGGAAATGCGCGGCGGACATGCCCATCTCGCCCGCGATCCAATCGAGTTGCTTTGGGTCTTCGGCCTCGTCGATCAGGGCGATGGCGCGGCGCATCACCTGATAGTGGTACCCCTGATCTTCGGGCGCGGGAGAGAGCTGTGCGATCTGTGTCATGCCACCAGATTAGCCGCGCCCCTGCCCCCGTGCGACCCGTTTCTTGCGCCATCGCCCCCCAAGCCCCGCCCCCGCTTGCCCTGCCGCGCCATTCATCGCATACCCTGAGCCATGGCCCGCCAACTTGATTATCATACCATCCGCGAGATCTTCGCCCGCTTCCAACAGGCAGAGCCTGAGCCCGAGGGCGAGTTGGAGCATGTGAATGTCTATACGCTCGTCGTGGCCGTGGCGCTGAGCGCGCAATCGACCGATGCGGGCGTCAATAAGGCGACGCGCGACCTGTTCAAGATCGCCGACACGCCGCAAAAGATGCTCGATCTGGGGCTTGAAGGGCTGATCGACCATATCAAGACCATCGGCCTCTACCGTCAGAAGGCCAAGAACGTCATCAAGCTAAGCCAAATCCTGGTCGACGATTACGACGGCGAGGTGCCCAATTCCCGCGCCGCGCTGCAATCGCTGCCGGGCGTCGGGCGCAAGACCGCGAATGTGGTGCTCAATATGTGGTGGGGCCAGCCCGCGCAGGCGGTGGACACGCATATCTTCCGCGTCGGCAACCGCACCGGGATCGCACCGGGCAAGACGGTCGACGCGGTCGAGCGCGCCATCGAAGACAACATTCCCGCCGATTTCCAGCGCCATGCCCATCACTGGCTGATCCTGCATGGCCGCTATCACTGTAAAGCCCGCAAACCCCTGTGCCGCACCTGCATCATCCGTGACCTGTGCCAATACGAGGACAAGACAGAATGACCCAATACGAAGTGGTTGGCATCGGCAACGCCGTCGTCGACGTGATCTCCCATGCCGATGACAATTTCCTTGCCGACAACGGTATCGAGAAAGGCATCATGCAGTTGATCGAGCGTGACCGCGCCGAAGACCTCTATGCCGCGATGCAAGACCGGGTGCAGACGCCGGGCGGCTCGGTCGCCAATACCGTCGCAGGCGCGGGCGCGCTGGGCCTCAAGACCGCCTTTATCGGGCGGGTGCGCGATGATGAGTTGGGCCAGTTCTATGCCAAGGCGATGACCGATATCGGGATCGACTTCGTCAACGCCCCCGTGGCGGAGGGCGAGAACCCGACCTCGCGTTGCATGATCTTCGTCACCCCGATGGGGAGCGGTCGCTGAACACCTACCTCGGCATCTCGACCGGGCTGACCTCGGCCGATGTGCCGCAGGCGGTGACTGAGAAGGCCAAGCTGATGTTCCTCGAAGGCTACCTCTTTGACCATGAGGCCGGCAAAACCGCCTTTCGCGAGGCCGCGCGGGCCGCGACGGCGGGCGGCGGCATGGCGGGCATCGCCATCTCCGACCCCTTCTGCGTGGAGCGTCACCGCGACGACTTCCTCGCGCTGATCGAAAACGATCTGGGCTATGTCATCGGCAATGAGGCCGAGATTCGCGCCCTTTGGGAAACCGACGACACCGAAGCCGCACTGGCCAAAACCGCCGAGATTTGCCCGCTGGTGGTCTGCACCCGCTCGGGCGACGGGGTCACACTGGTCCGGGGCGCAGAACGGGTCGACGTGCCGGTCGAAAAGGTCGTGCCGGTGGATGCCACGGGCGCGGGCGATCAATTCGCGGCGGGCTTCCTCTATGGCCTTGCCACGGGCCGCGATCTTGAGACCTGTGGCCGCATGGGCAACATCTGCGCGGGCGAAGTGATCCGCCACATCGGCCCCCGCCCCCAGACTGACATCATGGCCCTGTTCAAGGCCGAAGGGCTGGTCTGACTATGATCGAGAACGGTTTTCACGATGTCCCGCCCGGCAAACTGGCCGTGGTGGTGACCCATCTTGAGATGGACGCCAAACCCAGCCTGCGGGAGGTGCCCCTGCCCGAGGGTGTCACCTTTCGGAAGGTCACACCGACGCCCGACTGGTTTCGGGACATTTTCCGGCGTGTCGGGATGGATTGGCTCTGGTACGGGCGGCTCAAACTGGATGACGCGGCCCTCTCTGCGCTGCTGCAAGACCCGGCGCGGGACTTTTATACGCTGACCCGCGATGGCAAGGACGAGGCGCTGCTTGAGTTGAACTTCCCCGAAGATGGCAGCTGCGAATTGGCCTATTTCGGGCTGACCTCTGCACTGATCGGCAGCGGCTCGGGGCGGTATCTGATGAACCAAGCGATCACGCTGGCATGGGAAAAGCCGATCACCCGGCTGCACCTGCATACCTGCACCAACGACAGCCCGCAGGCGCTTGGCTTTTATGTGCGGTCAGGCTTCATCCCGGTGCGCCGTCAGGTTGAGATCGATGATGATCCGCGTCTCACAGGGCTGCTGCCCCGCGATGCGGCACCGCAAGTGCCGCTTATCGAGGCATAAGACTGCCGCCGGATCACCGAACCGGCGTGCACTCCGCCCCTTGGAAACAGGCGATCACCTTATCCACCATGGCAGGCTTCGGAGAGCCGAAAAGGTCGCCCCCGCAGGGATTGCTTTCCAACGCATAGGCCCCATCCGGCTTGCGTTCGAGGAAGGCCAGAACATCCCCCTCTTCGGCAGAGCCGCACCAAGGGCCAAAACACTGAACGTTGAGCGTCAAGGGCTGGTCAAAGGGCACGTCAAAGCCCCCTTCGGATAGCGCCTTGCCGCTGATCTGCGCCCGGATCGGCGTCTCTTCGGGCGGATTGATCCCGATGGTGCCGCCCTTTGGCAGGGCGCTGGCGTCAAAGGTCAGACGCCCCTGCACCACGACATAACTTTCCTCGGCCTTGGCCGCGCGTTGATAGGTCGCCTCGACCGAATGGGGCAGACAACTGAGCGCAAGAGCGGGCAGCGGGGCCAAAGTGGCGAGGGCGCAGGCGATGATCCGTGTCATAACTTCTCCTCAAACTCTTCAAGAACCGCCGCATAGACCGCACGTTTGAACGGCACGATATGCGCGACCAGTTGATCTGCGGGCATCCAGCGCCATTCGGAGAATTCAGGCTCAGCCGTCTGGATATTGACCTGATCGTCCTGCCCCAGAAAACGCATGAGGAACCATTTCTGTTCCTGCCCCGGTAGCGGCCCTTCCAAATGTTGGGCACCAGTTCATGGGGCAGATCATAGGGCAGCCAGCTTGTCGTCTCGGCTTCGACCCGCACCAGATTGCTGGGGATGCCGGTCTCTTCCTCCAACTCACGCAGGGCCGCATCGCGCGCGGCCTCGCCCTTGTCGACCCCGCCTTGGGGCATCTGCCAAGCGTCCTGATCCCGGTCGCGCCGCTGGCCGACAAAGACCTCCCCCTCGGCATTCACCAGCATCACGCCGACGCAAGGGCGGTAGGGCAGTTTGGCAATCTCTTCGGGGGTCATGGGGGCAGGTCTCCTGAATGGCGTTCATTTGGGAGTTAGCACGACCAAGGCGCGGCTCAAAGCGATCACATCGCGGCTATGACGTTTCGCCAGCGACATCGTTGACGCGGCGTTTCGCGTGACTTGCCCTGCCGTTTCCGATGGTGTCACAGTGACCCAGCCCACCCAGAAAGGTAAAGCCATGTCCGACTATCCCCACCTGCTTGCCCCGCTCGACCTTGGTTTCACCACGCTGAAGAACCGGCTGTTGATGGGCTCGATGCACACCGGGTTGGAGGAGACGGGCGATTGGAACCGCGTGGCGGAGTTCTATGCGGCACGGGCGCGGGGCGACGTGGGGCTGATGGTCACGGGCGGCATCGGGCCGAACCGCGAAGGCGCCGTGGCCCATGGCGCGGCGATGATGGTCAGCCAGAAGGACGTGGATAACCACAGCATCATCACCCAGCGGGTGCATGAGGCGGGCGGCAAGATCGCCATGCAGATCCTGCACGCGGGCCGCTATGCCTTCACGCCTGAATGCGTGGCCCCGAGCGCGGTGAAATCCCCGATCTCCATGTTCGCGCCCAAGGCGTTGGACGAGGAAGGCATTGAGAAACAAATCAGCGACATCGCCGCCTGCGCCCTGCGCGCCCGCGAGGCGGGCTACGACGGGGTCGAGATCATGGGCTCCGAGGGCTATTTCCTGAATCAGTTCCTCGTCACCCACACCAACAAGCGCGAAGACCGCTGGGGCGGGTCTTACGAGAACCGGATGCGCCTGCCGCTGGAAGTCGTGCGCCGCGTGCGCGAGACGGTGGGCGAGGATTTCATCCTGATCTACCGGCTGTCGATGATCGACCTCGTGCCCAACGGCTCGACCTTCGAAGAAGTCGTGCAACTGGCCCAAGAGGTCGAGAAGGCGGGCGCCAATATCATCAACACCGGCATCGGCTGGCACGAGGCGCGCATCCCCACGATCGCCACCTCGGTGCCGCGCGCGGCCTTTGCATGGGTCACGAAAAAGCTGATGGGCAAGGTGGGCATCCCGCTCATCACATCGAACCGGATCAACACGCCGCAAGTGGCCGAAGAAGTGCTGGCCGAAGGCTGCGCCGACATGGTCAGCCTCGCCCGTCCGATGCTGGCCGATGCCGATTTCCTCGCCAAGGCGAAGGCCGGTCAGGCCGACCAGATCGCCCCCTGTATCGCCTGCAACCAAGCCTGCCTCGACCATACCTTCGGCGGCAAGATCTCCACCTGCCTCGTGAACCCGCGGGCGTGTTACGAGACGGAGTTGCGGATCGAACCCGCCGCAAGCCCGAAATCCATCGCCGTTGTCGGCGCCGGGCCTGCCGGGCTCTCGGCAGCGATCACGGCGGCGGAGCGGGGCCACAAGGTCACCCTCATGGACCGCGCCTCCGAGATCGGCGGGCAACTCAACCTCGCCAAACAAGTCGCGGGGAAGGAGGAGTTCTGGGGCCTCGTCGACTGGTACCGCACCATGCTCGAGGTCCACGGCGTGACCGTGCAGCTTGAGACCGAAGCCACGAGCGAGGCGCTCTCAGGCTTCGACGAGGTCGTCATCGCCACCGGCGTCGTGCCGCGCGACCCGGAGATTCCCGGCCAGAACCGCGGCAACGTGGTCAGCTACATCGACGTGCTGAACGGCACCGCGAAGGTCGGCCAGCGGGTCGCGGTGATCGGTGCGGGCGGGATCGGCTTCGACGTGTCGGAACATCTGGTCCACGACGGCGAGAGCAGCACGATGAACCTGCCTGAATGGATGCGCGAATGGGGCGTTACCGATCCGGGCGCGCACCGCAGCGGCCTCGCCCCGAAGGGCCGCAACCCCCGGCGCCGGCGCGGCAGATCACCATGCTGCAACGCAAGACCAGCAAGCCCGGCAAGGGTTTGGGCAAGACCACGGGCTGGATTCACCGCGCCTCGCTCACCATGCGCAACGTCAAGATGATCGCCGGCGTGAACTACGAACAGATCGACGACGCGGGCCTGCATATCTCCTTTGGCGAAGCGCGCGAGAACCCCACGGTGATCGAGGCCGACACCATCGTGCTCTGCGCCGGGCAATTGTCCGAGCGCAGTCTCGCTGACGCACTGGAGGCGCGGGGGCAGACCTGCCATGTGATCGGCGGCGCGGATGTGGCGGCGGAACTGGACGCAAAACGCGCCATCAACCAAGGCACACGGCTGGCCGCAGGGCTGTAAGCGAGGGGCGGGCGCTTGGCCCCTTGCGCCCCGCCCTAGATCGCCGCAGGATTGCCAAAACGATCCAAGGTCTCCATGCCCCTCTGCGTCTTCGACATCTATGAGGACGGCACCGCGCAGGTGCCCTCCGACGACAACCTCACCGGGCCGGGGCGCTACCGCTGGTGGCACTACGACATGGCCGATCCGGCGCTGGCGCCGTGGCTGGCCAAACACCTGCCCGAGATCCCGGCGGGCGCATTGCTACAGCCCGAAACCCGCCCGCGCTGTGATGAATATGACGACGGTCTGATCCTGAACCTGCGCGGCATCAACCTAAACGAAGGGCAACAGGCCGACCAAATGGTCTCCGTCCGGATGTGGGTGACGGATGCGGTGGTGATCACCGTGCGGATGCGCCGGGTCTTTGCCATAGATGAGCTGCGCGCGCTGGCTGCCGAGAACAACGCGCCACCCCGGCCTTCGGCCTTTGTCGAGGCGCTGGTCTCTCGGCTGACCGCCCGGGTGCAGGTCGAAGTGGCGCGGCTGGCGGATCGGACGGCCTTCTATGAGGCCGACCTCGAAGACCACAGCACACCGCCGCCGAAGGAACTGCCGGTGACCCGCCGCAGCGCGATCCGGCTGGAACGCTACCTCGCCCCGCAACGCCACGCGCTGGAGCGGCTGGCCACGCTGGACCTGCCGCTGGTGCCGGACGTCGACGCGATGAAGCTGCGCGAACTGGCCAACCGCACCGCCATCGTGGTCGAGGAATTGGACGCGCTACAGGAACGCATCGTCACGGTGCAGGACGAACACGACAACCAGGTCGCGCAGCGACAGGCGCGGCACAGCTACATGCTCTCCATCGCCGCCGCGGTCTTTTTGCCGCTGGGATTCCTGACGGGGCTCTTCGGCGTCAACGTGGGCGGGATGCCCGGGGTGGACGATCCGCAGGCCTTCGCGATCCTTTGCCTCGCCATGGTCGGCCTCGCCGCCATCATGCTGGCCGTGCTGAAATGGCTGCGCTGGCTGTGACAGGCGGGGAAACGGATTGTTCTGCCGTTTCCATGCCATGAACGATCCCCGCAAAGACCACGGGACTGTCTTGCCTCCGCCCCGATCCTGCCCGAATTGGCGCCCATACCTGACCGCAACAAGATCAATGCGAAGGGACAGGCAATGGACCGCCTTACGGAAATGGAAGCGTTTGCCACTGTGGTGGATCAAGGCGGCTTTACAGATGCTGCCAAGAAGATGGGGATCTCGAAATCCGCCGTTTCAAAGCATGTCTCCTCGCTTGAGGCGCGCTTGGGCGCACGATTGCTGAACCGCACCACCCGCCGCGTCTCGCCCACCGAGATTGGCCTTGCTTACTACGACCGCGCCCGCCGGGTGCTGAACGACGCGGGCGAGGCCGATGCCTTGGTCACTTCGATGCAATCCGCGCCCTCGGGGCTGCTGCGGATTTCGGTCGCGACGGATTTCGGCGTCAATCATTTGTCCCCCGCCCTGTCGGAGTTCTTGCAGGACTTCCCCGATATCACCGTGAACATGGTGCTGAACAACCGCTACGTTGAGTTGATCTCGGAAGGCTTCGACATGGCCGTGCGGATCGGGGAGCTGGAAGACAGCACCCTGCGCGCCCGCAAATTGACCGAGACCACCAAACGCATGATCGCCAGCCCGAAGTATTTCGAGCAATACGGGCGGCCGGAAAAGATCGACGATCTGAACAATCACAAGCTGCTGCATTACTCGAACCAGTCGTCGGGCAACGTGTGGAAACTGACCGCGCCCTCGGGCGAGAAGCGGCAGGTGCGCACCGCCGGTTGGCTGTCGGTCAATGACGGGCAGAGCCTTTTGAACGCCGCGATTTCGGGGCTGGGCATCGCCTACCTGCCGAGCTTCCTCTACGCCGAGGCGATGGAGAAAGGTCTGGTCGAGGACGCGATCCCCGATTTGCCGCTGGAGACGCAGGGCATCTACGCCGTCTATCCGCCGGGCCGTTTCACGCAGCCCAAGGTGCGGGCGTTTATCGACTTTCTGGTGCATGAATTTGCCGAGAAGGGGCCGGCGGACTGGTAACAGCCGCGATTGCCACTTGGCCCGGAATCAAGCCGTAGGCGCCGGGCCATCGCCTGCCCGCCCGGACGGGTAGGCGATTGGGCGAGGCTGGGTACGACCTTGCGAACGCACACAATGGTTGAGCCATAAAGTGGCAACGCCATACCGCCTGATCGCCGACCCGCGGGCAGGCGATGGCCCTCTCACAAGACCACCTTTCCTCTCCCCCACCAGCACGCTATCTCTCTCGCCATGAGCAACATGCGCGAAACCTACGCCCGGCTTGTCGCCGAGGGCAAACTACAGGCCGACCCGGCCCAAGAAACCGTCATGGCCGAGTTCGACCGCATCCGCGATGCGCTGGCCAACCCGCCGAAGAAAAGCTTTTTCCGCAAAGCCCCAGAGCCCCCCAAGGGCCTGTACCTATGGGGCGGCGTCGGGCGCGGCAAATCCATGCTGATGGACATGTTCGTGGCGCATCTGCCAGACGTGCCTGCGCGGCGCGTGCATTTCCACGCCTTCATGCAGGAAATCCACAACGCCATGCATGAGGTCCGCAAGACCGGCGTGGATGACGCTATCGCGCCCGTGGCCCGCGACGTGGCGGAAAGCGTCCGCCTGCTGGCCTTCGACGAAATGCAGATCACCGACATCACCGACGCGATGATCGTGGGCCGCCTGTTCGAGGCGCTCTTCGCCGCGGGCGTCGTGGTGGTCACCACCTCGAACCGCCTGCCCGATGACCTCTACAAAAACGGCATCAACCGCGAGGTTTTCGTGCCCTTCATTGACCTCATCAAAGAGCGGATGGTGGTGCATGAATTGGCCAGCCCGACCGACTACCGCCAAGACCGGCTGGCAGGGTCGCAAGTCTATTTCACACCCGTCAACGCCGAAAGCCGCGCCGCGATGGACGCGGTCTGGGACGATCTTGCAGGGGCCGAGGGCGAACCGCTAACCCTACACGTCAAGGGCCGCGAAGTGACCATACCGCAATATCACAACGGCATGGCCCGCGCCGGTTTTCACGCGCTCTGCGGCCAGCCCTTGGGCGCGGCGGATTACCTCGCGCTGGCGCAGGCGGTGCGGGTACTGCTGCTAGACAACATCCCCACCCTTGGCCGGTCGAATTTTAACGAGGCGAAGCGTTTCGTCACCCTGATCGACGCGCTTTATGAGGCGAAGGTGCGGCTGATCTGCTCCGCCGCCGCCGCGCCGGAAATGCTCTACCTCGAAGGTGAAGGCACCTTTGAATTTGAGCGTACAGCCTCCCGCCTGCGGGAGATGCAGGGGGAAGACTGGGGACGCTGACCGCCCCCGGCCAACCGATCAGGAATCACTGACCGGCTGCATATGCAGGTCATTGCCCTGCAGGAAAGGGTGGTAGGGCCGTTCGACCTCATAAAGCCACCACAGGCCACCCGCGATAATTGCGAGACCTACGGCCATGAAGATAAATTGAAATTTCCGTGCATTATCCTGATCGTGACGCGCGGACCGGCTGAAACTGCGCATGGGGACACCTCGGTCAAATTCGAAAGGGGAGACTTCCGTGACTAAGATATACCAAATCTGCACCTCGCAGCAGCGGCACACCCAAATATGGTTAATTAGACGTTTTCACGCAACACGCTACCGGCAAGGTAGAGCGAGCCGCAGATCAGCACACGCGCATGGGGTTCGCGGGCGATGATCGCCTTGAGCGCCTCGGTGACGGTCTCGGCCTCTGCGGTCTCGAACCCCACATCGCGCGCCACCTTCGCCGTCGTCTCGGCAGGCAGGGTCGCCGCCTCGCCGGGGATCGACACGGCGGTAAGGCTTGCCGCCTCTGCCGCCAGCGGGCGCAGGTATCCGGCAATGTCCTTGGTGTTCAACATGCCGCAAATCAGATGCGTCGGGCGTTTCGGCAGGGCCGCCAGCGTGGCCGCCAATGCCGCCCCCGCAGCCGGGTTATGGCCGCCGTCGAGCCACAACTCGCCCTCGGGCGCCATATCGGCAAGCGGCCCGTCTGACAGCCGTTGCATCCGCGCGGGCCACTGCGCCTGCGTCACGGCAGCCTCACAGGCCTCTGCATCGACGCCAAGTTGGCGCAGCGCGGCCAGCGCGGCCCCGGCGTTCATGATCTGGTGGTCGCCGGGCAGATTGGGGCGCGGCAGATCAAGCAGGCCGCGCTCATCCTGATAGACCATGCGCCCGGCTTCGGGCGCGACATGCCACTGCTGACCATAGGCCAAGAGCGGTGCGCCAAGTTTCGCAGCGCGGTCTTCGATCACTTCAAGCGCGGGGTCTTCCTGCTTGCCGACCACGCAAGGGACAAGCCGCTTGATGATACCCGCCTTTTCCCCTGCGATCTCGGCCAGTGTTTCGCCCAGATATTGCTGATGATCGACCGAGACCGGGCTGATCACGGTCAAGGCGGGATCGACCACATTCGTCGCGTCGAGCCGTCCTCCGAGGCCGACTTCGAGCAGGGTATAATCGGCAGGCACCCGCGAAAAGGCGAGGATCGCGGCGCAGGTCGTGATCTCGAAATAGGTGATCTCTTCGCCGCCATTGGCGGCATGGCATTCGTCCAGCACGGCGGCGAGGTCCGGCTCCGAGATCAATTCCCCGCGACCCGGATGCGCTCATGAAACCGCGCCAAATGCGGCGAGGTATAGGCGTGCACCGTCTTTCCCGCTGCCTCCAGCCCGGCGCGGATCATCGCTTGGGTCGAGCCTTTGCCATTGGTGCCCGCAATATGGATCACCGCCGGCAGGTCGTTCTGCGGATTGCCCAAGGCATCGAGCAGCCGCCACATCCGGTCGAGCGTCAGGTCGATGATCTTGGGGTGCAGCGCCATCATCCGTTCAAGGATGACGTCGGATGAAGGCGTGCTCATTTCTTCTCTGGCGTGTCGGCGGGCAGATCTGCTGCGGCCTGAACGGCGGCGGCGGCCTCGGCCACCTCAAGCTCTTCGGGGGCGGGCAAGTCGCCGCGCACGGCAGGGGGCAGGCCCATCAGCATGCGGGTGATGGTGATCAACTCATCACGCATCTCGGTCCGCTTGGTCACCCGGTCGAGCATCCCGTGGTCGAGCAGGTATTCCGCGCGCTGGAAGCCCTCGGGCAGTTTTTCGCGGATGGTCTGTTCGATCACGCGCGGCCCGGCAAAACAGATCAGCGCATTCGGCTCGGCGATCTGCACATCGCCCAGCATCGCGTAGGACGCGGTGACGCCCCCGGTGGTGGGATGGGTCAGCACGACGATGTAAGGAAGCCCCGCCTCTTTCAGCATCTGCACGGCGACGGTGGTGCGCGGCATCTGCATCAGGCTCAGGATGCCCTCCTGCATCCGCGCGCCACCGGCGGCGGAGAACAGCACCAGCGGGCGCTTCAGCTTCACGGCTTCCTCGGCGGCGGCAATGATTGCATTGCCGACATACATGCCCATCGACCCACCCATGAAGGAAAAGTCCTGCGCGCAGGCGACGATCGGCGTGCGACCAATATCGCCGGTCACGACCAGCATCGCCTCATGCTCACCGGTCTGCTTTTGCGCGGCCTTCATCCGGTCGGGATAGCGCTTCTGGTCTTTGAAATGCAGCGGGTCGGGTGTGGGCGCCGGGACCTTCACCTCGGTAAAGATGCCACCGTCGAACAGCGCTTTGAAGCGCGCGCGGGGGCTGATGTGCATGTGATGGCCGCAGTTCGTGCAGACGTTCAGATTGTCCGCCAACTCACGGTGAAACAGCATGGTGCCGCATTCGTTGCACTTGGTCCACAGATTGTCCGGCGTCTCGCGGCGCGAGAAGATCGAGTTGATTCGCGGGCGGACGTAGTTCGTGATCCAGTTCATTGGCAGGCCTCTGCTGTGGTTCCGTCCCAGATAATCCCCGCATGGGGAAATTGCAATCAGCGGCGTATCGCCAGCCGCGCCGCCAGCCATGAGACCAGCATCAAGGCGAAGTCCACCGGCAACCATGAGCGCAACGCCGCCGCGTCATCCATCGAAAAGGGCGTGAGATAAAGCGCCAGCCCCGAAAGATCATCCGGCAAAGAGACAATGAGAATGGCCGAGACATTGTTCCACAGATGCACCGCGATGGCGGGCCCAAGCGAGCCGGAGCGCGCGGTGAGGTCCGCCATCAGGATGCCGAAAACCCCGGCCCAAAGCGCCACCATCAGCGCGTTCTCCCCCGCCTCGGCAGGCAGGTAATGGCCCGCTGCGAACAGTACCGACGGCAGCACCATCCAGATCAGCGGCGCGTTGAACCGCGCCGCGAGTTGCTGCTGCACATAGCCGCGAAAGACGATCTCTTCGGCGCTGACCTGCACCAACACGGCCAGCAACGACAGCGGCAAAAGCAGCAACCAGCGGCCCAAGGGCAGGTTCGGCGTCAACTCACCGCCCATGTCCCAAGGCGGCAGGACCGCCAATGCGACGCCCAGCAGCAACATCGCCCCCGAAACCGCGCGAAAACCGGGCCAGAGCCGCCCCGGCAGGCCAAAAAGGCTCCCCGCGCTGCGCCGGTGCACGATCCGCACGGTCACGGCGACGGCCATCGCCATGGTGCCAAAGCTGAACAGCAGCAGATACATCGCCTGCGGCGTGGCCCCTTTCAGAAGATCGCCATGCAGCGACGGGGCCGCCGATCCCGCCAGCCCATAGACCGTCTGAAAGTAAAGCTCGTTCAGCGCGACATAGGCCACCACGGCCACGAACAGCCCCAGAAAAAACCGCCACAGTGCCGAGGTCTTGCGCGCGGGCGCGACAAAGGCCGCGTGGGCGCTGTAATCGGGCCGCCAGTTCATCAGCGGCGCCGTTCAAATCGGGGGTGGTGCTTGCAGAGCATATGCCGGGCCTTCACGCTTGCGGGCGGGCCGAACCGACCGCGCCAGAAGGTCAGAACCTATGCCCTAACACGCTGCAATACAACAGTTCCCCCGCCTCATACGCGCCAAAGCCTTGCAGCATAGCCGCCGCCCGACTATTCCATTCAAGACGTTTCAAGGAGCCCACCGATGTCCACCACGCCCCGCTTCGACAAATCCCGGC
This sequence comes from Sulfitobacter faviae, assembly GCF_029870955.1. Classification (NCBI taxonomy): domain Bacteria; kingdom Pseudomonadati; phylum Pseudomonadota; class Alphaproteobacteria; order Rhodobacterales; family Roseobacteraceae; genus Sulfitobacter; species Sulfitobacter faviae. Next base: position 1,728,308 of record NZ_PGFQ01000001.1, on the reverse strand, counting down.
TGCCCAGCCGCCATGTGACCGAAGGCCCCGCCCGCGCGCCGCACCGGTCCTACTACTATGCCATGGGCATGACCGAAGAAGAGATTCACCAGCCGCTGGTGGGCGTCGCCACCTGCTGGAACGAAGCCGCCCCTGCAACATCGCGCTGAACCGTCAGGCGCAGGCGGTGAAGGTTGGCGTGCATTCCGAACAGGGCACCCCGCGCGAGTTCACCACCATCACCGTCACCGACGGCATCGCCATGGGGCACGAGGGCATGCGCTCCTCGCTGGCCTCGCGCGAGGCGATTGCCGACACGGTGGAACTGACCATGCGCGGCCACTGCTATGACGCGATCGTCGGGCTGGCGGGCTGTGACAAGTCGCTGCCTGGGATGATGATGGCGATGCTGCGGCTGAACGTGCCGTCGGTCTTCCTCTACGGCGGGTCGATCCTGCCGGGCAAAGCCCCTGCGGGCGCCGATGTGCCGGAAGATTTCGCCACCCGCGACCTGACCGTGCAGGACATGTTCGAGGCCGTGGGCCGCTTCCAGAACGGCTCCATGTCCCAGGCTGCCCTCGACGTGCTCGAACGCGTCGCCTGCCCCTCTGCCGGGGCCTGCGGTGGCCAGTTCACCGCCAACACCATGGCCTGCGTCTCCGAAGCCATCGGCCTAGCGCTGCCGAACTCCTCCGGCATGCCCGCGCCCTACGAGAGCCGCGACGCCTATGCCGAGGCCTCGGGTGCGGCGGTGATGAACCTGATTGAGAAGAACATCCGCGCGCGCGACATCTGCACCCGCGAAGCCTTTGAGAACGCCGCGCGCATCGTGGCCTGTACCGGCGGGTCCACCAACGCGGGCCTGCACCTGCCGGCCATGGCCCATGAGGCGGGGATCGAATTCTACCTCGAAGACGTCTGCGAGATCTTCCGCGACACGCCTTACTTCGTCGATATGAAGCCGGGCGGTCAGTACGTCGCCAAGGACCTCTACGACGCCGGCGGCGTGCCGGTGGTGATGAAGGAGCTGCGCAAGGCGGGCCTCTTGCACACCGACTGTCTGACCGCCACGGGCCGTTCTATCGGCGAAGAACTGGACCGCATCGACCGCGAGGCCGACGGCAAGGTGATCCACTCGGTCGCCACCCCGATCAGCAAGACCGGCGGCGTCGTGGGCCTGAAAGGCAACCTCGCCCCCGAAGGCGCCATCGTGAAGATCGCGGGCATGGCCGAGGAAGACATCGTCTTCACCGGACCGGCGCTGGTGTTCGAATGCGAGCAGGACGCCTTCGAGGCGGTGCAAAACCGCGCCTACAAGGAAGGCGACGTCTTCGTAATCCGCAACGAAGGCCCTGCAGGCGGCCCCGGGATGCGCGAAATGCTGGCGACCACAGCGGCGCTTTCGGGTCAGGGCATGGGCAAGAAGGTGGCGCTGATCACCGACGGACGCTTCTCTGGCGCGACGCGCGGTTTCTGCGTTGGCCACGTCGGCCCCGAAGCGGCACATGGCGGCCCGATCGCGCTGCTGAAGAACGGCGACATGATCACCCTCGACGCGGTCAAGGGCAGCATCACCGTGGACCTCTCGGACGAGGAACTGGCCGAGCGCCGCAAGGCATGGGCTGGCCCGCGTGCCACCAACTACGAAAGCGGCGCGCTGTGGAAATACGCGAAACTCGTCGGCCCCACCTACCTTGGCGCGGTAACACATCCCGGCGCCAAGGCGGAGACCCATGATTACATGGACCTCTAAAAGCCCGCTTGCGGCGCTTGCGATGCTCACCCTGTCCGCCTGCGAAGGCGGTCAGGGTTTTTCCTTTGGCGGCAGACCCGCCACACCTGAGAAACCGCTGCTGCAAACAGCTTTGGCCGGGGGCGCGGTGCAGGTGGTGCCGCCGCAGGGCTATTGCATCGACCCCAAAAGCCTCAAACGTCGCTTTGCGCTGATGGCGCGTTGCGATGCGCTTGGCCTGCCTGATGCGGTCAGCGCCGCGCCGCGCGGCATTCTCACCCTCGCGCTGATCGAAGCCGAGGCCGACGCGCCCCTGCCGACCCCGCAACAGGTTGCCGAAGCGGCGGGGCTAAGCCAGTTGCAAGAGGCCGGTCGCATCGAAGGGGCATCAATCTTTGTGGCTCAAGGGCCGGTGCCCGCCGAGGGCATGTCCCCCCGCCATTGGCGCGGCACAGCGCGGATCGGCGGCCATGTCGCCAGCGTCACCCTCTATGGCGCGCCGCAAAGCCGCGCCATTTCCGAAGAGGGCCGCGCGCTGGTGGCAGAGCTGATCCAGCAAAGCCGCAGCAAAAGCGCAACGCCCACCGCCCCCGGCAGTTGACCGGCCTTTGTTTCCAAATCGGCAACACTGCCCGGGGCCGGAAACAATCACGGGGGCTATTCGTTTGAACGAAATCCCCGCCTTGCATAGACTGCGAGCAAACGAGAGGCGCAGGTCCATGGTCAACTTCCGCAGCGGTTATCTTGAGGGCAAGCTCTTTGCCCGCGCGCTGCAACGCTGGGCGGTTGCGGCCCGCAAAGCGGCCACGGCTGACCTTGCCACCCTGCGCCGCCAACGCAGCCGCGCCCGGCTGCTGCGCGCCGAACTGAACCGGCTGATCCACCGCGCCGAAGACCGCCTTGCCCTGCCTGCCATCGGGGCCAGCGGCTTCCCGAAACCACATAACGCCGATTGGGCATGGCGGCCCGAGTTGTGGCGCGGCCCGCTTGCCACGCCGGGGCTGTCCTCGGTCGCGACCAAATCCAAACTGGGCGAAGAGGTGACCCTGTTCCACGATTGCGCGCAGTCGGAACTGACCCTGCGCCAACTGCGCAACCTGCGCGAGGCCGATCTGGCCCCCTTTGGCCTGCAACTCGACGTGTTCAAATTCGACGGGTCATTCCTGTCGCTGGTGGTCGATCTGCCGACCGAGGCGATCACCGGATTGAAACGCCGCCACCTGATCCGCATGGATACGATTGTGGAATTGGAGCACCCGCTGGAGATCTTTGCCCGGCTCAACATCCGCCACGGGCCGAACACCGAACAGATCGTCCGCGAACTGCCCGCCGGTCAGGAAAGCATCAGCGTCGAATTCGATCTGGCCTATAGCAAGCTCAACGAGAAGCGGATCGAGGCGGCATGGGTCGACCTGATCTTTGAAGGGCCGGAGATGAACCAAGTCGTGCTGCGCGACCTCACTTTTTCCCGCTCCCCCCGCGCCCAGATCTAGGACCCCGTGATGAGCCGATATGACCTGACCAAAACCGTGCTGCGCCAAGGCGTCTGGCAGGGCCTGCTGACCGCCAAAGAGGGGGCAGACACGCCGCAGATCAGCGTGACCCATGAAGGCAAGGAGGTGACAGATATCACGTTAAAGGCCGAAGGGTCCGATGGGCGCTGGCATCTTTCCTTCCCGGTCCCGGCAGAGGCGATTGCCGATGGGGTCCAGACCCTCGTCATTACCGAAATGGCCAGCGGAGCGCATTTGGGTCATGTGACCCTGATCGCGGATGAAGCGCTCGGCGATGACATACGGGCCGAGATGGACCTGCTGCGCGCCGAACTCGACATGCTGAAACGCGCCTTTCGGCGGCATTGCCGCGAGACGGAATAAGCGAAACGCCCTCCCGCAGGCACCGCACCCAACAAAAAGCCCCGCTGTCTCCAGCGGGGCTTTGTGCATCTATGTGAAAGAGATCACTCGTTCGGACCCAGAGCCGACAGACCTTTGAGGATGTCGATGGCATAGGCCAGCTGGTAATCCTCTTCGCGCAGCTCTGCCGCTTTGCGGGCCTTTTCGCGGTCGTCTTCGATCTGCTTGATCTGATCGTCGGTCAGGCTGTCGTTGTTCAACCGGCCCCGCAGATCGGCTTCGGAGCGGAGGGGGCGTGCCGACAATGCGTCGTCATCTTCCTCAGTCTCTGGCGTGACCGGAGGCTGGGCCACGACGATATCGGGCGATACGCCAAGCGCTTGGATCGACCGGCCCGAGGGCGTGTAGTAGCGCGCCGTGGTCAGGCGCATGGCCCCGTCCCCGCGCAACGGCATCACGGTCTGGACCGAGCCTTTGCCAAAGCTCTTGGTGCCGATGACGATGGCGCGGCGGTGGTCTTGCAAAGCGCCCGCGACAATCTCGGAAGCCGAGGCCGAACCGCCGTTGATCAGCACGACAATCGGCTTGCCCATCGCCAGATCACCCGGCGTGGCGTTCACCCGGTCACCGTCTTCGATATCCCGACCCCGGGTACTGACGATCTCGCCTTCCTCAAGAAAGGCATCCGAGACGGCAATTGCCTGATTAAGCAGGCCACCGGGGTTGTTGCGCATGTCGATGACGATGCCGTTGAGATTCTCAATGCCGCCCGCCTCTTCGATCTGCTGCTCCAACCCTTCCTTCATCTTCGGATAGGTCTGCTCGTTAAAGGTGGTCAGGCGCAGCACGGCGGTATCGCCCACGGTGCGGGCCCGCACGGCGGTCAATTGGATCGTGTCACGCACGATGGAGACGTCAAAAGGCTCAGGCTCCCCTTCCCGCACCACGGTGATCAGGATCTCGGACCCGACCGGCCCGCGCATCATCTCAACCGCATCGTCGAGGCCAAGACCCAGCAGGCTTTCGCCATCGACATGGGTGATGAAATCCCCGCTTCGATCCCGGCCTCAGCAGCCGGCGTGCCGTCGATGGGGGAGACGACTTTGACAAAACCCTCTTCTTGGGTGACCTCAATGCCAAGGCCGCCAAACTCCCCACGCGTCTGTTCGCGCATCTTCTCGGCGTCTTTCGGCGAGAGGTAGGACGAATGCGGATCAAGCGAGGTGAGCATGCCGTTGATGGCCGCTTCAATCAGGTCGCCGGGATCGACATCTTCGACATATTGGGCGCGGATGCGTTCGAAAATATCACCGAAAAGATCGAGTTGTTCGTAAACATTGGTCGTCTTCTCGGCCTCTTGCGCCAGCAGCGGCCCGGCGATCTGGGTGGTGGCGACCACCCCCGCCACCGTGCCTGCAACGGCTGCCATCACGAATTTCTTCATCTGCTATCCATCCTTGTCGGTGCGGAACCAGTCTGCCGGATCCTGAGGTGTGTTGTCTTGCCTGACTTCTATATAGAGCGTTTCCGTCCGGTCAGTGCCAGTGGCTTCACCATTTGGTGACATCTGAGAAGTTGTGCCGCTTTCCGGCCCGCCCATCAACCCGATGGGGGTGCCACCGGCAATCACCTGCCCGGCTTGGCCGTAAACCACATCCAGCCCCGCCAACACGAAAAGCGTGTCGACCTGCGGCTCAAGGATCACGACATTGCCCAGATCAAGCAGCGGCCCAACATAGCGGATCGTCGCCGCCGAGGGGCTGGTGACGATGGCACGCGGGCGGGTGGCAAGGATCATACCGGGCCGCGTCACGCCCGCCGAATCCGTCTCTCCGGCCTTGCGGATCACCAGCCCCTGTGCGGGCAAGGGCAGATCGCCCACCTGCCCGTCGAGGTTCACCGGCGCAGGCTCAACCGCGCCGGTGGTGATCTCGGACAGGCCGCTGGCAAAGCCGTCCAGCGTCTCGGTCGAGGCGATAAGGATCGCAGTGCGCACCGGATCTTCGGTAAAACGCATCGGCAGATCGGTGCGGGCGGCCATGGCCTGATTGAGCGCGGTGCGCGCGGCCTGAAGCTCGGTCAGCCCGTCTTGCAGGCGCTGCGCTGCGTCGGTTTGGAGCGCACGCAGGGTCTTGATGTCCTCATAGTCCTGCCGCAGCGCATCGGCGCGGGCGTTCAGCGCAGGCGTCAATTCAGCCAGCAACATGCCCGCGCGGGCGGTGCCCATCGGGCCATCGGGGTGCAGCAGCACCACGGGCGACGGGTCACCGCCGATGCTTTGCAAGACGCCCAAGAACTGCGCCACCTCACCCTCGCGCGCCTGTAGCTTGCGGCTGAGCTGCGCCTCGTTGATCGCCGCCTGCCGCAGCCCGGCCCGCATCGCCGCCAGACCTGCCTCAAACGCCTGAATCGTCTCGGTCAGCGCCTTGACCCGGTCGCGCGCGCCATCGGCTTGGTCCAGCCGCGCCGATGCCGCCTCCAAGGCGGTCGCGGCTGCGCGTGCCTCCGCGGCGGCCTCATCGGCCTGTGCCTGTGCCATCAGGGGCAGACAGGCAAAAAGGACAGCCGCGGCAAGATGTTTCATGAAAGCAGGCTTTTCCCGGTCATTTCTTCGGGCTGCGGCAGGCCCATCAAATCAAGCACCGTGGGTGCCAGATCGGCCAACCGCCCATTGCGCAGCGCCGCCCCTTCGGGCGCGCCCACCGCCACCACCGGCACGGGGTTGAGCGTATGGGCCGTATGCGCCCCGCCGGTCTCGGGGTCGATCATCATCTCGCAATTGCCGTGATCCGCGGTGACGATCATCGCGCCGCCTGCGGCCTCCAGCGCCTTGAGCACCCGGCCCAGCCCCGCATCCACCGCTTCACAAGCCGCGATCGCCGCCTCCAGATCGCCGGTATGGCCGACCATATCGGGGTTGGCGTAGTTCACCACGATCAGATCATAGCCCGCCTCGATCGCCTGTACGAATTGATCCGTCACCTCGGCAGAGGACATTTCCGGTTGCATGTCATAGGTCGCCACATTAGGCGATTTGGGCATGTTGCGGTCCTCCCCCGTGGCCGGAGTCTCAACCCCGCCATTGAGGAAAAAGGTCACATGGGGATATTTCTCGGTCTCGGCCAGCCGGAACTGCCGCAGCCCCTGCTGCGCCACCCAATCGCCCAGCGTGTTCTTGATGTCCGGCTTGGGGTACATCGTGGTCATATAGGCGGCGTGGTCTTTGGAGTATTCCGCCATGCCCATCTGCGCCGCCCAATCGGGGCGCGGGCCGGTGTCATAGGCGTCAAAGCCCGGATCGCCCAAAGCCGCCATAATCTCCCGCGCGCGGTCAGCGCGGAAGTTGAGGCAGAAGAACCCGTCGCCAGAAGCCGCCCCCGCGTAGCCCTCGATCACGCTGGCGGTGATGAATTCATCCGTCTCGCCCCGCCCATAGGCCGCCTCAACCGCCGCGCGGGGATCGGGGAACCTCTCCCCTTCGCCATGCAGGATCGCCGCCGAAGCCTTGCCGACCCGGTCCCAACGGTTGTCGCGGTCCATCGCGAAATAGCGCCCCGTCACGGTGACAACCTTCACGGCCTCGGGCAGCGCCGCCTTCAGCGTCTCGAAATAGCCAAGGGCTGAGGACGGCGCCACGTCGCGCCCATCGGTCACCGCATGGATCACCACCGGCAGCCCTGCCGCATCCAGCGCGCAGGCGGCGGCGATCATATGGCTGAGATGCCCATGCACCCCCCCGTCCGAGACGACGCCCATCAAGTGCGCGGTGCCGCCGGTTTCCTTGAGCTTGGCGATGAAATCTTGCAGGCGCTCATTCTTGGCAAAGCTGCCCTCTTCGATGGCCAGATCGATCTGCCCCAGATCCATCGCCACCACCCGGCCCGCGCCGATATTGGTGTGGCCGACCTCGGAATTGCCCATCTGCCCGCGCGGCAGCCCCACATCGGGGCCATGGGTGATCAACTGCGCCTGCGGCCCCGCCTGCATGATCCGGTCGAAATTTGGCGTCTTGGCCAGCAGGGGCGCGTTGCCTTCCCGCACCTCGCTCAAGCCCCAACCGTCAAGGATGCACAATACGACAGGTTTGGGGGCGCTCATCAGACTGTTGCTCCGGATTGGTGGCTGTTCAGCGCCTTTTACCCCTTGTGGGCTGGCACTTGAACCACTTTGTGCACAAGCCCCCCATTCCCGCGCAGAGCCCTTGCCCCGCGCGGCTGCTTTGGTCATAACGAGTGGCAACTTTCGCCTGAGCCGAGGACCAACTCCATGACCCTGCAAGCGCCCGAAACCCGCATCGTGAACACTTGGCGCGTGGCCTGCGACGGCAGCGAAGGCGCGCTTGGCCACCCGCGCGTCTGGCTGCAAATCCCCCAGGATCGCGGCTGGGTCGAATGCGGCTATTGCGACTGCAAATTCGTCCATGCGGATTTCGAAGGCAAAGTCTGAGCCTTCCCGGCCCCCATCTGAACATCTGAACCGACGGCACGAACCTGCCCGCGCGGCGCATTGGCGTCTGGCCGTGGGCCATGCTTCGTGGCAAAAGGGTCGCCAACCCAGCGGAGCATTCCTATGACATTCGGCAAAGGCCACCACCTGCATCTGATCGACGGCTCTGCCTTCATCTTTCGCGCCTATCACGCCCTGCCGCCGCTGACGCGCAAATCCGACGGCTTGCCGATTGGCGCCGTGGCGGGCTTCTGCAACATGCTGCACCGCTATGTAGAGGGTAACACCGGCCCCAACGCGCCCACCCATGTTGCCGTGATCTTTGACAAGGGCAGCCATACTTTCCGCAACGACATGTACGATCAGTACAAGGCCAACCGCGATGCGATGCCCGAAGACCTGCGCCCGCAGATCCCGCTGACCCGCACCGCGACCGAAGCCTTCAACATCGCCTGCAAAGAGCTTGAGGGATATGAGGCCGATGACATCATCGCCACCCTCGCCGTACAGGCCCGCGCCGCCGGGGGCGTTGCACCATCATCAGCTCCGACAAGGATCTGATGCAGCTTGTAGGCGACGGGGTGGAAATGCTCGACGCGATGAAGAACAAGACCATCGACCGCGATGGGGTGTTCGAGAAGTTCGGCGTCTATCCCGAACGCGTGGTCGACGTGCAAGCGCTGGCGGGCGATTCGGTCGACAACGTCCCCGGCGCGCCCGGCATCGGGATCAAGACGGCGGCGCTTTTGATCAATGAATATGGCGATCTGGATGCGCTGCTTGAGCGCGCGGGCGAGATCAAACAGCCCAAGCGCCGCCAGACCCTGATCGACCACGCCGAGCAAATCCGCCTGAGCCGCAATCTTGTCCTGCTGGATGAGAACACGCCGCTCGACTTCACCATCGACGATCTCGAAGTGCGCGACCCCGATGCGGACCGCCTGCTGGGGTTCTTGTCCGAGATGGAGTTCCGCACCCTGTCGAAACGCGTGGCCGAGGTGCTGGGCCGCGAGGCCCCGGCCATCCCCGAAGCGCCCGCCCCCGCCGTGGCCGATGCGCCGCAGGTGGCCGACGTGGCCTTTGACCACAGCAAGTACGAACAGGTCGGCGACGCCGAAGCGCTGCGCGTCTGGCTCAACCGAATTTACGAGCGGGGCTATGTCGCGGTGGACACCGAGACCACCGGCCTCAATGAGATGACCGCGGAACTGGTCGGCGTTTCGCTGGCCGTGGAGCCCGGGCAGGCCTGCTACATCCCGCTGACCCACAAAGCCAGCCGCGACGATGACCTCTTCGGCGGAGAGGGGCTGGCCCCCGGTCAGATGCCGGTCGAAGAGGCGCTGCAACTGCTGACCCCGATGCTTGAGGATCCCGCGATCCTCAAGATCGGGCAGAACATGAAATACGACAGCAAGATTTTCGCCCAACTGGGCATCGCAGTCGCGCCCATCGACGACACCATGCTGATGTCCTATGCGATGCACGCGGGCCTGCATGGCCACGGCATGGATACGCTGTCTGAGCGCTACCTCGGTCACACACCGATGCCGATCAAACCGCTTTTGGGCAGCGGCAAATCCGCCGTGACCTTCGACAAGGTGCCGCTGGCCGATGCCGTACCCTATGCCGCTGAGGATGCCGATGTCACCCTGCGCCTCTGGCAGCTTTTCAAGCCACAGCTGCACCGCGCCGAGGTGACCAAGGTCTACGAAACGCTGGAGCGCCCGCTGGTGCCGGTCTTGGCGCAGATGGAGCGGTCAGGCATCGAGGTCGACCGCGATACGCTCAGCCGCATGTCCAACGCCTTCGCCCAGAAAATGGCCGGGCTGGAGGCGGATATTCACGCGTTGGCGGGCGAGAGCTTCAACGTCGGCTCCCCCGCCCAGCTTGGCGAAATCCTCTTTGGCAAAATGGGGCTGCCGGGCGGCAAGAAGGGCAAGACCGGGAAATACTCTACCGGCGCGGATGTGCTGGAAGACTTGGCGACCGAACATGACCTCGCCCGCCGGGTGCTGGACTGGCGGCAGCTGTCCAAGCTGAAATCGACCTATACCGACGCGCTGCAAGACCATGTGAACGCCGAGACGGGCCGCGTGCACACCTGCTATTCCATCGCCGGGGCGGCGACGGGACGGCTCGCGTCGACAGACCCCAACCTGCAAAACATCCCGATCCGTTCCGAAGAAGGCCGCCGCATCCGCGAGGCTTTCGTCGCCCCCGAGGGCAAGGTGCTGGTGGCGTTGGACTACAGCCAGATCGAGCTGCGGATTCTGGCGCATATCGCCCAGATCGACGCGCTCAAGGAAGCCTTCCACCGTGGCGATGACATCCACGCCATGACGGCGTCCGAGATGTTCGACGTGCCGATGGATCAGATGACCCCTGAGATCCGCCGCAACGCCAAGGCGATCAACTTCGGCGTGATCTACGGCATCTCGGGCTTCGGCCTTGCGCGCAACCTGCGCATTCCGCGGGCCGAGGCGCAGGGTTTCATCGACCGCTATTTCGAGCGTTTCCCCGGCATCCGGACCTATATGGACGACACCAAAGCCTTTGCGAAAGAGCATGGCTATGTGCAGACGCTCTTTGGCCGCAAGATCAACACGCCCAACATCGGCGCCAAGGGGCCGCAGGCCGGTTTCGCCGCCCGCGCCGCGATCAACGCGCCGATCCAAGGCACCGCCGCCGACGTGATCCGCCGCGCCATGGTGCGGATGCCCGAGGCGATCGCCGATCTGCCTGCGACCATGCTGTTGCAGGTGCACGATGAACTGCTGTTCGAGGTCGAAAAGGGTGCCGAAGATGCGCTGATCGCCGCCGCGCGCGAGGTGATGGAGAATGCCAACGATCCGGTGGTGAAGCTCGACGTGAAGCTGATCGTCGACGCCGGTGTGGGTGCCAATTGGGCGGAGGCGCATTGATGGAAGACGCGGCCCTTCCCGCAGACCTCGCCCAAGCGCTGGAAGAGACCGGCGCGCAGGCCGGTTGGGACAGCTACAGCGACGCGCTGCGCGCCGATGCGCTGGCGTGGATCGACGCGGCGCGGACCACGACGGCGCGGTCAAAGCGGGTGGATGACGTGGCGCGCTTTGCCGGCAAGGGGCTGCCGCCGACGCCGTTTCAGTAGGGTGGAGGGCCATCGCCTGCCCGCGGGTTGGCGATCCAAGCTCAGTTCCTGCCACTTTATCTCTCAGCCATGATGTGGGGCCTCAAGGTTACGCCCAGCCTCACCAAATCGCCTACCCGGTGGGGCGGGCAGGCGATGGCCCGGCGCCTGCGGCTTGATTCCGGGCCGCCTCCATTCTCGGGCGATGGCCCTTTGTACACGCGTCCCCCATGCGCTAGATCATGCAGCATGACCCCGATCCTCTACTCCTTCCGCCGCTGCCCCTATGCCATGCGCGCCCGCCTCGCCATTGCTGCCGCGCAAACCCCTGTCCACCTGCGCGAAGTCGTCCTGCGCGACAAACCGCAAGCCTTCCTCGACGCCTCGCCCACCGCCACGTGCCCTGCCTCGTCACCGAAACCGGCCCCATCGACGAAAGCCTCGACATCATGAAATGGGCGCTGGCCCAGAACGATCCCGAAGGCTGGCGCGACATGCCGTCCGAAGGCCACGACTGGATCGCCCGCGCCGACGGCCCGTTCAAAGACGCGCTGGACCGCACCAAATACGCCACCCGCTACCCCGAGGCGGACCCCGAAGAGCAACGCGCCAAGGCGGCAACCTTCCTCCATGACCTCGACGCGCAACTGGGGGACTGGATCTTTGACCGCCCCACGCTGGCGGATTACGCGATCCTGCCCTTCGTTCGGCAGTTCGCCTTTATCGACCGCGCTTGGTTCGACGCGCAGAACTGGCCCGCGCTGCGCGGCTGGCTCGACCGCTTCCTCGCCTCGCCCCGCTTTGAAAGCGTGATGGACAAATACCCCCAATGGCAGCCCGAAGATACGCCGGTGTCATTCCCCTAAGGCGGACACCCACCCCAAGGACTGCTCCGTCGGGCCGCCCGAAAAATACTCCCCGCTGACAAAACCGTCATAGCCTGCCCGCAGCGCGGCAAAGAGCCCGTCGAAGTCGACATCACCGCTGCCCGGCGCCCCGCGCTCTGGCGCGTCGCCTAGCTGCACATGGTGGATAAGGAAGCGATATTCCTCGAAAACCGCCACGGCATCGCCATGGATCATCTGCGCGTGAAAACTGTCGAATTGCAGTGCTACATTTGGCGCATCTACCGCCGCCAGCAGCTCCGCCGCCTGGGCGTAGTCGTTCAAGAAATACCCCGGTTTGGCCTGCGGGCAGAGCGGTTCGATCATCAAGGTGACCCCCGGCGGCGTCTCTGCCGCGGCATGGCGCAGGTTCGCCACGAAAGCCTTTGCCGCCGCTGGCCCCTCGGCCTCCCCGGCCATGACATGCACCATTCTGGGTCGCAGCGCCTCCACATAGCGCCAGACCCGGCGCATATCATGGGCGAAACGCGCCTCCCCTCCCGGCAGGGCGGCGAAACCGGGCGGACCGCCCGTGTAATTCGGCGGCGGCGCGTTGATCAGGGCGAGCGCTAATCCATTGCGCAGCAAGGCGCGCTGCGTCTCTTTTGCGGGCATGTCATAGGGAACAAAACCTCGACCGCGCCAAACCCCGCCTCCGCCGCCGCGTCGAACCGGTCCAGATAGGGCAGTTCGGACCAAAGCAGCGATAGGTTGGCGGCGGCGGTGATCGGCATTCGGGTCTTTCGGTGAACTTACGGCAGGTCTTCCGAAGGGATGATGCCAAAGAATTCCCCACCCGACCAGACACCAAACCAGCCATCGCGGTGCTGGCCCAGATCGACCAAGCGGTAAAAGCTCTTGCGGTCGATCAGCGCCTCAAGATTGCGGCGCACCAGCACATAGGGCGCAGGTTCGCCCGTCTCTTCATCGCGGACCACGCGGATCGGATGGGCCGGCCCTGCCTCGGCCACATCGCCCAGATTGGTCAAAAACCGCAACTGCTGCGCCTCGCCTGCGCCCTCGGCCTCGAAATCCACGGCGACGAATGGGGCATCTTCGACGGTAATGCCGACCTTTTCCACCGGGGTTTTCAGGAAATAATCATCCCCCTCGCGCCAGAGAATCGATGCGAACAATTTGACCATTTCGATCCGGCCAATGGGTGTGCCTTGATAGAACCACGTCCCATCGCGTTTGATCTGCATGTCCAGATCGCCGCAAAATTCCGGGTTCCACTTCTCAAGCGGCGGGGTTCCGCGCGCTTTTGCGGCCTTGGCGGCTTCGATCAAACTGTCTGCCGTGGGTGTCACGGTATTTTGTCCGCTCATTGGTTTTGCCATTCCCTTTGGTCGCGATACACTTACACCTGAAAGATATAACTCCGGGGAAAGAAATGTCATGGCCGAAGCGGATGATCTGATCGCGCAAATCGAAGCGCTGACCGAAAAGCTCGCCGCGGCGAAACAGTCGATCACCGGGCGTTTCGTCGGGCAAGAGCAGGTCGTCGACCTTGCGCTGACGGCGCTGCTCTGTGGTGGGCACGGCCTGCTGATCGGGCTGCCGGGCTTAGGCAAGACCCGGCTGGTTGAGACATTGAGCACGGTCATGGGCCTGCACGGCAACCGCGTGCAATTCACCCCCGATCTGATGCCCGCCGATATTCTGGGCTCCGAAGTGCTCGACACCGCGCCTGATGGCAGCCGGGCCTTTCGCTTTGTCGAAGGGCCGATTTTTTGTCAGCTCTTGATGGCCGATGAGATCAACCGCGCCAGCCCGCGCACGCAATCCGCCCTGTTACAGGCGATGCAAGAGAAAACCGTGACCGTCGCGGGGCAAGACCGCCCGCTTGGCCAGCCCTTCCATGTGCTCGCCACGCAAAACCCGATCGAGCAAGAAGGCACCTACCCCTTGCCCGAAGCGCAGCTTGACCGTTTCCTCGTGCAGATCGACGTGGCCTACCCCGACCGCGCGACAGAGCGGGACATTCTGCTGGCCACCACCGGTGTCGAAGAGGGCACTGTGCGGCCGGTCTTCACCACCGAAGATCTGCTCTCTGCCCAAAACCTGCTGCGCCGGATGCCCGTGGGCGACAGCGTGGTGGAACTGATCCTCGATCTTGTCCGCGCCTTCCGCCCCGATGAGCCTGAGGCCACCCAGCCCGTGCGCGACAGCGTCGCTTGGGGCCCCGGCCCCCGTGCCGCGCAGGCGCTGATGCTGACCGTGCGCGCCCGTGCGCTGCTGGAGGGGCGGTTGGCCCCCTCCGCCGAAGATGTGCTCGCCATGGCCCGCCCAGTGCTGAGCCACCGGATGGCGCTGAACTTTGCCGCCCGCGCGAGGGGCGAAAGCCTGCAAAGCCTGATCGACGCCACCGCCGGTCAATTGATCGGGAAAAAGGCCGCCGCGTGACCCATAGCCCCCTGTCCCTCAGAGCCAGCGCCGAGGGCGAAGCGGCCCGGCTGCCCGCCCTGCTGGCGCGGGCCGAGCATTTGGCCGGTGCCGTTCTGCCCGGTGCCCATGGCCGCCGCCGCGCGGGGACGGGGATGATTTCTGGCAATACCGCCCGGCACAGATCGGCGACAGCCGCCGCATGGTCGACCACCGCCGCTCGGCGCGCGGCGATCAGGAGTTCGTGCGCGAGCGCGAGTGGCAGATCGCGCAGTCCGTCATGCTCTGGGTCGATCAGGGGCCTCGATGCGCTTTGCCTCGGACAAGGCGCTGCCTGACAAGGCCGACCGCGCCCGCCTTTTGGGCCTTGCGCTGGCAATCCTGCTGCTGCGCGGGGGGAGCGTGTGGGCCTGACCGGCACCGCCCTGCCCCCACGGCGCGGCAATCCGCAGGTGCTGCGACTGGCCGAATTGCTCTGCCAAGACGATGGCCAAGACTACGCCCCGCCCGAACATCGCGGCATGATCCCCCATGCGCGGGCGGTCTTCATCTCGGACTTCATGGGCGATCTCGACCCGGTGCAGACCGCCCTGACCAAGGCCGCCGATCGCGGCGTGCGTGGCGTGCTCTATCACCTGCTCGACCCGGCGGAGGAGGCTTTCCCCTTTGCGGGCCGTACCATCTTCGAAAGCGTCGGCGGCAGTCTGCGACATGAGACGCTCAAGGCGAACGATCTGCGTGATCGCTACCTCGACCGGCTGGCGGCGCGCAAAGGCGCCTTGCAGCAACTCTGTGCCCGGACCGGCTGGCGCTATGGGCTGCACCACACCAACGCCACGGCGCAGTCGGCGCTGCTCTGGCTCTATGGCGCGCTGGACGCGCGGCAGGGGAGTGCGGCATGAGCGTCTTTGGCGGCATCGGTTTCACCGCGCCTTGGCTGCTGCTGGCCCTGCTGGCGCTACCGATCCTTTGGCTAATCCTGCGGGCCGTGCCGCCCGCGCCGGTTCGCCGCCGTTTTCCCGGGGTGGCGCTGCTTCTGGGGTTGGCGGATGACGACAGCACCAGCGACCGCACCCCGTGGTGGCTGCTTTTGCTGCGGATGCTGGCCGTGGCCGCGATCATCATCGGCCTTGCCGGGCCGGTGCTGAACCCGCAGGCCGAGGCGGAAGAGGGCAGCGGCCCCTTGCTGATTCTGCTCGACGGCTCATGGGCCGGGGCCAGCGGCTGGGACCGACAGATGGCCGCCGTTGACGCGCAACTCACCCGCGCCGGGCGGGCCGAGCGGACGGTGGGTATCCTCAGCCTCACCGACCCGCAGGTGCCGACCTTCCAATCCGCCGACGCGTGGCGCAGCCGTCTGGCCGGGTTCACCCCCGCGCCGTGGCAACCGGCCCCGGCAGAGCTGACCCGCGCGACCGAGATCATGGCGGCCCTGCCCGCCTTCGACACCCTGTGGTTCAGCGACGGGTTGGACTATCCGGGCCGCGATGAGTTGCTTGCCGCGCTGCAATCCAAAGGCGCGGTCGAGGTGCACCAATCCGCGGGCAATGTCATCGGCATCGCGCCCGCAGTCTACCAAGACGGCGCGATCGACCTGACCCTGCGCCGCGCCGCGCCCGGACCGGAACGGGCGGCGGTGGTGCAAGCCCATGGCCGCGATCCGGCGGGCAACGCCCGCGTGCTCGCCACCGCCAATGCGACGTTCGAAGCGGGCGCGACCGAGGCCCGCACCTCCCTTTCGCTGCCGGCCGAAATGCGCGCGCGGCTCACCTCTTTCGACATTGCGGGCCAACGCTCCGCCGGGGCGCGCAGCTTGGTCGATGACGGGCTGCGCCGCCGCGAAGTCGCGCTGATCCGGGGGCGCGGGGCGCAGGAGGGGCTGCAACTGCTCTCGCCGTTGCATTACATCGAACAGGCGCTGGCCCCGAGCGCCGATCTGATTGACGGCACCCTGACCGAGGTGCTGCCCGCCAACCCCGATGTGATCGTGCTGGCGGATGTGGCCACCCTTGCCCCTGCTGAGGCCGAGCCGCTGCAAGAGTGGATCGACGCGGGCGGCATGCTCATCCGTTTCGCCGGGCCGCGCGTGGCGGCGAGCGATGTCAGCCGCATCGACGAAGACCCGCTAATGCCCGTGCGCCTGCGCGCCGGGGGCCGCAGTGTCGGCGGCGCGATGTCTTGGGGGGAGCCCAAGGCGCTGGCCCCCTTCCGCAACGGGTCGCCTTTCTTCGGGCTGACGGTGCCCGATGACGTGACCGTTTCGGCCCAAGTCGTGGCGCAACCCGACCCGACGTTGGCTGACCGCGTGATCGCCGCGCTCAGCGATGGCACCCCGCTGGTCACGCGCAAAGCCGTGGGTCAGGGGCAGATCGTGCTGTTCCACGTCACCGCCACGGCGGAATGGTCCACCCTGCCGCTTTCGGGTCTTTTCGTGCAGATGATGGAACGACTGGCCGTGTCATCGGGTGCCAGCGCCCCGAGGCCGAGAGCCTTGAGGGCACCACCTGGACCCCGATGCGGGTGATGGACGGTTTCGGCAGCCTGTCGGACGCGGGCAACCTGCCGGGCGTTGCGGGGCCTGACCTGATCTCGGCCCCCGCAGGCCCCGCCCTGCCGCCCGGCATCTACGGCGCCGAAGACCGGCGGCTTGCGCGCAATGTGCTCACCGCCGAGACTGCCCTCACCCCCGCCACATGGCCCGCCGATGTGCCGCTGCGCGGCCTTGCCCTGCCGCCGGAACAGCCACTCGCCGGGGCGCTTCTGAGCCTCGCCATCCTCTTGCTCGTGGCCGATGTGCTGGCTTCCCTCGCCCTTTCGGGGCTGCTGCTGCGCCGCTCCACCGGCAGCTTGGCGCTGGCTTTGGGGCTGGCCATCGCCCCGCAAATGGGCGACGCGCAAGAGAATGACCCCGAAAGCTTTGCCATACGCTCGGCCTCGGAGGTGACGCTGGCCCATGTGCTGACCGGCAACAGCGACGTTGACGAAATCGCCCGCGCCGGGCTGATCGGCCTGTCGGACACGCTCTATTTCCGCACCACGGTGGAGCCTGACCTGCCCACCGGCGTTGATCTTGAGCAGGACGAACTGGCCTTCTTTCCGATCCTCTATTGGCCGGTGACCCCCGACCAACCACAGCCCTCGTCCGAGGCTTATGGCAAGCTGAACGACTACCTCCGCTCGGGCGGGCTGATCCTGTTCGATACGCGGGACGCGGATATCGCCAGCTACGGTGCCGCCAGCCCGAATGGGCGCAAGCTGCAGGAACTGGCCGCGCCGCTCGACATTCCGCCGCTTGAGCCGCTGCCCGGCGACCATGTGCTGACGCGCACCTTCTATCTGCTGCAAGATTACCCCGGACGCTACAGCAGCCGCGATGTCTGGGTCGAGGCCGCGCCGCCCGATGCCGAACGGATCGAGGGGATGCCCTTTCGCAACCTCAATGACGGGGTGACGCCGGTGGTGATCGGGGCAACGACTGGGCCGCCGCTTGGGCCGTGCGCCGCGATGGCGCGCCGCTTTTGCCCATCGGGCGCGGCTTTGCCGGAGAGCGGCAGCGCGAACTGGCCTACCGCTTTGGCGTGAACCTTGTCATGCATGTGCTGACCGGCAACTACAAATCCGATCAGGTCCATGTGCCTGCGCTGCTGGATAGGTTGGGCCAATGACCGGAACCGTGCTTTTCGACCCGCTGATCCCATTGCCGCTGCTGATTGGCCTTGCGGTGCTGGCCGCGCTCGGCCTGCTACTGGCGCTGTGGCGCGGCCTGTCGGGCTGGGCCCTGCGGGGCTTGGCGGCGGCGGTGGTTCTGGCCGCGCTCGCCGGGCCATCCTACCAGACCGAAGACCGCGCGCCGCTGTCGGACATCGTGCTGCTCTTGGAAGACGAAAGCGCCAGCCAGCGGCTCTCCGACCGCGCCGCACAGACCGACGCGGCGGCAGAGGCGCTCTCTGCCCGCATCGCCGCCCGCCCCAACACCGAGCTGCGTCGGATCACCGTGCCGGATGGGGCCGAGGATGCCGGCACCCGGCTGATGACCACGCTGGCCGATGCGCTGGCCGAAGAGCCACGCGCGCGGATCGCGGGCATTCTGGCGCTTAGCGATGGCCGGGTGCATGATGCGGACCTGCCGCTCGACCTGCCCGCGCCGCTGCATCTGCTGCAAACCGGCCGGGCCGAGGATTGGGACCGCCGCCTGACCGTGCGCAACGCCCCGGCCTTTGCCATCATCGGAGAGCCGGTGACCCTGACGCTGCGCATCGACGATCTGGGAGCCGCGCCCGAGGGCGGCGGGCTGACCCAGCTTGATATCTCTGTCGATGGGGAAGAACCACAAAGCTTCAACGTGCCGATTGGCCAAGACCTCGAACTGCCCGTGGCCCTGCCCCACGGCGGGCGCAACGTGATCCGCTTCTCCCTGCCCGAAGCCGAGGGGGAGTTGACCGACCGCAACAATGCCGCGCTGATCCAGATGAACGGCGTGCGCGACCGGCTCAGCGTGCTCTTGGTCTCAGGCGAGCCGCATCCCGGCGGGCGCACGTGGCGCAACTTGCTGAAGTCCGACAGCGCGGTCGATCTGGTGCATTTCACCATTCTGCGCCCGCCCGACAAACAGGATGGGGTGCCGGTGAACGAGCTGTCGCTTATCGCTTTTCCGACGCGCGAGTTGTTCATGGAAAAGATCGACGACTTTGATCTCATCATCTTTGACCGCTACCAACGGCGCGGCATCCTGCCTGCGCTCTACCTCGACAATGTGGCGCAATATGTGCGCAAGGGCGGGGCGGTGCTGGTCGCGGCAGGGCCGGATTTCGCCAGTGCCGACAGTCTCTACCGGTCGCCGCTCGGCACGGTGCTGCCCGCCACCCCCACCGCGCGGGTGTTGGAGGAAGCCTTCCCCCGGTCGTCACCGACATCGGCCAGCGCCATCCCGTCACCGCCGACCTGCCCGGCAAGGGCGACTGGGGCCGCTGGCTACGCCAGATCGACGTGACGACTGACAGCGGTGACGTGGTCATGACCGGCGCGGACGACCGCCCGCTTCTGGTGCTGGACCGGGTGGATGAGGGGCGCGTGGCGCTGCTCGCCTCTGACCACGCTTGGCTGTGGAACCGCGGCTATGAGGGCGGCGGCCCGCAGTTGGAATTGCTGCGCCGTCTGGCCCATTGGATGATGAAGGAACCCGAGCTTGAGGAAGAGGCGCTGATGGCCTCTGCCCAAGGCCGGACCATGCGCATCACCCGACGCACCTTGGACGAGACCGTGCCCCCGTCACGATCACCGCCCCCGATGGCAGCACGACCGAACTGCCCCTCGCCCCCGCCGGGCCGGGCCGGTTCGAGGCGGAATATACCGGCGAAGAGATCGGCCTCTACCGGCTGGAGAACGGCGAGGAAGTGACCGTCATCGGCCTCGGCCCCGCCGCCCCGCGCGAGTTTGTCGAGACCATCGCCAGCGATGCGGCCCTGCGCCCGGCAATCGACAGCCTGCGCGGTGGGGTGGCACGGGTGGAGGATGGGCTCCCCCGTCTGCGCGACGTGCGCCTTGGCCGCCCCGCCGCCGGGCGCGGCTGGCTGGGGCTGACCCCGCGCGGCGCTTACGAGACGCGCGATGTGCGGCAAACGCCGCTGCTGCCGGGGTGGCTGGTGCTCTTGCTCTCGGCGCTCTTCATCACCGCCGCATGGCTGCGCGAGGGCCGCCGCTAAAGCGCCCGCAGCAGCAAACCGCCCGCCAGTGTCACCACCACCAAGCCCGCCGTCAGCTCGGCCACCGCCGCGGCTTGGGCCAGCCTCGGCGATCCGGCCAGCCCGCCCAAGACCCCGGCGCGCAGCCCCGTTGCGGCCAAGCCGGTGGCGATGGTGATCAAGCCGGTGCCGAGCGCCATGGCAAAGGCCCCCAAGATGCCGACCCCGCCGATCCCCATATGCCAAGTGATCACCAGCACGAAAAGCGCGCCGGTGCAGGGCCGGATGGCGATCCCACCGATCAAGAGCAGCGCGTCGCGCAGCCTGCCCGCGCGCTGAACCTGCGCCAGACTGGGCCCATGGGCATGGCCGCAATGGCTGCATACTTCACCGGAATGCGCCGATCTGTCCTGCCGCGCATGGCGCAGCCCGCGCCAGATCAGCCAAAGCCCGATAAGGGCAATCGCGCCATAGCTCGCCGGGGCCATGATGTCTTCGGTCACGCCGACCAGCGCCTCCCGCCCAAGACCCAAGAGGAGGATCCCCGCATAGACCAGAACCACGGCGGTCACCGCTTGGCCCAAGGACGCCGCGAGCGCGATCAGCGAGAGCCGCAGCACCGGCACCGCCCGCGCCAACCCATAGCCGCCGATCACGATCTTGCCGTGCCCCGGCCCCGCCGCATGGACGACGCCATAGGCAAAAGACGCCAAAAGCACCGTCCAGAACGCCGCCGTATCGCCGCCCCGCGTGGCGCGCAGCCCGCTGGCGATGCTGTTTTGAAACCCGCGCTGCTGCCCTGCGGCCCAATGGGCAAGGGCGTTGAACCCGCCCGACCACCACAGCGCCGCCAGCGCCAGAAGGGTCGCCAATGCCGCCAGCGCTATGATGCGTCGCATGTGATCACCACTTCATTGGCCAAGGCTTCGCCGATCTCCGGGAGGCCCACATCGCTTGGGTCGGTATTGGCGTCCAACGCGCTCAAGTCCTGCTGAAGGGCGCGCAGATCGGCATTCATATCCGGCATCTTGACCCGCGCACGGCAGGTGTCACTGCCTTGGATGGTCACTTTCTGGGTCACCTCATAGGCGGTGTAATAGGTCGGATCATAGGGTTTGATGACCAACCCATCCGCCGCCGGTGCCGGGTCTTCGACCGCGCGCAGATGGCTGGTGATGATCCGGCCTTCGGCAAAGCGGGTTTCCACGTCCTGCGGCCCCGAGAGCGCGACCTCTTCGCCCCCCTCCAGCAAGACCGTATCGCCGTTGAACCCTTCGATCCACTGCATGTCGAACCCGTTGAGAGAGGCGACTTCCGCCTCCGTCAACACGCCGTCGTAATCGGGGTCGAGGCCGCGATCCTCGGTCACCAGGAGAGAGTAGAATTCGTCATAGGCCCATGTGATCCGCAGATGGGTCAACCGTCCCTCGGCATCGACGATCACTTCGAACCCGGTATCGACGAAGATATGCGGATGCGCGCCAAGCGGCGTGGCGCAGGCGATGACAGCGGCGGTGACGAGCGGGTACTTCATGGCGCTAGGTCTACGCCCCTTCGCCAAGCGCGGCAATCGCCCGGCGGGCGGCGCACGGCGGGAAGGCGCGCATCGCCGCCCCGCCCGCGGATCAGTTCGACGGGTAGGGCCGGACAAAGACTGGACGCTCGGGCGTCGAGGCATCGGGCTGATAGGCATAGCCGCCGCTGTCGAAATCCTGCAAGCCTTCTGGGTCGCTCACCCGGTGCTGCACGATGTAGCGGGCCATGGCACCGCGCGCCTTCTTGGCGAAGAAGCTGACAATCTTCGGCCCCTTGCCATCGCCCTTATCTTCCATGAATTGCGGGGTGATCACCCGCAGTTTCAGCGCCTTGAGGTCCACCGCGCCAAAGTATTCCTGACTGGCGCAATTCACCAGAACATCGCTGCCGGTCGCCTCACCCTGTGCATTCAGCGCTTTGGATAGACTGTCGCGCCAGTAGTCATAGAGGGTGCCGCCACGGCGTGTTTTCAGCTTGCTGCCCATCTCCAGCCGGTAGGCTTGGATCGCGTCGAGCGGGCGCAGCACGCCGTAAAGGCCCGACAGGATGCGCAGGTGATCTTGGGCATAGGTCATCTCATCGGCATCAAGGCTCGTGGCCTCCAGCCCCTGATAGGTGTCGCCGGCAAAGGCCAGCGCGGCGGGGCGGGTGACCTCGGCTGTGGGCTCAGCCTCGAACGCCTGAAAGCGGTCGCGGTTGAGCCGCGCCAGATCGTCGCTCAGCCCCATCAGGCTTTTAAGATCGCCCAAGCTGAGATTGCGCGCAGTCGTCGCCAACCGGACGGCGTCTTCCTGAAAATCAGGCTGGGTGACGGCGACATCGCGCGCGGCCCAATCAAGGCGTTTGGCGGGGGAAATAACGACGAGCATGGCAGTCTCCTTGGGGCGTTTCGGGGTGATCTAGCCCGCGTCGCGCAGAACGTCCAGAAAGGCGGGGCCAAAGCGTTCGGCGCGTTTGTCGCCGAGCAATCGTTCGATGGCCGAAGGGTCGGCGCTGCGCAGTTGCGCCACCTTTGCCAGCATCGCGGCAGAACAGCTTAGCGGCTTTTCGGTGCCCTGCGCGCCGCGCGCGAGGTCGGCCTGCACCTGCAAGAGTTGGTCATAGACATTGCCCGCCTCGCGCCCCGCCAGCTTGCGCCGCGCCTTGTGCATCGGCTGCGCCTCGCCGTTGATGACTTCGAGGAAGGCTGCACCGTAATTTTCCAGCTTCTTGGCACCCACCCCGCCGATCCGCGCCATGGCGTCGAGGTCTTGCGGACGCGCCTCGGCCATTTCGATCAATGTCCGGTCGGTGAAGATGATATAGGCGGGCACGCGGGCCGCCTCGGCCAGCGCGCGACGCTTGGCCTTGAGCGCCGAGAGCAGCGGCGCATCCTCGTCGCTGACCATGGCCTTGACCGCGGGCCGCCGGTTCGCGCCCGCCGCCTTGATCGTATCGCGGCGCAGGTTGATGCTGGCCTCGCCGCGCAGGATCGGCAGGGCGGCGTCGGTCATGCGCAGCGCGCCGTGACGCTCGGCATCCGGGCGCACGAGGTCATGGCCCATCATCTGCCGGAACACCGCCTGCCATTCGTTGCGGCTGTATTCCCCGCCCACGCCGTAGGTCGGCAGCGATTGGTGGCCGCGCTGGCGGACCTTCTCGGTCTCATTACCCAAGAGGATGTCGATGAGATGGCCCGCGCCGAACCATTCGTCGGTGCGCAACATGGCCGAGAGCGCCTTGCGCACCGCCGTGGTGCCGTCGAAAACCTCCGCCGGATTGTCGCACAGATCGCAGCGCCCGCAGGTGACCTCGGTCTCATCGAAATAGCCCAGCAGGGTCTTGCGGCGGCATTCCAGCGCTTCGGCCAGACCCAAAAGCGCGTTGAGCCGCCCGTGGTCGGCGGCGCGGCGTTCGGGCGGGGCCAGCCCCTCGTCGATCTGGGCGCGGCGCAGACGGATGTCGTCAGGGCCGAAAAGCGTCAGCGTCTCGGCGGGCGCGCCGTCGCGTCCGGCGCGGCCGATCTCCTGGTAATAGGCCTCGATCGACTTGGGCAGATCGGCATGGGCGACCCAGCGAATGTCGGGCTTGTCGACCCCCATGCCAAAGGCCACGGTGGCGCAGACAATGAGCCCGTCCTCTTGCTGAAAGCGGCGCTCGGCGATGCGGCGGTCCTCAGCCTCCATGCCGCCGTGGTAATGCAGCGCCTCCTGCCCCTGATCGCGCAGCGCCTTGGCCAGCCCCTCGGTCTTGGCGCGGGTGCCGCAATAGACGATGCCCGACTGGCCGCGCCGCGCCCCGGCGAAGGCGAGGATCTGGTCGCGCGGCTTGTTCTTGGCGGCAAAGGCGAGGTGGATATTGGGCCGGTCGAAACCACGCAGGAAAGCGCGCGGCGGGGTGCCGTCAAACAGCTTCTCAACGATCTCGGCCTGAGTCTCGGCATCCGCCGTGGCGGTGAAGGCCGCCAGCGGCACGTCGAGCGTGCGGCGCAGCTCACCGATGCGGAGGTAATCGGGGCGGAAGTCATGGCCCCATTGGCTGACGCAATGCGCCTCGTCCACGGCGATGAGGTTCACGCCAACCCGGCGCAGCATCCCCATGGCGGAGCCTGCCGCCAGCCGTTCCGGCGCCATGTAGAGCAGTTTGAGCGTGCCAGCTTCCAACGCCTCCCAAACCGCATCGGTCTCTTCGGGCGTGTTGCCTGAGGTGAGCGCCCCTGCCGCAACGCCTGCTTCTTGCAGGCTGCGGACCTGATCGCGCATCAGGGCAATCAGCGGCGAGATGACCACCGTCACCCCCTCGCGCATCAGGGCAGGCAATTGGAAACACAGGGATTTGCCGCCGCCTGTGGGCATGATGGCCAGCACGTTCTCGCCCTCGGTCACGGCCTCAACAATCTCTTGCTGGCCGGGGCGGAACCCGTCGAAACCGAATACATCACGAAGAAGCGTGGCAGCGCCTGTCATGGAGAACCTGTAAGATTGTCTGCTCTTTTTATGCAGACTCCCACACTAACAAAGCGTGAACAAGGCCAGATGCCCGCGACATCGGCGCGCGGGCGGGCCGAGCCACGCGTCAGTAGAAGGCCGCTGCGTTGTTGGTCAGCACGATCCGCGCCATGGCGACGGCGATCAGCACGATCAGGGGGGCGAGGTCCAGGCCACCCATCGGCGGGATCACATTGCGCACGCGGCTATAGACCGGCTCAAGAATGCGGTTCAGCCCGTCCCAGATCTGCGCCACCAGCGGCTGGCGCAGGTTCAGCACCTGAAAGTTGATCAACCAAGACATGATGACATGGGCGATGACGATGAACCAAACGATGTTCAAAAGCAGCATCAGGATCTGGAACAGCGACGTCATGGAATATCCCCTTGGTTTGACGCAAGACAGTTAAGCGCCCCGCCCTCAAAGGGCAAGAGTGCCGCGACGTATATGCTTGACCGCGCAGCGCTTCCGCCGCAGATCCGCGGCGTCACGACAAAGGAAAGCCCCATGTTCCCGATCATCCGCATGGCCAAAGACGTCATCGTCGCCGCGCGGCAGGCGCCGCTGGACAATCTGACCGACACCCATGTCAGCCACCACATCTGCTGGCCGCATGACCTCGATATCTGGATGGAGTTGAACAACGGGCGGGCGCTGTCGCTCTATGATCTGGGCCGCACCGCCATGGCGCAGCGGGCCGGGCTGATCACGCTGCTGCGGCAGAACAAATGGGCGATCACCATCGCGGGATCCAGCACGCGGTTCCGCCGCCGCATCCGCATGTTCGAGAAGTTCGAGATGCGCAGCCGGACCCTGTGTTGGGACGACAAGTTCATCTACCTTGAGCAATCCATGTGGAAGAAGAACGGCGAATGCGCGAGCCATGTGCTCTACCGTTCCGCCGTGACCGATCGTAACGGGCTGATCCCGCCGGAAAAGGTCTTGCAAGCGATGGGACGGCAGCAAGCTTCGCCTGAGGTGCCGGGCTGGGTGGCCGAATGGATCCGCGCCGATGCGCACCGCCCCTGGCCGCCAATGCAGGACGCGGCCCCGACCCCCGATGCGGCAGGGCCGCTTTCGGCCTGAGCCGACCGCCCTCCTCTGCCTCGCCCCCTGCCCTTACTGACGCTTGCGCCTTGCGCCCTGCCCTGCTCTAACTTGAAAAAGGGCAGGCCGCGAAGGGGCGCAACATGGCACAGACAGGCGGGCGCAAGCGCATCTGGGGATGGTATTTCTTTGACTGGGCCAGCCAGCCTTACAACACCCTGCTTTTGACTTTCATCTTCGGCCCCTATTTTGCCCAGACCGCGACCAATGCGCTGGTCGAAGGCGGGATGGAGCTTGGCGCCGCGAAAGCCCAAGCGCAGGCATACTGGGGCTATGGTCTGGCATTGGCGGGCGTCGCGATTGCGGTGCTGGCGCCGATCTTGGGCGCTGTGGCGGATTCCTCGGGGCGGCGGATGCCTTGGATCCGGCTCTTCTCGGCCATGTATGTGGTCGGCGCGGGCGCGCTGTGGTGGACGGCCCCGGCGGATTTCTCTCTGCTTTGGGCGCTGTTCTTTTTCGGCATCGGCTTGGTCGGGATGGAGTTCGCGACGATCTTTACCAATGCCTACCTGCCCGAGCTGCACCCCGACGCGGATGAGCGGGGGCGCATTTCCGGCGATGGCTGGGCCTTTGGCTATGCGGGCGGGGTGCTGGCGCTGATCGCGATGATCGCCCTGTTTCAAAGCGGCGCGAATGGGCGCACCATGGCGGGGCTGACGCCGCTTTTCGGGCTCGACCCGGCGACAAAGGCCGACACCCGCATCGTCGGGCCGCTGACGGCCATCTGGTACGCGGTCTTTATGACCCCCTTCTTTCTTTATGTGCGCGACAGGCCGAAACCCGGGGCCGTGCAGTATCGCGTGGGCGCGGGTCTTGCGGATTTGGCGCGCACCCTGCGGGGGCTGCCGAAGCATCCGTCTCTGCTGGCCTATCTCGGCTCGTCGATGTTCTACCGCGACGCGCTGAACGGGATGTATACCTTTGGCGGGGTCTATGCGCTTGGGGTGCTGGATTGGTCGATCCAAGAGATCGGCATCTTCGGCATCCTCGCGGCCATCTCGGGCGCGGTGTTCTGCGTGTTGGGCGGGCGGATCGACCGGCGCATCGGGCCGATGCCGGTGATCGTGGCCTGCTGCGTCATCCTCATCGCCACCGCCTGCCTGATCATCTCGCTGGGGCCGAATTCGGTCATGGGCGTTTCTTTGCCCGAAGGCTCCGCCCTGCCCGATATTCTGTTCTACGTCGCCGGGGCCTCTATCGGGGCGGCGGGTGGGGCGCTCCAGGCGTCATCGCGTAACATGCTGACCCGGCAGGGAAACCCCGATCGGATGACCGAGGCGTTTGGCCTCTACGCCCTCTCGGGCAAAGCCACCTCCTTTCTCGCACCGGCGCTGATTGCCCTGACCAGCGACCTCACCGGCAGCCAACGGCTTGGCATCACCCCTGTCGTAGGGCTTTTCATCGTCGGTGTGATCCTGTTAGCCTGGGTCAAACCCAAGGGAGATTTCGCCACATGACGCTGCTTCGCACCCTCACCTCCGTGGCGCTGGCCTTTGCGCTTGCCTCTTGCGGGGGCGGCCGGACCGAGACCGACATCAGCGGTGAGAAGGTCGCCCTGCCGACCATCGGCTCTTCGGGCGGCGCATTGAGCACGGTCGAGGCCAAGCGGCTTTTCGGGGCCAAGAGCTTTGCCTCCGCGCAATCTCCGGCGGCTTTCGGCAGCTATTCCAAAGGCTGCCTTGCCGGGGCCGAGCAATTGCCCGAGACGGGTCCGACATGGCAAGCCATGCGCCTGTCGCGCAACCGCAACTGGGCCCACCCCGAGATGATCGACATGGTTAAAAAGCTCAGCCGGAAGGCCGCGCAGCAGCCCGGTTGGGAAGGCGTCTATGTCGGCGATATGAGCCAGCCGCGCGGCGGGCCGATGCTGACCGGTCACGCCAGCCACCAGATCGGGCTTGATGCCGACATCTGGATGCTGCCGCCCAAATCCCTGAACCTCAGCCGGGCGCAGCGCGAGAATATCTCCTCGATCTCCATGCGCCGGGCGAGCGGGGCCTATGTGAATTCCTCTTGGACCCCTGCGCATCACGAGGTGATCAAGGCTGCGGCCCAAGACCCCCGCACCGCGCGTATCTTCGTCTTCCCCGGCGCCAAGGTGCAGATGTGCGCCGATGAGAAAGGCGACCGCAGCTATCTGCGCAAAATCCGGCCTTGGTACGGGCATCACTATCACTTCCACATCCGCATCAGCTGCCCCAAAGGCGCGCGCGGCTGTGTGGATCAGGCCCCGCCCCCGCCCGGTGACGGCTGCGCCGATGCGCGCCAGTGGCAGGCCAACATCCTGAACCCACCGAAACCGGATCCGAACGCGCCCAAAGTAAAACCCAAGCCCAAGCGCGATATCCTGCTTGCGGACCTGCCTGCCCAATGCAACGCCGTTCTGAACGCAAACTGATCCGCGCCTGCCTCCCGTTCTTTCTGCTCATCGCCTGCGTGGCCCCCGCCGCGCAGACAGGGCCGGTGGTGCAGGTGGACAGCGTGCTGACATGGCGCCATCCGGCGCCGTGGTTCGGCGGCTTTTCCGGGGTCGAGGTGAATGCCGATGGCACCCGCCTCACGGCGGTGTCGGACCGGGGCCGCGTGGTGCAAGCGCGCATGCTGCGCGAGGCGGGCCGTTTGGTCGCGCTTGAGATTGTGGAGGATGCTCCGCTCAAAGATGCCGACGGCAAGCCCCTGCGCGACAAGATGCGCGATGCCGAAGCGCTGGCGCTTGACGGCAGCGGGCAACTCTACGTCTCATTCGAGCACGACCACCATGTCGCGCGGCTGTCGCCCGAGAGCGGCGTCACCACCCCGCTGCCCAGACATGACGACTTCGCCAAGTTCGAGCCAAACGCGGGGATGGAGACTTTGGCCGCCCACCCCGATGGGCGGCTCTTTGCGACCCCGAAGGCGGCGGCCCGGCCTCGGGTGATTTCCCGCTCTATGCCTTTGACGGCAGCAGTTGGACGATCACCGCAGAGATCCCGCGCCGGGGGCCGTTCCTGCCGGTGGATGCCGATTTTGCCGAGGACGGCACGCTTTACCTGCTGGAGCGGACGATCACGCCGCTGGGGTTTCGCAGCCGCATCCGCAGCTTTAACCTCACCGCGCCTGCGCTTGGCGAAGAGACACTGCTGACCTCCGGCCCCGGTCAATATGACAACCTCGAAGCGCTCAGCGCGTGGCAGGATGCGGCGGGGCAAACCCGGTTGACCCTGCTGTCGGACGACAACTTCTTCGTCATGCAGCGCAATGAGGTGGTCGAGCTGATCCTTGCCAAACCGGGTTCCGAGGGCTAAAGCCGTCCGGTCTGCGATCCCCGCAGGCCAAGTCGCCGCACCCTTGCACAAAACGGTTCACATATGACACGCACCTATCTTCCCGGCATTCTTGCCATGGCCGCCATCGTCGTGGCCTCGAATATCCTTGTTCAGTTTCTCTTTGGCCAATGGCTGACCTGGGGGGCTTTCACCTATCCGCTGGCCTTCCTCGTCACCGATGTGATGAACCGTCTCTACGGCGCCTCTGCCGCGCGCCGGGTCGTGTTGGTGGGCTTTGTCGTGGGCCTGATCTGCTCGCTCATTGGCACGCAGATCATGGGCGAGTTCGGCCCGCTGGTGACGATCCGCATCGCCGTGGCTTCGGGCACCGCCTTCCTCGTGGCGCAGCTGTTGGACGTGACGATCTTTAACCGTTTCCGCGATGGCGCATGGTGGCGCGCGCCCTTGGTCAGCACCTTGATCAGCAGCGCGATCGACACGGCGCTGTTTTTCTCCATCGCCTTTTCGGCCAGCCTGTCGTTCATCCACCCCGCCACCGATGTGGCTTGGGCCGCCGAGACGCTGCCGCTTTTGGGCACGGGCCCGCGCGCGCCGCTTTGGGTCTCGCTCGCCGTGGCGGATTGGTCGGTCAAACTGGCCATCGCGCTGCTCGCGCTGATCCCCTTCCGGCTGCTGACCGCACGGCTGACCGCCCGCGCATGATACCGGCGCAGGGGGCCACCCCCTGCCGCCGCGCCCCTTAAAAAAAACGCTTTGCGAATTTCAAAACCTGTGCAACGCTCAGGGTGAGTTCAACAAATGTAAAGGAGGTGATCCAGTGTCAAGAAAGGTATTGGAGCGAGGTGTCGGAACAGCCAGCGGGGTTTCCTGCTAGGGCAGCCCCTGGCAATGCAACCACCTGGTGGACGTCGGTCTAACCGATCCCCCTCCTGAAACCATTCGATTGGGCCGCTCCCCAAGGGGCGGCCCATTTCGCATTCCCCCTTCACCCTCACCGCGCGGGCTGGCATGTTGCGGGGGCAAGGAGAGCCCATGCTGCACATCAACGATGACATCGCCATTCAGGATTGGGAGCTGACGGAAAGCTTCATGCGTGCCTCCGGCCCCGGCGGGCAGAATGTGAACAAGGTCTCCTCGGCGGTGGAATTGCGGTTCGAAGCTGCCACCTCGCCCTCCCTGCCGCAACCGGTCAAGAACCGGCTGCGCCGTCTGGCCGGGCGGCGCTGGACCACCGAAGGCGCATTGGTGCTGCAATGTGACGAGACCCGCAGTCAGGCCCGCAACCGCGAATTGGTGCGCGAGCGTCTGGCCGAGTTGATCCGCCGCGCCCTCACCCCGCCGAAACGCCGCATCGCCACCCGCCCGACGCTGGGGTCGAAAAAGCGCCGCCTCAAGGCCAAGAAGGTGCGCGGCGAGGTCAAAGCGATGCGCGGCAAGGTCGATCCCGACGGTTAAGAATCAGCCGCGCCGGAGCAGGTAGATGTCCATGATCCAACCATGCGCCGCGCGGGCGGCGGCACGGGTGGCGATGATGTCTTCGGCAACCTCGGCCAACGGGCCATGGCGGATGATCTCTTCGGCCATGCCGACATAGGCGCCCCACCAGATCGTCACGCCTTCCGCGTCCAACGCCTGAAAGGCGCCATCGCCATCGAGCATGATCACCAGCGTATCGACCCCTTCGGGCCAACCGTGATCGCGCAACTGCCGCCCGGTGGTCACCATGAAGGGCGCACCGATCTCATTCAGCGGGATCGCATGAGCCGCCGTCAGCCCTTGCAATGAGGTGATGCCGGGGATCACGGTGATGCGGGGCGCAGGTTCCAGCCGCGCGGCGATGCGCAGGGTGCTGTCATATAGCGACGGGTCGCCCCAGACCAGCAGCGCCACCCGCCGGGCGGTCGGATGCTGGGCCATCGCCCCGCGCCATGCCTCGGCAATCGCATCATGCCAGTGGTCGACGCGCGCCCGGTAATCTTCGATCGCCGGGTCACGCACGGGCAGATCGAAGCCGACGATCTGCACCGCTTCATTGGTCAACACCTCGTCGCAGATGCTCCGCCGCAGCCCCGCCAGATCATCCTTGCCCGCGCCCTTTTGCGGGATCAAGATCAGGTCTTGCGCGTTCATCGCCCGGATCGCTTGCAGGGTCAGATGCTCAGGGTTGCCGGTGCCGATGCCGATCAAAGTCAGTTCCAGATCAGTCATCCCGGTATCCTCGCGATTGCCTTTAAACGCAGCCCGCCAAGCACCCGCGCATCGGCGAATTTTCCGTCGGCAGAGGCGGCATAGAGCGTCACGAAACGGCGCAAATCATCCATGTCGGCTTCGGTGATTTCGCCGAACAGATAGGCCACCTTGCCCGGCGCGCGAAAGGCGACGGTCTGCGCCCGCGTGCAGCCTGACATACAGTCGATGCCTTCGACCTCCACCTCGGACAGGCCTGCGCGGACCACGTCCAGAAAGCCGCCATCGGCGGTGCAAGAGGTGCAGACGAACGCTTTCACGTCTCGAACTCGGCCAATGGTCCGTAAAAGATCAGCGCCGGCGTGGTGCTGCTGGTGCTTTCCAGATGGCGCGCCAGCGTTTCAATCGTGAAGCGCTGCACTTTCTCCGCCGGGGTCGAGACCGCCTCGGCCAGCAGCGCGGGCGTGTGGCCTGGCAGCCCGTGTTCGATCAATCGTGCGGCAAGGCCCGCAAAGGTGCGTTTGCCCATATAGACCACGGTGGTCGCCATCGGATCGGCCAAAGCGGCCATGTTCACGTCGCGCGGCAACCCTCCGGTCACATCCGCGCCGGTGATGAATTGCACGCGCCGCGCGGTCATGCGGCGGGTCAGCGGGATGCCTGCGGTGGCGGCGGCGGCAGAGGCGGCGGTCACGCCCGGCACGATCTCGAAAGGGATATCCGCCGTGCGCAGGGCGATGATCTCTTCCTCCAGCCGTCCGAACATGCCGCTGTCGCCGGATTTCAACCGCACGACCTTCAGCCCGGCTTGCGCATGATCGACCAGCACGCGGCTCACATGGTCTTGCTTGGGCGAGGCGCGCCCGGCCCGTTTGCCGACGCCGATCAGGTCCGCATCGGGCCGCGCGTGCTCCAAAATTGGGCCCGCGCTTAGGTCATCGAACAGCACCACATCCGCCGCCTGCAACCGCGCCACGGCCTTGACGGTCAAGAGCTCCGGGTCGCCGGGGCCGGAGGAGACGAAGGAAACGAATCCCCCATCACAGCGCCGCGATCATGTGAAAGAAGGTGCCCGTGGCACGCCCACCCCCCGCGAAATCGCGGACCGAGCCGGTCTCGGGCACTTCAAGGTCATTGGCATCGGTGATCCGGGCCAGCGGGGCGTCCGGCTCGGCAAGGATCGTGGCATAGTGGAACTCATGTCCGCGCAATTCGGCCCGTGCGGAATGGCCGGGGATCGGCGCGTTGAGGTCGGCCTGACGGTAGCCCAGATGCATCTTGCGTTTGGCGAAAGAGGTCTCGAGCCCCAAAAGCCCCGCCATCTCGTGCCGGGCGCCCTCTTTGTCGATGAGGCCCGCGCCCATCGCCATATAGCCCCGCATTCGCCATGCACGGGGCGGGTCTCGGCAAAGGCGCGCAGCCCGTCGCGGAATTGCGCGGCGGCAGCGAGCTTGCCGGCGTGAAGTTCCGGGTAGCCGCCCGGCAGCCAGCAGCAATCGGCGCTGTCGTCCGGCGCTTCATCGGCGAGCGGGGAGAAGGGCAGAACCTCTGCCCCCGCCGCGCGCCACCCGGCCAAAAGATGCGGATAGACAAAGGCGAAAGCGTTGTCCTGCGCCAGCGCGATGCGCTGCCCGGGCGGGGTGATCTGCGCCGGAGCGGGCGGGTTCTGCAACGTGCCCCGCGCGGCGGCCCGCAGGGCGGGGACATCGACATGGGCCGCGACGAATGCCGCCGCCTGCCCCAGCAGATCGGGCAGGTTTTCCTGCTCTCCGGCCTGCACCAGCCCGAGGTGACGCTCGGGCATTTCGATCTCCACCCGGCGCGGCAGCGCGCCGAAGACTTTGATCCCGACAGCCCCCATCCCCGCGCGCACCAGCGTCTCATGCCGGGGGGAGGCGACGCGGTTCAACACCACGCCCGCCAGTTCCACATCGGGCCGCATCTCGCGAAAGCCGAGCGCCGTGGCCGCCACCGATTGCGCCGCCCCCGATACGTCGAGCACCAGCACCACCGGCCAGCCCATCAGCGCCGCGACATCGGCGCTGGCGCCATTGCCACAGGCCCCCGGTTTGGCCACCCCGTCAAACAGTCCCATCGACCCCTCGCCAAGGATCAACTCGGCCCCATCGGCATTGCCGACCAGCCCTTCGATCCGCGCGCGGTCCATCGACCAACTGTCGAGGTTGAAAGACGCCCGGCCCGAGGCGGCCGTGTGAAAGGCCGGATCGATGTAATCAGGGCCGCTTTTGAACGGCTGCACCGCGACACCTTCGGCGCGCAGCGCGGCCAGCAGCCCCAGCATCAAGGTTGTCTTGCCGGTGCCGGAGGCCGGGGCGGAGATCAGCAGGCCGGGCGGGATCATGAGGAAGTCTCCGGAAAGCGCGGCTCGGCCCCGACAGGGCGGAAGCGGCGGTCATAATCGGCGGCGTAAAGGCGGCTCTCGCCGAAATCCTCGGCCCCGATGGCATGGCCCACGAGGATCAGCGCGGTACGGGCCATTTCCTCGCCCACTTCAGTGCGCAGGGTGGCAAGCGTCGCCTTGACGATGCGCTGATCGGGCCAGCTTGCACGCCAGACCACGGCGACGGGGCAATCGGCACCGTAATGCGGGGTCAGTTCTTCGACGACTTTATCAAGCACATGCACCGACAGGTGGATGGCCAGCGTCGCTCCAGTGCGGGCGAAATTGGCCAGGGTCTCGCCTTCGGGCATCGCCGTGGCGCGGCCCGAGGTGCGGGTCAGGATCACCGATTGCGCCACGCCCGGCAGGGTCAGCTCGGCCCCCAGTTCCGCCGCGGCGGCTGCAAAGGATGGCACCCCCGGCGTCACGTCATAGGCGATGCCCATCTCGCGCAGGCGGCGCAATTGTTCGCCCATCGCCGACCAGACCGACAGGTCGCCCGAATGCAGCCGCGCCACGTCATGTCCTGCGGCATCGGCGGCGGCGATCTCTTCCATGATATCGTCCAGCGACAGCCGCGCGGTGTTGACGATCCGCGCCCCCTCGGGGCAGTGGCTCAGCAACGCCTCGGGCACAAGCGACCCGGCGTAGAGGCAGACCCGGCAGGCCGCGATCAGGTCGCGCCCGCGCAGGGTGATGAGATCCGCCGCCCCCGGCCCGGCCCCGATGAAATGTACAGTCACGGTATCTATCCTTTCCTCTCGGCAATCGCCGCGGTGGCCATGGCATCGCCCGAAACGACGCGTTCGGCAACCAATACCGCCCCCGGCCCGGCGGCGGCCAATGCGGCGGCCTCGGACAGGGAGCCGGTGCCGAAACGGTCTTCGATCCGAGCCGATTGCGTGGGAGTTATCATGCGGGCCAAGTCTTCGGTGGTGATGCCAAGCCCCGGCACGCCCAACTCTTGCGCGAATTCGCGGAACACGGTGGCGCGGGCCTTGGCGGCTTCGGTCACCAGCGCGTCGATCTTGGTGCCATCGGGGTTGGCCCGCGCCAGCGCGTCGCGCAGCGAGGCGACGCTTGCCGCGCCCCGAAATCCGATCCCGGCCATCCTCATAAAGTCACGCTCCATTGTACCACGGGCCGCAGCGGCTGCCAGCCGCGCATTGTGCCAAGCGGGGCGGCCTGCGCCAGTTCGATCCGCAAAAGACTGCCCCATGCGCAGCGTGAAGCTGCGCCAAAAGCGCCTCGGTTTCCAGCGTCACACCGTTGGCGACCAGCCGCGTGCCCGCTGGTAGCGCAGGCAGGAGGGCATCGTAAAGCGCCGCGTTCCCGCCGCCGCCGACAAAGACCACATCCGGCAAAGGCTGCCCCGCCCAGACTTTTGGCGCGCGGCCATGAATTGTTTGCATACGCGCGTTCAGGCCGAAATCTTCGATATTGCGGGTGATATTCTCGACCCGCGCGGCGTGCTGCTCAAAGGCGATGGCGCGCCCACCGGCGAGGCAGAACTCGACCGAGACCGAGCCGCTCCCCGCGCCGATGTCCCACAGCAACTCGCCGGGCCGAGGGGCGAGGGCCGACAGCGTCAGCGCCCGCACCGGCGCCTTGGTGATTTGGCCGTCGCTGGCAAAATGGTCATCCGGCAGGCCGGGGGTGCGCGGCAGGCCGATGCCCTTGGGCAGCGCGACCCCGACCGCCACCGGCGCTTGCACATCCGTCAGATCGAAGCCATCCGCCTGCACCTCCCGCACCCGCGCATCGGGGCCGCCCAGCCGTTCGGCCACATACAGCGTGGCCGTGCCCCCGCCTTGTGTGCAAAGAAACTCCGCCAACGCCGCAGGGGCCTCCCCATCGCGCAGCAGGCAGATCATCCGCCCCTTGGGACGCAGGGCACCGCGCAGCTGCGCCAGCGGTGCGGCGTGAAGCCCGTGGCAGGTAACCTCCTCCAACCGCCAGCCAAGCGCATTGGCCACCAGCGAGAAGGTCGAGGGCGCGGGCAGGCTGTGCCATTCGTCGGGCTGCAACGCGCCGACAATGCTGCCGCCCGCGCCGAACCAGAAGGGATCGCCCGACACCAGCATCGCCACGCGCTTGCCACGCTCGGCCAACACCGGCTCGACCGAGAAAGGCACCGGCCAAGCGCGCCCGCGCGCACCTGCGCCTCCCCGCTCCAGATGACGCGGCCCGCCAAAGATCACCTCGGCCTCTGCCAGCGCCGCGCGGCTTGCCGCGGGCAAGGCATCCGCGCTATCGTCGGGCATTCCGATGATGCTGAGCCAAGGATCACCCATCATGCGCGTCCTTCTTTTGGGTGGCACCACCGAAGCCAGCGCCTTGGCCCGCGCCTTGGCCAAAGCCGGGATCGACGCGGTGTTTTCCTATGCCGGACGCACAGACAGCCCCGTGGCCCAGCCCCTGCCCACCCGCGTCGGCGGCTTCGGGGGCGTGGCGGGGCTGGTGGCCTATCTTGAGACCGAGGCGATCACCCATGTCGTCGACGCCACCCATCCTTTCGCCGCAGGGATGAGCAACAATGCCTTCGTTGCCTGCGCCCGGCAGGACCTGCCGCTGGTGCGGTTCGAGCGCCCCGCTTGGGAGCCGCAGGAGGGGACGACTGGACCTTCGTGCCCGACCTCACCGCGCTGCCCGCCGCCCTGCCCGACAGCCCGGCGCGGGTGTTTCTGGCCATCGGCAAGCAGCAACTGGCGCTTTTCGCCGCGAAACCGCAGCACCGCTACCTCCTGCGCCTCGTCGATCCGCCACGCGACCCGCTGCCGCTGCCGCGGGCGACGGTCGTGCTGGCGCGCGGGCCTTTTGACGTGGCGGGGGATACCGCGCTGATGCAGACCCATGCGATCACCCATGTCGTCGCCAAGAACGCCGGAGGCGCTGGCGCGCGGGCCAAGCTGGATGCCGCCCGCAGCCTTGGCCTGCCGGTGATCTTGGCCGAGCGGCCGAAACTGCCGGGCGAAGTGGCCGCCAATGATGTGACCGAAGTGATGCATTGGCTACATCATACCGCGCTGCGCGGCGTATAGACATAGCGCCCGACCCGCCGCGTCGCGGAATTGCCGACGATCACCACGGTGCGCATATCCGCCATTTCAGGCGTCGCCTCGCCCAGTGTGACGGTGTTGAACGCCTCTTCCGGCGTGGTC
The DNA here is from genome assembly GCF_029870955.1 of Sulfitobacter faviae. Classification (NCBI taxonomy): domain Bacteria; kingdom Pseudomonadati; phylum Pseudomonadota; class Alphaproteobacteria; order Rhodobacterales; family Roseobacteraceae; genus Sulfitobacter; species Sulfitobacter faviae. The sequence goes on along the minus strand of NZ_PGFQ01000001.1, from coordinate 1,691,614 downwards.
ACGGCGCGGGCGAAGGTAATCAGCCGGTCCGGCCCGCATTCGGCACGCAAAATCTCCAACGCCTCGGTGAATTGATGCGGGCGGGATTTGCTGCGGGGGTTGTAGAAGGCCATCGCGAAATCCGCCCGCGCGGCCATCCGCAAACGGTGCTCCACCATCGCCCAGGGCTTGAGGTTGTCGCTGAGGTTGATCGCGCAGAAATCATGGCCCAAGGGCGCCCCAAGCCGCGCCGCCGCCGCCAGCATCGCCGTGATGCCGGGCAACACGCGGATGTCGACGCTTTCAAACGCCCCATCCCGCTCCACCGCTTCGAACACGGCCGAGGCCATGGCAAAGACGCCCGGATCGCCCGAAGACACCACCACCACCCGCGCGCCCGCCTGCGCCAGTTGCAGCGCATGGGTCGCGCGGTCCAACTCCACCCGGTTGTCGCTGGGGTGGAGGGTCAGCCCTTCGCGCGGGGCGACGCGGGCGACGTAAGGGATATAGCCGATAACGTCTGTGGCCTGCGCCAGCGCCTCGGTCACCTCGGGTGTGACAAGCGCGTCATCACCAGGGCCGAGGCCCGCGATATGAAGGATGCCGCTCATGTCTCCGCCTCCGGTCTGCGGCCTTGGCCATGGACCAAGATGATCGCGAAATAGGGGCAGTCGTCATCCGCCACGTCAGAAAGCCGCGCCACCCGCTGGTCGGGCATGGTGCCGCGTTCGACCAGCCAAGCGTCCTCCAACTTGCCCGCCGCCGCCAACGCGCGGCGCACGCTGGGCAGGTTGCGACCCGTCTTCATCACCACCAGCGCATCGGCGCGCTTCATGTGATCGGTCAACTCGGCCTCGGGCAGCGTGCCCATCAAGACGGTTACCACGTCGTCGCCCCAAGTGAAGGGCGTATCGAGCGCGTTCCAGCAGCCCACCATGCCGGGGATCGCGGGCAGCACCTCAACCTCGGCGCGGCCCTGAAGCCGGGTGTGCAGATGCATGAAGGAGCCGTAGAAGAAAGGATCACCCTCGCAGAGCACGATGACCTCGTGATCGCGTGCCAAGGCTTCTAGCCGGTCGGCCCATTCCTCGTAAAAGGCGACCATTTGGGCGCGATACTCGGGCGAATCAAAGCGCAACTCAGTGGTGACGGGATATTCCATCGCATATTCCACCACGTCGTCGCGCAGCATCCCCTCGACGATCCGGCGCGCTTGGCCCGCGCGGCCTTTCTTGCGGAAATAGGCCAGATGCCGCGCGCCGCGAATGGCACGGTCGGATTTCACACTCATCAGTTCGGGGTCGCCGGGGCCAAGGCCCGCGCAGATAACCTTGCCCATCTTCATTCCACCCTGCTGGCCAATGCGTTCACCGCCGCCACGGTGATCGCCGAGCCGCCCAAACGCCCCTGCACGATCATCGAGGGCACCGGCAGGTCCTGCATCAAAGCCTCTTTCGATTCCGCCGCGCCGATGAAGCCCACCGGGCAGCCGATGATCGCCGCCGGGCGCGGGCAATCGGGGTCTTCGAGCATGTTGAGCAGGTGAAACAGCGCCGTGGGCGCATTGCCGATGGCCACCACGGCGCCTTGCAGATGGGGCCGCCACAGTTCCAGCGCGGCAGCAGAGCGGGTGTTGCTCATCTTCGCGGCCAGTGCTGGCACCGAAGGGTCGCGCAGGGTGCAGATCACCTCATTCTCGCGCGGCAGGCGTTTGCGGGTGATACCTTCGCTGACCATATAGGCGTCGCAAAGGATCGGCGCGCCGTCCTCCAGTGCCGCCCGCGCGGCCACGGCCATGCCTTCGGAAAAGCGGATGTGCTCCTCCAGCCCGACCATGCCCGCGGCGTGGATCATGCGCACGGCGACGATCTCTTCCTCCGGGGTGAAACGCGCTAGCGCCGCTTCGGCGCGGATGGTGGCAAAGGACTGGCGGTAAATCTCGGCACCGTCGGTGATATAGCTATGGGGCATCGGCGGACTTTCTAAGGTGAGAGGCGATGGCGGCGGGGGTCAGCCCGCGCAGATCAGGGATGGCATCGGCGCGGCCATCGTGGATGAGGTCATAGCGCTCTGGCGCGGTGGCGGTCAGGGTGAGGTCGGTAGCGCGCGGCGCGGCGCAACCCTTGGCGCAGCCGGAGACATGCAGGCGTTGCCCCTTCGGCACCACGGCGGCAAGGCGACTGGCCAGCCCGCGCGTCTCACCCCGGCCCTGTGCACAGCCCGGCGCGCCGATACAGGCAACGACGCGCAACAGCGGGTCATCGGCGGCGGTGATGAGACCGGCCAGATCAGGCAGGCGCGGGGCACCTTCGATCAGCACCCGCCGCCACGGGGTCAGGCGCAGCGGACCAAGCTCCGCGAGCGCGGCAAGCGTCTCGGCCTCCATCTGCCCGAAAGCACAGGCGACAAGCGCCCCGGATGGGTAGAGGCCGGGGGCGGGTGTGCCCTGCCCCGCCTGACGCGGGCAGTCAAAACCGGCGGGAAGCGGCGCCCCCGTGGCCGTGGCGCGCGCGGCGCGGGTCACCCCCTGCGCGCGCACCCATTCGGCCAGCGCGATGGCTTCGGTCACCGCAGTCGCACGGGTCACGGGTTTGCCCCGCATAGCCCCTTCAATGCAGAGCAGCAGTTGCCCCTGCGCCGAGCGCTCGAACCGGATGTCGGCGGGATCGGCCTGCAACACCGGCTGCGGCCCTGCGTCGACCGCATAGCCGAATTTGGCGGAGACATCCGGCAGCGCATGGGCCTGCGCGGCGGCAGAGAGGGCTTGGCAAAGGAAATCCGTATCATCGCCCGCCTGCCAAAAGGGGCTGACCATGATGTTGCGCCGCCGCTCCGTCCGCTCATCCACGTCGATCAGCGCCAGCGCGCGCAGCGCGTCGATCAGCCCTTCGTGCCGCGCGGGATCGACGCCGCGCAGTTGCAGATTGCCCCGGTTCGACAGGTCGAGCATGCCATTGCCATAGCGCGTGGCCAGCCCCGCCACGCCGCGGGCTTGGGCCGGGGTCAAGCGCCCCTGCGGCACCCGAAGACGCACCACCAGCCCATCGCCCGAGAGCATCGGACGCAGCGCACCGGGGCACCAGCCCTTGATCGCCGGGGCCGCGCTCACGTCACCCCGTCCAATGTGGCCGAGATCGAGTTGCGGCGGGTCAGCCAGAGGCCGGACTCGCGCAGCGCCGCGAAACGGTCGCGCATGGCTTGCAAGGCCGCGGGGTTCTCGGCCTCCATAAAGGCGACCAGATCATCGCGCCCGAGCGTGGCGTCGAAGTAGAGGTCAAAGAGATGCGCAGGCACCTCGCGTGTCAGATGCGCAAAGGCGGCAAGGTTGTCGAGTGTCGCCGCCACCTCTGCCGCGCCGCGGAAACCGTGGCGCATCATGCCGCTGGCCCAGCCGGGATTGGCCGCACGGGCGCGGACGACGCGGGCGATCTCCTCGGGCATGGAGCGTGCGCGGGGGCTGCCTGCGCGGGTGTGGTCAAGGTGGTACATCGCCGGTTTCTGCGCGCCGAGATGCGCCATCGCGGCGGCAAAGCCGCCTTCGTGGCTGGCATAGTCCGAGGCGAGCAGGATATCGCTTTCGGCCAAGTCCTGCACATGAGCAAAGCCATCGGCGCGCTGCAACTGCGCCTCCAGCGCGGCGCGGTCCTGATGCGCCTCGCCTTGGGCGTTGATCGCCCATTCCGACCCCGCGAGCCACGCCTCGCCCGCCGCGGCGCGACCGGCGTCGGAATAGTCTTGCAAGGCCGCTTCCATATTCACGCCGTAAAGGCCCGGCTTGGGGCCAAAGACACGGGGGGTGCGGGTGAGATAGGGGTTCATATCCGGCGCTTCTTCGCGTTCGGCCAATGCCGCCGCCCCGGCTTCGAAAAGCTGCGCGAGGCCGGGAAAGACATCGCGGAACAGGCCCGAGATGCGCAGGGTCACGTCGATGCGCGGACGGTCCAGCAGGGTCAACGGGATTACCTCAAAGCCCGAAACCCGCTCACTGCCCTCGTCCCATTTCGGCGCGATCCCGGCGAGATGCATCGCCATGGCGACCTCTTCGCCCGCCGTGCGCATGGTGGCCGAGCCCCAAAGGTCGATCACCAGCCCGCGCGGCCAGTCGCCATTGTCTTGCAGATGCCGCCTGAGCAGTTCCTCGGCCAGTTTCACCCCCTGCGCATGGGCGGCCCGGCTGGGCACCCCGCGCGGATCGACGGCATAGAGGTTGCGCCCCGTCGGCAGCACATCGGACCGCCCGCGATAGGGCGAGCCGGAAGGCCCGGAGGTGACGCGCCGCCCCGAAAGCGCGGTCAGCAGCCCGTCCCATTCGCCCGCCCCCGCGCCGAAGACGTGCAGGCCATCGCCGTATTGGCTTTCCTTGATGTCGCAAACGAAGGCGTCGATCCGGGTCAGGGCCTCGGCCGAGGAACTGGCGGCATCGAGGCCGAGGTCATCTTCCACCCCCGCCGCCTGCGCCTCCGCCCGGATCGTATCGACCAGCCGGTCGCGGCGCGCGGGGTCGAGCCCGTCGGCGGTGGAATATTCGTCCAACAGCCGTTCCAGCCGCAACAGCCCATCGGGTGTTTCACTGTCTTTCAGCGGGGGCGGCAGATGGCCGAGCGTCACCGCCCCGATGCGCCGCTTGGCCTGTGCCGCCTCCCCCGGATCGTTGACGATAAAGGGGTAGATCACCGGCAGATCGCCGGTCAGCGCCTCGGGCCAGCAATCGCCCGAGAGGGCAACCGCCTTGCCCGGCAGCCACTCCAGCGTGCCATGCGCGCCGATATGCACCAGCGCGTGATGGCCCTGATCCCGCAGCCAGAGGTAGAAGGCCACATAGGAATGCCGCGGCGTGCGGGCGAGGTCGTGATAGCTGTCTTCGCGGTCTTGCAGATCGCCCCGCTCGGGTTGCAGCGCGACTAGTGCGTTGCCGCAGGTTTGCGCGGCGAAGTGAAAGGCACCGTCCTGCACCAGCGGATCATCCGCCGCCGCGCCCCACGCGTCGCGAAGGTCATCGCGCAGCGCCTGCGGCAGAGCGGCTAGCGCCGCCTCATAGTCGGCAAGGGGCCAAGTGATGCGCTGCTCGGTCAGGCTCCGGCCAAAGCCGATCTGCGGCGTGACGCCATAGCCCTCACCCGCCAGCCGCATCAGCATGTCTTCGACGCTGGCCAGCGCATCAAGGCCGACCGCATGGGCCAGTTGATCGTCCCGCCCCGGATAGGTCGAGAGCACCAGTGCCAGCTTGCGCGTGGCCGCCGGGGTCTGCGCCAGCCGATGCCAGCCCAGCACACGGGCGACGACAGCCTCGATCCGCGCCTCTTCGGCGCGGTGGGCAAAGCGGGAATATTGCAGATCGGGGTCGCGCTTTCCGGGGCTCTTGAAGCTGACGACGCCGCCGAAGATGCGGCCATCGACCTCGGGCAAGACCACATGCATCGCCAGATCGGCGGGGGAAAGGCCGCGCTCGCTCTCGTCCCAATCGCGCCGCCGGGCGGTAGAGAGGGCCACTTGAAACACCGGGCAGCCCGGCGCGTCGAGCGGGGAGGTGCCATCATCCCCGCGCCCCGAAAAGGCGGTGGCGTTGACGATGGCCACGGGTTTCATCGCCGCCAAGGCATCGTCCAGAAAGCGCCGCGCGGGATCGGATTTGAGCGAGGGTACGAAAAGCCCGATGGCGTTCAGCCCCGCCGCCCGCAGCGCCCGGATCAGCGCATCGACGGGCGCGGTATCGGCGGCCAGAAGATAGCTGCGGTAAAAGGTAACCGCGACAGTCTGCCCCGCCGCGTCGGCGAGGGGGAGCACCCCTTGATCGGGGTCGTAATAGCCGCAATCAGGCACCGTTTTCGTGCCCATGACCGGCCCGGCGTAAAAGCCCGCCGCCAGCGCCATCTGCGCCAGCGCGGCCTGCGCCGCCACCGGCCCGCCCGCATCACAAAGATGCGCAAGACGGCGCAGCGTGGAAACCGGCAAAGTCGAATGCGCGTCGAGCCCCGGATCCTCGCGCCCATCGGCGGGCAAGACGGCCAGCGCGATGTTTTTCCGGCGGGCGAAGTCTTGGACCTGCATGATGCCGTAGGGCCAGTAATTCTCCCCCCGATGAGGCGGATCAGAATGCCTTTGGCCCCGGTCAGCGTCTGTTCGATATAGTTGTCGACCGAGGCCGGGTGCCGCAGCGCCACGAGGTTGCACAGACGCAGCGAGGGCAGCTTGCCCTCCTTGCCGCCGCCGCGATGCCAGCCTGCCGCGAAAGCGCCGAGGTCACTGTCGGAAAACGACAGCATCACCAGATCGGCGGGGGTTTGCCCCGGATCATAGGGGGTGTCGGTATCCTCCAACCCGTGGCTTTCGCGAAAGACGACATGCATGGGCGGTCAGGCTCCCAAAATCTCGCGGATTTTGGCAAGGTCGATGTCGTCATGCTCGGCGATCACCACCAGATGCCCGGCGCGCGTGTCGCTGCCCCAAGGGCGGTCGAACTGCTGACGCACCCGCGCGCCCACGGCCTGCACCAACAGGCGCATCGGCTTGCCCTCGACCGCGACATAGCCCTTCACGCGCAGGATGTTCTGCTCACGCGCGAGCCGCTCGATCGAGGCCACCAACGCATCGACATCCGACACCTCCGGCATCGGGATCACCACGGTTTCGAAATCGTCATGCTCGTGATCGTCGTGGCCGTCATGATGCGAGGGGCGCGCGGCGAGGTCGTCTTCGGCGGCGGCGTTGAGGCCGAGCACCACCTTGGGGTCGATCACGCCTTCGGTCATCTCAAGGATCGGAATCTCACGCGGGCTTTCCTCTTCAATCACCTTGCGGGCCTTGGCGAGGCCATCGGGACCGGCCAGATCGGCCTTGGACATCAGCACGATATCGGCGCAGGAGATCTGATCTTCGAACACTTCGGAGAGCGGCGTTTCGTGGTCGAGGCTGTCGTCGGCCAGACGCTGCGCGTCCACGGCGGCGACATCGGCGGCGAAAGTGCCAGCGGCCACGGCTTCTGCATCGGCCAGCGCGATGACGCCATCGACGGTGATCTTGGACCGGATCGCGGGCCAGTCGAAGGCTTTGAGCAGCGGTTTCGGCAGGGCCAGTCCAGAGGTTTCGATCAGGATGTGATCGGGGCGCGTGGGCAGGGCCATCAACGCTTCGATGGTGGGGATGAAATCATCCGCCACGGTGCAGCAAATGCAGCCATTGGCCAGCTCGACGATATTCTCCGCCGGGCAGTCGTCGATGGCGCAGGATTTCAGGATGTCGCCATCCACCCCCACGGTCCCGAACTCATTAACCAAAACGGCAAGGCGACGCCCGCCTGCATTGGTCATCAGGTGGCGGATCAACGTGGTCTTGCCCGCGCCGAGAAAGCCGGTGATGACGGTAACGGGGATTTTGGCGAGATCGCTCATGCTGTAGGCTCCTGCGGCAGGGTCAAAGGGGGATACGCGCAAGGCTTTGCTTGCGAAAGATGACCGGGCGTTCGCGCCATGGCACCAGCCCGTCTTGGGTGGCGGCATAGGCGGCGGCTCCGGCAAGGATGTCGGCGGCGTCTTCCTTGGTCAAGCGGCCATAGACATAGGACCATTTGCCCGGCGCAGACAGCGCCACGGCGGCCCCCTGCGAACAGGCGGAAAGACATTGCACCGGCACGATGGTCACGCCCTCGGGCGCGCCTGCGGCGTCGAGGGCGGCATGAAGCTGCGCGCCGGGGCGCGGGGCGTCTTCCTCCAGCACCTCACCGGCGCGGCAGGTCATGCAGACATGTAGGGTTGCGCTCATTGATCTTGTCCCATCGGGTTATGCGTGCCGGGTATGCGCTTCGGCCCGCCATGAAAAGGGGAGGCGGTGCGATTATTCAACCGTCAGCACCTCGCGGGCCGTAATCGGCGCACCGTTCACCGCCAAGGGGCGGTGGTCATTGGCGTTGAGCGTGACCTCCACCGTGACCTCGCCTTTGGGCAGATTTGGCAGATGCAGCCATGGGCCATAAAGCCGCCCGATCTTGGCACCGTTGACATAGACATGGGCATGGCCCTCGCCCGGTTGATTTGCGCCGCTGGCGTTCTGCGGGGCAAAGGCGAAGCCTTCGGTCTCAACAAAAAGGTTGTGGCCCGACATCGGGTCGGGGGTCACGCGGATGGCAAGGCTGGGGGCCTCTTCGGCGGCCAGCGCGATGGGCTGGCCATGCATCCGCGCGTGATCCGCACCGCCGTGATCCATGGCCGCATGCCCGCCGCCGCCATGGGCGGCAGGGTCGCCGTGGTCATGGCCGTCGAAGGTCACCCCGTTGCTTGCGGCGATGGCAAAACCGATGCCACCGCCAAAGACCAATCCAATGGCGAATAGCGCCAGTGATCTGTCCATTTCGACCTCCCTCAGGCGCTCTGCGCGCCTTCACGTTGCCAAAAGAACCCAGCGAAACTGCCCAGCAACACCCATGCGGCCAAGCCGATGCCAAGCGCACGCGCGGCGAAAAGCGCGCCGATCTCGGTCGGCACCGGGCCGCTAAAGCTCTCGGGCTCGGGCGCGCCGATGATATGGGGGGCCATCAGCAGGACCGCCGCCCCGATCCACGCACCCCACCCCTTGCCAAAGGCCAGCAGCCAAAGCGCCACCAGCGCTGCCGCTGCGGTGGCGAACCACCAGATTTGCCGCGCGGTGATGTCCGCTGCGGCCACACCGGGCACTTCGGGCGCAAGGCTGAACCCCGGCGCGAGGTGGAAGGCCACGAAACCGGCGACACCCCAAAGGATGCCCCAGCGGCCATCGATCACCGCGCCGCGCTCTTCGCCAAGGCTCATCGCGGCCAGAAGGATCAGCGCATAGGCAGTATAGGTGAGCATGGTGAAGATCAGGCTCAGCCCATCGCGGACGGCATCGAAACCGGGCAAATCGGGATGCGCGCTGACGGGGTCGGCCCCGAAATGCACCAGCGCGCCGGTCTCATAAAGCTCGGCATGAAGCAGCACGGGCTGCACGAAATAGAGTTGCAGCAAGCCGGTCAACAGGCCGGCAGAGGCCCCGGCAAACAGGGCGGAAGTCAGAAAACGTGAAAACATCGCAATGATCCTTGGATGCGAAATAACACCCGGCGCCGCGCGAAACGCGGGCCGAGCCATCAGCCAGCCTCAAGATGCGCCAAAGCACTGCCCACACGGTAAAGGGCGGAGGCAGGTAAAACGGCAAGAGGCGGGCATGGAAAGAAAGCCAGAATCACAGACTGCCGGACTGCGGCATGGCAGCCCGGACCCCTGTGATACCGAACGCGGCGCTTAGTGGCAGGGAAAGCCTGTCGCGTGGCGCACGTCATGGGCGGCATCATGCAGTGCTGCGGCCTGCACATGGCCGGTCAGCGCCATCAGAGCCACACCCAATACGGCGGCAAACAGCGCCGGTACGAGTTTGCTGCGCGTGGCACCGGCGGTCTTAATCATCGTCGTCATCTTCAATCTCCTTACCGTCACACCCGACGGCATCTAGCGTTTCATTTGCCTGGCAGGTCTCCTGGCTCGCGGGTCGTGGCCTTTGCCCGCCTTCCCCGTCCGAAAGGACAAGTGGCACGAGGGGCATTGGCTTACCGCTTACAGTCGCGGGGGCGGCTTCGGCTTCAGGGTCGGGCGACCCCTTACTGAATTCCCTTTTCGGTCCCACACTCAAAGGCGCTTTTCGGGACACCAAGCGCCCTCAATTACGCATTTTCGGCCCTTCCTGACAAGCCGCATTTATCGAACCTCGCGAAACCTTAAGGCGCATACAGCATTTAGTAGATAAATATGCCCCAACCCCCAGTATGCGGGTTGACCCAAAAGCCACGTGCAGGGCACATTGACGGCCAGTTTCGATCAAGGGGCGGGAATTCATGAACGACAACACGGTCTCCGTCGCTCGGCAGACCCTGACCGAAGACGTTCTAGGCAAGGTCGTGCGCTATGCCCGCCTGCCGCTGTGCATCACCGACCCGACCCTGCCGGACAATCCCATCGTCTATGTGAATGACGCTTTTACCGATCTCACCGGCTATGGCTTGGATGAGATCGTGGGCCAGAACTGCCGCTTCCTGCAAGGCCCGGAAACCACGCGCGAAAGCGTCGATGCGGTGCGCGAAATCCTACTGGCGCGCCGGGTCGATACGGTTGAGATCGTAAACTACCGCAAGGATGGCAGCCGCTTCCTGAACGCCCTGCAACTGGGGCCGATCAATGACGAAGATGGCAATCTGATCTACTTCTTCGGCTCGCAACTCGACGTTTCCGAACGCCGCCGGGTGGAACGTGAGCACCGGCAATTGGCCGATGACGAATTGCTGCACCGGCTGCGCAATATCGTCAACGTCATGACCGCCGTGGTGCGACTGACCGCCCGTGAGGAGCCGACCCCCGCGGCCTTTGCCGACAAGGTGATCGAGCGGCTTGCCGCCTTGGGCGCGGCGCATTTCGACACGATTGGCCGCAGCGACCAGCATGAGGTGGATTTCGAGACGCTGATGGGGCCGATCATGCGGGCCTATACCTCGGCCACCGAGGATCAGATCAACCTCACCGGGGCGAATCCGCTGATCTCGCACCGCCTCGTTTCCCCCTGACGCTGGCCTTGCACGAGCTGGCGACGAATGCGGTGAAACACGGCTCGCTCAGTTCCGATACCGGGCGGGTATCGCTGGATATCACCATCCTTCAGGAGCCTGCGCGCCTGCGGTTTGTTTGGCGCGAAACCGGCGGGCCAGAGGTCATCAAATCTCCGCGCAACAGCGGCTCGCGGATCATCCAGTCCTTGACCCGCGCGGTCGGTGGCACCCTGCACTACGATTGGCAGCCCGAAGGGTTGATTGCCACGGCGGAGTTCCCCGTGGCCGCCCTTGGCGAAGGCTGACCGTCAGACGATCACCTGCTGTGCGGCCTGCTCTCCGACCCCGAAAACACGCTTGTAACGCGCGATTTCATCCGCCGGACCCATCGCCTTGTTCGGGTTGTCCGAGAGTTTGACCGTGGGCCGCCCATTGGCGCTGACCGCTTTGCAGACCAAACTAAAGGGCGCCAGCGCATCATTCGGCACCAGCCCGCGGAAGTCATTGGTCAGCAACGTCCCCCAACCGAAAGAGACCTTGGCCTTGCCCGCAAACTGCGCGTGCAACTCCTTGATCTTGTCCACATCCAGCCCATCGCTGAAGATCACCCGCTTGGTCGTCGGATCCTCGCCACGGGCGCGCCACCAGTCGATGGCCGTCTGCGCCGCCGTGGCCGGATCGCCGCTGTCGACGCGGATGCCGGTCCAACCCGCCAGCCAATCCGGCGCGTGATCGAGAAACCCCTTGGTGCCGTAAGTATCGGGCAGGATGATCCGCAGATTGCCCTCATGCTCATCATGCCAATCCGACAGCACGTCATAGGGCGCGCGGGCAAGGGCGGCGTCATCCTCGGCCAAAGCGGCATAGACCATGGGCAATTCATGAGCATTGGTGCCAATGGCCTCAAGTTCGCGCATCATGGCGATGCGACAGTTGGAGGTGCCGGTAAAGGCATCGCCCAGCCCCTCATGCATCGCCTGCACGCACCAATCCTGCCAAAGGTAGGAATGCCGCCGCCGGGTGCCAAAATCCGCGATTGAAAGGTTGTCGACCTCGCGCAGCGCTTCGATCTTTTCCCAAACGCGGGTCATGGCGCGGGCGTAAAGCACCTGAAGCTCGAACTTGCCCATCGGGTCGAGCGCGGCGCGGCTGCGCAGCTCCATCAACACCGCCAGCGCGGGAATCTCCCAAAGCATGACCTCATGCCACTTGCCCTCGAAGGTCAGCTCATATTGATCGCCCTTCCGTTCCAGATGATAGGGCGGCAGGCGCATGCCCTCGAACCACTCCATGAAATCGGGGCGGAACATCTGGCGCTTGCCGTAGAAGGTATTGCCGCGCAGCCATGTGCTCTCCCCCCGGCTGAGGCTGAGCGAGCGGATGTGATCGAGTTGCTCGCGCAACTCCCCTCGTCGATCAGCTTGGCCAGCGGGATATGGGTGGAGCGGTTGATCAGGCTAAAGGTGACCTGCGTGTCCGGCTTGTTGCGGAACACCGACTGGCACATCAGGAGCTTATAGAAATCCGTGTCGATCAGCGACCGCACAATGGGGTCGATCTTCCACTTGTGGTTATAGACGCGGGTGGCGATGTCGACCATGGGAGGTTCCTTATTGCGTGCCCCTTCATGCCAAGGGGGCGGACAGATGGGCAAGGGGAAAGCGGCGGATCAGGCCAGCGTCACCCCCGCCGCGCGCATGCCTTCGCGGGCCTTGGCAAGCGATCCGTCCAGATCAATCGCCCGGCAGAGATCTTCGCGCACGTCGACCTTGAACCCCAGCTTCGCCGCGTCCACAGCCGAGAAGTTCACGCAGAAATCTAGCGCCAGCCCCACCATGGTCAGCCGCTCGATCCCGCGTGTGCGCAGGTAGCCTTCGAGCCCCGTGGGCGTGCGGTGGTCATTCTCGAAAAACGCCGAATAGCTGTCGATGTCGGGGTTATAGCCCTTGCGGATGATCAGATCGGCGCGGTCGGTTTGCAACTCGGGGTGGAACTGCGCGCCAATGCTGCCTTGGATGCAGTGATCGGGCCAAAGCACCTGCGGGCCGTAGGGCATGGTGATGACCTCATAAGGCCCGTTGTCCTTATGCGATGAGGCAAAAGACGAATGCGCCGCCGGATGCCAGTCCTGCGTCAGGATCACGGCGTCAAACTCGGGCGTCAGCGCGTTGATGCCGCGCAGAATCTCATCGCCCTGCGGCACTTCCAGCGCGCCGCCGGGGCAGAAATCATTTTGAACGTCGATCACGATCAGGGCATGGGTCATGGGCATTCTCCTTACCGAAAGGGGTAGGGCTGCGGATGGGGTAGGTCAATGGCACGCGCCGGATTGAGCTTTGCCGCCGAAGCGCTTATTTGACGCTCATGTATACCATCGCCGCCCTATATCACTTCACCCGCTTCGACGATCCCGCCGCGCTCAAACCCGCGCTCTTGGCGCTTTGCGAGGCGCAATCAGTCATGGGCACGCTGCTGCTGGCCCCCGAAGGGGTGAACGGCACCATCGCCGGGCCGCGCGCCGGGATCGACGCGGTGATCGCCCATCTGCGCGCCCTGCCCGGCTGCGCGGATCTGGAGTGGAAAGAGGCCACTAGTGACAAGCCGCCCTTCGGCAAGATGAAGGTGCGCATCAAGCGCGAGATCGTGACGATGGGCCAGCCCGATGTCGATCCCCGCGCCAAGGTGGGCCATTACGTCGACCCGAAGGACTGGAACGAATTAATCCGCTCCCCGATGTGGCGGTGATCGACACGCGCAACAGCTACGAAGTGGCGATTGGCTCCTTCGAAGGCGCGGTCGACCCCGAGACCGAGAGTTTCGGTGAATTCCCCGCGTGGTGGGAGGCGAACAAAGACCGCTTCCACAATAAGAAGATCGCGATGTTCTGCACCGGCGGCATCCGTTGCGAGAAATCGACCAACTATCTGATCGGTCAGGGCGTCGAGGATGTCTTCCACCTCAAAGGCGGCATCCTGAAATACCTCGAAGAGGTGCCCGAACAGGAAAGCACATGGGAAGGCGACTGTTTCGTCTTCGACAACCGCGTCAGCGTCGGCCATGGGCTGCGCGAGGGGCCGCATATGCTTTGCCATGGCTGCCGCCGCCCGATCCTGCCTGAGGACACGCAGCACCCCGCCTATGAGGCCGGAGTGTCCTGTCATCAATGCGTGGATGAGACCTCGGCAGAGGATAAGGAACGGTTCCGCGAACGCCAGCGCCAGATCACGCTGGCCAAGGAACGCGCGGCCCGGGAAGAGGGCTGACCGCCCGCCTCAGCGATCCGATAGCGCGAAACCCGCATAGGCAAAGGGCATGACCGCCCGGCGAAAACGACCCAGTTCGAACCGCGCAAGCGGGGCGCGCATGGGGGCGGGATAGGGCCGCTCGGGCGTTTTGCCGCGCACCAGATCAGCCAAGAGCGCGCCGGAATAGCTGGCCATCGCCACGCCATTGCCGTGGTAGCACAGCCCCGCGAACACCCCCGGCTGATCCGGCACCTGCCCCACGAAAGGCATGCGATTGCGCGCGATACAGACCATGCCCGACCAGCCATGCGGCGTTTCGACATGACGCCACGCGGGGAACATCGCCTCGAAATCCGCCCGGGCCCGGGCCAGCGCGCGCCGCTCGGAATTGGGGTTGGACATCAGCCCGCCGCGCACGCCGAACAACATACGATTGTCGGGCATCAGCCGGAAGTAATGCAGCAGATGGCGGCTGTCATAGCAGGCCTGTTGGCTGGTCCAGCCCTGGGCGGAAAGCTCTGCCTCAGTCATCGGGCGGGTCACGATCACGCTGGATTGCGTCGGCATGTAGCGCGCGGCCAGCCATGGCGGCAGGTCTTCGGAGGAATAGCCATTGGTGGCGATGATCACCCGCTCTGCGCAGATGCGGCCCTGCGGCGTCGTGACCTCGAACGCGCCCTTGCGCCCTGTCACCCCGGTGGCCGGGCTGTTGTGACAGATCGCGGCCCCCGCCTCTTCTGCGGCCTGCGCGAGGGCGGTCACATATTTGCGGGGGTTGAGGCCAAAGCCAATCGGCACGGTGATCGCGCCCTCGAAGCCTGCGTTCAGCCCCTCGGCGGCCAGATCGGCCTTTTCGGTCAGCCGCGCCGTGACGCCGTAATTCTCCGCGTAGTAATCGAGCCTCCCGCGCATCTCTTCGAAATCGCGCGGGCGGTGGGCCAGCTGGGTTTCCCCTTGGGAATGCCGGTCGACATTGATGCCACGGGCGGCGATGAAATCCTCCACCTGTCGGATCGCCGCCACCTCGGCCTGCCGCCAGCCAAGCCGCTCTGTCCGCCCGAATTTCCGGTCGAGCGCCGCGTCATCCAGCATCCCGCCGCCCAAGCAGCAAAAGCCCCCGTTGCGGCCCGAGGCGCCAAAGCCCACGCGTTCGGCCTCCAGCACCGTGGCCCCGACCCCGGCCTGCGCCAGATGCAGCGCGGCGTTAAGGCCGGTGAAACCGCCACCGATGATCACCACATCGGCCTGCGCCGCGCCTTGCAGCGCCGGCCGCTCCGGCGCGCCATGGGTCTGGTCCCACCAGCAGCCCGCACGCGGCGCTTCGGAATAGGCGAAATCCGCGTAGATACGCTTCATGCGGCGGGCCGTTCCGCCGCGCGCGCCTCCTCCTGCGCGCGCAGGCTTGAGCGTTTGCTGACCAGCGATGCGGTGATGACCCCCACGGTCACGATGGCGATCATGATCGTCGACAGCGCGTTGATCTCAGGCGAAACCCCCAAACGCACGGCGCTGAAGATCTTGATCGGCAGCGTCGTCGCCGAGGGCCCCGCGGTGAAGGAGGCGATGACCAGATCATCAAGGCTGAGCGTGAAGGCCAGAAGCCAGCCCGAAATCACCGCAGGCGCGATGATCGGCAGGGTCACGAGGCGGAAGGCCTCCCAAGGGGACGAACCGAGGTCGAGCGCGGCCTCTTCCAACGAACGGTCGAAGGACACCAGCCGCGAGGAGACGACGACCGAGACATAGCACATCGAAAAGGTCGTATGCGCCAGCACGATGGTCAGCACGCCCCGGTCCAGCCCGATGCCGATGAAGAGCAAGAGGAGCGACAGACCGGTGATCACCTCGGGCATCACCAGCGGCGCGTAGATCATGCCGGAGAACAACGTCCGCCCCATGAACCGCCCGCCGCGCACCAGCACATAGGCCGCCATCGTGCCCAACACCGTGGCAATGGACGACGAGATCACCGCGACCTTCAGCGTGACCCATGCTGCGTTCAGGAAGGCTTCGTTTTGCAACAGCTCGCCGTACCAGCGGGTCGAGAATCCGGCCCAGACCGTCACCAGTTTCGAGGCGTTGAAACTGTAGATCACCAGAATGATCATCGGCAGGTAGAGAAAGGCGAAGCCCAAGGTGAGCGAGGTCACGTTGAACCATGTCATCCGCTTCATTGTTCAGCCTCCGCCTGTTTCTGCTGGTTGCGCTGGAAGAGGATGATCGGAATGATCAGGATCAGCAGCAGGATCACCGCCACCGCGCTCGCCACCGGCCAGTCGCGGTTGTTGAAGAACTCCTCCCACAGCACCTTGCCGATCATCAGCGTGCCCGACCCGCCCAAGAGCGAGGGGATCACGAATTCACCCAAAGCGGGGATGAAGACAAGGAAGCTGCCCGCCACGATGCCGTTGCGAGACAACGGGATCGTCACCAGCCAGAAGGCTTGCAAACGCGAGCAGCCCAAATCCTCCGCCGCCTCGTTCAGGGATTCATCCAAGCGGTCCAGCGCGGCGTAGATCGGCAGGATCATGAACGGCAGGTAGGTATAGACGATGCCGATATAGACTGCCGTATTGGTATTAAGGATCTGTAAAGGCTCTGCCGTTAGACCCAACCCCATCAAGAGTTGGTTCAGCAGCCCTTCGTTGCTGAGAATGCCCATCCACGCATAGACGCGGATCAGGAAGGAGGTCCAGAACGGCAGGATCACCAACATCATCAAAGTGGCGCGCCACTCTTCGGGGGCGCGGGCCATGCCATAGGCGATGGGATAGCCGACCAAGAGCGTCAGCGCGGTCGATACAACGGCGATGCGCAGGGAGCTAAGGTAGGCTTTCCAATAAAGATCGTCGGAGGCGAGGAAGGTAAAATTCTCGAAATCCAACTGGGCGATCAGGGCGCTGATGCCGTCCTTGATCGTCGGCGTATAGGGCGGGATCGCCAGCGCCGTATCGGAGAGGGAGATTTTGAAAACGATCAGGAAAGGCACCAGAAATAGCGCCAGCAGCCAGAGGTACGGGACCGCGATCAGGGCGAAACGACGCATGTTCATTGCGCCAACAAAACGCCTGCGGTGGCGCTCCATGAAATCCAGACCGGGTCTTCCCATGTGATGTCACGGCGTGCGATGCGGCGAGTGTTGGCCGTCTGCGCCTTGATCACCTGCCCGCCGGGCAGTTCGACGTGATAGGTAGAGAGGTTCCCCAAATAGGCGATGTCGAGCACTTTGCCCTGTAGCGCATTAGGCGCATCCTCAGGCCTCTCGGTCGAAATGCGGATTTTCTCGGGCCGGATCGCCAGATGGGCCTGCTGCCCTTCGCTGAACGGCGCGGCAGAGGTGGCGGTCAGCGGCGGCTGCCCCTCGATCCAGTTCAGATGGTATTGATCTTGGCCAATGGCCTTGGTGCTGGCTTCGATGATATTCACGTCACCGATGAAGTCAGCGACATAGACGGAATTCGGCGCTTCATAGATCTCGGCGGGGGTGGCCACTTGAATCACGCGCCCCTCGTCCATCACCGCCACGCGGGAGGCGACGGTCATCGCCTCTTCTTGGTCGTGGGTCACGATGACAAAGGTGGTGCCGGTGGATTCTTGAATGTCCATCAGCTCGAACTGGGTGTCTTGCCGCAGCTTCTTATCAAGCGCGCCCAAGGGCTCATCGAGCAGCAACAGTTTGGGCGCTTTGGCCAGTGAGCGCGCCAGCGCCACACGCTGCCGTTGGCCGCCGGAAATCTGATGCGGTTTCCGGCGGGCGAATTTCTCTAGCCGGGTGAGCTTCAGCATCTCGGCCACGCGGGCGGCGATGGCGTCCTTCTCCATCTTGTCGCGGCGCAGGCCGAAGGCGATGTTGTCCCAGATGCTCAGATGCGGAAACAGCGCGTAGGATTGGAACATCATGTTCACCGCGCGTTTGTTCGGGGGCACCGGGGCGATGTCCTGCCCCGCCAATTCGATGCGCCCGGTGGTCGGGCTTTCGAAACCCGCCAACATGCGCATCATCGTCGTCTTGCCACAGCCCGAAGGCCCAAGCAGGGCAAAGAATTCCTGCGCGTAGATATCCAAAGACAGATCGTCGATGGCGACGAATTCACCAAATTTCTTGGTCACATTCTCAAAGCGAATGAGCGGCTTTTCGTCGGGGTTGTTCCAGGGGGCGAAGACGGTTGGGCTCACGGTTGAGAGATCCTTTGATCGGGCTTTGCTCAGGCTTTGATCGGGTCGCGGGGCAAGAAAAAGGGGCGCGACCAGACTGGCCGCACCCCCTGTCTCAGATCAGGTACCGGACTTGATCTTGGTCCAGAGCCGGGTCACCACGCGCTGCACTTTCGGCGGGTAAGGTGTGGTGGTGAACAGGTTGTTCAGCGCCGCTTCAGAGGGGTAGATCGCCGGGTCGCCGATCACATCCTCGACCAGATGCTCTTGCGAGGCTTTGTTGCCGTTGGCGTAGTACACATAGTTCGACGCGGCGGCCATATTCTCGGCGTCCATGATGAAATTCAGGAACTTATGCGCGCCCTCGGGGTTCGGCGCGTCAACCGGGATGGCCATCTGGTCAAACCACATCTGCGCGCCTTCGGAGGGGCATTATAGGCGATTTCAACACCGTTGTCGGCTTCATCCGCGCGGTCACGGGCCTGCAGGATATCACCGGACCAACCCACCGCGACGCAGACGTCACCGTTGGCCAAAGCGTTGATATATTCCGAAGAGTGGAACTTCTGAATATAGGGGCGGACGGGCATGAAGACCTCTTCGGCCTTGGCGATCACATCGGGGTCATGGCTGTTTGGGTCTTCGCCGATGTAGTTCAGCGCGGCGGGGATCATCTCTGCCGGGGCATCAAGAAAATGCACGCCGCAGTCGGCCAGTTTTTCCATATTGGCCGGGTCGAAAACCAAGTCCCAAGAGTCAATCGGGGCGTCTTCGCCTAGGATCTCTTTCACCTTGCCAACGTTCACGCCGATGCCGGTGGTGCCCCACATATAGTTGATGGAATGGGCGTTATCGGGATCATATTGTTCGGTCCGCGAGGAAACCACGTCCCACATGTTTTCGAGATTGGGCAGTTTGGACGTGTCCAGCGGCTGGAATGCACCGGCCGTGATCTGGCGCTGCAGGAAGGTGCCCGAGGGGACGACCACGTCATAGCCCGAGCCACCGGCAAGCATTTTGGTCTCCAGCACCTCGTTGCTGTCGAACACGTCATAGACCAATTCGATGCCGGTCTCTTCTTCGAATTTATCCAGCAAGGATTCGTCGATATAGTCGGACCAGTTGTAGACCCGGACCGTTTCTGCAGTGGCGGCACCTGCCATCAAGGTGGCAACGGCGACGCTGCTTAGTAGCACATGTTTCATTTCATACTCCCGTTAGACAGGTCGGGTTGATCCCCACCTTTCGTCAATTTGATCAAGTTTTGCCTCTTCGGGCAAGATGGTTTATGCTTTCATGCAGAATGAAATGCTGCAAGACACGGCGAAACAAGACGGAAAGACCGCTCCCATGGGTTCAGAAAAAACCGATCCGAGATTGCTTCCCGCCGCCGATGCGGCGGCCAAGACACCGATCCATCAGCATGTTTACGAACGCCTGCGCAAAATGATTCTCTTCGGCGATCTGGCCCCCGGACAGGGGGTCACGATCCAAGGTCTGACCGCCGCTTTGGATGCGGGCATGACGCCGGTGCGCGAGGCCATCCGCCGCCTGATCTCGGAAGGGGCGCTGACCCATTTGGGCAACCGCCGGGTCACCGTGCCGGAACTGACCCATGCGGGGCTGGAAGAGCTGGGATTCATGCGGGAAACGCTAGAGCCGGAACTGACCAAACGCGCTGCAAACCGCATGACGGATGAGCGTTTGAACGCATTGAAAGCCTGTGACAACGCGCTGAACCATGCCATCGACCGGGGCGATGTCGGCGGCTATTTGATGCAGAACTACAGCTTTCACCGAATGATTTACGACCTTGCCGAAGCGCCGATCATGGCCGCGACGGTGGACCGTCTGTGGCTGCGTTTCGGCCCCTCGCTTCGGGTGGTTTGCGGGCGATACGGCACCAGCAATCTGCCCGATAAACACGCAGAGCTTTTGGCAGCCTTTGCCGAGGGCAACGCCGCTTTGGCGGGTGAGGTCATGGCGGGCGATGTTGCCCAAGGAATGACCCAAATTCGCGCAGCCCTTGATGGTCTGCCCGTTCCGCGTTGATTCGATTGACATGCTATAATTTGATCATATTCTGCGGCGAAGCTCATTTTTCATGCAAATAGAAGGTGCACACCCATGCCGCCCATCACGAATCACCTCCCCACCGCAGATCTTCAGGCGCTGGATGCGGCGCATCACATGCATCCTTTCACCACCAATGATGAATTGGGCGACAAGGGCGCGCGCATCATCACAAGGGCCAAGGGCATCTACCTGACCGACAGCGAGGGGAATGAGATTCTCGACGCGATGGCCGGGCTGTGGTGCGTGAACCTTGGCTATGGCCGCGAAGAGATGGGCAATGTCGCCGCGCGGCAGATGAACGAACTGCCCTATTACAACACCTTCTTCCAAACGACCCATGTGCCCGCGATCGCGCTGGCCAAGGAACTGGCCGATCTGGCCCCCGGTGATCTGAACCACGTCTTCTTTGCCGGGTCGGGGTCAGAGGCGAATGACACCAACCTGCGCATGGTCCGCACCTATTGGGCGCAAAAGGGCAAACCTGAAAAGAGCCATATCATCAGCCGCAAGAACGCCTATCACGGCTCCTCCGTCGGCTCGGCCAGTCTGGGCGGCATGACCTATATGCATGAGCAAGGCGGGCTGCCGATCCCCGGCATCCACCACATCGGCCAGCCTGATTGGTATGCCGAAGGCGGGGATATGTCGCCCGAAGACTTCGGCCTGAAACGCGCGCAGGAGTTGGAAGCGAAGATTGTCGAGCTGGGCGCGGACAAGGTCGCAGCCTTCATCGCCGAACCGGTTCAAGGCGCGGGCGGGGTCGTCGTGCCGCCCAGCACCTATTGGCCCGAGATTCAGCGCATTTGCGACAAACACGACATTCTGCTGATCGCTGACGAGGTGATCTGCGGCTTTGGTCGGACGGGCAATTGGTTCGGCTCGCAGACCATGGGCATCAAGCCGCATATCATGACCATCGCCAAGGGGCTGAGCTCGGGCTACGCGCCCATCGGCGGGTCGATCGTTTGCGACGAGGTGGCTGAGGTCATCAACGCCTGCGAGTTCAACCACGGCTACACCTACTCCGGCCACCCGGTCTGCGCCGCCGTGGCGCTGGAAAACCTGCGGATCATGCAGGAAGAGAACATTGTCGGTCATGTGCAAAACGTCGCCGCCCCGCGCTGAAAGAGGCGTTGGACAAGCTGGGAGAGCATCCGCTGGTGGGCGGGGTGAACGTATCGGGCCTGATGGCCTCCCTCCCGCTGACGCCGCATAAGGAAAGCCGTGCAAAATTCGACGATAGCGGCACCGCCGGGTACATTTGCCGCGAACATTGCTTTGCCAACAATCTGGTGATGCGCCATGTCGGCGACCGGATGATCATCTCTCCGCCGCTGATTATCACCCCGGAAGAGATCAAGATCTTCGCCGAACGGGCGACCAAGGCGCTGGATGCGACCTATGCTGACCTGAAAGACAAGGACATGCTCAAAGCCGCGTCCTAAAACATCGGGCTGCCCCCAATCGGGGGCGGCCCCTCACTCGGCGCGCAGTCGGGCCAGCAGCCGGGGGAGGCATAGCCATCGGGCGCGATCCCCTCAGACTTTTGATAGCTGCGCACGGCATTGACGGTCAGCGGCCCGATCTTGGCGTCGATCTTTTGCGTATCAAAGCCCGCTTCGGTCAGCAGGGTTTGCAATTCGATCCGCTCATCAAAACTCAGTGCACGGTCTTCGCGCGGCCAGTCCTGCTGTATCTCGCCCGCGCCGCCGATACGGTCGGCCAGATGGCCCACACCGATGACATAGGCATCCGCGGTGTTATAGCGCTCGATCACCGCGAAATTGGGGAAGATCATAAAGGCCGCCCCCGCGGCGCCCGCGGGCAGCAAGATCGACGCGGGCCCATGATCCGCCACCGCCCCGCCCTCCAGCGCGGTGACGCCAAGATCGGCCCATTCCGCCGGGGTCTTGGTCACCGCGCGGTCGGCCAGCAGATAGTCGAACCCCTCGGGCAGAGCCACTTCGACACCCCAAGGCTGCCCTTCGGTCCAGCCAAAATGCTTGAGATAGGCGGCGGTAGAGGCCAGCGCATCGCTGGGGTCATCGCCCCAGATGTCGCGCCGCCCGTCGCCATCCCAATCGACCGCATGGGCGTGGAAGGACGAGGGCATGAACTGCGTATGCCCCATCGCGCCCGCCCAAGAGCCGCGCAATTGATCGGCATCGGTATCGCCCGCCTGAAGGATGCGCAGGGCGTCGAAGAGCTCGCCTTCGAAAAATTCCGCCCGCCGCGCGTCATAGGCAAGGGTGGCCAGTGAATCCAACACCCGATCCCCGCCCCGGAAGCTGCCATAGGCGCTCTCAAGCCCCCAGATCGCGGTGACGATCTCTTTCTCGACACCGTATTCCGCTTCGATCTCTTCCAGCGTGCGCTGCCATTGGGCCAGCGCCTTCTGCCCATTCTGCACCCGCAAATCCGAGGTGGCGGTGTCGAGGTAATCCCAAATCGTTTTGGTGAATTCCGATTGATTGCGGTCGCGGCGGATCACCTCCGGATCATAGCTGACCGTATCCAATGCCCGGTCAAAGACATCCGGGTCGATGCCCTGTTGCAGGGCGCGCGGGCGGAAGTCTTTCACCCAAGCGCGCAGCCCGGCATCGCCACCGCCGGCCTCTGCCGCGGGTTCCTGCGCTACTGGCGCCACGGCGGCCAGCACGGCCTGCGGCGCGCGCGGCGCGGGGCGCAGGGATTCAGTCGGGCCAGACCCGAAGGCCGGAGCCCCCATGCCAGCGGTCGCCAGAATGCCTGAAATCATCGCGTAGTGCCGGATCATAATCGCCTCACCTCATAGAGTTACGGCAAATCCTATGCCCGCCCCGCCCCGGTGGAAAGGGAGGGGGCGGCCATCCGCGAAGCTCCGCCGGTTTGCCGTCTCAGCGGCGGGTGCGGGTCACTTTGCGTTTGATCTTGTCCTTCTTGCGCTTGGCCTTCACGGCCTTGCCGCGCGGCTTGCTACGGCCCGCCGGGCTGCGGCGGCCCCACCCCCGCCCTGTTTGACCTTTTGGTCTTCGATCTCAAGCAACTCCAGCGCGATGCCCCCGGTCACGGGGACCGCCTCGGCCAACCGCACGGTGACACGCTGGCCAAGGCCGATTGTCATGCCGGTGTCCGCGCCCATCAGCGTCTGCGCCTCCGCGTCGTGGTGGAAATACTCCCGCCCGAGCGAGCGCATCGGCACCAGACCATCCGCGCCCGTCTCGTCCAACTTCACAAAGGCACCAAAACGCGCGATGCCGCTGATCCGACCGGTGAACTCGTTGCCCACGCGCTCCGACAAGAAGGCCGCGAGGTAACGGTCGGTCGTGTCACGCTCGGCCACCATCGAACGGCGCTCAGTGTCGGAGATATGCGCGCCGGTCTGCTCCAGCCCCTCGATTTCCTCGGGCGTCAGCCCGTCCTTGCCCCAGCCATGCGCCGTGATCAGCGCGCGGTGCACGATGAGATCGGCATAGCGGCGGATGGGCGAGGTGAAATGCGCGTAGGAGCGCAGGGCAAGGCCGAAGTGCCCGATATGGGCGGGGCCATAATAGGCCTGCGTCATCGAGCGCAGAGTGCTGAGATTGATCAGCTCTGCGTCATTGGTGCCCGCCGCCTGATCCAGCAGCCGGTTGAGATGCGCGGTTTGCAGCACCTGCCCCTTGGCCAGCGTGAAACCCGCCGCCTGTGCGGTTTCACGCAGGGACTCGAGCTTCTCCGGCGAGGGTTCCTCGTGGATGCGGAACAGCAGCGGGGTTTTCTTTTTGATCAGCGTCTCGGCGGCGGCGACATTGGCCAAGACCATGAACTCTTCGATCAGCCGATGCGCGTCGAGCCGCTCGCGGAAGTTTACCGACTTCACCTTGCCATCCTCGCCCAATTCGATGCGGCGTTCGGGCAGGTCCAACTCCAGCGGTTGGCGCTCGGCCCGGGCGGTCTTCAGCGCGTCATAGGCGGCGTAGAGCGGCTTCAATACCGGCTCCAACAGCGGCCCGGTGCGGTCGTTCGGGTTGCCGTCGATGGCGTCCTGCACTTCCTCGTAATGCAGCGAGGCGGGGGAGCGCATGAGGCCACGGTGGAACGTATGGCCGATTTTGTTGCCCTTGGCATCCAGCACCATGCGCACAGCGATACAGGCGCGCGGCACGCCCTCGTGCAGCGAGCAGAGGTCACCCGAGAGCCGGTCCGGCAGCATCGGCACCACGCGGTCGGGGAAATAGGTGGAGTTGCCGCGCTTGCGCGCCTCGCGGTCCAGCGGCGAGCCGGGGGTGACATAGGCGGCGACATCCGCGATGGCGACCCAGAGCACATGGCCGCCTTCGTTCTTCGGGTCCTCGTCGGCATGGGCATAGCAGGCGTCATCGTGGTCGCGCGCATCGGACGGGTCGATGGTGATGAGCGGCAGGTCGCGCAGGTCTTCGCGGCCCTTCAGCCCCTGCGGCTTGGCGGCATCAGCCTGTGCGATCACATCGTCGGGGAAGTCGTCGGGGATGCCATGCTGGTGGATCGCGATGAGCGAGACGGCGCGCGGCTCGGACGGATCGCCCAGCCGCTCGACGATGCGTGCGCGGGGCGATCCCATACGCGCCTTCGGTCCGGCCTGCTCGGCCTCGACCAGTTCACCGTCTTTCGCGCCATGGGTATGGTCGGCACCGACGCGCCATTCCCGATCCGTGCCCTTGTCGATCGGGACGATCCGCCCGCCTTCGGCCGCTTTGCGGAAGATGCCCAGCACCTTGCGCGGGTTGGAGCCGATGCGGCGAATGAGCCGCGCTTCATAGTGGTGATCTTCACCCTTTACCAGCGTCAGCCGGGCCAGAATGCGGTCACCTTCGCCAAGCGCCGGGTCACTCTCGCGCGGGATCAGCAGCACGATGGGTTCTTTCCCCTCGCCATGCCACTCCATCGGCTTGGCAAAAAGATCGCCATCGCTGTCCGGCCCCGTGACCAGCAAGACCGAGACCGGCGGCAGGCGGTCGGGATCCTGATAGCTGCGCTTGCGCTTTTCCAGATGGCCCTCGGCCTCCAGCTCTTTCAGCACGCGCTTCAGGTCGATCCGCGCCGCGCCTTTGATGCCAAAGGCTTTGGCGATGTCCCGCTTGGCGGTCAGCGTGGGGTTCTGTTCGATCCAGTCGAGGATCTCGGATTTGCTGGGTATCTTGCTCATACCTCAGCAGGTAGCACGCAGCCCCCTGTCGTCATGGCAAATCGTGAATTTCGTCCACGTCGCGCAGGGTGGCGACCTCGGCAATGCGGTAGCCCGGCAGGGTCGCGCGGCTGTCGGACAGCGCATGGGGGCCAGACCAGCGCACCCCGTCAAACAGGCTGGGCGGCGCGCGGCGGGGATGTTTTAGCCCCACGAGCCAATAGCCGCCATCGGGCGCCGGGCCAAACACCGCGTCATGGTTGCCAAGCGCATCGAATGCCCGCGCCAGTTCCTCGCGGTTGATGCCCGGAATATCCGCCCCGATCACACAGGCCGGCCCCGGCGCCCGGCGCAGCATCCGCGCCATACGGTCACCGAGGTTGCCGCGCCCTTGCGGCCAGCGCGGCAGATGCGCGGGCCAGACACGGCTTTGCAGCCCTTCCACATCCGGGGCCACGGCCAGCACCACCTGCCAACGAGGGTCTTCGATCCGGCGCAACAGGCGGCGCGTTTGGTGGCGAAACCACCAAGCCGCGCCGACCATGCCGATGTCGCGGCCCAGACGGGTTTTCACCCGACCGGGGCGCGGCTCTTTCACCATGACAATGAGCGTTGGTTTCACGTGAAATAATTCCGCAGCACGCGCCCGTAGATGGATTTGAGCTGTTCAATATGTTCGACCCGCACATGCTCATCGACTTGGTGCATGGACTGCCCCACCAGACCGAACTCCACCACCGGGCAATGCGCCTTGACGAAACGCGCGTCCGAGGTGCCGCCGGTGGTGGAAAGCTCGGGCTTCACGCCCGTCTCAGCCTCAACAGCGCCCGCGACCAGATCGGACAGGGCGCCCGGCGGGGTGATGAAACTCTCGCCGGAGATCTTGATCACTACATCCACTTGCAGGCCGAATTCCTCGGCGATCTTATCCGCCTCGCCCCGCAGCCAGTCGCTGAGGCTCGCGCCCGAATGGTGGTCGTTGAACCGGATGTTGACCGCGCCGCGGCATTGCGCCGGGATCACATTGGTTGCCTTGTTGCCAGTATCCACGGTGACCACGGCCAGCGTCGAAGGGTCGAAGTGATCGCTGCCCTGATCCAACTCATGGCTGGCCAGACGATCCATCAGCCGCACCATCGCGGGCAGCGGGTTGTTGGCGCGGTGCGGATAGGCCGCATGGCCCTGTTTGCCAGTCACCTTGAAATGCGCGTTCATCGAGCCGCGCCGCCCGATCTTGATCATATCGCCCATGGTCTCGGGGCAAGTCGGCTCCCCCACAAGGCAGACATCCATCCGCTCGCCGTTCTCCGTCATGTAGTCCAAGAGCGCCGTGGTCCCGTCGAGGGCATCGCCCTCTTCATCCCCGGTGATCGCCAGCACGATGGAGCCATCGGGCGGCGTGTCCTTCACGAAATCCACCGCCGCTGCGACGAAAGCCGCCACGCCCGATTTCATATCCGTAGTGCCGCGGCCATACATGATGCCGTCCTTGATCTCGGCCCCGAAGGGGGCATCGACCAATCCGCCTCATCCCCGATGGGCACGACATCGGTATGGCCGTTAAAGCCGAAGGACTTGGTGTTGCCCTTGTTGCCCCAGCGGGCAAAGAGGTTGAAGATCCCGCCCCGGTCGACGCGCGTACAGTCGAAACCCGCCGCGCCCAACACCTCTTCGAGCACTTCCAGCGCCCCATCGTTCGCGGGGGTGACAGAGGCGCAGCGCACCAGTTTCGCGGTAAGATCAACAGGGTCGAGACCGGACATATCGGCTCCTTTTCAGGGGTTATCGCTTGTCCGGTAACTTGTGTGGGCAAATCGCGCCAATGCCAAGGGGGCGCATTGCAATTCCCCGTGTGGGGCGAGGGTCAGTCGTAAAAGGGGGTCATCTGCGCGACGATGACCGAGTTTTCTTCCAAAGCGCGCTGCATCAGGGCGCGCTCCTCGGCGTCGATCTCCTGACCTTCGGCCTCGCGCTCTTCCAGCGTGCCATAGCCGGTCACGTCAAGCGGGTTGGTATCGGCCTGTTTGAGGATCGCCACCGTCTCGCGCACGGCTTCGGCCTCATCAATGCCGGAGGCGAAACACATCAGCGCAGCACCCGTGGCCTTGTCGGGCAGACCGTCACCGTCTTTGCGGCCAATCTGAACCAAAAGGGTAAAGACCTGCTGGCGCGAAGGTTTCTTGGTTTTCTTGGGTTCAGACATGATAAGGGCCGCCGATTGCTTTCGGCAGCCCTAACCTTTTCACTTGGATTTGGAAAGGGGCCGCGCCCCTGCCCTTAAGTCTTGCCGCGGACCATCCGTGTGACCCAGATCAGCAGGCAGGCACCGATGACGCCCACCACCAACTGACCGAACCAACCGCCCAGCGTGCTGCCAACGATCAGCATCAAGAGCCAGTTCGCGACCAAGGCACCCAGAATGCCGAGGATGATGTTCATGATCAGACCCATGTCCGATTTCATGATCTTTTCCGCGATCCAGCCCGCAAGGCCGCCCACGATGATTGCGGCAAACCAACCGATACCCGTCATGTCGTCAATCTCCTTTAAATTCAGGTCTCAACGCCATGACGGGGTATTTGGTTCCGTTCAGTCGCGCAGCAGCTCGTTGATCGAGGTTTTGGAGCGGGTCTTGGCGTCCACCCGTTTCACGATCACGGCGCAGTAGAGGTTCACGTTGTTCTTCGACGGCATGGTGCCCGCCACGACGACCGAACCTGCGGGCACTTCGCCATACATGATCTCACCGGTCTCGCGGTCGACGATCTTGGTCGACTGGCCGATGAAGACGCCCATGCCCAGCACCGAGCCTTCGCGCACGATGCAGCCTTCGACGACTTCCGACCGTGCGCCGATGAAGCAATTGTCTTCGATGATGGTCGGCCCCGCCTGCATCGGCTCCAACACGCCGCCGATGCCGACGCCGCCGGAAAGGTGCACGTTCTTACCGATCTGCGCGCAGGAGCCGACGGTGGCCCATGTGTCGACCATGGTGCCAGAATCGACATAGGCGCCGATGTTCACGAAAGACGGCATCAGCACCACGCCCGGCGCGATATAGGCCGAGCGGCGCACGACGCAGTTCGGCACGGCGCGGAAGCCCGCCTCTTTCCACTCGGCATCGCCCCAGCCTTTGAACTTGCTGTCGACCTTGTCCCACCAGCCAGCGCCCTGCGGGCCGCCTTCTTGATGTTCCATGTCCTTGATGCGGAAGCCCAGCAGCACGGCCTTCTTGGCCCACTGATTGACGTGCCACTGACCGTCGTCCTGCTTTTCCGCCACGCGCAGCTTGCCGCTGTCGAGCGCGTTCAGCGTCTCTTCGATGGCGTCGCGCACTTCGCCAGTGGTGGCGGATGTAATCTGATCGCGGGTATCCCAAGCGGCTTCGATGGCGGTTTCAAGTTGGGCGTTGGACATGGGGCAAGTCTCCGAATGATGAAAAGGCCTTTTGAGGGCTATAGCCTTGCACTGCCTAGGGTGCAATTGCCGGGCGATGAGGGGCGTGGTCATTCGCCGAACAACAGGGCATCTTGACCTAAGCGGCCATCGTGCCACCTGAGCCAAGCCCCAGACCAAGGAAAGACCCGAGGATGACCGACGAACACCGCCACCCCCTGCGCCGCGCCAATGTGGACCGCGCCAAAGCCCAAGACGCCCCCGACACGCCGCAAACCCGCGCGCCTGCCTATCGTCTGGCCTTTACCGACGATGACTTCATGTGCCGCGATGAGCTGCGCCCGGTGCGCCTGCAACTGGAGCTTCTCAAGCCCGAGCTGCTGCTGGACGCCCATGGCATCCAATCCACCATCGTGCTCTTTGGCGGCGCGCGCATTCCCGAACCGGCCGAAAAACACACCGCTCGGACCAAGACGCTGGCCGATCTGTCGCGTTTTTATGACGAGACGCGCACCTTTGCCCGGCTGATGACCGAAAAGTCGATGGAAAGCGGCGGCACCGAGAATGTCATCGTGACCGGCGGCGGGCCGGGTGTGATGGAGGCGGGCAACCGCGGCGCGCTGGACGCGGGCGGCCATTCCATCGGGCTCAACATCGTGCTGCCGTTCGAGCAGGCGCCCAACGAATATGTCACGCCCGAGCTATGCTTCAACTTCCACTACTTCGCGATCCGCAAGATGCATTTCCTGATGCGTGCCCGCGCGATCTGCGTCTTCCCCGGTGGTTTCGGCACGATGGACGAACTCTTTGAGGCGCTGACGCTGATCCAAACGGGCCGCATGAACCGGGTGCCCTTCTTGCTGTTTGGCCGTGAGTTCTGGGAAAAGATCATCAACTGGGACGCGCTGGCCGATGCGGGCACGATCTCAGCCGAAGACCTCGAGCTGTTCCGCTTTGTCGAAAGCGCGGATGAAGCGATGGAGGTGATCGAGAATTGGGAGACCGCCCCCGCCCGCGAACATGTGCCGGGCCGCGAAGAGGTCGAAGATCACAGCTAAGCCGCCTTGGCCCGACCCCAGACCCGTTACCGGGTGAAGGTCTGGCCCAAGGCCGTTTCGGCCCCTTGGACGATATCGCGCAGGATATCGGCGGCGGGGCTGACCGCACAGATCAGCCCCGCCACCTCTCCGACAAAAGCGTTGGCGGTGCGGGCATCCCCGCGGCCACCGCCGCCTGCCAGCGCGGCAGCTCCTGCGCCAGCGCGGCGCGCAGCCCGTCGGGGTCGTCATGCCAGCGGTCGGTGAAATCGTTGCGCAAAACACGGCCCGTGTAGCGTTTGGGCCAATCATAGCCGCGCATGATGTCGGTCACGGTGCTGCGCAGCGTGTCGTCGCCGCTGGCCTTGAGCGCGGCCTCTCGCATCGCGGGATGCACCAGCGCCTCTTCCGAGGCCCAGAAGCGCGAGCCGACGACCACACCGTCGGCCCCCAACATCAGTGCCGCCGCCAACCCGCGCCCATCCGCGACGCCGCCTGCGGCGCAAAGCAGCACCTCGGGCGCATGGCGGGCGATGTGATCCGCGACTTCGGGCACGAGGGTAAAGGTCGCGCGTTTCTCGCCGTGGCCGCCAGCCTCGGCCCCTTGGGCGACGATGATCTCGGCCCCCAGATCAATCGCATGGGCGGCATCGCGCAGGGTTTGCACCTGACAGATCAACGGCACCTTTGTCGCGCGGATCGCGGGGAGGAACTCTGCCGGGTCGCCGAAGGAAAGAAAGATCGCCGCCGGATCACGGTCGAGCGCTTGTTCCAGCGCCTGCGGATGCTCTCGCAGCTTCCAAGTGATGAAACCGCAGCCGACCGATTGGTTGCCCGCCACATCCATCTGCTCGGCGATCCAATCGCCGGCGTCATAGGCCCCGCCGATCATCCCCAAACCGCCCGCGCCTGAAACCGCCGCCGCCAACCGCCCGCCTGCGGCAAAGGCCATCGGCGCTTGGATAACCGGGTGGTCGATCCCCAGCCGTTTGGTTAGCCGCGTGGTCAGCATCGCCTACCGCCCCGCCAGAATGGCATCGGCAGCCTTTTCGGCGATCATCACCGTCGGCGAAGCCGTGTTGCCCGAGACGATCTTGGGCATGATCGACGCATCCACGACACGCAGACCGCCTAAGCCATGCACCCGCAGATCGCTATCGACCACCGCCATCGGATCGCTGCCCATCTTGCAGGTGCCGACGGGGTGGAAAATCGTCGTGGCGATGTCGCGCGCCTTGTCGAGCAGGTCTTCGTCGCTCTGCACGGCGGGGCCGGGCAGGATTTCCTCGGGCGCATAGGGGTGCAGCGCCTTGGCCGTCATGATGTGACGCGCCTGTTTCATCGCCGTGACCGCCACGCGTTTGTCATTCTCGGCAGAAAGGTAGTTCAGCCGGATATCGGGCTGCACCGCGCTGTCGCGGCTGGTGAGATGGCAACTGCCGATGCTTTCGGGCCGCAGGTTACAGACCGAGACGGTGATCGCCGGGAACGGGTGCAGCGGATCACCCAGCTTGTCGGTCGACAGGGGTTGCACGTGATACTCCAGATCCGGCGTCTCAAGCGCGGGGTCGGACTTGGTGAACATGCCGAACTGGCTGGGCGCCATCGCCAAGGGACCGCTGCGGCGCAGGAGGTATTCCAACCCCATCCGGCCCTTGCCCAAGATCGAATGGGTCATCGTGTTGAGCGTTTTGGTGTTCTGTACCTTGTAGACAGTGCGGATTAGCAAATGGTCCTGAAGGTTCTCCCCAACGCCGGGTAGATCGTGCAGCGTGTTGATCCCCATGCCGCTCAAAAGGTCACCCTGCCCGATCCCCGACAGCTCAAGGATCTTGGGCGAATTGATCGCCCCTGCCGAAAGCAACACTTCGCCCTCGGCCTCGGCGCGCATCGCGCGGCCCTTATGGGTGAAACGCACGCCGGTCGCGCGCTTGCCGTCCAAGACCAGCCCATCGGTATGGGCATGGGTGATCACCCGCAGGTTGGGGCGTTTCATCGCCGGGCGCAGGAAACCGCGCGCCGTGTTCCAACGCACCCCGCCCTTCTGGTTCACCTCGAAAAAGCCCGAACCTTCGTTGTTGCCATCGTTGAAATCGGCCCGCGGCTCGATCCCGAACTCCCGCGCGCCGTCTTGCACGGCCTCCAGAATGTCCCACCGCAGGCGCTGCTTGCTGACCTTCCACTCGCCCCCGCGCGGTGCATCGCGCTGCCGCCCGCATGGTGATCCTCGGATTTCAGGAAATAGGGCAGCACGTCGTCCCAGCTCCACCCGGCATTGCCCAGTTGCCGCCAATGGTCATAGTCCGCCGCCTGCCCGCGCATGTAAATCATGCCGTTCACCGAAGAGCAGCCGCCCAGCACCTTGCCCCGCGGATAGGCCAAAGAGCGCCCGTTCAACCCCGCCTCGGGCGCGGTTTTCATCATCCAATCCGTGCGCGGGTTGCCGATACAGTAAAGATATCCCACCGGCACCTTCACCCAGTGATAGTTGTCATCCCCCCGGCTTCGAGCAGCAGAACCCGATTGGCCGGATCGGCGCTGAGACGGTTGGCCAAGACACAGCCCGCGGTGCCCGCACCGACATAGCGGCCCTCTAGCTGCGTCTCGTCGTTCATGGCGCTCTCTCCCGATATTCTGCCCCGCCTCCCCGGCCCGTTATTGGTAGAGCGCGCGGTGACGGGTCACAATCCCTGCCGTAAATCGCCCGGCCTCCCGCGGCTTTTGCCGCAAAGCCACAATCACCGCGCTTTGCATGCGCGGCGAATCCGTTTGTTGATTTTTTCGACCCATGAGTGAATATGACCGGATTGGACATACCCCTCCCGCGATGCGCGACGCTCATTCCGGGGAAAGATTTTGCCGCCAATTGGTGGCCAGAAACAAAGGCTTGAACTGGTGCGGCGACCCGAATTCATACTCTTTCTCGGATGTCTCGCCATCACCTTTGGGGTGTTCCTCTACAGCAGTCGCAGCAATGATGCCGCCGCCGACCGGGCCTTTGATCGCATCGCCGAGGAAAGCCTGAAAAGCCTTGATGCGCGAATGCATACCTATTTGCAAAGCCTCAATGGCATTGCCGCCTTCATGAACGCCTCGGACGAGGTGACAGCCAGCGATTTCGCGCATTATGTCGATACGCTGGAGATCGACAGCTTCCTGCCCGGCATCAACGGCATCGGTTTTGTTGCCCCCGTCGCCAGAGGCACCGAAGAGGCGTTCATCGAAAAGGTCACCGCCCTGGGGATCGAGGATTTCCGCATTCACCCCGACACCGGCAATGCCGAGAAGATGGTGATCCAGTATATCTACCCCCAAGGGCCGAATGCAGAGGCCGTGGGCCTTGATATCAGCTTTAACGAAGACCGCCGCCGGGCCGCCCTGCGCGCCCGTGAGACGCGAGAGCCGAAGCTGACGCCGCGCATCCTGCTGGTGCAGGACAAGACCCGCCAGCCCGGCTTCCTGCTGTTGCGCCCGGTCTTTGCCGCCGACAACAGCCCGGCGCAGGAGACCGCCGGTTTCATCGGTTGGGTCTATGCGCCTTTTGTGGGGGCGAACCTGCTGTCCGGGCTGACCCCGGCTCAGGGAGAGTCCTATGACATCCAAGTCTACGATGGGCTGACCACGGCCCCCGAAAACCGGATTTTCGACAGCACGCCCGAAGGTATCGCCACCGGCCACCACAGCATCACCCAGACCATCGAACGCTTTGGCCGCCCTTGGACCGTTGTCCATGTCAGCACCGCCAGCTTTGACCGCGCCACCCATAGCGCGGTGCCGGAAATCCTGCTGGTCTCTGGCATCCTGCTGGCGATCCTGTTCTTCGTGGCCTTCCGCAGCCTGCGCCAGCGCAGCGCCGCGCTGAGCGAGCTTGCCGTGCTGCGCGAACGCCAGATCGACGCCCATGAAGAGGAAAACCGCGCCGTTATTGAGAACGCGGTAACGCCCATCTTCTTGCTCGACAGCAATGACCGGGTGCTCTTTGCCAACCAAGCGGCGCTGGTCTGCTTTGGCTATGGGCATGAGGCGCTCAAGGGGATGGAGTTCGGCGAACTCGTCACCGATCTGGTTGAGGATCACGACCACGAACAGGTCAACGCGGCGGGCAAGACCTGCTTTGGCCAAGACCTCAAGCTTGATCTGCAACGCAACAATTGGACCACCCACACCGGCGAACGGCGGGTGACTGCAATCGTGCGTGACCTGACCTCGGAACTGGCGGTGCAGGATGAGCTGGCGCGGAACAAGGCGCTCTATGACCTCGCCCTCGAAGGCGCGCAGATCGGGGTTTTCGACATCGACCTGCGCACCGGCAAATCCGAGGTGTCCGACACGTGGCGGCGCATTCTGGGGATGGCGGATTTCGAGCGGCTGCCCGACCCGCAGGGGGAATTCCTCAAACGTGTTCACCCCGATGACCTGCCCCTGCTGACCCAGACTGATCAGGCCTGCATCTCGGGGCAGCAACAACGTTCCGTCACCGAATACCGGCTGAAGATCGGCACCGGTGAGTGGCGCTGGATGCGCTCTGACGCGGTGGTGACCGAACGCGATGAAAACGGCACCGCCCTGCGGATGGTCGGCACCCAGACCGATGTGACCGACATCGTCCACGCCCGCAACGCCCTTGAAACCAGCGAGCGGCGGTTTCGCCAAGTGCTGGCCGCGGCCCCGGTGGGCATGGCGATCTTGGGCGAAGGCGGCGTATTCAACAGCGTCAACAGCGCGCTTTGCACCCTTTGCGGCTATAGCGAAGAAGAGCTTTTGTCGAACACCAAACTGGGCGATCTGATGCCCGAGGGCGATCTGCAAAAGCTCTACGGTGAGGTGCGCGGGCTGGTCGATTCCCGCAGTTCGCAGACCTATCAGGCCGAATACCGCATCACCCACAAGCTGGGCTATGAACGCTGGGGCCTGTTCAACGTCTCTTGGACCTATGACAAGAACGCCCGCGGCTATGTCTTTATCGTTCAGATCAACGACATCACCGACCAAAAGAAGCTGGAACAGATCAAGAGCGAGTTCGTCTCGACCGTCAGCCATGAGCTGCGTACGCCGCTGACCTCGATCAAAGGCGCTTTGGGGCTGATCGACACCACGGACAACAGCCGCTTCCTCCCCGCGCATATCCGGCTGATCGACATCGCCCGCAGCAATGCCGACCGCCTGTCGCATATCGTGAACGACATTCTCGACCTTGAGAAGATCTCATCGGGCGAAGTGCAGTTCGACTTCCATGATGTCGATCTGAACAAGGTGATCACCGACTCGGTCAACGAAATGTCGCCCTTTGCGATCACCCATAGCAACACCTTGGGCCTGCAACTGCCCGACAAGCCGCTGACGGTTCGGGTGGATGAAAGCCGCACCCGGCAGGTGCTGGCCAATCTGATTTCGAACGCCTGCAAATACTCCGATGCCGAGAGCGAGGTGCAAATCCGCGCCGAGCGGCTGGGGGACCGGGCCATCGTCTTTATCCAGAACACCGGCCCCGGCGTGCCGGAAAACTTCCGCCCGCGCATCTTTCAGGCTTTCTCGCAGGCTGATGGCTCCGACACCCGCGCCAAGGGCGGCACCGGGCTGGGGCTCAACATCACGCGGCAGATCATCAAGCGCCAAGGCGGCACCATCGGGTTCGAAAGCATCCCCAACGGCGTCACCGTCTTTTGGTTCACCTGCCCCATCGCCGAGGCGCAGACCGCGCAAACGCCCGCCAGCCCCGACGTGGAAGTGGAGGAGCGGGACACCAAGTTGCGCGTGCTGCATATCGAAGACGACATCGACTTCGCCGAGGTGATCCGCACCGGGTTGGACAGCGTGGCAGAGGTGACCAATGTCACCAACCTCGCCCAAGCGCGACAGTTGATCGGCCAGGATGAACTCGACGTCGTGATCCTTGATTGGTCCCTGCCCGACGGCGATGCACGCTCTTTGCTGGAAGATATCACCCGCCTGCATCCCGCGGCCAAGATCATCAGCCTTTCCGCGGACAACAACCGCGAACCCGACCCCCGCGTGGGGATCAACCTTGTCAAATCACGGAGCGGGATCAGCTCGGTGGTCAACTCAATTACGGGGACAACCGCCCGGGCCTCTTAACCGGCGCATTATAAACCGTGGCATTTCAGCGGAGTGACGCTAAAGTGCGACATGCCATATTATTGCCAATATGCTCTGGCATTTTGATTAAATTACAATGCACAAGTCATGCTATAGTTTTAAGCATGTCCGCTTCGGGGCGAGGAATTCCAAGTGTCGTCAAAGCCATTTACCAAGCGTACCGCCGCCACATTTTTTCTGGGCACTGCCATTTCCGGCAGCTGGTACACCGCAACATCCGCAATTTTCGCGGGCCAAATGGGGGAGGTTATCCCCGTCGTCGGTGCGATCATTCTGGCGGGGCTCACGCCCTTTGCCGCGACCGCATTGCAACCAAACCCGCAGGCTCCTGCCGATAATTCAGATATGGAACAAAGGCTTAAGGCGTTCGACAGCCATGCCATTGTGAACATCGTAGATACAGGCGGGATGCTGGAACAGGTCAACGACCGTTTCATCGAACTGACGGGCTACACCCGCGATCAATTGATCGGCCAGCCTGTGTCGATGCTTTATCAAGAAGAGTTTCGCGAACTTGCCGAAGAGATCCGCGCCACCCTGATGGCAGGCAAGACGTGGCAGGGCGAAACCCCGCTGCGCTGCGCCGATGGCCGGGTGATCCAGACGCAGTGCACCGTGATGCCACTTTTCGACAAAAAGGGCGCTTGGGCCGGGTCGATCTCGGCCCGTACCGATGTGACCCATGCCAACGAACTTCTGGCCGAACGCGACACGGCGGAAACGCTCTATGAGTTGCGCGATGACATCTGGATCGTCGACGCCGAGACAGAGCGGTTCAGCTATATGAACCGCGTCGCCATGAGCCGCACCGGCTGGAGCAAGGACAGCTACCGCACGCAAACGCTCGAAACCCTGACCGAGGAAAGCGACAACCCGGCCCTGCTGGACGCCTGCCGCGCGCTGAAAAAGTCGGGCAAAGCGATGACGCAGTTCGACACGCAACTGTTTGGCAACCATTTCCAAGTTACGATCAAGCTGCTGCCCACCGGTGGGGCGGCGGGACGGTTCCTGATCATGCTGCATGACATTTCGGATATCATCAACGAAGAGCGGATGAAGTCGGAGTTCATCTCGATGGTCAGTCACGAGCTACGTTCGCCCCTGACCTCGATCAAAGGCTCCATGGGGCTGCTCTTGTCGCGGGCGGCGGGCGAATTGCCCAGCAAGGCGCGCGCCTTGCTGGAGATCTCTCACCGCAACGCCGACCGGCTTGTGCTGATCATCAACGACATCCTCGATCTTGAGAAAATCGCCAACGGGCGGCTGGAATTCAATCTTGAGGAAGTCGACATCGCGGAACTTCTGCACGAGACCAGCGCCGCCAATGCCTCACTCGAACAGCGCCATGGCGTGCGCATTCAAGTCGAAGGGACGGAGGACTTAAACAAGGTCACCACGGACCCGAACCGGGTCATTCAGGTGCTGACGAACTTCCTGTCGAACGCGGCCAAATTCTCCAAACCTGGGGAGCGTGTGACCATCCGCGCCGAAGAGAATGACGACGAATTGCGCATCTCCGTGGCGGACCGTGGCCCCGGCATTCCGGCTTCCGAGCAGCACAAGGTGTTCCAGCGGTTTGCCGATCTGTCCAATTCCAACCGGGCCGACAAAGGCGGCACCGGGCTGGGACTTAGCGTTTGCAAAGCCATCGTCGAGAATCTCGGCGGTAAAATAGGTTTTGACAGCCGTGAGGGATTTGGTACGACATTTTACTTTACCCTGCCGAAGAAAAATTCTCAGGTAGCGGCAGAGGAACCGGCCGCGTTGCTGCGCGAAGCCTCCTAGAGAGAGTATGGAATGATCAAACTGCTGCACGTCGAGGATGACGCCGATATTCGTGAAATCGCGCTGATGGCGCTTGAGCTGAGCGGCGATTTTGACGTCGTCCAATGCGAGACCGGGGAAGCGGCGCTGAATCAGGTTCAGTCCTACACGCCCGATGTGATCCTGCTCGATATGATGATGCCCGGCATGACCGGTCGCCAGACGCTAGAGAAGATGCGCGAGATGGAAAGCCTGCGCGACGTGCCCGCGATCTTCATGACCGCCCGCGCCCAGCATAACGAGATCGAAGAACTGCGTGATCTGGGGGCGGCTGACGTGATCAGCAAACCCTTCGATCCGATCTCGCTGGCGGATCAGGTCAAGGCGGCAATGCAAGCAG
This sequence comes from Sulfitobacter faviae, assembly GCF_029870955.1. NCBI lineage: Bacteria > Pseudomonadati > Pseudomonadota > Alphaproteobacteria > Rhodobacterales > Roseobacteraceae > Sulfitobacter > Sulfitobacter faviae. The sequence goes on along the minus strand of NZ_PGFQ01000001.1, from coordinate 1,653,777 downwards.
GCTAAGCCGACTTGCCTTTGGCCTGCCCTTGCGGGCGGGTTTTCGATAAATTGTCAGTAAGTTTCGGTCCGGCTCAATACCGGTCGCCGCGCCCTTAGGCGTGGGCGTCGATTTCCTGCCGGCAATGGGCGACGAACCCATCCAGTTCCGAGATGATCTCGATCGGGCAATCCGCGTGATTGGCGCGTGGCCCGGCCAGATGCTCGACAATCTGCGTTTCGCATTTGCGCGCCAGACGGCCCAGCTCTTCGAAGCCGAGCGAGCCGGCGCTGCCCGCGATCTGGTGCAGAATGGCCTGCGCGCTGGCCAGATTGCTTTTGATTTCGTCTACGGTGGTCCCGTCCCAGGCGGCCAACCCATGGGTTGCGATCAGCGTCTGACGCTCGTCCAGCATTTCGACAAAGCGCTGCCTGATGCGCTCTATGCCGGGAAGTTCCGCTAACATTTTAGTCATGCCTGTTGATCATTCTGCCAAAAATCATTGAGCGATCTCGTATGCGCCTCACTGGCGGCTTCTGCACTCGCATGGGCCTGCGCCAGCGCATCCATGACGGAATTGCCGCTCTTCCAGATCAGCCGCACGGCCTCTCCCGCGCTGACGCGCGGGTGAACACGCTCGCCATTATTGTCGAACAATTCGGTTTGAGACAACTCAAAGTTAACCGCATCCATCAAACCGCCCATATTCGGACGCCAGCCGCTCTCCGTGACACATACGAAAGTGCCATTGCCCGCGTAGGACATCAGCACCTGGTGATCGACGAGCGTATCGGACAGGATTTCGGCCACATCGGAGACAAGGCTATAGAACTCGAAAGAGGTCATCGTCGCGTGGAAGGCATCGACCTCGCGGATAGTGAAGGCAAAGGCGGTGGAGCCGAAAAGCGCGCTGCGCGACAATTGGGCGACGTAGTTCTCCATCGCGGTATAGTCGATCACATTGTCCACGTCATAGATCGGGACCGGCTCGAACAGCTCCATATGCGTCGCCTGATCGGCGATTGTCTTGGCGGCGAAAATCTTCTTGGTCCGCTGCTGACGCTCTTTCACCATGCCTTCGACCAGCCCGATGCGGGCTTTCAGTTCGGCAATCTCGAAAGGCTTGGTCACATAGTCGGTCGCCCCGGCGGCAAAGGCCGCGTCGATATAGCGTTTGTCGGACATCGCGGTGAGCATCAGGATCGGCGTATCGGCATGGCGCGCCGAATTGCGGATGTGCTCCGCCAGTTCGATCCCATCCATGCCCGGCATCTGAATATCAAGCATGAAGCAATCAATCGGCCCGAGGTTGGGATCGCCCAACATATCAACCGCATGCAGAGCCGATGGGGCGGTCGTCAGGTCATGCGCGCCGATGATCTCTACAAATTGCCCAAGCAATTCGAGGATAATCGGATCGTCATCCACCGCCAGAATTCTCATTACATCTCTCCACAGATAAAAATCTTTGGGCCCCAAACTGGACGGACCGCTGCTTTCTTCTAATTTCTCTGGGAACTGTGGCCTAATTTTGGCGAATTCTTAGTAAATAGGCGACAAACCGGGGCACTGTTTCCATATCGGGGGAATTTGGCCCGATGAACGGCCCCCTTTACCGTTTTTTCATTTCTGATCGGTCTAGCCGCGGCACCTCTTGCGGGGTGTGATTCCCTTCAATGCAAACGGCCCGACGTTTCCGCCGGGCCGCTTAAATGTCTCGTAGATTTGAGCCTTAGCCCAAGTTCGCCTTGATCGCGTCGGCGGTGACCCCCACGACCTTATCCGCTTCTTCGCGGGTCAGGCAGAAGGGCGGCGCGAAACCGATGATGTCGCCTTGGGGCATGGCGCGGGCGATGACACCGGCCTTGACCATATCGCCGACGATGGTCGGCACCACTTTGCGCGAAGGATCAAAGGGCGTGCGGCCATCGCGGTCTTCGACCAGCTCCACGGCGCAGAGCATGCCTTCGCCCCGGATGTCGCCCACCTTGGGGTGATCGCCCAATGCGGCCTTCATCTGCGCATTCAGATAGCCGCCCACGTCCGAGGCATTCTCGATCAGCTTCAGATCGTCGATCAGCTTGAGGTTCGCGATCCCCGCAGCCGCGCCGATGGGGTGGGCCGAATAGGTCCAGCCGTGGCCGATTGGGCCGTTTTCATCGGTGCCCTGCTCCAGCACCTTCCACATCTTGTCGCCCACGATGGAGCCCGATAGCGGCGCATAGGCCGAGGTCAGACCCTTGGCGATGGTGATCAGGTCGGGCTTCATCCCGTAGTGATCCGAGCCGAACATCGAGCCCAGACGGCCAAAGCCGGTGACGACCTCATCCGCAACCAGCAGGATGTCATGCTTGTTCAGCACCTCTTGCACGGCGGCCCAATAGCCCTCGGGCGGCGGCACGATGCCCCCGGTGCCCAGAACCGGCTCCCCGATGAAGGCGGCGATGGTGTCGGCCCCTTCACGTTCGATCAGCGCTTCCAACTCGCCCACCAGATGGGCGGTGAACTCCGCCTCGCTCATGTTGGCGTCGGGGCGGCGGTAGTAATAGGGCGCGTCGGTGTGGACCACCTGCGCCAACGGCAGGTCGAATTTTTTGTGAAACAGCTCCAACCCGGTGAGCGAGCCGGTCACCAGACCCGACCCGTGATAGCCACGCCAGCGCGAGATGATCTTTTTCTTCTCGGGGCGGCCAAGGATGTTGTTGTAATACCAGATCAGTTTGACGTTCGTCTCATTCGCGTCCGACCCGCCGAGGCCGAAATAGACCTTGCTCATGCCGTCGGGCGCGCGGTCAAGGATCATCTTGGACAGGGTGATGCTCGCCTCGGTGCCATGGCCGACATAGGAGTGATAATAGGCCAGTTCATGCGCCTGCTCGGCAATCGCCTCGGCAATCTCGGTGCGTCCATAGCCCACGTTCACGCAGTAGAGGCCCGCGAAAGCGTCGAGCAATTCGTTGCCGTCGCGGTCGGTGATATGGCTGCCCTTGGCGGTCTTGATCACACGGGTCGGGCTTTCGCCGCGGGCGTGCTGCGCCAGATGGGTGGAGGGGTGAAAGAAATTCTCACGGTCCCATTGTTCGAGCATATCGTTCTTCAGCATTGGTCTTTCCTTTCTACCGGCGCGGCTTTGCGCCATGTCTTTCAAATCTTAGGCCCAGTCACGGCAGACGTATTTGACTTCCGTAAAGGCTTCGAGCCCCAGCCGCGATCCCTCGCGCCCGATCCCCGATTGTTTCGTGCCGCCAAAGGGGATCGGCGCGCCGGTCACCTTAGTGCGGTTCACCGCCACCATGCCGAAACATAGCGCCCGGCTGGCGCGGTAGATGCGGCGGGGGTCTTGGCTGTGGACATAGGCCACCAAGCCATACTCCGTGTCATTGGCCCGCTGGATCGCCTCATCCTCGCTGTCGAAAGCCGCGATGGCGGCCACGGGGCCAAAGGTTTCCTCGCGCATGATCAGCGCATCGGGCGGCACGTCCGCCAGCACCGTCGGCTCAAAGAACAGCGGCCCCGCCGCGTGACGCTTGCCACCACAAAGCAGTCGCGCCCCACGGTCAAGCGCATCTTTGACGTGTTCCTCTTGTTTGGCCACGGCCTTTTCGTTCATCAACGGGCCGATGTCGGGGTCATCCGCGCCGATGCCGACGGTGAGCGCTTCGGTCGCGGCGGTGAAACGCGCGCAGAAGGTGGCATAGCTGTCGCGGGCAATGAAGAAGCGGTTCGCGCCGAGGCAGTCCTGACCGGAGGTGGCGAACTTGGCCTTGATCGCCTCTTCGACGGCCCGGTCCATATCGGCATCATCGAACATGATGAAAGGTGCATGGCCGCCGAGTTCGAGCACCAGACGTTTCACGCTGTCCGATGCCTGACGGTACAGCAGCTTGCCGATCTCGGTGGAGCCGGTGAAAGAGATGGCCCGCACGCGGGTGTCCTCCATCCACGGTTTCACGATCTCGGGCGCCTCGCCGGTGACGACGTTGAACACCCCCTTGGGTAGCCCCGCCTGTTCGCCCAATTCGGCCAGCGCCAGCGCCGAGAAGGGCGTCTCTGCCGAAGGATGCGCCACCACGGTGCAGCCTGCGGCAAGCGCCGCGCCCGCCTTGCGGGTCAGCATGGCAGATGGGAAGTTCCACGGCGTGATCAGCGCGGCCACGCCCACCGGCTCGCGCCAAATTTCCACCTCGGCATCCGGCAAATGCGAGGTGACGCCTTCGATGTTCGGGCGGCGGGCCTCTTCGGAATAGAACTCAAAGAAGGAGGCGGCATAGTCGATCTCGCCGCGCGACTCGGAGATGGGTTTGCCCTGTTCGGCGGTCATGATCCGCGCCAGATCCTCGCGGTTCTCCAGCATCAGATCGCGCCAGCGGCGCAGGATCGCGCCGCGCTCTTGCGGCAGTAGGCCCGACCAATGGGGAAATGCGGCATGGGCGGCATCCACCGCGCCGCGGCTGTCCTCGGCGCTAAGCTTGGCCACCGCGCCCAGCACCGCGCCGCTGGCCGGATCGGTCACGTTGAAATCATCGCTCTGCGCCCCCGCGACCCATGCGCCATCGACATAGGCAAAGTGGCGGGCCAGCGCGCCCCGCGTCAGCGCGGGCAGACCATCGGCGGGGGTTGGGATCATCTTGGTCATCGGGCACCTCCTTGGGATGAATTGCCCCAAAGGTAAGGCAGGATGCGGCGCGGGTTTGACCGAATATCAGCCGATCGGCAGGAGGTTTTGCGGCGCAGCCCCCGGCCCGCCGGAAAAACTACGGCGGCTCAGCTTTCGCCCTCGGGCAGCAGCAGCGACAGCGGCAACGGTGCCGATTTAACCGATTTGGTGACGACATAGGTAAAGTAGCGGCTCAGCCCGGCCTGCTGATCCAACAGCGCATCCATCAGACGTTGGTAGCTGTCGATGTCGCGGGTGACGACCTGTAGCAGATAGTCAAAGCCGCCGCCCAAGGCCCAGCACTGCACGATCTCATCATGCTGCGCGATCACGGCCTCGAACCGCTGAAATGCCTCGGCCCGATGGTTGCCCAATTCGGCCTGCACAAAGACAGTGACATGCGGGGCGATGCGGCGCAGGGCGACATGGGCCTGATAGCCGGTGATGATGCCCGCAGCCTCCAGCCGCGAGAGCCGTTCGCCGCAGGCGGTGGCGCTCAGGTTGACCTTGTCGGCAAGCGCGGATTTGGCGATGCGCCCCTCGCGAGAGAGGATCGACAGCACCGCGATATCGCGCTTATCGAGTTTGACAAAGCTCATATCCGCTTCATGCGAGCGCATGCCGGACTTGTCAATTGTCATGATTGTGGTGATCATCCAGATCATGACAAAATGGCGCCCAGACCCCGGATCCCTGACCCGCCCTGCCTATCGTTCACTCGTTCAGGCGATTGAAACGGCGATACAGAACGGCGTGCTCAAACCCGGAGACCGCCTGCCGACGCAGCGGCAGATGGCCTTTGACCTGTCGCTGAGCGTGCAGACCGTCAGCCGCGCCTATGACAAGCTGGTTGAGGCGGGCAAAATCGTCGGAGAGGTCGGGCGCGGCACTTTCGTGCGCGCGGCGAGCGATGAGATCTCCATGCCCTTCGTCAGCCGCAAGGCCGCCGGGCGGTTGCTGGATATGTCGATCCTGAAACCTGTGTTGGATCACGCCCATGAAGAGGCGATGCAAAAAACACTCCGCGCCATGGCCCGCTCCCTGCCCCGCGCGATGATGGGCGGGTTTCGCCAAGACCTCCGCGCCGGGGACAGTAGCAGCGCAGTGCGGCGCTGGCTCTCGCTCTGCGGGCTGGATCTGGAGGGGATGGCGGTGATCCCCACCAATGGCAGCACCAGCGCGATGACCGTGGCGATGATGACCGCGGCGCAACCGGGCGATCTGATCGTCAGCGAAGACATCGGCCATCACACCCTGCGCCCCCTCGCCCGCTTTTTGGGCATCCGCCTGCAAGGTGTGACCGTCGACGCGGGCGGCATCTGCCCCGAAGCGCTGGAGCGGGTCTGCGCAAAAGAGCCGGTGAAGGCCGTCTACCTGATCCCCAACGGGGCCAACCCGCTGGCCTTTACCATGACCGAAAGCCGCCGCGCTGCGGTGATCGAGGTGGCAAGACGCCATGACCTGCTGATCATCGAAAACCAGTCATGGGGGCCGCTGCAAGACGCGCCGCCACCGCCAATGGCGGCCATGGCCCCGGAACGGGTGCTCTATTTCACCAGCCTCACCAAATGCCTGCTGCCGGGGCTGCGGGTCGGCTATCTGGTGGTGCCGGATCACCTCTGCGCCTCGGCGGCCAACCGGCATATGGTGACCAGTTGGATGGCCACCAATATGATGACCGAGATCGCCGGGCGCTGGATCGAAGAAGGCACCGCCGAAACCCTGCTCAACCGTCAGCAATTGGCCCTGCGCGACCGCGCCGATTTCGCCGCCAATGTGTTTCGCGGCCTCGACATGCGGACCAGTTCGAACGGGCTGCACCTCTGGCTGCCCTGTCATGACATTTACGAAGAGGCCGAACTGGTCAAATCCATCCGCGAAAGCGGGGTCGCCGTGGCCAATGGGGCCAGTTTCGCCATCGGCCCACCAGACCGCCACCCGGGGATTCGCGTCTCGATCGGGGGGCAATCCTTTCCTGAATTCGCCCGGGGGATTCGCATGATCGATGCAAGATTACGCAACAGGGGTAGGGCGGAATGACTGTGAGAGCGTCTCAAATTGTCATGGATCAATATTCACATTGACATGATTGGGATCGGTTTAAATGATCTAGCAGTCAGGACATTAGTTTCGCTGCGGCCTTTGTGCTGCGCGGGCAATAAATGAAAGGGAGACAGATGGCTAATTTCAAGACCGTTATCACCGGGGGTATCCTCGCAGCCGTGACAAGCGTCGCAGGCGCGGCCTCCGCCGACACATGGCGCTATGCATTTGAAGAGGCACTGGACGAGGTGCAGGGCAAATACGCCCAGAAATTCAAGGAAGAAGTCGAAGCGAACTCCGACCACGAAGTGCAGCTTTTCCCCTATGGCACCTTGGGTGAATCCGTTGACACGATGGAACAGGCGCAGGCCGGCATCCTTCAGTTCGTGGACCAGTCCCCCGGCTTCACCGGCGCGCTGATCCCCGAGGCGCAGGTCTTCTTCGTGCCCTACCTGCTGCCGCAGGACGACGAGGAACTGTTCGAGTTCTTCCGCACCTCCAAGGCCATCAACGAAATGTTCCCCGAGCTTTATGCAGAGCAGGGTCTGGAACTGCTCAAGATGTTCCCCGAGGGTGACGTTTGCATGACCACGCAAGAGCCGGTCAAAACGCCCGAAGACCTTAACGAGGTCAAGTTCCGCGTCATGACCAACCCGCTCTTGGTCGAAAGCTACAAAGCCTTTGGTGCCACGCCGACACCGCTGCCATGGGGCGAAGTCTATGGCGCGATGCAGACCGGCATCATCCAAGGTCAGGAAAACCCCGGCTTCTATCTGGAATCCACCAAGATGTATGAGGTGACCGAGGTCATCACCTGCATCGGCCACAACAACTTCACCACCGCTGTGATGGCCAACAAGGATTTCTATGATGGCCTGTCCGACGCAGACAAAGAGGTGGTTCAGAACGCCTCTGACGCGGCATTCGAATACATCCTCGAATACCAGTCCGGCCTGCAGGAAAAGTCGCTGGATAACATCGCCAAGGCGAAGCCCGACATGCAGATCAACATCCTGTCCGAAGAAGAGCGTCAGCCCTTCAAAGATAAGGCCGCATCGGTTGAAGAAGCCTTCATCGAAATGACAGGCGACAGCGGCAAGGAAATTCTTGACCAATTCAAGGCAGACCTCGAAGCCGTCAAGTAAACGACTTTCTCACCCTCCGGCATCGCCGGGGGTGACCTTATTTTGACGCGATCCATTTGAACCATCTACGGGATGACGCCGGTGACGGAAGACAACCACAGTTCGCAACTGCAATCTCAGACAGATACCACCGGCACCGATGACGCCCCCGTGGGCACCTATAAATCCACCCTCCCCGGCCCTCTGGGCACGATCGACAACGCGATCAGCTGGCTTGAGTCCGTAATGCTCGCCGCTGGGGTATTGCTGATGGCCGCCAATACGATTGCCAATGTGGTGGGCCGTTTCGTCTTTCAAAGCTCGATCTTCTTTTCCGAAGAACTGAACAGCGTTCTGATCATTCTCATCACCTTTGCGGGCATCTCCTATGCCGCGCGGCATGGGCGGCATATCCGCATGTCGGCGATTTTCGACGCCCTGCCCCCGCGCCCGCGCAAAGTGCTGATGATCTTCATCGCCTTCGTCACCGCCGTCTTCATGTTCGGCCTCGCCTGGTACGCCCTGCAATACATCATGACCCAAGCCGGACGCGGCCGTCTGCTGCCCGCGCTGCAAGTGCCGGTCTGGTGGACGCTGGTCTGGGTGCCTTTCGGCTTTTTCATGACCGGCCTGCAATACCTGCTGACCGCGATCAAAAACATCATCGAACCAGATATTTACCTGTCGACCAGCGTTCTCGAAGGCTACGACGACAACGAGCGGGAGGTCTGAGCCATGGCCGTCACCATTTTCTCTGTCATGGTCGTTCTGCTGCTGCTCGGCTTTCCCATGATGATCCCGCTGATCGTGGGGGCTTTCGTCGGTTTCTATTCGCTCTTCGGCGGGTTCGGCCAGCTTGAGACGATGGTGCAGCAGATGATGGCGGGGGTGCGCCCCGCCTCGCTGATCGCCGTGCCGATGTTCATCTTTGCCGCCGACATCATGACACGGGGCCAATCCGCCGGGCGGCTGATCGATATGGTGATGTCTTTCGTCGGCCATATGAAGGGCGGTCTCGCGGTCGCCACCGCTGCGGCCTGCACCATGTTCGGCGCGGTCTCGGGCTCCACACAGGCGACGGTCGTCGCCGTCGGCTCGCCGCTGCGGCCCCGGATGCTCAAGGCGGGCTACAAAGACAGTTTCGTGCTGGCGCTGATCGTGAACTCCTCCGACATCGCCTTCCTGATCCCGCCCTCCATCGGGATGATCATCTACGGCGTCGTCTCCAACACGTCGATTGCCGAACTCTTCATCGCGGGCATCGGGCCGGGGCTGCTGATCCTCGCGCTCTTCTCGGTCTATTCCGTGATCTACGCCTACCGCCATAACGTCCCCACCGAAGAGAAAGCGACATGGGGCGAGCGTTTCCGCGCGGTGCGCCAAGCGCTTTGGCCGCTGGGCTTCCCGGCGATCATCATCGGCGGCATCTACGGCGGTGTCTTCTCCCCAACTGAAGCGGCGGCGGCCTGCGTGCTCTATGCCATTTTCCTTGAGATGATCGTCTTTCGGGAAATCGACTTTGCCGGCATCTATGAAACCGCGAAATCGACCGGGCTGATCACCGCTGTGGTCTTCATTCTCGTCGCCGCGGGTGCGGCATTCTCTTGGGTGATCTCTTTCGCGCAGATTCCGCAAGCGGTGCTGACCGGCATCGGGATCGACAGCATGGGGCCGATTGGCGTGCTCTTCGTGATCTCGGCGGCCTTCTTCATCGGCTGTATGTTCGTGGACCCCATTGTCGTGATCCTCGTCTTCGTGCCGATCTTCGCACCGGTGGTGGACTCGGTCGGCCTCGACCCGGTGCTGGTCGGCACCGTCATCACGCTGCAAGTCGCCATCGGCTCGGCCACACCGCCCTTTGGCTGTGACATCTTCACCGCCATCGCGGTCTTCAAACGGCCCTATATGGAGGTCATCCGCGGCACCCCGCCCTTCATCATCATGCTGCTGAGTGTCTCGGTTGCCCTGATCTTTTTCCCGCAGATCGCCCTGTTCCTGCGCGATCTGGCCTTTGCGAAATAAGAGGAGAGCGTCATGTTCACCCATATCCTCGCCCCCTATGACGGCTCGGTGAATGCCGACCGCGCGCTGATGAAGGCGGCAGAGATGGCCAAGCTGACCGGGGCGAAGGTGACGCTTTTGACGATCTACCGGCATCATTCAATGCTGGAGGCGTCGCTCTCGATGGTGCGGGTGAACGATCCGGGCAATATCGACGACGCGATGCAGGCCCATGCGACCGAGATTATCACCCACGGCAAGCAACTGATGAAAGACGCGGGCGTCGAGAATGTCCGCGCCTTCGTCCGCTCTGGCCGCCCCGCGCGGGCGGTGACGGAATTTGCCAAGAAACATGAGGTTGACCTGATCGTCATCGGCTCGCGCGGCCTTGGTGCCACGGGCGACAGCTATCTCTTGGGCTCGGTCTCTCACAAGGTTACGGGGCTCGCGAAATGCCCCGTGCTTGTCGTCTAGGTCAAAGGAATATTCAGGTGACACCCCCTGTGCAAAGCGAGACGCTTGATTGCCGTTTGCGTGAAGATGACCCCGTGCGGCTGGGGGCGATGCTGCTGTCGACCGACATGACCTTTGAACGCGACGCCGCGCGGCTGATCGACCCGGCGCAGGCCGCGCTGCATGTGGCCCGGATCGCCTTTGAGAACCCCACCACCCCGAACGGCTGCGCGCCATGACCCCCGATATGGCCCGCACCGCGGCGCTCTTGGTGCCGGGCATTCAGCTGTCGGCCATCGCCTTTTGCTGCACCTCGGCCTCGGTCGCCATCGGCAACCCGGCGGTGCGCGAGGCGATTGGCGAGGGGCTGCCCGGCGTGCCCGTCATCACCCCCGCCTCTGCCGCCATCGCGGGCTTTGCCGCGCTTGGCGTGACGCGGGTGGCGATGCTGACCCCCTATTTGCCGGAAACTGCCGCGCCGCTGGCCACCTATTTCAACGATCAGGGGCTAGAGGTCATGCGCAACGGGGCCTTCGCATTGGAAGACGACCGCGACATGGCGCGGATCGACGACGAAAGCATCATAAACGGCGCCGCTGCGCTGGATGGCGCGGAAGTAGAGGCATTTTTCCTCTCCTGCACCTCCCTGCGCGGCGTTGACGTGATCGACCGGATCGAAGCACGGCTGGGCAAGCCCGTCGTGACCTCTAACCAAGCGCTGTGCTGGGCGTTGCAACGGATGGGCGGGCTTTCGGGCCGCCCCGATGGCTATGGCCGTCTGTTCGACTGCGACATGCCAAGCGCCCATGCACAAGGCATCATTCCGTGATCCCGGCCCCTCTGGCCGGATCGCATTATTCGGGTAACCAGACATGAAAGGGGCTGGCCTATGACCACTTATGAGGCGAATTTTACAAACAGCGAGTACCAGCGCCGGGTCGACCGAACGCGCAAGACCATGGCCGCGCGCAATCTCGATGCGATCGTCGTCAGCGATCCGTCGAACATGTCGTGGCTCTCGGGCTATGACGGTTGGTCGTTCTATGTCTACCAAGCGGTGATCCTGACCCATGAGGGGGAGCCGGTCTGGTGGGGCCGTGGCATGGACGCGCTCGGTGCCCGGCGGACGGTCTTCATGGAGGACGACTGCATTCGCGGCTATGACGATACCTACGTCCAGAATCCCGAAAAACACCCGATGGAAGACCTCTCAACCCTCTTGAGCGAGATGGGGTTGGAACAGGCGCGCATCGGCGTCGAGATGGACAACTACTATTACTCCGCCCGCGCCCATGACACGCTCAAGGCCAAACTGCCCAAGGCGACCTTCATGGATGCCACGGCGTTGGTGAACTGGGAACGCGCGGTGAAATCCGAGCGCGAGATCGAATATATGGAACGCGCTGCGCGGATCGTGGAGGAAATGCACGTCCGCATCCTCGAAGTCGCCGTGCCCGGCATGCGCAAGAACGATCTGGTGGCCGAGATCTATGCCACCGGCATTCGCGGCGCACAGGGGTTCTGGGGGACTATCCGGCCATCGTGCCCATGGCCCCCTCGGGCATGGATGCCACCGCCCCGCATCTAACATGGGACGACCGCCCCATGCAGCCCAATGAGGCGACCTTCTTTGAGATCGCAGGCGCGCATCGGCGCTACCAATGCCCCCAGTCGCGCACGCTGTTCTTTGGCGATGTGCCGCAGAAATACCGCGATGCGGAAAACGCCGTGCTGGATGCGATTGACGCGGGTCTCGAACAGGCCAAACCCGGCAACCGGGCCGAGGATATCGCCAATGCCTTTAACGCCACGCTGAACAAGGCGGGATTCGAGAAGGACAGCCGCTGCGGCTATGCCATCGGCATCAGCTACCCGCCCGACTGGGGGAGCGCACCATCTCTTTCCGCCGTGGCGACAAGACGATCCTAGAGCCCGGCATGACCTTCCATTTCATGCCCGCGCTTTGGCTTGACGATGGCGGGCTTGAGATCACCGAGCCGATCCGCATCACCGAGACCGGCCATGAATGTTTCTGCACCACACCGCGAAAGTTGTTTGTTTCCGCATGACCAGCAATCCCATTACCCCGACCATCTCGCTCGACCAACCCGGCGCGCATCACGGTTTCCTGCGCCTGCCCTACAGCCGCGACGACAGCGCTTGGGGTCCGTGATGATCCCCATCACCGTCATCAATGGCGGCGACGGCCCCACGGCGCTGCTCACCGGCGGCAACCACGGCGATGAATACGAAGGCCCGATCGCTTTGCAGGAACTGGCCGCCACGCTGGACCCGGCGCAGGTCTCGGGTCGCGTCATCATCCTGCCGATGATGAACCAACCCGCCTTCGCCGCAGGCCGACGCTGCTCGCCCATCGACGGGGGCAATATGAACCGCAGCTTTCCGGGCAGCCCGGGCGGCACGGTGACCCAGAAGATCGCGCATTACATCGCCACCGAACTGGTGCCGCTGGCCGATATCGTGCTGGATTACCACTCCGGCGGGCGGACGCTGGATTTCCTGCCCTTCGCCGCCGCGCATATCCTGCCCGACAAGCGGCAGGAGGCCGCTTGCATGGCCGCGATGGAGGCGTTCAACGCGCCCTACTCCATGAAAATGCTAGAGATCGACAACCGCGGCATGTTCGACACCGAGGTCGAGGAGCAGGGCAAGGTCTTTGTCACCACCGAGTTGGGGGGCGCGGGCACATCGACGGCCAAGAGCATCGCCGTGGCGCGCAAAGGCGCGCGCAACTTGCTGATCCATGCGGGCATTTTGCAAGGGGAGCCGGAGGTGGCCGAAAGCGTGATGCTCGACATGCCCGACGGGCGCTGCTTCACCTTTAGTGAGACCACGGCCCTGTTGGAGCCGCTGGTCGATCTGGGTGACGCGGTGACCGAGGGCCAGCCCATCGCCCGGCTCTGGCCCAGCGACCGCAGCGGTCAGCCAGCGATCCTCGCCCATGCGCAGCTTAGCGGCATCCTAACCGCCCGGCATGTGCCGGGGCTGGTCAAGATGGGCGATTGCATCGGCGTGGTGGCGCAGGTGGTCTGAGCCACCCGCGCCCGCCTCATTCGTCGACGGGGAAGTAGCAAGCTGCCGGATGCGGTGCGCCCTCCAACGGGGGGCGCTCCTTGCGGCAAACATCCTGCACTTTCCAACAGCGCGGCGCGAAGGGGCAGCCCTCGGGGATCGCCAGCGGCGAGGGCAGCTCGCCCTGCAACTTGATCCGCTCCTTGCCGCCTTCGGGGTCGGCGCGCGGCGTGGCCGACAGAAGTGCCGCCGTATAGGGATGGCGCGGATTGTCGAAGACCTCGTCCTTCGGCCCCTTCTCCACCGCGCGGCCGAGGTACATGACGATCACGTCATCGGCCACATGGCGCACAACCGACAGGTCGTGGCTGATGAAGAGATAGGCCAGATCCATCTTTTCCTGCAGGTCCACCAGCAGGTTCAGGATCGCCGATTGAATCGACAGGTCCAAAGCCGAGACCGGCTCGTCCAGCACCAGCACCTTGGGGTCGAGCATCAGCGCGCGCGCCACCGCGATGCGCTGGCGCTGCCCGCCCGAGAACATATGCGGGTAGCGGTCGTAATGCTCGGGCCGCAGACCGACGAGGCGCAGCATCTCGCGCGCCTTTTCCTCGCGCTCTTTCTTGGACATGTCCTTGCGGTTGATGACCAACGGCTCTTGCAGGATCGTGCCGATCTGCTGGCGTGGGTTGAGCGAGCCATAGGGGTCTTGGAAGACGATCTGCACATGCTGGCGCAGGTCGGCCCAATCCTCGGGCCGCACCGGCTTGCCGTCGAGTGTCAGCGAGCCTGCGGTCGGCTCTTCGATCATCGTGACCATACGCGCCAGTGTGGACTTGCCACAGCCGCTTTCACCCACCACGGCCAGCGTCTTGCCGGGGTGCAGTTCGAAATCGAGGCCCGCGACGGCCTTGAGCGTCTGGGTCTTGCGCAGGAAGCCGCCACCAACCTGATAGTGACGCTGCAGCGCGTCGGCGGTCATTACGGGGGCGGTCATGACGCGGCCCTTTCATTGGTGTTGAGCGGATAGAAGCAACGCGCCTTGCCCAGATCCTCGCCCAAGGGCGGCGGGTTCTCGGCGCGGCATTTATCGTTGGCGAACTTGCAGCGCGGAGAGAAGAGGCACCCCGCGGGCCGGTCGAACTGGCCGGGCACCACGCCGGGGATCGTCGGCAGGCGTTTCTCAGTGGCGCGCTCGGGCAGCGCGTCCAGCAGCGCCGCCGTATAGGGATGGTGCGGTTCGCGGAAGAGTGGCAGCACCTGCTGCTCCTCGATCTTCTGACCGGCATACTGCACGCTGACGCGCTCGGCGGTTTCGGCGACCACGCCCATGTCATGGGTGATCAGCACCAGCCCCATGCCCGTCTCGTCGCGCAGCGAGGTCAGCAGGTCGAGGATCTGCGCCTGAATGGTCACGTCGAGCGCGGTCGTCGGCTCATCCGCGATCAAAAGCTTCGGCTTGCAGGCAATCGCCATGGCGATCATCACGCGCTGGTTCATCCCGCCCGACATCTGGTGCGGGAAGACCGAAAGGCGCTTTTCCGGGTCCGGAATGCCGACCTGTTCAAACAGCTCAATGGCCCGCTTGTGCCGCTCGGCCCGGTTCAGGCCCAGATGCACGCGCAGGGATTCCTTGATCTGCCAGCCCACCGGGAAACAGGGGTTGAGCGAGGACATCGGCTCTTGAAAGATCATCGCCAGATCGTTGCCGACGATCTTACGCCGGGCGCGTTTGTCCATGGTCAGCAGGTCGTGGCCGTCGAAGGTCAGCTCATCGGCGGTGACGGTGGCGGTCCAAGGCAGCAGCCCCATCAGCGCCAGCATGGAGACCGACTTGCCCGAGCCGCTTTCGCCGACGATGGCAAGAATTTCACCGGTGTCGACATCCTGATCGACACTGTCGACCGCGCGGAACTTGCCCGAGGCAGTGGCGAAATCGACCGAGAGGTTGCGGATACGCAATAGAGACATCAATCAGCTCCGCTTCAGTTTCGGATCGAGGGCGTCGCGCAGACCGTCGCCCATGAGGTTGATCGCCAGCACGGTGACGAGGATCGCAAGACCCGGGAAAGTCACGACCCACCATGCGCGCAGGATGAACTCGCGCGCCTCGGCCAGCATGGTGCCCCATTCGGGGTGGGCGGCTGTGCGCCCATGCCGAGGAAGCCCAGGGCGGCGGCGTCAAGAATCGCGGTCGAGAAGGACAGCGCGGCCTGCACGATGATCGGCGCAAGGCAGTTCGGCAGCACCGTCACGACCATCAGCCGCAGCGTGCTGGCGCCGACGACGCGGGCCGAGGTGACATAGTCCTTCTGCCGCTCGGAGATCACGCTGGCGCGGGTCAGACGCACGTAATGCGGCTGTAGCACGATGGCGATGGCGATCATCGCATTGGTAAGGCTGGGCCCAAGGATCGCCACCAGCACCAGCGCCAGCAAGAGCGACGGGAAGGCGAGGATGATGTCCATGATCCGCATGATGATCGTGTCGACCCATTTCGGCGCGAAGCCCGAGATGAGGCCGATGATGATCCCGCCCGAGGCGGCGATGGTCACCACCACGATGCCCACGAAGAAGGAATAGCGCGCGCCGACGATCAGCCGCGAGAGCATGTCCCGGCCCAGAGGATCGGTCCCGAGGATGTGGTTCCACGTCCCCCCTCTTGCCACGCGGGCGGTTGCAGGATGGCCGAGCGGAACTGCTCGGTCGCATCATGCGGCGCGATCCACGGGCCGAACAGCGCCAGCACGGCGAAGATGGCAAAGATCCACAGGCCGATCACGGCCCCGCGGTTTTCACGGAAATAGAACCAGAATTCGCGCAAGCGGCCGGGGCGGTCGTGCACCATTTCGGCTTCGGCAGAGAGTGCGTCGTCCATTAGCGTTTCCTGATCTTGGGGTTGATGATGCCGTAGAGCATGTCGACGGTAAGGTTCACGACCATGACCATGACGGCGATGAGCAGAAGGCCACCCTGAACCACCGGGTAGTCACGGCGGAAGATGCTATCGACCATCCACTTGCCGATGCCCGGCCAGCTAAAGATCGTCTCGGTCAGGATGGCGCCCGCCAGCAGCGTGCCGACCGACAAGCCGATCACGGTGATGACGGGGATAAGCGCGTTGCGCAGGGCGTGGATGCCGTTGATCCGGCCCGTCGACATGCCCTTGGCGCGGGCGGTGCGGATGTAATCCTCGCCCAAAACCTCAAGCATCGCCGAACGGGTCTGCCGCGCGATCACCGCCAGCGGGATGGTCCCCAGCACGATGGTCGGCAGCAGCAGGTGCCGCAGCGCCGAGAGGAAGGCCCCGTCCTGCCCCGAGGCGAGACTGTCGATCAGCATGAAGCCGGTGGCATTGGGGAAATAGTAAAGAAGGTCGATCCGGCCCGAGACCGGGGTCCAGCCCAAATTGCCGGAAAAGACGATGATCAGCAGCAAGGCCCACCAGAAGATCGGCATCGAATAGCCCACCAGCGCGGTCGACATCAGCGCCCGGTCAAAGAACTTGCCCCGGTTCACCGCCGCGATCACCCCTGCGGGCAGGCCTAAGGCCACGGCGAAGATCATCGCACAGAGCGACAGCTCCAGCGTGGCGGGGAAGAGTGAGAAGAACTCATCCCAAACCGGGCGTTTGGTCACGAAGGACGTGCCTAAATCCCCCTGTATCACGCCGGTGAAGTAATCCCAGAACTGCACATAGATCGGCCGGTCAAAGCCGAACTGCTGTTGCAGTTCGAGATAGCGTTCTTCGGAAATGCCGCGCTCACCGGCCATGACGACGATCGGGTCGCCGGGCAGCAAGCGGATGAAGGCGAATGATATCAGCGTGACGCCGATAAAAGTGGGGATGAAGGTCGCAAGGCGCGACAAGACATATTTCAGCACGGGAGCACCATCAGTTCCTTCGGAAAGTTGGTCAGGGATTTGTAGCCATCTTCGGTGATCAGCACGTCATCTTCGATGCGCACCCCAAAGTTGCCGATCTCATAGAGACCGGGTTCGTTGGTGTACACCGTTCCGGCGGGTAAAGTCATGTGGTTGCCGCGCATGATATAAGGCGCTTCATGCACATCGCGGCCCAGACCGTGGCCGGTCTTGGTGCGGATGCGGTCGGCAAAAGGAGAGGCTTCGAGCACGCCGGTCACCACATCGTCGATCTCATGCGCGGTGACGCCTGCGCGGGTGGCCTCCAGCCCGGCAAGGTTGGCGCGCAGCACAGTGTCGTACACCGCGCGCCCCTCGTCGCTGACATGGGCAAGGAAAACGGTGCGGGTGATGTCGGCGGCAAAGCCGTCCTTGCGCGCGCCGAAGTCGATCAGCAGCGCATCGCCTGCTTTGACGTGGTAATCCTCACGCGCCTTGGCATGCGGGCGGGCCGAGCCGTCACCGGCGGCGACGATGGGGGCGAAGGACAAATCATCAGCCCCTTCGGCAAAGATCATCTGCACCAGCTTTTGCTCGATCTCTTTCTCGGTCTGGCCGAGCTTCACGCTATCCAGCGTGGCGCGCAGGGCGCGTTCGGAAATGTCGATGGCTTTTTGCAGCGCCGCGACCTCGGCCTCGGTCTTGATCATGCGGGGGGCGGAGATCTCACGCTCGGCATCGATGATCCGCAGATCGGGCTGCGCTTTCTTCAGCGCGTGATGCACAAAGACGCGCATCACTTGGCCTTCAACTGCAAGCGAGGTGATGTTCAAATGTTGCATCAGCGCGGCGAAGGCATCGTCGTAGCCCGTCTGGTCGCGCCAATCGAAAACGGCCCCGTCGAAACCGACCAACTCCCAACTGCCCAGTTCAAGGTTCGGCACCAAGGCGGCGGCGGGGCCGCGGGCGGGGATCACCAGAACGAAGGGGCGTTCGTGGCTCATGAAGGCATGGTCGACGGCGCGGGTGAAATTCGGGCCGGGCACCAGCGCCACGGCATCGACCGATAGGTCGGCGGCGATATCGGCATAGGCCGACAGGCGATCATTCAGCGAAGGGGACATGGGCTGGCTTTCGGGCTGGCGAGGTTAATAAAATGGGGACGGCACATGATGCCGCCCCCTTTGGTCAAAGCGGCAGTGTTACTGCTTCAGGCCAACTTGGTTGAAGATGTGGCCCCCCAGCGGGTGCACGACATAGTTCTCAACCTCGGGGCGCATGGTCATGTAGACGACCGAATGCGCGATGGTGGCCCAAGGCGCTTGATCCTTGAAGATTTCCTGCGCTTCTTCGTAAAGCGGCGCACGCTCTTCTTGGGTCGGCAGAACCTTGGCTTTCTGGATCAGCGCGTCGAATTCCTCGTTGCACCACTGGGCGCGGTTGGATTTCTCGACACCGTCACAGCCCAGCAGAACCGCGAGGAAGTTGTCTGGGTCACCGTTGTCGCCGGTCCAACCCAGCAGCACGGCACCGTCACGGTCCTTGGACTTGGAGCGCTCCAGATACTCACCCCATTCGTAGGAGACGATTTCGACATCGACGCCAACCTTGGAGAAGTCTTCCTGCATCAGCTCGGCCATACGGCGGGCATTGGGGTTGTAGGGACGCTGAACCGGCATCGCCCAGATCTTCATCGACAGATCGCTGACGCCCTCTTCCTCGAGCATCGCCTTGGCGGCCTCGGGGTCATAGTTGTCGTCTTCGATGGCGTCGTTGTAGGACCACATGGTCGGCGGCAGCGGGTTCTTGGCGATTTCGCCGGAGCCTTGGAACACCACGTCGATGATCGCCTGCTTGTCGATCGCCATGTTCAGGGCCTTGCGGACCTTGGCGTTGTCGAAGGGCGCGACCTGCGTGTTATAGGCCAGATAGCCAACGTTCAGACCTTCTTGCTCCATCACGACGATGTCTTCGGCGTCTTTCATCGCCTGAACATCGGCCGGGTTCGGATATGCCATGACGTGGCACTCACCCGCCTGCACCTTCTGGTAGCGCACGGAGGCGTCGGGCGTGATCGCGAAGATTAGGCTTTCAACCTTGGCCGCATCGCCCCAGTAGTCGTCGTTGCGCAGGTAACGGATGACCGCGTCTTTCTGGTAGGCTTGGAACTTGAACGGGCCGGTGCCGATGGGCGCTTGGTTCACCATTTCAGGCGTGCCCGCTTCCATCATCGCGTCGGCATATTCCTTGGACACGATCGAAGCGAAGTCCATCGCCATATTCGCGATGAAGGGCGCTTCGGGACGGGTCAGGTTGAAGGCCACGGTGTAGTCGTCGACCTTCTCGATGCTTTCGATCAGATCGGGCATGGACATGCCGCCGTAGTATTCCCATGTGCCGCCCGAGACGGTGTGATAGGGGTTTTCTTCGTTACCCTGACGGTCAAAGCTGAAGATCACGTCGTCGGCGTTGAAATCGCGTGTCGGCGTGAACTGGTCGTTGGAGTGGAATTTCACACCTTTGCGCAGCTTGAAGGTCACGGTCATGCCGTCTTCGCTGACTTCCCAGCTTTCGGCCAGCGCGGGCACGACTTCGGTCGTGCCGACTTTGAACTCGGCCAGACGGTTGTAGATCGGGTGGCTGGAAGCGTCGAATGTGGTGCCGGCTGTGTACAGCGCGGGGTCAAAACCCTCGGGCGAGCCTTCGGAGCAATAGACCAGCGATTGGGCCGATACCGCCGAGGCCCCAAGGGCCGCCAGCATGGCACCGGTGGCCAATTTCGTTGTAAAAGACATAATATTCTCTCTCCTGGTTGGTTTGTTTCTTGGCAGCGGGGTATCCGCCGCAGGTGATACGCCCTTACGGGCGAGACGACGCGAATGCGGTGGCGACTGCCCCTTCATTCGGACGTATTCTATTGGCGCCAGCGGCCTGTTCATATTGCATCCGCCCCACCCAAAGCACGCGGGCGGGCTTGTCGGTCTTGTTGGACCACGAATGCGGGCTGCTGCCGAGGTAATGCAGGCTGTCGCCGGGCCGCATGATATGCTCCCCCCCATCGACGACCTGCGCGATCTCTCCCTCAAGGATATAGATCACCTCTTCCCCCTCATGGACGACCTCTTCCGAGGCATAGCCCGGCGGCACGTTCATGATGTAGGAGGACAGCTCATGGCCCGGGAAATCCGCGCCGATCTTCTCATATTCGATGGATGAGCCCGAGACGGCAAAGCGCGGACGCTCAGCCGCACGGGTCAGGCTGTCTTGGGTCTTGGGCGTATAGATGAAAAAACTGACATCGACCTGAAGCGCCACGGCGATCTGCGACAGGGTGCCCAGTGACGGCGTGGCCCGGCCCCGTTCGACTTGGCTGAGATAGCCCACGGACACGCCGGAGGCTTCGCCCAACTGCTGTAGAGTCAGGGACAAACGATGACGCTGCTTGCGCATGCGTGCGCCAAGCGTCGATACACTGTCGCCATTGGCAGTCAGCAAATTCACCCTCCCCGTGAACAGCGGCCCGATCTCATGCCGGGTATAGCCTTTTCATGTCTCGCTGTGTGAAATTAAAAAGGTTGAGGGTCAACAATAATTTTTTTACTGCACCGCGGCGCAGGGCGCGAGGCTGCGGCCAACGGGGGTGGATGTCATTCTACTCAAAGGATTTTAGCTGCGCGCGGTCGATCCGCGCCAATTCAGACGCCGTCGGGTCAAGCGGAGCAAAGGAGACGCTCAAGCCGCTGGGATGCCATTCGCAAAGGCCGAATCCAGTGCCCTCCACGATACGCAGGTCGCGGGTTTCGGTCAGGTCGATGGTGGAATGCAGACCGTTGGAAATGACCACCGGAATGCCGTGCCAATGGCTCACCCGATTCACATGCACATGGCCCGAGAGGAGGCCCGCCACGCGCTGCCCCTTCAACATCTCGGCCA
This sequence comes from Sulfitobacter faviae, assembly GCF_029870955.1. Classification (NCBI taxonomy): domain Bacteria; kingdom Pseudomonadati; phylum Pseudomonadota; class Alphaproteobacteria; order Rhodobacterales; family Roseobacteraceae; genus Sulfitobacter; species Sulfitobacter faviae. The sequence continues at coordinate 1,632,690 of NZ_PGFQ01000001.1, read as the reverse complement.
AACGCGCACTGCTCGCCGCGTCCAGACTGCCCCATGCGAGGGCCGCGGGATCGACGCGCGGCGGGTGGTGGATCACCAAGAGTTTCGCCAGATCGCCATGACGCTGAAGCGCGGCTTCCAGAAACTCGAACTGCGCGTCGTCCAGCGCCCCGGCCACCTTGCCCGGCACGCTGCTGTCCAACGTAATGACATGCAGATCGCCCTGCGGCGCGTCGTGGAAATAGGGCGCATCGGCCAGCCCCGGCGCAAAGACCGCGTTGAACCCATCGCGTTTGTCATGGTTGCCGAGGGCCATGACCAGCGGCGCTTTCAGCGGTTCCATGATCTCGCGCACAAGGGCATAGCTTTGTTGGTCGCCATGGTTGGTCAAATCGCCACTGGCCACCACGAAATCGGGTTGGGGCTCCATCGCGTTGATCACCTCCACCACGCGGCGCAGGGTGGCGGGCGTGTCGCTGTGCAGATGTGGGTCGTTCAGATCGGGATGCGAGATATGCAGGTCGGTCAGGTGGACGAAACGGGTCATGGGCGTACTCCTGCGGCTGTCAGCAGGGTTTTCGTATAAGGGTGCTCGGGGCTGCGCAACACATCTGCCGCCGCACCGCTTTCCAAGGTCTTGCCATGCTGCAGCACCAGCACCCGGTCGCAGATCGATCCGACCACCGCAAGGTCATGGCTGATAAAGACCATGCCAAGGCCCAGATCATCCTGAAGGTCCATAAGAAGGTTGAGAATTTGCGCCTGCACCGAGACATCGAGGGCCGAGACCGCCTCATCCGCGACCAACAACGCGGGGCGGGTGACGATGGCCCGCGCGATGGCGATGCGCTGGCGCTGCCCGCCCGAGAACTCATGCGGATATTTACCCGCGTCCGCGGCATGCAACCCGACCTGCTCCAAAGCTTTGGCGATGCGGCGGGGGATATCCTCGGTCTCACCATTGGCGCGCAGCGGCTCGGCGATGGACCAACCGACGCGGCGGCGCGGGTTGAGTGAGCCGAAAGGGTCTTGGAAAACCATCTGAAAATCGCGCCGCAGGCTGCGCAGTTCTTGCCCCCGAGCCCATGCAGATCGCGCCCCCGAAACAGCACCGCGCCCGCGTCCGGACGCTCAAACGCCATGATCAGCCGCGCCAGAGTGGATTTGCCCGAGCCGCTTTCCCCGACCACGCCCAAGGTCTCGCCTGCGTGCAGCGAAAAGGAGGCGTTTTCCAAAGCCGTCAGCACCGGTGGGGCCCGCAGCAGGCTTTGGCGCGGCAGTTTGTAGCGGCGGGTCAGGTTGCGGACCTCTAGAAGCGGCGCGTCAGTCATGGCACCGCTCCGTCAGCAGGTGGCAGGCGGCAGCGCGCTCTGCGTCGGTCTGCACAAAGTCCGGGCGCTGCGTGGCGCAATGGGGCAGCTCCACCGGGCAGCGCCCCGCAAAACGGCAGCCCTGCGGCAGCCCCTGCAGCGGCGGGACCGCGCCCGGAATGGTCGGCAGCCTGCGCCGTTTTCCTTGGGCATCCCGCCCCGCCACGCCCGGATCGGGCCGCGCGCCCAAAAGCCCCTTGGTATAGGGATGCGCAGGCCTGCCCAGCACCTCTGCCGTGCGGCCCCGCTCGACCATATCGCCCGCATACATCACCACGATGTCTTCGGTCGCCCGCGCCACGGCGGCGAGGTCATGGCTGATGAAAACCAGCGCCATCTGCCGCTCCCGCGCGAGCCGTTGCAGCAGGTCGGTGATCCGCAGCGCCACATTGGCGTCGAGCGCGGTTGTCGGCTCATCCGCGATCAGCAGCATGGGGTTGCAGGCCAGCGCCAGCGCGATCAGCACCCGCTGGCGCTGGCCGCCCGACATCTCATGCGGGAACTGCCGCAGGCGACGGTCGGGATCGGGAATGCCCACCTCTTCGAACAGGCTCAGGGCGCGGGCACGGGCGGCGCTGCGTGTCAGCCCGTCATGCAGCAACATCGGCTCCATCACCGTGTCGCCCACCCGACGCAATGGGTTCAGCGCCGCCATTGGTTCCTGAAACACCATCGCCACGCGGCGGCTGCGGAGCCTCTGCCAATCGCGCTCAGATGCGTCGGCCATGTCCTGCCCGTCAATCCGCAGCTGCCCGGTCAACCGCGCGCTTTCGGGGGCCATGCCCATCAGACAGAGCGCCAGCAGCGTCTTGCCCGAACCGCTTTCGCCGACGACCCCCATGCGGTCACCGCGCTCGATCACCAGATTGGCGTCGCGCAGGGCAGCGGCAGTGCCGAAATGGATCGAAAGATTGCTAAGCTCAATCATCGCGCACGCACCAGTCGGGGATCAGTGATGTCGCGCAACCCGTCGCCCAGAAGGCCAAAGCCCAGCACGGCCACGACAATGCACAGCCCCGGATAGATCGCCAGTTGCGGGGCGAGATACATCAGCGTCTGCGCCTCCGACAGCATCCGCCCCCAGCTTGAGGCGGGCGGCTGCGCGCCGAGGCCGAGATAGCTCAGCGCCGCTTCGGCGAGGATCGCCACGGCGAACTCGATGGTGGCCTGCACGATCACCGCCGCGGCGATGTTGGGCAGGATGTGATCGCGGCTGATCGCGAAGCGCCCGCGCCCGGCAGCCCGCGCGGCGGCGACATAATCGCGCGTCCAGATCTGGTTCGCCGAGGCGCGGGTGACTCGGGCGAAAATGGGAATGTTGATGAAGGAGATCGCCAGCACCGCATTGGTCAGCGAGGGCCCGAAGACCGCCGCCAGCATGATCGCGAACAACAGCGCCGGAAAGGCAAAGCCCAAGTCGGCGAGCCGCATCACCGCATCCTCGACCCAGCCGCCGAGCGCGGAGGCCAGAAGCCCCAGCCCCACGCCAATGCTGCCGCCCAAGAGCACCGCCACCAGCGCCACGGTCATCGAGTTTCGCGCCGCCGCCATCAACTGCGCCACCACGTCGCGGCCCAACTGATCGGTGCCCAGCCAATGCTCCGTAGACGGCGGGGCGAACTTGGTGGAGATCGACATCGCCTGCGGGTCATGCGGGGTCCAGACAAGCGAGAGCGCCGCCACCCCGACGACGAGGCTGACCAGTACCGCACCCAGCAGGAAATTCGCCGGAAGCCGCCTCATGCCCGCGCCTTCAGCCGAGGGTCAATGACGACGTAGAGCAGATCGACCACGAAATTCGCCGTCACCACGATGGCGGCGAACAGCATCACCAGCGCCTGCACCGTGGGCAGATCGCGGTTGGCGATGGACTGGAATATAAGCCGGCCCAGCCCCGGCAGGTAGAAGACGTTTTCGATCACGATGGTGCCGGTCACTAGGGCGGCGAACTGCATGCCGACGATGGTCACGATCGGCACCAGCGCATTGGGCAGCACATGCCGCCAAAGCACCCGCCGCCGCGAGAGGCCGCTGGCGCGGGCGGTGCGCACGAAGTCCTGCCGCATGACCTCCAGCGCCGAGGACCGCGTGACCCGCGCCAGCACCGCCGATTGCACCAGCGCCAGCGCCACCGTGGGCAGGATGAGCGAGCGCAGCGCCGCCCCCGGATCGTCCCACCCGGCAAAGCCCCCCGGCGGCAGCCAGCGCAGCTTCACGGCAAAAAGCATAACGAGCAGGATCGACAGCCAGAAGGCGGGCACGGCGATGCCAAGCTGGCTGAGAAACATCACCCCCCAGTCGCCCGCGCGCCCATGCTGCGCCGCCGCCGTGATGCCAAGGCCCAGCGCCAGCACCAGCGTCACCAGCATCCCCGCCACCGCGAGAGAAATCGTCATCGGCAGTCGTTCGGCGATGAGTTCCGAGACCGGCACGCGGAAGGAATGGCTGATGCCAAAATCCCCCTGCACCGCGTTCCAGACCCAAGCGAGGTAGCGCGTCACCACCGGCTCGTTCAGCCCCAGCTGCTCGCGCAACGCCGCCAGCGCGTCCTCGCTCGCGTCCATGCCAAGGATGGTCAGCGCCGGATCGCCCGGCAGCACGTTCATCACGGCAAAGACGACGAGCGAGACGGCGAGCAGCGTCAGCACGAAACCGAGCGTGCGGCGGAAAAGGAAATAGGCCACGAAGTCAGGTCCAAAGGCCGCGGCACCGGGGGCGCCGCAGCCGTTTCAGGTCAGTTGGCGATGCGCACATTCTTCAGCGGCATGTAGAGGACGGGCGAGGAGGACCAGTAGCCTTCGACCTCTTGGCGGAAGACGCCCAAGAGAGGCAGTTGGAACAGAAAGCCATGCACCGACTGGTCGGACAGCATCTGCTGGCCCTGCTTGAGCAGTTCATTGCGCGCCTCGGTGTCGACCTCAGTTTGGATCTTCTCCCAAAGCGCGGTCATCTCGGCATTGTCGTAGCCGTAGAAGTAGTCCGGGCCGCGGGCGAAATTGCCCATGTCGTTGGGGCTCGTGTGGGCGATGATGGTCATGTCGTAGTTCTTCTTCTTGTAGACCTCATCGATCCAGAAGCCCCATTCGACATTCTCGACCTTGGCGTTGATCCCGGCCTCGGCGAGCTGGTTCTGGATGATCTCGGCCGAGCGTGTGGCGTAAGGGAACGGCGGCACGCGCAGGGTCATGGTGGCCCCCGCAACCCCCGCCGCCTCGAACATCTCCTCGGCCTTTGCACTGTCATGCGGATAGGCGTCCGTCAGGTCGACATGTGCGGTGCCATGCGGCGGGTAGAAGCTGCCGATCGGCACGGCTTGGCCGTACATCGCGCCCTCGATGATCTCGTCACGGTCGATGGCGGTGGCCACGGCGCGGCGCACCTCGACATTGTCGAAAGGCGGCTTGGCGTTGTTCATGGCAAGGATCACCTCGCCCTCGGTCGAGCCGACGTTGACGCGGAAGCGCGGGTCGGCCTCGAACTGCGGCAGCAGTTCCGGCGCGGGGAAGCCGGGGAAAGCGTCGAGCTCCTCGGCCATCATCGCCGCGGTGGCGGCGGCCGGGTCGGAGATGAAGCGGAAGACCACCTTGTCGAGCGCCACGTCATCCGCGTCGCGGTGATCGGGGTTCTTGACCAGCGTCAGCCGGTCGCCGCGGGTCCAACTGTCGAACTTGAAGGGGCCGGAACCCACCGGGTTGGCGTTGTTGGTCTCCACGCTTTCCGAAGCCACGATGGCGCTGTCGCCTTGCCCCATGTTGAACAGGAAGAAGGCATCCTTGTTCGTGAGCGTGATCTCGACCGTCTGCGGATCGACAGCCTTGACGCTTTCGATCGGCTCGAAAATATCCTTCGAGGGGTTCACGCTGTCTTCGCTCATAGCGCGGTTGAAGGAATAGACCACATCCTCGGCATCCAGCGTGCTGCCGTCATGGAAGGTCACGCCTTCGGCGAGCATGAAGGTATAGGTCAGACCGTCCTCAGAGACCTCCCAAGAGGTTGCGAGGTTCGGCTGCACTTCGCCATTCTCGGCCACGGTGGTCAGCGATTCGAAGACGTTTTGCGTCATCATGCTGTCGATGGAGGCGGTGGCATCCGCCGTGGGATCGAGCGACGTGGGCTCCTGCTGCATGCCGATGACAAGCTCGGCAGCGGCGGAGGCCGAGGCCATCAGGCCAAAGGCCAGCGTCAGCGCGGGAAGGGTTCGGGAAAGGGTCAGTTCGGACATGGGGCAGCACTCCTGTGGGTCGGGGCGCGTTCGGCATCACCGCATGCGCCCTTTGTGACAGACTGCGCCGGGCGGGGCGTTCGGTCAACGGCTTTGCCGCGCCGGGCGAAAATTTCATGCAATTGCAACAATATGGCGGATTTATACGATTGCCCGCAGGGGCAGAGGCGGACCGCGCTTCGGCCCTTTTGCCCCGCCGCGGGCGGTGCTAGCCTCCGCGCAGAGAGGGCAGAGTATGAACAATTCAACGACAGGTTTCGATTGCATCGTGATCGGTGCGGGCATTGCGGGCGCTTCTGTCGCCGCTGAACTGTCCAGCGACCGCCGGGTGCTGCTGCTGGAGCGCGAAAGCCAGCCGGGCTATCACACCACGGGCCGCTCTGCCGCGCTGTTTACGGTGACCTATGGGCCGGAGGTGATCCGCGCCCTCTCTCGTGCCTCTGCCGCTTTCTTTCACGACCCTGCCAGCCCGCATCTGGCGCATCCGCTGCTGGAACCCCGCGGCGCGGTCTTCGTGGCGCGGCAGGACCAGCAGGCATCGCTCGCCCGCACTGCTGAGGAGTTGGGCCCCCATGTCACCCCGCTGAGCGGCCCCGAGGTCGAGACGCGCGTGCCGCTGCTGCGCAAAGGCTATGCCACCGGCGGGCTGCAGGACGCTTCGGCGGCGGATATCGACGTGAACGGGCTGCATCAACATTACCTCAAGACCTTCCGCGCGGCGGGCGGCGTTTTGCAAACCAAGGCCGAGGTGCAGGCACTTCGCAAAGAGGGTGACTGGCAGGTCGACACAAACCAAGGCACCTTCCACGCGCCGGTGATCGTCAATGCCGCAGGGGCTTGGGCGGATGAAATCGCCACGCTGGCCGGGTTAAAGCCTGCGGGCCTCACCCCGAAACGCCGCACGGCGCTGACGGTGGCCCCGCCCGAGGGGATGGTGCCGGACCGTTGGCCGATGGTGGTGGATATCGACGAGCAGTTCTACCTCAAGGCCGATGCGGGCAAGCTGCTGATTTCGCCCGCCGATGCCACGCCCTCGCCCCCTGCGACGCCCAGCCCGAGGAATTGGACATCGCGATCTGCATCGACCGGATCGAAACCGCCTTCGACTTGGAGCGCCCGCGCATCGAAAGCCGCTGGGCCGGGCTGCGCAGCTTCCTGCCCGATGGCGATCCGGTGGCGGGGTATGATCCTGAAGGTGAGGGGTTTTTCTGGCTTGCTGGCCAAGGCGGCTATGGCATCCAGACCGCCCCGGCGCTCGCCCGCGCCGCGGCGGCATTGGTGCGGGGCGCGGAAATCCCCGGCGACATCGCCGCCGAGGGTGTTACTGAAGAAGCGCTTTCGCGGGACCGCGCGGGGCTGGTTTAACCGCCCAGACCCGCGTCCGCCTCGATCTGCTTGCGCGACTTGCGCGCGCGCTCGGTCGCTGACTTAAGCTGACCGCAAGCGGCCATGATGTCTTCGCCGCGCGGGGTGCGGATGGGTGAGGCATAGCCGGCCTGATAGATGATGTTGGCGAAAGCCCGAATGCGGTTGTTCGACGACCGCTCATAGGGCGAACCGGGCCATTCATTGAAGGGAATGAGGTTGATCTTGGCCGGAATGCCCTCGATCAGCTTGACCAGACGATGCGCGTCTTCGTCGCTGTCGTTCACGTCCTTCAGCATCACGTATTCAAAGGTGATCCGCTCGGAGTTGCTGACCTTGGGATAGGCTTTGAGCGCTTCCAGCAGCGCCTCGATGTTCCAACGCTTGTTGATCGGCACCAGCTTGTTGCGCACCTCGTCGGTGGTGGCGTGGAAGGACACGGCCAACTGGCAGCCGATCTCGGCGGCGGTGCGGTGAATCTCGGGCACGACGCCGGAAGTCGACAGCGTGATGCGGCGGCGCGAAAGCTGGATGCCTTCGGGGTCCATCGCGATCTTCATCGCGTCCCGCACGTTTTCGAAATTATACAGCGGCTCGCCCATGCCCATAAGCACGATATTGCTCAAAAGCCGGGTTTCATCCTTCGGCGCACCGATTTCAGGCCATTCGCCCAGATCGTCACGCGCCACCATGACCTGACCGATGATCTCCCCCGCCGTGAGGTTGCGGACCAGCTTCTGGGTGCCGGTGTGGCAGAACGAGCAAGTCAGCGTGCAGCCCACTTGGCTAGAGACACAAAGCGTGCCGCGCCCCTCTTCGGGGATATAAACCACCTCGACCTCATGACCGCCCGCGATCCGCACGAGGTATTTGCGGGTGCCATCCTCGCTGACCGCACGGGTCACCACCTCGGGCACTTCGATCACGAATTTCTCAGCCAATTGAGCGCGGTAGCCCTTGGCGAGGTTGGTCATCGCGTCGAAATCCCGCACGCCCCACTGGTAGATCCACTGCCAAATCTGCCCCACACGCATCTTCGCTTGTTTCTCGGGCGTGCCATGGGCGATCAGCGCGTCGCGCATGGCGTCGCGGGTCAAGCCGACAAGGTTGATCGGCCCATCGGGCAGCTTACGGGGAAGGGTCATCACGTCTTGGGTGATGGGCGCGGAAGCGGACATTTCAAAGACTCACTGGCTAGGGATGGGTCTCTATATAAGAAAAGGCGCGATTTGCAAAAGGGTTTGGCCGCCGAGGTCTGGGACCGCGCTCAATAGGTCTTCTTGCTTGTCCGCAATTCCCCCGTCGCGAGAACCGGCGCGGCATCCAGACTGTCCACGTTCAGCATCGCCGCCACACGCTCCAACGACGACACCAGCTGCGCCTGCTCCCAATCGGCCAGATCCGCAAAGGCGCGGACGTAGCGCTGTTGCAGCGCATCGGGGGCTTCTTCCAACACATCCTCGCCTTGGGCGGTCAAGGTGATGTTGGTCTGCCGACGGTCCTGCGCCGAGGGCTGGCGCGAGACCAAGCTGCGCGCCACCAGCTTGTCGACCAAGGCGGTCACGGTGGCTTGGCTCACCCCCATCTGGTTGGCGAGGGTCTTGGCCGTCGGGTCTTTCTTCTCTCCCACGATCTGCAAAACGCGCAGCTGCGCAGGGGTCACCCCCGCGGCCTGCGCCAGATCGCGCGCATAGAGTTCGGTGGCCCGCAAAATGCGGCGCAAAGCGATCAGACTTTCGTCGACCCGGTCGGGATGTTTCTGCGTCATGGTGCATCATTGCACATTGGCGGCATTCTCAGCAATCGCTCAAAACCTGCCTGATCGCTTAGTATAGCTAAGCGAAGCCGCCTAATTTCGTTCGGAAAACGAAACAAATATGCACAGTTCTATGGCGCTTAAAGCACGCTATAAGCGCATTTTGAAGTAATTTGCTTTGATTGTTGAAGTATTACCGCGCATGACTTATTTAGTCTATCGAAACAATCAGGGAGCCACGAACGGATGCAGAATAAACTCGACATGAAAAAAGCCCGCACACCCAAGCTGCGCAAGCCCAATGCCGAGGACGGAGCCGCCATCTGGCGGTTGATTCGCGACTGTAAACCGCTCGACGAAAATTCGCTCTATGCGAACCTGATCCAAGCCGACCACTTCCGCGACACCTGCGTGGTGGCCGAGTTGGACGGTGATATCGTGGGCTGGATCTCCGGCCATATGATCCCGGCCCAAGATGCTTTCTTTGTCTGGCAGGTCGCCGTCAGCCCCAAGGCCCGCGGCCTTGGTCTGGGGAAAACCATGCTGATGGAACTGGTGAACCGGGATGAGACCGAGGACGCCAAGACCCTCAAAACCACGATCACCCGCGACAACGACGCCTCTTGGGGGCTGTTCCGCAGCTTTGCGAACCACATCGGCGGCGATCTTTCTGATGCGCCCCACTTTACCAAAGACGCCCACTTCGAGGGCGCGCATGACACCGAACATATGGTGACGATCACGCTGCCCGAGGCCGCCGCACTGAAACGCGCCGCGTAAACCGCAGCTGACAATTCACACGACAGACTCTCTAGAAGAGAAAGGAATTCCTATGCCTAAGGATATGGCACAGAACACGACCATCTTTACCCGCCGCGAGAGCGAAGCGCGCTCCTACTGCCGTGGCATGAACGCCGTTTTCACCCGCGCCAGCGGCTCGGAAATGTTCGATGGCGAAGGCAACCGCTACATCGACTTCCTCGCCGGCTGCTCCTCGCTGAACTACGGGCACAACGACCCGGACATGAAACAGGCGCTGGTGGAGCATATCACCGCTGATGGCATCGCCCACGGCCTCGACTTTCATAGCGAGACTAAGGCGGCCTTCCTCGAAGCCTATGAGGAGAAGATCCTCAAGCCGCGCGGCATGGACTATAAGGTCATGATGACCGGCCCGACCGGCACCAATGCCGTCGAAGCCGCGATTAAGCTGGCGCGCAAGGTGACGGGCCGGACCAACGTGATTTCCTTCACCAACGGCTTCCACGGCATGACCATGGGTGCGCTGGCGCTCACTGGCAACAAAGGCAAGCGCGGCGGCGCGGGTGGCGGCTCGTTGGCCGATGTCACCCACATGCCCTTCGAAGGCGCATTGGGCGAGAACGTGGACACGCTTGAGATGATCGACGCGATGCTGTCGAACCCGTCGTCGGGCATCGACGCCCCCGCGGCCTTTATCTTTGAGCCGATCCAAGGCGAAGGCGGGTTGAACGCGGCCTCCGACGCATGGATGCAAGGCATCGAAAAAATCGCCCGCAAGCATGGCGCGCTGCTGATCGTCGACGACATTCAGGCGGGCTGTGGCCGCTCGGGGTGCTTCTTCTCCTTTGAGGCCTCCGGCATCAAGCCCGACATGATCACCCAAGCGAAATCGCTTTCCGGCTTTGGCCTGCCCTTCGCGGCCCTGCTGATCGCGCCGGAGCATGACATCTGGAAGCCCGCCGAGCACAACGGCACCTTCCGGGGCAATACCCATGCCTTCGTTACCGCCCGCGTCGCGATTGAGAAGTTCTGGTCCGATGACACCTTCGAAAAGTCGCTGGCCGAGAAAGCCGTGCTGCTGACCACCGCGCTTAAGGATGTGGCCGATCTGGTCGACGGCGCCACACTGAAAGGCCGCGGCCTGATGCAGGGCGTCGATGTCGGCTCGGGCGAACTGGCCGGTGCGATCTGCGCGCGCGCCTATGAATTGGGCCTCGTGATCGAAACATCGGGTGCGAACGACGAGATCGTAAAATATCTTGCCCCGCTCACCACGCCGGAGAAGGTTATGCGCGAAGGCTTTGATATCCTTCTTCAAGCGACCCGCGATGTGACGGGCAACATGAAACTGGCAGCGGAGTAATACCGATGATTGTACGCGATTTTAACAAACTTCAGGGCACAGACCGTCACGTGGCGGATGCGAAATGGACCTCCACACGGATGCTTCTGGCCGATGACGGGATGGGGTTTTCCTTCCACATCACCGTGCTTGAGGCCGGGTCGGAACACACGTTCCACTACAAGCATCACTTCGAGAGCGTCTATTGCATGAAGGGCAAAGGCTCGATCACCGATCTTGCCACCGGCGAGACGCATGAGATCACCCCCGGCGTCATGTACGCCCTGAACCTGAACGACAAACACACCCTGCGCGCAGAGGAAGAACTGCACATGGCGTGCTGCTTCAACCCGCCGGTCACCGGCAACGAAGTGCACCGCGAAGATGGTTCCTATGCGCCTGCCGAGGAGGTCGCTTAAGTTTTATGACTCAACCGTCCCACACTGTCGAAAAAATCGGCGGGACGTCCATGTCCCGCGTGAACCAACTCAAAGATACGCTCTTTGTCGGTGACCGTAAGGGCGCGGACATCTATGGGCGCGTCTTCGTGGTCTCCGCCTTTGGCGGGATCACGAACCTGTTGCTGGAGCACAAGAAATCCGGCGAGCCGGGCGTTTACGCCCATTTGGCCAATGCCAGCAACGATCACGGCTGGCACGAGGCGCTGACCCGCGTCTCGGCCGAGATGCAGCGCGTGCACCGCGAGGTGCTGGAGCATCCCGGTGACATCGAACAGGCCGACGCCTTTGTGTCCGAACGCACCCATGGCGCCCGCAACTGCCTGATCGACCTGCAGCGCCTTTGCGCCTATGGCCACTTCCGCCTGTCGGAACACATGTTGCAAATTCGCGAGTTGCTGTCCGGTCTGGGCGAGGCGCATTCCGCATTCGTCACCACAATCCTGCTCCAGCGCGCTGGCGTGAACGCCCGTTTCGTTGACCTCTCGGGGTGGCGTGACGAGGGCAACGTGACGCTCGATGAGCGCATCGCGCAGGCGATGGAGGGCATCGACCCTCATACGGAAATGCCCATCGTCACAGGCTATGCGCAATGCGCCGAAGGCCTGATGCGCGAGTTCGACCGCGGCTATTCCGAGGTGACCTTCTCCAAGCTCGCCGCTCTCACCGGCGCGCGCGAGGCGATCATTCACAAGGAATTCCACCTGTCGTCCTGTGACCCGAAACTGGTCGGCGAGCATGCTGTCAAGAAGATCGGTCGCACGAACTACGACGTGGCGGATCAGCTGTCGAACATGGGGATGGAGGCGATTCACCCCAAGGCAGCCAAGACCCTGCGCCAGGCCGACGTGCCGCTGCGCGTGACCAACGCCTTCGAGCCCGAAGACCCCGGCACCCTGATCGACGACCGTCAGGCCGAGGCGCCCGCGGTGGAAATCGTGACCGGTCTCGACATCGTCACGCTGGAGTTGTTCGAGCAGGACATGGTCGGCGTCAAAGGCTATGACACCGCGATCCTCGACGTTCTGACACGTCACAACGTGCGGATCGTCTCGAAGGTCTCGAACGCCAATACGATCACCCATTATCTGGACGCTTCGCTGAAAACGATGCGCCGGGTGGAGAAGGATCTGGCCGAGATTTATCCCACCGCCGAGATCACCACCCGCACACTTTCCATGGCCTCGGTCATCGGGCGCGATCTGAACGGCTTGTCGGTGTTGCAACGGGGCCTTGTGGCCATCGCCGAGGCCGGCGAGACGGCGATCGGCGCGAGCCAAGGGCCACGCAACGTGGATGTGCAGTTCATCGTCGAGCGGGAAAGCCTGCAACCAGTGATCAAGGCGCTGCATGGCGCGTTTATCGAGGAAGAGGTGGCGGCGCCGCTCTCGCGGGCGGCCTAAGGCTTACATAGCTACCGCACTATGCGCCGCGGCTCCCGAAAGGAAGCCGCGGCTTTTTCCTGCAAGGGCCATCGCTTGCCCGCGGGTCGGCGAACCAACATATTTTCGATACCACTTCATGCCTCAACCATGGTGTGCGCCCGCGAAGTCACACAGCTTCACCAAATCGCCTACCCGGGGGGCGGGCAGGCGATGGCCCGGCGCCTACGGCTTGTCCCGGGCCCGGGTGGCACGTTCGCCCCAAACAAAAACGGCCCCGCAAACGCGAGGCCGTCCCAAACTCTCAAATCGCAGAGGTTCACCCCCCGCAGCGCTTCTCCGCATCTTCCACCGCAGCGGTGAAGCCCAGAAGCGAGAAGGTGTCCTTGGTCTGCGTCCCGCGCGAAGACTTGCCGACCAGCGTCGCATCCGCACCGCGTTTCATCGCAGCGATGATCTTGGCGTCATCCGCCGTTGTCGCGGGCCATGCCCATTCGCCTTCGGTGAACAGCTCATAGGTATTGCCCGAAATGCTCATCGTCACGGTCGAGCCCGAGGCGAAAGGATAGCCGCCGGTGAAAGCAACTTGACCCTTGGCCTCTGCCGAAGGGCGGTAGAATACCATCAGCAATGTCTGGCCCCGGTTCACCGCCACCACACGCCCGTCGCGCGTGTTGACCACTTCCTTGGGCGTAGAGACGCCCCAGCATTCTGTCGGGTTATCTTCTACAAAGACGCTCCAGTCGGTCTTGGCAGCCACCCGGTTGGTGCTCTGCTCCTGCGCCACAGCGCCACTTGCCACAAGGGCGAGCGCCCCAAGTGCAAGACCACATGTCTTCATCATTCCCATCTGTCCAGCCTCCAGCCGTCCTTGACCTCAACACGTCCACAGACCCCAACCGGGCAACCTCGGGCGGGTTGCTCTCTTGCGGGTGTCTGTTATCTGTTCGACACCAACCACAATAACGGCAAACGCGCGACCGACGAAACCCTGATTGGCAGGTTTTCGCCCAGAAACAGGATGAACCTCATGACCAAAGCAGCCCCCTTTGCGGAAATCTGGCGCGGACCCTTTCTGGAAAGCGTGCATTTCGGTCACGCCGTGATCTGCGATGCCAGCGGCCAGATCGTCGAGGCTTGGGGCGACCCGGAAAAGGTCATTCTGCCGCGCTCTTCCTCCAAGATGATCCAAGCGCTGCCGCTGATCAATTCCGGCGCGGCGGACAAGGCGGGGCTCAGCACCGAGCAACTGGCGCTTGCCTGCGCCTCGCACCAAGGGGCCGCCATCCACACCGACCGGGTGGGCGTCTGGCTCGACACGCTGGGTCTGGACGACGACGCCTTTCGCTGCGGCCCGCAGGAGCCCGCCGACCGCGACGCGATGGAGGGGCTGATCCGCGCCCATGAAAAACCCTGCCAGATCCACAACAACTGCTCGGGCAAACACGCAGGCTTCCTGACGCTGAACCAACATCTGGGCGGCGGTGCCGATTACGAAAAGCCGGAGCATGCGGTGCAAAAAGCCTGCCTTGAGGCTTTCGAGACGGTCACGCAAGAAACCTCCCCCGGCTATGGGATCGACGGCTGCTCGGCCCCGAATTACGCCTGCACCCTGCACGGCATGGCCCGCGCCATGGCCCATTTCGCCGCCGCCCCCGAAGGCTCTGCCGAGGCGCGCCTGCACGAGGCCATGCGCCTGCACCCCGAACTCGTCGCGGGCGAAGGTCGCGCCTGCACGGAACTGATGCGGGCGATGGATGGCAAGGTCGCGCTGAAAACCGGGGCCGAAGGGTTCTTCATCGCCATCTGGCCCGAGCGCAAGCTGGGCATCGCATTGAAAGCCGCCTGCGGCACCACCCGCGCCGCCGAATGTGCGATCACCGCGCTGATGGTCAAACTGGGGGCGCTGGACGCCAACCACCCCGCCGCGCTCAAGCGGATGAACGCGCCGATCAAGAACTGGCGCGGGCTTGAAACCGGGATGCTGAAACCAGCGGCGGGGCTGCTTTAAGCCACTCGCGCTGCCGCCTAGCTCAAAGGATGCGGCAGCGCCACGCGGGCAAGCTCAGCCTGCAAATTCGGTACGCGCATAGCCCTGCACGAACAGCAGCGCGGTCAGATCGCCGAAGTTGATGCGGATGTCACATTCCGCCGCGACAGAAGGCTTTGCATGTAGCGCCACGCCCATGCCCGCGCGCCCCAACATGCCCAGATCATTGGCCCCATCACCCACGGCGATGACCTGATCCTCGGCAATGCCCAGCTTTGCCGTGATCTCTTCCAGCGCGGTGACCTTGGCCTCACGCCCGAGGATCGGCAGCCCCACATCGCCCGTCAGCGCGGCCTGTTCAACCAGCAGCGTATTCGCGCGGTTCTCGTCAAAGCCCAGCATCTCGGCCACTTTGGCAGTAAAGGCGGTGAACCCGCCCGAGACCAGCGCGGCATAGCCGCCGTTGGCCTTCATCGTGCCCACCAAGGCACCGCCTCCGGGCATCAGAGTGATCCGCTCGGCCAAGACCTTGTCGATGACGCTGGCTTCCAACCCTTTCAACAGGCCGACCCGTTCGCGCAGGGCGCCGTCGAAATCCAGCTCGCCATTCATGGCGCGGGCGGTGATCTCTTTCACGCGCGCCCCGACGCCCGCCTCATCGGCCAGTTCGTCGATGCACTCCTGCTGGATCATCGTGCTGTCCATATCGGCCAGCAGCATCTTCTTGCGGCGGCCCTCTGTCGGCACGATCACCAGATCGACCCCCATGGACTGGCAGCTTTCCCAGACATCCCAACGGTTTTCCGGCATCTGGGTCAACGAGAACTCCGCCGCCTCATCCGGGGCCAGCCAAAGCGCGTCACCCCCGCCCCAAGCATTGCGCAGGCTTTCCACCAGCGCGGGGTCGAGGCTGGGGTTGGTGGGGGAGGTCAACAAGATTGCCGTGAACATAAGTTTCCGATCCGCATCATTCGCGCCGCGCAAAGCGACATGACCGGCGTCCTAGCGTCATTTTGCGACTTGCGCCAGCCCGGCCTCCCCGCGTATCCCGGCAAGTGGGACACCCTTCCCCAACGAAGGGCGATTATCTGAGAGGGTAGCATCAATGGCTATGAACCAACCGGCACCGCGCCCGGAAGCGAAACCTGTTGCCGTACCGGCAAACCCACGTTTCTCCTCCGGCCCCTGCGCCAAAATCCCCACATTCGACCTGACCAAGCTTGGCGATGCTCCGCTGGGCCGCAGCCACCGTGCCGCGCCCGGCAAGGCCAAGCTCGCAGAGGCGATCGAGACCACCCGCGAAGTGCTCGGCGTGCCCGCCGACTACCGCATCGGCATCGTGCCCGCCTCCGACACTGGCGCTTTCGAGATGGCCATGTGGTCGCTCTTGGGCGAACGGCCCGCGGAGATGGTGGCTTGGGAAAGCTTCGGCGCGGGCTGGGTCACCGACGTGGTCAAGCAGCTGAAGATCGAGGCGCAGGTCCACACCGCCGAATATGGCGAGATCGTCGACATGGCCGCGCTGAATTATGACAACGACGTCTGCTTTACCTGGAACGGCACGACCTCCGGCGTGCGCGTGCCCACGGGCGACGTGATCCCGGCAGACCGCGCGGGCCTGACGCTCTGCGACGCGACCTCCGCCGCCTTCGCGCAGGACCTGCCGTGGGACAAGCTCGATGTGACAACCTTCTCTTGGCAGAAGGTGCTGGGCGGCGAAGCAGCGCATGGCATGCTGATCCTGTCGCCCCGCGCCGTGGAACGGCTGGAGAATTACACCCCCGCGTGGCCGCTGCCCAAGATCTTCCGCCTGACCAAGGGCGGCAAGCTGAACGAGGGCATTTTCCGCGGCGAGACGATCAACACGCCGTCGATGCTCTGCGTCGAGGATTACCTGCTGGCGCTGGACTGGGCCAAATCCGTGGGCGGCCTGGAAGGGCTGATCGCCCGCGCCGATGCCAACACCAAGGCCGTGGCCGATTTCGTCGAGGCGCATGACTGGATCGACTTCCTCGCCACCGATCCCGCGACACGCTCCAACACATCGGTCTGCCTGAAGTTCACCGACGACCGCATCGAAGACGGCGCCGCCTTTGCCAAGGCCGTGGCCAAGCGGCTGGCGGATGAGGGCGCAGCGCTCGACATCGGCGCCTACCGCGATGCCCCTCCGGGCCTGCGCATCTGGTGCGGCGGCACGGTCGAGACGGCGGACATCGAAGCGATGCTGCCTTGGCTCGAATGGGCTTTTGAAGCCGAAATCAACGCGTGACGCGACGGTGCGCGAGGATCGCGCACCCTACTCCCCCCTCTCTTCGGCTGCGCGTCTCTGCGCACCGCTGACCCCGTTTATGAAGGACCAGACAAATGGCCCCCAAAGTACTCATCTCCGACAAACTCTCCGAAGCTGCCGTTCAGATCTTCCGCGACCGCGGCATCGACGTGGATTTTCAGCCCGATCTGGGCAAGGACAAAGACAAGCTGGCCGAGATCATCGGCAACTATGACGGCCTCGCCATCCGCTCGGCCACCAAGGTGACGGAAAAGATCCTCGCCAACGCGCCGAACCTCAAGGTGATTGGCCGCGCGGGCATCGGCACCGACAACATTGACAAGGAAGCCGCCTCGAAACAGGGTGTGATCGTGATGAACACGCCCTTCGGCAACATGATCACCACCGCCGAACATGCCATCGCGATGATGTTCGCCGTGGCGCGGCAAATCCCCGAGGCCAGCGCCTCCACCCACGCGGGCAAGTGGGAAAAGTCCAAGTTCATGGGGGTCGAGCTGACCGGCAAGACCCTTGGCGTAATCGGTGCGGGCAACATCGGCGGCATCGTCTGCGACCGCGCGCGCGGGCTGAAGATGAAGGTCGTGGCCTATGACCCCTTCTTGGGCGAGGAGAAGGCCGAGAAGATGGGCGTCGAGAAGGTCGAGCTTGATGAGCTGCTGACCCGTGCCGACTTCATCACCCTGCACGTCCCCTTCACCGAGCAGACGGCGAACATCCTGAGCCGTGAGAACCTCGAAAAAACCAAGCCCGGCGTGCGCATCATCAACTGCGCCCGCGGCGGTCTGGTGGATGAGGAAGCGCTGGCCGACCTTCTGAAATCCGGTCACGTGGCGGGCGCGGGCTTCGACGTCTTCGCCGAGGAACCGGCCAAGGAGAACCCGCTCTTCAACCTGCCCAACGTGGTCTGCACCCCGCACCTCGGCGCCGCGACCACCGAGGCACAGGAGAACGTGGCCCTGCAGGTGGCCGAGCAGATGTCCGACTACCTGCTGACCGGCGCCGTGACCAACGCGCTCAACATGCCCTCGGTCACCGCCGAAGAAGCCAAGGTCATGGGCCCCTGGGTCAAGCTCGCCGGCCACCTCGGCGCCTTCATCGGCCAGATGACGGACGAGCCGATCAAGGCGATCAACATCCTCTACGACGGTTCGGTCGCCAAGATGAACCTCAAGGCGCTGAACTGCGGCGTCGTGGCGGGCATCATGAAGCGGGCCAACCCGGACGTGAACATGGTCTCCGCCCCCGTGGTCGCGCGTGAGAAAGGCATCCAGATCTCCACCACCAACCAAGACAAATCCGGCGTCTTCGACGGCTACGTCAAGGTGACCGTGGTGACCGAGAAGCGCGAGCGCTCCATCGCGGGCACCGTCTTCTCGGACGGCAAGCCGCGCTTCATCCAGATCAAGGGCATCACCATCGACGCCGAGATCGGGGAGCATATGCTCTACACCACCAACGAAGACGTGCCGGGCATCATCGGCACACTGGGCCAGACCATGGGCGAGAATGGCGTGAACATCGCCAACTTCACCCTTGGCCGCCACACCGCCAAGGGCGAGGCGATTGCCCTGCTCTATGTCGACGATCAGGTGCCCGAAACAGTGATCGGCAAGCTGCGCGACACCGGCATGTTCCGGCAGATCAAGCCGCTGCAATTCGACGTGGCCTAAGGCCCGCACGACCTGCACAATCTGGAAGCGCCCCCTCGTGGGGCGCTTTTGCTTTTGGGGCATTGTCGGGCCTAAGCCTTCCCTTCCCCGCCGCTTTGCGGCATCACGAGGGGGTGCAGAAGGACAGGAACAATCATGCCCAGCCCCATCTATGCCATCGGAGACATCCACGGTTACGCCGCCGAGCTTGAGCGCGTTTTGACCCTGATCGAAGAAGACGGCGGGCCGGAGGCGCAGATTGTCTTTCTGGGCGATTACACCGACCGCGGCCCCGACAGCAAAACGGTGATCGAACGGCTGGCCCAAGGCAAGGCCGAGGGCCGCAATTGGACCTTCCTAATGGGCAATCACGACCGCATGTTCAGCTGGTTCATGGAGGATTTCCCCCGCCACGATCCGCTGCTGCTGGTTGAGCTTAACTGGCTAAACCCGCGTTTGGGCGGTGACACGACGCTGAACTCCTACGGCGTGTCGGTCAGCGGGCGCGACCGGATGTCAGAGGTGCACGAGAAAGCCCGCGCAGCGGTGCCACAGAGCCATGTGGATTTCCTCAAGACCCTCGCCCTGTCGCATCAAACGCCCGACCTCTTCTTTGCTCATGCGGGCATCCGCCCCGAGGTGCCACTGGACGATCAGCGCGAGAATGATCTGCTGTGGATCCGCAAGGAGTTTCACCAATACACCGCGCCGCATCCCAAGCTGATCGTCCACGGCCACACGCCGGTCGACAGCGCCATGCACTATGGCAACCGGGTGAACCTCGACACCGGGGCGGGCTATGGCAAACCGCTCTGCGCGGCGGTGTTCGAAGGGGAAGACGTTTGGGTTCTCACGCAACAGGGGCGCAATCGCCTGCGCCCCTGAGCGGTTCAGGTCCAGTCCAGCACCACCTTGCCTGACCGCCCCGATTTCATCGCGGCGAAGCCCTGCTCGAATTCGTCGACCCCGAAGCGGTGGGTGATGATGGCGGAGACATCCAGCCCGTTTTCCAACATGGCGATCATCTTGTACCAGGTCTCGAAAATCTCGCGGCCGTAGACGCCCTTGATGGTGATCGCCTTGAAAACAATCCGGCTCCAGTCCACCGGCGACTTGCCCGGCGGAATGCCCAGCATGGCGATGCGCCCGCCCATGGTCATCGCCTCGACCATCTGATCCAGCGCCTGCTGGTTGCCCGACATCTCGAGCCCGACGTCAAAACCCTGTTTCATCTTCAGCCGCGGGATCACATCGGCCAAATCCTCCTTGGCCACGTTCACCGGCACCACGTCGGCGACCTTTTCCGCCAGCGCCAGTCGGTCGGGGTTCACATCCGTGATCACCACATGCCGCGCGCCGACGTGCCGCGACACCGCGGCGGCCATGATGCCGATGGGCCCCGCGCCGGTGATCAGCACGTCCTCGCCCACCAGATCGAAGCTGAGGGCCGTGTGCACCGCGTTGCCCAAAGGATCAAGGATCGCGCCGATGTCGTCCGAAATCTCATCCGGCAGCGGCACCACGTTGAAGGCGGGCAGACGCAGGTATTGCGCAAAGGCCCCCTGTTCGTTCACCCCGATGCCCCGCGTCGCGGGATCGAGGTGGAACTTGCCCGCGCGGCTTTGCCGCGACTGCTTGCCGATCAGATGCCCCTCGCCCGAGCAGCGCTGGCCGATCTCCAGCCCCTCGACATTGCGGCCAAGCTCGACGATCTCGCCGGCGAATTCATGGCCGGTGATCAGCCCCACCGGCACCGTCCCGGCGGCCCAGTCGTCCCAGTTCCAGATGTGGATATCGGTGCCGCAGATGCCGGTCTTGTTGATCTTGATCAGCACGTCGTCGGGGCCGATCTCGGGCACCGGGGCATGGGTCATCCACAGCCCCTCGCGGGGGTGCAGCTTGGCCAGCGCCTTCATCTCGTTCGTCGCCATCAGATCACCCCGCAAGCCTTGCCGGCCGTCTCGAAGGCTTTCAGCGCGCGGTCCAATTGCTCGCGGGTCAGGGCCGCGTTCATCTGGGTGCGGATGCGCGCCTGACCGCGCGGCACCACCGGGAAGAAGAAGCCGGAAACATAGACGCCTTCCTCGAAGAGCTTCGCCGCCATGTCCTGCGCCAGTTGCGCCTCGCCTAGCATGACCGGCACGATGGGATGTTCGCCGGGCAGCAGGTCGAAACCCAGCTTTTCCAGCCCCGCGCGCCAGTATTCGGTGTTCTCGAAAAGGCGCGCGCGCAGGTCGTCGCCCTCTTCCACCAGTTCCAGCGCGCGGATGCCGGCGCGCACGATCGACGACGGCAGCGAGTTCGAGAACAGATAGGGCCGCGCGCGCTGGCGCAGCAGATCGATCACCGGCTGCGGCCCCGCGATATAGCCGCCGATGGCGCCGCCGAGCGCCTTGCCCAGCGTGCCCGTCACGATGTCCACCTTGACCCCGTGATGCGCCGGGGTGCCCGCGCCCTTTGGCCCCATGAAGCCGGTGGAATGGCAATCGTCGACCATCACCAGCGCCTCGTATTTCTCGGCCAGCGCCACGATCTCGGGCAGTTTCGCCAGATAGCCGTCCATCGAGAAGACCCCGTCGGTGGCGATCATGATGAAGCGCGCGCCGTCCTCGCGGGCCTGTTTCAGCTTGGCCTCCAGATCCTCCATATCGCTGTTGGCATAGCGGTAGCGCTTGGCCTTGCAGAGCCGGATGCCGTCGATGATCGAGGCATGGTTCAGCGCGTCCGAGATCACCGCGTCCTCCGGCCCCAGCAGCGGCTCGAACAGCCCGCCGTTGGCGTCGAAACAGGCGGCGAAGAGGATCGAATCGTCATGGCCGAGGAAATTGGCCAGCTTCTGCTCCAGCTCCCGATGGATGTCCTGCGTGCCGCAGATGAAGCGGACGGAGGCCATGCCGAAACCCTTCTCGTCCATCGCTTCCTTGGCGGCGGCGATGAGCGCGGGATGATCGGCAAGGCCGAGGTAGTTGTTGGCGCAAAGGTTGATGACCTCGCGGTCACCCACCGCGATCTCACCGCCCTGCGGGGTGGTGATGAGCCGCTCGCGCTTCATCATGCCCTCGGCGTCGATCTCGGACAGGGTGTCGGTGACATGGGACAGAAATGCTTGGGTCATGAGGCTCTCCTTTTCAGAAGGCATCTACCATAACGGAGGCCGTTCCGAAATAGAGGATTTCCGGAATGGCGGAATTTTTCCGATATTGCGGAAACTAGGCGTCTTGAACCACCAGAAAGGCGCGCACCGGCCCCTCTGTCGCGCGGATCGCATGGGGCACGTCGGCGGCATAGCGCGCGGTGTCGCCGGCCTGCAGCCGCTCGGTCCCGCTGCCGCTGGTGACCTCTACCGCGCCTTCGAAGACGCTAAGGTGCTCGCGCGCGCCGCGGGTGTGGGGCGCACTGTCGAGCACGCCGCCTTCGGCGATGAGCAATTCATAAACCTCGTGATGCCCGGCTTCCTCGGGCGGGGAGAGAATGCGAATGCGGCAACCGTCGCCCAGATTGCTGATCGTCGGCACGGCGGCGCTGCGCAGTACTTCGATCTGCGGCTCGCCGGGGGCGGCATCCAGAAGACCGGCAAAATCCACCTGCAAAGCGCGGGTGAGGTTCCACAGGGTCGCGATGGTGGGGCTCGATTCGCCGCGCTCAATCTGGCTGACCATGGAGCGCGACACGCCCGAGAGCTTCGCCACGGCGTCGAGCGACAACCCCTGCCCCTGCCGCGCCTCTTTCAGGCGGGCAGGCAGCTGTGTCAGGATCTTGTCGGTGTTGTCCGTCATGGCGGATATGTCGCGCGGCGCCCCCTCCCTGTCAAGCTGTCGCATGACGGGACGTTTCTCCTGACTTTGCCGCGCCCGCCCCCATAGTGCCGCCAACGATAAGAGGAGAGTTTTATGTCAGACGATATCGTCATCCTGAGCGGCGCACGCACCGCCATCGGCACTTTCGGCGGCGCGCTTGCCGCCACCCCGCCCACCAAACTGGGCAGCACCGTCGCGGCAGAGGCCATGGCGCGCGCGGGCGTCGATCCGGCGCAGATCGGCCATGTCGTCTTTGGCACCGTCATCAACACCGAGCCGCGCGACATGTACCTTAGCCGCGTCGCCGCACGTGAGGCGGGCGTGCCCGATGAGGTGCCGGCGATGAACGTGAACCGGCTCTGCGGCTCGGGCGTGCAGGCGCTGGTCTCGGCCACGCAAAGCCTGATGCTGGGCGATGCGGACTTCGCGCTCGCAGGCGGCGCCGAAAGCATGTCGCGCGCGCCCTACGTGCTGCCCGATGCCCGCTGGGGCCAGAAGATGGGCGATGCACGCAGCCTCGACATGCTGCTGGGCACGTTGAACTGCCCCTTCGGCACCGGGCATATGGGCGTGACGGCAGAGAACGTGGCGGATGAACACACCATCACCCGCGAGGAGATGGACGCCTTCGCCCTGCAAAGCCAAGAACGTGCGGCGGCGGCCATCGCAGCGGGACACTTCAAGGAGCAGATCGTGCCCGTCGAGGTGAAGGTGAAGCGCGACATGGTGCCCTTCGACACCGACGAACACCCCAAATCCACGACCGCCGAGGCGCTGGCCGGGCTGCGCCCCGTCTTCCAGAAAGATGGCCGCGTCACGGCGGGCAACGCCAGCGGCATCAACGACGGTGCCGCGGCGCTGGTGCTGGCGCGCGCGGAGGCGGCGGAGGCCGCCGGGCTCACACCCCGCGCCCGCATCCTCGGCTACGCCCACGCCGGCGTGCGACCCGAGGTCATGGGCATCGGCCCGGTCCCCGCCGTGCGCCGCCTGCTGGAGCGCACCGGGCTGAAGGCCGATGACTTTGACGTGATCGAAAGCAACGAGGCTTTCGCGAGCCAGGCGCTGGCGGTGAGCAAGGAGCTTGGCTTCGACCCGGCAAAGGTGAACCCCAACGGCGGGGCCATCGCGCTTGGTCACCCGGTCGGCGCGACGGGCGCGATCATCACCGTGAAGGCGCTGTATGAGTTGGAGCGGATCGGCGGCAAACGCGCGTTGATCACCATGTGCATCGGCGGCGGGCAAGGCATCGCCATGGCCATCGAACGTATCGCCTAAAGGCCGGGGGGCCTCGCGGCCCCCTGCCCTAAAGCAGTGCGCCGATTAGGGCGATTGTGGTGGCCCCGGCCACGCCAGACATCACCGCAGTCGCCGCGATATAGCCCCAGAAACGGGGTTGGCGCTCGGCCTGCTCTTCGGTCTGACGGTTCAGCGCCTGCTCGACCAGCCCGGGCAGGCGGGGGCCGAAACGGGCCATGACCATCGCCGTGTCGCGCAGATCAGAGACGATGGCCCGCGGACCGAGTGACTGGGTGATATAGTCGGTCACGATGGGGCTGGCGACTTCCCAGATGTTGATATGCGGGTTGAGCGAGCGGGCCACGCCCTCGACCACGACCATGGTGCGTTGCAGCAAGATCAACTCGGTCCGGGTTTCCATGCCGAAACGCTCGGTCACCTCGAACAGATAGGTCAGCAACCGCGCCATGGAGATGCGGGTGGCGTCCATGCCGAAAATCGGCTCACCCACCGCACGCAGGGCGCGGGCGAATTCATCGACGTCCTTGTCGGCGGGCACATAACCCGCCTCGAAATGCACCTTGGCGACGCGCTGGTAATCGCGGCGGATGAAGCCATAGAGAATCTCGGCATAGACCCGGCGGGTGTAGCTGTCGATATGGCCCATGATGCCGAAGTCATAGGCGATGATGTCGCCGTTGGCCGCGACCTTGAGATTGCCCTGATGCATGTCGGCGTGGAAATAACCGTCGCGCAGGGCGTGCTGAAGGAAGAGTTGCAACACCCGCTCCGACAGCGCCACCCGGTCGTGCCCCGCCGCATCCAGCGCGGCATTGTCGCCCAACGGCAGCCCATCGGCCCAGCCCAGCGTCATCACGCGGCGGCCCGAATAATTCCATTTGATCTCGGGCAGTTGAAACCCGGCGTCATCCTTGGTGTTGGCGGCGAACTCTGACGCGGCGGAACTTTCGAGCCGCAGGTCCAGCTCCCCCCGCACGACGCCATCGAAATGTTCGATCACCTCCATCGGGCGCAGGCGGCGCGACCCGGGCGAGAAAATCTCGGCCATGCGGGCGGCGAGGTAGAAGGCGTCAATGTCCTTGCGGAAGGCTTTTTCGATGCCGGGCCGCAGGACTTTGACGGCGACCTCTTCGCCGGTCTCGGCCAGCCGCGCGTGATGCACCTGCGCGATGGAGGCCGCGGCGACGGGTTCGCTGAACTCGGAAAAGATCGCGCTGACCGGCTCGCCCAACTCTTGCTCGACCGCGCTGCGGGCCAGCGCCATGTCAAAGGGCGGCAACTTGTCTTGCAACACGCGCAATTGCACCGCCAGATCGTCGCCCACCACGTCGGGGCGGGTCGACAATACCTGACCGAATTTGATGTAGGCCGGGCCAAGCGCCGTGAGCGCGCGGGTGGCGGGCGGCATCGTCGGGTCGCCCTTGTAGCCCAGCCATTTGAACGGCAGGCCAAGCGCGCGGGCCACGAAACGCAGCGGCGGGGAGGCATCGAAAGCATCCAGCACCACATTCATCGCCCCGGCGCGTTCCAAGGTCGCGCCCGTGCGGATCAACCGCCAAATGTTGTGCGGACCGCGCATCAGAGTTTCCAACCCGAATGCAGCGCCGCGATCCCCATCGACAGGTTGCGATATTTGGCCTGCCCAAAGCCCGCCGCGCGCACCATCGACAGGAAGGTCTCTTGATCGGGGAAATTACGGATCGATTCGACCAGATATTGATAGCTGTCGCGGTCGCCCGCGATGGCTTGACCCATGCGCGGGATCACGTTGAAACTGTAGAGGTCATAGGCTTTCTGCATTGCCGGGTTGGGCAGTTGGCTGAACTCCAACACCATCAGACGGCCACCGGGGCGCAGCACGCGGTACGCCTCGTTCAGCGCCTCTTGCGGGCGGGTCACGTTGCGGATGCCGAAGCTGATTGTGTAAACGTCGAAGGTGTTGTCGGGGAACGGCAGCGCCATGGCGTCGCCCACGACCCAGTCAAGGCTGCCGGTCAGCCTGTCCGCCTCGGCCCGCTGGCGGCCTTCGACCAGCATCGGCTCGGTCAGGTCGAGCACAGTGGCATGGCCGTGACCGGCACGTTTGAGGAATTTGAAAGACACATCGCCGGTGCCCCCCGCCACATCGAGCAGTTTCTGCCCGGGGCGCGGGGCGAGCCAGTCCATCATCGCTTCCTTCCATACGCGGTGGATCCCCATACTCATCACATCGTTCATGATGTCGTATTTGCTGGCGACGGAGTTGAACACACCCTGCACGCGCCCGGCCTTTTCATGTTCGGGCACGGTCTCGAAACCGAAATGGGTTGTTTTGTCAGCGTCCTGGGTCATCTGCTCTTGCGATCCTCTGGTTCTGTCCCTTGTTATAGGGTGCCGGGGGGCAGGGACAATGCGTGCCTTTTGTCACAGGCAAGCCAGAGGGGAAACCGAGATGCCGGAACTGCCAGAGGTCGAAACCGTCCGCCGGGGGCTGGCCCCCGCGATGGAGGGCCAAGTGATCGCCCGCGCCGAGGTGAACCGCCCCGACCTGCGCTGGCCCTTCCCCGAGCGGATGGCGGAGCGGCTGACCGGGCAGCGCGTCGGCCTGCTGCGGCGGCGGTCGAAATACATCCTCGCCGATCTGGCGAGCGGGGAATCGCTCTTGGTGCATCTGGGCATGTCCGGGCGAATGCTCGTTTCGGGCGACCCTCTGGGGCAATTTCAGCACAACCACCCCGCGCCCGAGAAACATGACCATGTCGTGTTGCATATGGGTAACGGTGTGCGGATCACCTTTAACGACCCGCGCCGTTTCGGCGCGATGGATCTGATGCCCACCGCCGGGGCCGAGACACACAAGCTGCTGGCCTCGCTCGGGCCGGAACCCTTGGGCAACGACTTTCACGAAGCGCATCTGGTCGCCGCGCTGAAAGGCCGCAACACGCCGATCAAATCGGCGCTGCTGGATCAACGGATCGTGGCGGGCTTGGGCAATATCTATGTCTGCGAAGCGCTTTACCGCGCGGGGATTCACCCGGCCCGCAAGGCCGGGCGCATCTCGGCCACGCGGGTCGCCGGGCTGGTGCCGATCATCCGCCAAGTGCTGGCCGATGCGATCACGGCGGGGGATCGTCGCTCAAGGATTTTCGGCAGGCGGATGGCGAATTGGGCTATTTCCAACATAGTTTCGACGTCTATGGCCGCGAGGGCCAAGCCTGCCGCAGACCGGGCTGCGATGGGGCAATCGCGCGCATCGTGCAAAGCGGACGCGCTTCCTTCTATTGTCCGCGTTGCCAAAGATAACTTGAAACATGGGGGTGCCGTGGTATGCACATTCCCCTGAGCGCAACAACAAAGAGCATTCTTGATGGCTTACGAAACGATCACCGTGGACGTGGACAACCATGTGGCCCTGATCACCCTGAACCGCCCGGATGCGCTGAACGCGCTCAACGAGGCGCTGCTGGGTGAACTCGCCAAGGCGCTGAAAAGCGCGCAGGAAAACGACAAGGTCCGCTGCATCGTCATCACCGGCTCGGAAAAGGCATTCGCCGCCGGGGCCGATATCGCGATGATGCGCGAGAAAAGCTTTGTCGACGTCTTCATGGGGGATCTTTTCACGCCCGAAACCGATCAGATCCTGCGGGTGCGCAAGCCGATTATCGCCGCCGTGTCGGGCTATGCCCTCGGCGGGGGCTGCGAGCTGGCGATGATGTGCGACTTCATCATCTGTTCGGAAAGCGCCAAGTTCGGCCAGCCCGAGATCAACCTCGGCGTCGTGGCGGGCATCGGCGGCACCCAGCGTCTGACCCGTCTGGTAGGCAAGTCCAAGGCGATGGACATGAACCTCACGGGCCGCTTCATGGATGCCGAAGAAGCCGAACGCTCGGGCCTCGTGTCGCGCGTAGTGCCGGTGAAAAAGCTGATGGAAGAGGCGATGGGCGCCGCAGCCAAGATCGCCGAGAAATCCATGATCTCGGCCACCGTGGTCAAGGAATGCGTGAACCGCGCCTATGAGGTGCCGCTGAGTGAGGGGCTGCTGTTCGAACGCCGCATGTTCCATTCGCTGTTCAACACCGAAGACCAGAAAGAGGGCATGTCTGCCTTCCTCGAAAAGCGCGAAGCGCAATTCCGCGACAAATAAGCGTCGCCCCCGGCGCGGCTTGCATTGCCGCGCCCGCTGCCTTATAGGCGGCACCAATACATGCGCGTGCAGCCCGCTCTGGCTAGAATCACCTACCCCAAGGGGGTCCGGATTTCCGGTCGGGTTGGCGTCACGCATTGCTACGCAACATATGAACCCGAAGGCTGATACTCATGGCAAACACCCGTCAATCCGCAAAGCGCGCCCGTCAAAACGAAAAGCGTTTTGCGATCAACAAAGCACGCCGTTCGCGCATCCGCACCTACCTGCGCAAGGTCGAAGAGGCGATCACCTCCGGTGATAAAGAAGCCGCAACCGCCGCTCTGAAAGCCGCCCAGCCCGAGCTGATGCGCGGCGTCACCAAAGGCGTTTTCCACAAGAATACCGCGTCGCGCAAAATGTCGCGCCTGTCCGCGCGGGTCAAAGCACTGGGCTAATTTGGCTTCATAGCCAAGCCCTTAGAAACACAAGAGGCGCCGCATTGCGGCGCCTTTTTTCGTGCGGGTGCAGCGAAAAAAACACGCCAGAGATTCTTTTCCGGCAATCTCTGAGTCAAGATGGAAGATATGTTGAAGCGAACCGGAAACACTTGCTACCAAAGGTCCAGCGATTCATTTCGCTTGGGGGGACAGGCCCTGAACACGGCGTCAGCCAACTGGCAGAATGCCAAATTCAGGGGGGTGCAAGTGACCGTTCACAGACGGTTCCGCGCACCATCGTGAATGCTGCTGCCAGCACGTTTACCCTGTCGATGAGAACACGAACGGTTCGTTCAGCGCCTCTTGCGCCGGTTTACGGCACAGAAGGCTCATGGGCAGGCCATTCTTTAAAAGTCCGAAGGACACAGGTCGGTCATCCGTGTGGGACCGGGTGGATGACCTGTTGCCGGGTGAAACAATATTAAGGGCCGGGATCCACTCGGCCTCTGTGCGAAGAGCAAAGCGGGACGTAAGGCACGATGACATTAGATCACTGGGGCGAGATCAAAGAGCGGCTTCTAAAGACCGTGGGGCAGAACAACTACACCACCTGGATTGAACCGCTTGTGCCCGGCGCCGTCGAAGACGGAATCGTGACACTCAAAGTGCCGACGAACTTCTTCGGCAACTACGTCAGCCAGAACTTCTCGGACCTGATTCTGCATGAGATCAACGCGACGGGCACCGATGCCACGCGCCTGAACTTTGCCCTGAATCAGCAGCCCACCCCTGCCGCCGAAAAGCCCGCCCCGGCTGCGCGTCAGACCTCGGCTGCCGCGAAACCTGCCGCCAATTCGCAGCTCAGCACCGCCCCGCTCGACCCGCGCTTCAGCTTTGACAATTTCGTCGTCGGCAAGCCCAACGAACTGGCCCATGCCGCCGCCCGCCGTGTCGCCGAAGGCGGCCCCGTGACCTTCAACCCGCTGTTCCTTTATGGGGGCGTCGGCCTTGGCAAGACCCACCTGATGCACGCGATTGCCCGCGAGCTGCATGAGCGCAAGCCCGAGATGAACGTGCTCTACCTCTCGGCTGAACAGTTCATGTACCGTTTCGTGCAGGCCCTGCGCGACCGTAAGATGATGGATTTCAAGGAAATCTTCCGCTCCGTCGACGTGTTGATGGTTGATGACGTGCAGTTCATCGCGGGCAAGGATTCCACGCAGGAAGAGTTCTTCCACACGTTCAACGCGCTCGTCGACCAGCACAAGCAAATCATCATCTCCGCCGACCGCGCCCCGGGTGAGATCAAGGATCTCGAAGACCGCGTGAAATCGCGCCTGCAATGCGGGTTGATCGTGGACCTGCACCCCACGGACTACGAGTTGCGCCTCGGCATCCTGCAAAGCAAGGTCGACGTGCAGCGCAAGACCTACCCCGACCTCGAAGTGGCCGATGGCGTGTTGGAATTCCTCGCGCATCGCATCACCTCGAACGTCCGTGTGCTCGAAGGTGCGCTGACCCGTCTCTTCGCCTTCGCCTCGCTGGTGGGCCGCGAGATCGACATGGGGCTAACGCAGGATTGTCTGGCCGACGTGCTGCGCGCCTCGGAGCGCAAGATTTCGGTCGAGGAAATTCAGCGCAAGGTTTCCGACCACTACAACATCCGCCTGAGCGACATGATCGGCCCCAAGCGCCTGCGCAGCTACGCGCGTCCGCGTCAGGTGGCGATGTATCTGTGCAAGCAGATGACCAGCCGCTCCCTGCCCGAGATCGGCCGCCGCTTTGGCGGGCGCGACCACACCACCGTCATGCACGGGGTGCGCCGCATCGAAGAACTCAAGGTCTCGGACGGGCAGATCGCCGAGGATCTGGAACTGCTGCGCCGGGCGCTCGAATCCTAATCATAGCGGCCTGAGGGTTGTCCTCAGGACACGGTCAAACAGCGATCGGGGGCGCAGCTTGCGCCCCTCTTGCATTCACTTCAACAAAGCCACAAAAGTTCTTGTGTAAGCGTGGGAACCGGGTAGTTTGCCTCTCCCGGCAGTCGGTATGGGAGAAGGCATATGAAATTCAGCATCGAACGCGCGGCACTGCTCAAAGCCGTTTCGCAAGCCCAATCCGTGGTCGAGCGCCGCAACACCATTCCGATCCTCGCCAACGTGCTGATCGAGGCCGAGGGCAGCGATGTCTCCTTCCGCGCCACCGATCTGGATATCGAGGTGGTCGACAAGGTCGCCGCGCAAGTTGAACGCGCAGGTGCCACCACCGTCTCAGCCACGCTGCTGCATGAGATCGTGCGCAAGCTGCCCGACGGCGCGCTGATTAGCCTCACCGCCGACAGCGCCGCTGGCCGCCTGACGGTCGAAGCGGGCCGCTCTAACTTCTCGCTGGCCACCCTGCCGCGCGAGGACTTCCCGGTCATGGCGTCGTCCGAGTATGCCTCGAACTTCTCGGCCCCGGCCCCGGTGCTGCGCCGCCTGTTCGACAAGTCGAAATTCGCCATCTCCACCGAGGAGACGCGTTATTACCTCAACGGGGTCTACCTGCATGTGGCGGACGCCGAGGGTGGCAAGGCCCTGCGCTGCGTGGCGACCGACGGTCACCGTCTGGCCCGGATCGACGCCGAGATGCCCGAGGGGGCGTCTGAGATGCCCGGCGTGATCGTGCCCCGCAAGACCGTGGGCGAGCTGCGCAAACTGCTCGACGATGATGAGATGGAAATCGCGGTGTCCGTGTCCGAGACCAAGATCCGTTTCGCCACCCCCGCCATCACCCTGACCTCGAAGGTCATCGACGGCACCTTCCCCGACTACACCCGCGTGATCCCGCAGGGAAACACCCGCAAGATGGAAGTGGACGCTGCCGATTTTGCCCGCGCGGTGGACCGCGTGGCGACCGTCTCTTCCGAGCGCTCCCGCGCCGTGAAACTGCAACTCGACGAAGACCGCCTGGTGCTGTCGGTCAACGCGCCGGACAGCGGTGCGGCGGAGGAAGAGCTGGCCGTAGCCTATGGCGACGAGCGGCTCGAAATCGGCTTCAACGCGAAATACCTGCTGGAGATCGCAAGTCAGGTGGACCGCGAAAACGCCGTCTTCCTATTCAACTCCTCGGGCGATCCGACCCTGATGCGCGAAGGCACCGATACCTCTGCGGTCTATGTCGTCATGCCGATGCGCGTGTGACGCTGGCGGAAATTTTCAAAATTTCCGCGCCGTTTTCTTTGAAAGAAAACGGGGTCTGAATGGCGCAGCTGTATCTCTCCAACCTCGGCCTGTCGCATTTCCGCTCGCACAAACGCGCGGTGATCGAGGTCGACGCACGTCCCGTGGCGCTCTACGGCCCCAACGGCGCGGGCAAGACCAACGTCATTGAAGCAATCTCGCTCCTGTCGCCCGGACGCGGGCTGCGGCGCAGCAGCGCGCAAGACATGACCCGCCGTCCCGAGGCTCTGGGCTGGAAAATCACCGGGGTCTTGCATGGGCCAAGCGTGCTGCATGAGGCCGAGATCTGGTCCGAGGGCGGCGCCGCCCGGCAGACCAAGATCGACGGCAAAGCTGCAGCCCAGACAGCGCTTGGCCGCATAGCCCGCGTGCTCTGGCTCATCCCCGCGATGGATCGGCTCTGGATCGAAGGCGCCGAGGGGCGGCGGCGGTTTCTCGACCGGGTGACGCTGTCGATGCTGCCCGATCACGCCGAACTGTCGCTGAGCTATGAAAAGGCCATGCGCGAGCGCAACCGCCTGCTGAAGGACATGGTCCGCGAGCCCGCGTGGTACGCCGCCCTCGAAGACCGCATGGCCGAGACCGGGGCGCAGATCCATGCCAACCGGCAACAGGCCCTCACGGCCCTCGCGAACGCGCAGGAGGAGGCGCAGACCGCCTTCCCCATCGCCACGCTGATGCTGCAAAACGACATGCCCGACAGCGCCGAAGGGCTGCGCCGGGCGCTGTCGGACAACCGGATGCGCGATGTCGCCGCCGGCCGCACGCTGATCGGCCCGCACCGCGCGGACCTCGAGGGCACCTATGCCGCCAAGGGCATCGCCGCGCGGGATTGCTCCACCGGGGAACAGAAGGCGCTGCTGGTCTCGCTCATCCTCGCCAATGCCCGCGCCATCGCCGCCGATTTCGGCGCCCCGCCGATCCTGCTGCTGGACGAGGTGGCCGCGCATCTCGACGCGGGCCGCCGCGCGGCGCTTTACGACGAGATCACGGCGCTCGGCGCGCAGGCTTGGATGACCGGCACGGGGCCGGAGCTTTTCGACAGCCTCGGGGACCGCGCGCAATACGTGGAAGTCACCGAGGATGACGGCCTGTCGCAGGTGGCGCGGCAGCCATGACCCTCTCGCCCACCGACCTGCTGCTTTACTGCGGCGCACTCCTGATCCTCTTCCTCACCCCCGGCCCGGTCTGGCTGGCGATGATGGCCCGGGCGCTTTCGGGCGGGTTTCAGGCGGCGTGGCCGCTGGCGCTCGGCGTCGCGATCGGCGACATGCTCTGGCCGCTGGTGGCGATCTTGGGGATCACTTGGATCGTCTCGGCCTTCGACACGCTTATGGAGGTGCTGCGCTGGACCGCGGCGCTGGTCTTCATCGCCATGGGGTTGGGCCTGATCCGGCAGGCGGGTGCGAAGATCGACACCGACAGCCGCCTCACCCGCCCCGGCATGTGGCCCGGTTTCATCGCGGGGCTCATCGCGATCCTCGGCAATCCCAAGGCGGTGCTGTTCTACATGGGCGTGCTGCCCGGCTTCTTCGACCTGCGCAAGGTCACCGCCCCCGACATCGGGCTGATCCTCGCCGCTTCGGTCATCGTGCCGCTTGTCGGCAACCTCGTGATTGCCCTCCTGGTGGGCCATCTGCGCGGCTTTCTGACCGCCCCGCGCACTCTGCGGCGGATCAATCTGATCTCCGGCGCGATGCTGGTTTTCGTGGGCCTGATCATCCCCTTCGCCTGACACAAAATCTTGTGTCATTCGCGTGACAATCCCCGGCCAAACCACTATAAATCGGGCAAACGATAAGGGTTTTTTCCGCATGTCCGACACTGATCTGACACCACAGGAATACGGTGCCGATTCCATCAAGGTTCTCAAAGGGTTGGAGGCCGTTCGCAAACGCCCCGGCATGTATATCGGGGACACCGATGACGGCTCAGGCCTGCACCACATGGTGTATGAGGTCGTGGACAACGGCATCGACGAAGCGCTGGCCGGTCACGCCGACGCGGTGACGGTCACGATCCACGCGGATTCCAGCGTATCGGTCAGCGACAATGGCCGCGGCATCCCCGTGGGCATCCATGAGGAAGAGGGCGTCTCGGCGGCCGAGGTCATCATGACCCAGCTGCACGCGGGCGGGAAGTTCGACAGCAACTCCTACAAGGTCTCGGGCGGTCTGCACGGCGTCGGCGTCTCGGTCGTGAACGCGCTCTCGGACTGGCTGGAACTGCGCATCTGGCGCGAGGGCAAGGAACATATCGCGCGTTTTGAGGGTGGCTTCACCACCAAACACCTCGAAGTCGTGGGCGAGACCGACCGCACCGGCACCGAGGTGCGCTTCATGGCCTCGACCGAGACCTTCTCGAACATCGACTACAGCTTTGAGACGCTGGAAAAGCGCCTGCGCGAACTGGCCTTTTTGAACTCCGGCGTGCGCATCATCCTGAAGGACGAACGCCCCGTCGAGCCGCTGCAGACTGAGCTCTACTACGAAGGTGGCGTGAAGGAATTCGTCAAATACCTCGACCGGCACAAACACGCGGTCATGGACGAGCCGATCTTCATCACCGGGGAGCGCGACGACATCGGCATCGAGGTCGCCATGTGGTGGAACGACAGCTACCACGAGACGGTGCTGCCCTTCACCAACAACATCCCGCAGCGCGACGGCGGCACCCATATGGCGGGCTTCCGCGGCGCGCTGACGCGGACGATTAACGCCTATGCCCAGACCAGCGGCATCGCCAAGAAGGAGAAGATCAGCTTCACCGGCGACGACGCCCGCGAGGGTCTGACCTGCGTGCTGTCGGTGAAGGTGCCCGATCCGAAGTTCTCGTCGCAGACCAAGGACAAGCTGGTCTCCTCCGAAGTGCGCCCGGCGGTCGAAGGCCTGATGAACGAGCGCCTCGCCGAATGGTTCGAGGAGAACCCCAATGAGGCCAAGCAGATCGTCGGCAAGATCGTCGAGGCCGCACAGGCCCGCGAGGCGGCCCGCAAGGCGCGCGAGTTGACCCGGCGCAAGACGGCGATGGACGTCAACTTCCTCGCCGGGAAGCTCAAGGATTGCTCGGAGAAAGACCCGGCCAAGACCGAAGTCTTCCTCGTCGAGGGGGACAGCGCGGGCGGCTCGGCCCAGACCGGACGTGACCGGCAGACGCAGGCGATCCTGCCGCTCAAGGGTAAGATCCTCAACGTGGAGCGCGCGCGTTTCGACCGGATGCTGGGCTCTCAGGAGATCGGCAACCTCGTGATGGCGCTCGGCACCGGGATCGGGCGCGACGAGTTCAACATCGACAAGCTGCGCTACCACAAGATCGTCATCATGACCGACGCCGACGTCGACGGCGCGCATATCCGCACGCTTTTGCTGACCTTCTTCTACCGCCAGATGCCCGAGCTTATCGAGAACGGCCATCTCTACATCGCGCAGCCGCCGCTCTATAAAGTTTCGCGCGGCAAGTCCGAGGTTTACCTCAAGGATGAGGCCGCGATGGAGGACTACCTGATCCAGCAGGGTGTCGACGGCGCCATGCTGCGCCAAGGCAACGGCGAAGAAATCACCGGCCAAGACCTCACCCGCGTGGTCGACATGGCGCGCCAGCTAAAACGCGTGCTGGAGGCTTTCCCGACCCACTACCCGCGCCACATCCTCGAACAGGCCGCCATCGCCGGGGCCTTTGTCGAGGGCGCGGTGGACAGCGACCTGCAGGGCGTGGCCGACAAGGTCGCCGATCGTCTGAACCTGATCGCGCTGGAATACGAGCGCGGCTGGCAGGGCCGCATTACGCAAGACCACGGCATCCGCCTCGCCCGCATCTTGCGCGGCGTGGAAGAGGTGCGCACGCTCGACGGCCGCATGCTGCGCTCGGGCGAGGCGAAGAAATCCGGCAGCTTCACCCAACACCTGCAGGAGGTCTACGACCAGCCCGCCAAGCTGATCCGCAAGGACCGCAGCCAGATGATCTATGGCCCCATGGACCTGCTCAACGCGATCCTTGCCGAGGGCGAGAAAGGCCTGTCGCTGCAACGCTACAAGGGTTTGGGCGAGATGAACCCCGACCAGCTGTGGGAAACCACCCTCGATCCGGACGCGCGCACGCTGCTGCAGGTCCGCGTGGAGGATATGGCTGAGGCCGACGATCTCTTCACCAAGCTGATGGGCGACG
Source organism: Sulfitobacter faviae (assembly GCF_029870955.1). Taxonomy (NCBI): domain Bacteria; kingdom Pseudomonadati; phylum Pseudomonadota; class Alphaproteobacteria; order Rhodobacterales; family Roseobacteraceae; genus Sulfitobacter; species Sulfitobacter faviae. The sequence continues at coordinate 1,597,144 of NZ_PGFQ01000001.1, read as the reverse complement.
TGGTCGAGCCGCGCCGCGAGTTCATCCAGCAGAACGCGCTGAGCGTGGAGAATTTGGATTTTTGAGGGGGTGTAGGCAGGCGTATAGCCGCGCGCGATATTCTTAAATTTGGGCGATTTGCCTAAAGGTTTGCGCGGCGATCGCACAGAGCGCCGCGCATTTCATTCGGTCCATGGCTTCGATGGAACAGTGCAAATATATCTGCGCCATTGCCGGCTTTCTCGACCCGAAACGACGTTGAACCTCTGATTTCGTTAGGCCGAAATCAGATAGCCGAACTTGCATAGAACCACAGACCGGCTTTTGCCACCCAAACGGCGCTGTCTCGGACTGTTTCGCTCATCTCATCGACCAAATTTTATCGTTGTGAAGCTTTCCATAAGGCGCTCTCCTACTCGCCGCAGACATGCTCTCGGGAACTCACATGGATAACCTTTGCGGACTCGAGCGGGGATACGCTTTGATCACGAGCAATCGTCACACCTTTTGCCGCCCCCTGCTGTCCTTCCCTCTCTGATGTCGGTCGACGGCTATCTCCTCCTTTAGGATATGATGGACGGGCAACGGTTAAACCCTCCCGATTCGCCTTCCATGCCCCCCTTCGGGCAGAGAGTATGCATACATTCTGACCCTCCTGATCCCGCATACCTTCCACGAGGGCGCACGCGGGTAGACCGCCAGCCGATTAGGACCTTTGCGCAAAAAGTTGGCGGTATCAGCCATTTGGAATACGAACGGTACCCCCAGAAGATGTCCGTCGTCATATAAAATGGGACATCAGAGCGGCTTGAACTTTGGAGGCTCTGGTTCGTTTGCGTGATTGATTATGCTGCTTGTTTTTGATGTTGCAAGCGGCGGCTTTGGATCGTCATTTTCTTGATCTTTTCCCTTTCTCTGATGATGGCTTTGTCACGTCCAAAATAGACGTCAGCGGGTGTGACGTTGCTCAGGCTCTCGTGGTAGCGCTGGTTGTTGTAATAGTCGACGAAGGCCCCGATCTGGCGTTCAAGATCGCCGGGCAGGTAGTAGTTTTCCAGTAGAACCCGGTTCTTCATGGTCTGATGCCAGCGCTCGATTTTGCCCTGGGTTTGCGGATGGAACGGCGCACCGCGAACGTGATCCATTTTCTGGTCCCCCAGCCATTTGGCCAGGTCGCCGGATATGTAGCACGACCCGTTGTCGCTGAGCAGGCGCGGCTTGTGTCGGACCACGGCTTGGTCGCAGCCAGACGCCGTAAGAGCCAGCTCAATGGTGTCTGTCACGTCCTCGGCTCGCATGGTCGTGCAGAGCTTCCAGGCAATGATATACCGGCTGTAATCGTCCAGGATCGTGCTGAGGTAATACCAGCCCCAGCCGATGATCTTGAAGTAGGTGAAGTCGGTCTGCCACATCTGATTGATCGCCGTGGTTTTGTCCGAGAACTCATCGGCAGCCTTGATCACCACATACTCGGGTGCCGTGATCAGATCGGCAGCTTTCAGAATGCGGTAAGTCGATGATTCAGAGATAAAATACCGCTTCTCATCAGTATATTTGACGGCCAGTTCGCGTGTGGTCAGCGCCTCATGTTCCAGCGCAAACTCGATCAGATCATCCCGCCGGTCCTGCGGAATACGGTTCCAGACCGACTTCGGCCGAGGCGCGCGGTCCGCCAATGCATCAAGGCCGCCTTCGACGTAGCGGTCATACCATCGGTAAAATGTCGTGCGCGGGATACCCAGCATATCAAGGGTCATTTTTGTGGGCAGGTGTGATCCCTCAACCGTGCGAATGATCTCAAGCTTCTCGGTTGCTGGATACCTCATTCCTCGAACTCCCCAGCCCCTGTCATGCTTTTTTTGAGCAGGCGGTTCTCAAGGGTTAGATCAGCCACGCATTCTTTCAGAGCCATGGCCTCGGATCGCAGATCCTTCACCTCAGGCGATGTCGCCTGACGCGCTGTGTCGCCGGAAAGGCGACGCTTTCCAGCCTCAAGGAATTCCTTCGACCAAGTATAATACAGGCTGTCAGAGATACCCTCGCGGCGACATAACGCCGAGATGCTTTCCTCCCCGCGCAATCCGGCCAAAACAATGCGGATCTTCTCCTCCGCCGAGTAGGTCTGGCGGGTCTTGCGGCGGATGTTTTTGACCAGCTTGTCAGCTGCGTCTTTCGATGTTCCGGGCTTCTTGTTCATCTTCGCTCCTTAAAGGCTACGATGAACCAGAAACCCTCCGTTGTTCAAATCCTCAAATCTGTCCCAAAGGTGCTGACGTCAGACAGGGGCCAAGCCCATAGGTGAACGTTGGATAGGCCTCGGACAACTCGCCTTCGCGGCTTTGAGCCGCGGCATCTTTGATCTCAGCCCGTGCAAGCGTGCGCCAAGCGCCGTCATAATCATTCTTGAGCTCTTCTAAATCGGAGCGCGCAACGGTGACCGTGCTGATCGGCATCCCGTTGCTTTGAAACGTGACATCGAAAACCTCGACCTCGGGGACAGCGTCACGGCCATCACCCGTGCAGCTCGGCCCGCGGCCTGTGCTTCGATATCCCACAGATTGTTTTCCAAACGAACCTGCGCCCGGCGGCCAATGACGGTCAGTCCTTGAAGCTCCAATCCCTCCTGCGCAAGCATGGCTTTCAAGGTACGGTCCACTCTGGCCTTTTGTGCCGGCTGTCGAATGTCGTGGTTTGCAAACACCGTTTGATCGCGCGGCACCAGTGGGATAGGTGCTGCATCCTGCCCCCCGGCGCACGGCGTTTTGCCGGGTTCAGGATTAGGCTATACTGTAAACCGACTTCAGAGCCTCCGATCACGAAAGCGCGCAGGTTGGAACCGCTAGGATAGCTATAGTTGAACCCTAGGTTAATCGGGCTTTTTATGTCGATGGCACCCACGCTTTGTTCACGTTCATAGGCATCTGACGAATACTCTAATTGGAAAGACAAACGATCCGTTGCCTGATATTCCACCCCCGCGAATAGGGCTGCCGGGCCGCGAAACCAGGCGCCGAAATCAAGCTGGCCAGTCGTGTTGATACCCCCAGCGGCAACATTCGGTCGCGTATCGAACCGGTCAGCGACCACGCCCAACGGGTTCGAAAAAGAGCCCCGTTGCGCCAATCGCCCCCAGCCCATGCCTCCGGTTACTCTGAGCTTCGAGCCGAAGCTTTTGGTGCCGACAAAGTATTCACCGGAATAGATGCCCGTACCGCCAAAATCCCTCAGACCGACTGCAAGAGCAGGAAAGCGCAGCGTCTCGTCAGTGATCTGATAGTGAAGATCAAAGCTACGGTCATAGCGTGTGCCGTCCTGCGGCCCGCCTGGGTCAAAATCGTCAACAATCGCATAGCGGAAAGTGCCATAAAGCTTTGGCAAAACTTGAAACGTAGCTGTGTTTCGGGTGGTGGCGCCAAACATGCTCGTGGTGAGCGCCACATGCCCATCCGGCAGAACTTCTGCCGTTGGCATATCGACAAGACCCGGGTACCATATGTCGACATGGTCTGGGCCCGAGCGATGCTATCAGCCCCCAAGGCGGCCAGAGCGAAAATGCCAAATAACTTGCTTGCACGCATTAAGACAAAAACCTGAACTCAAAAGAACCTATAGCAGCCTGATGCCACGACTTCACAACAACTGGCAAACCACTTAATAATTAACCCCGCACTGCGGTCCTGCTGCAACACCCCGAAGGACGACATTTCGCCTATGCTAAGCAATTGGTTCAAAGGGCTATTCTCCCCTACAAGGCCCTTCCCCCGTCCCGCACCGAAAGAACCCTTTGTCGCAATTGGTGACATCCACGGCCGAGCGGATCTCCTCAAACGGGCCCTAAGGAGCATTAAGGACACCAAAATCGTTTGCGTTGGAGACTATGTTGACCGCGGGGATGACAGCGCAGAGGTCCTGCGTCTGCTCTACGCGCGCCCTGATGTGGTTTGCCTCTCTGGAAACCACGAAGAGATGATGCTCCATTTCTTGGATCATCCGCAAAAACATGGACCCCGCTGGCTGCGCTACGGGGGACTTCAAACGTTGGCAAGCTTTGGCGTCCCAGGGGCAAGCGAAGCAGCAAGCGGTGCTGCGCTGGATGGGATCGCCGAAAAACTCAACGAGGCTATGGGCGAAGACCTAATCCTCTGGCTCCGCAACCGCCCTGTTTTTTGGCAATCAGGGAATGTAGCGGTCGTTCATGCGGCGGCGGACCCAGCCGTACCGATCGATATGCAGACCACCGAAACCCTGCATTGGGGCCACGCCGACTTCGAGACAACCCAGCGAGAAGACAATATCTGGGTGCTTCATGGTCACACGATCGTTGATACACCCCACGCTGACCGTGGCCGTGTATCAATCGACACGGGTGCCTATGCCACAGGACGACTAACGGCGGCATGGGTCTCATCTGATGGCGTGACGTTCGAGACCGTTTGAAGGCATCCGAAAAATACCCATTATTCGCATTACTTTTTCGGAAAGCCGGACATCTGCGAAATAGCCAAAGTAGATATTGCGTGTAATAGTTGCTGGATGATCAGCTTTGGACAACTCCATTGGCTTTACGTTTTGGCCATATCCCTTGCCGTCAGCGCATGCAGCCAAGGTTTCGAAGCGTTTTGGAATGACAGAGCCCACCGGCTGCCTCTAGCGCCCTCATCATCCGGAACGCAGGTCCGGTTCTTCGGGGTCTCAAGTTTCCTCATTCAAAGCGGAAACTCCACACTGATGATCGACGGTTTTCTTACCCGCCCGCCAAACGCATTTTTCAAGAAAATTCAACCAGACCTTCCAACTGTCACATCGCTCCTATCGGCCGCAGGGGTGTCCGTGGAGCAGCCCTGCCAGGCGCGCGCAAGCAATCAGAAAACCCTAGACGCCATTGTCGCCATGCATGGCCACTATGATCACGCCCTCGATACTCCGCTTATCGCCGCCTTGACCGGTGCAACCTTGATCGCGAACTCCGAAGTACTATCCGCCGTACCGCGCACGCGACGGCTGTTTCCGGACCTTTGCTCAAATTCCGATCCCATAGAGTTTCCCGACAGCACCTCCCTTCTTAAGTTATTCCTAGGCGAAATCAGGTTGACGTTGTTTGAACTACCCCATTCCAGCAACCTCGCTTCCACTTTACTGGAATACCTCCCCGCGAACGATGCTTGGGAGTATCCCGCGTCGATCCGAGACCTAAAGTCAGGCAGAAGCCTCGCTGCACATGTAGCGACACCTGACGGAACGATCTTAATTCTTCCCACTGCAGGAAACATTGGGCCCCGCCTACGAAATCTCAACCTGAAAGCCGATACACTTTTTCTTGGCGTAGGCGGGCTGGGTTGGCAATCCAGTGAGCAAATCGAACGCTACCTCCAAAACGGCGTAGTCGCCAGCGGTGCAACGAAAGTCATTCCAATCCACTGGGATGCGCATGCTCCTGCTATTGATCCATCAGCTCCGAACCTTCCTATTCCGATCTACGAAAATTTAAATCGCTCTCACCGGGCGTTGAAAGACCTAACGAGAAAACATCCAGATATTTCCATTCTGTCTATTCCGACGTTCCAACCCTTCGATCCGTTTTCAGATACCACCAGCGGGAAGCCTAATTGATGCAATACACAACGCTTAGAAAACGCCTTCTAAAGGCTATAGCTTTCTCCGGAGTATTCATGTTTTCGAATACCGTGTTAAGTTCGGCCGTATTCGCCGAGGGCGCGTGCGAAACCTGTTTCTCAGCTCAGTATTGGAAAACACCTGATCGGGGCGTCGACTATCCTGAAATGCAAGATGATGCTTTTCGCCGAAGTCGTGCTTCGTTCGGCGTCGCATTCCAAGGCGGCGGCAACCGTGCGGCGCCTGCGGCACTCGGGCAGTTGCGCGCGTTGCATAATCTGGGTTGGATAGAGAAAATTCGCTATATCTCCGCGATCTCTGGCGGCAGCTGGACTGCGATACCCTATACTTACCTCAAGGAACATTGCGCACCATCCAGTAACGTATATTGCGCCGAGGACCTTTTTCTCGGAAAGTATTACTCTCCCGCGGCTTTGGGGAAAGTGCTGCCGCAAATCATCACTTTAGCCAAAAACAAAGGGACTGATGTGAATAGCATCCCGGGCTTCGCGCCGGGAAGCATGTTGGGCGCGATCGGACGCGCAAACGTTACCCGGAAAATGTTCAAGGCGTGGAAGACAGGTCGGTTTGACGAATCCTATTCCGAGACTTTGGGCAAAATCTATCTCGAACCCTTTGGATTGGGGCGCACCAAGCCGTCGGACCCTGACAGTCTATTCACGTGGCGCCGCATTGATGAGGATCGCATCCGATCAAGTCGAAAAAATCGCCCCCGACCGAGGTGCACTATGTCGAGCGCGACAGGCCCTATTTGATAGTTGGCGGCACGCTGTCAACCCAAAGGATTGCCATCAATCCCCAGAATAAGTTCCGGATGGAAATGACACCGCTATATACCGGTATGCCGGTGCGGCGTTTCCCCTATGACGATGGTGTAGGCGTTGGCGGAGGCTTTGTTGAATCGCATGGGTACGATCACGTGACCCATCGTGTTGAAACCGTCGGCGAAGAGACCGTGCTTTTATTAAAACTTCCGCAGTATGGTGCCCGTATAGATCGGTCACGATTAAATTTCTCTCTTTCTAATATGGCCGCCATTTCCGGCGCTGCCCCTGTCGAGACCTTCGTAAATTTGCCAGTGGTTCAGGGATTACTTTCAAACTTCGGCTTTCCGGAACATTATACGCCGATAGATCAAGCTGTCGGGGACGAAATCAAACTTTTCGCCGAGAAGGGGAATATTTATCAGAAGGAATGGGCGCACGGTGACGGGGGCCATGAGGACAACCTCGGCCTCGCCCCCCTGCTCGCACGACAGGTGGAAAACATCATCGTTTTTGCAAACGCATATGCGCCGCTGGATGCAAGGCAGGTACAAAATTGTCGAAAAGCTTTCATAGCATTGGATAAAGCACCGAAGGGCGCGCAATTGAAGCGAAGTGTCCGGAAAACCTGTGAAAGAGACATGATCGGCGCTGATCTAGCATCATTCTTCGTCCAAACGGAGGACCAGATCCACAACGTGGGCCTTACAATGCTCAAAAACGAGGGTAGTGGGCTGACAGGCCTGCGGCGCAAATATGAGGATTTACTTACACTCGCCGAAGACTTGGTACGCCAGAGGAATGTTAGCTGCGAAGAATACCATTACGACCCCGCGGCTAGCGTATCTCACGGTATTGCTTATACACCCACGATTTGTGTGGTCTTTCTCGGACTTGAGACAGCATGGGCGCAACCGCTTTTGAACAACGCGCCACCGAGTCATCGGCCTGAAATTATGAAAGCCTTAGAGATTGCGCCTGATGGCAACTCCCTGATCAATCGACGTTGGATGAAAGGTTTTCGATCTAGTGGCTTCCCCCACCTTGGGACGTTTTTTGATCAAGATTTGCATATTATCGATACCGCACCCCCCCGCCTTTTTGCGCTGAGCAATCTAACGGCCTGGAAGTTGCAAGACGCCGATACCCTCAAACAGATCAAAGACGCGTTTTTCAAAAACGGATTAATACTAGAATAACGGCTCAATGGGACGCACGCTCAATTTAAGGCCGCTAGCTTGAGCGACTTCCTTTCGTGGAGCCAGCCCGTGCAACATCTCCGCCACGACCTGTGCCATAGTAAGTGCGCTTTCGCGCCAGCAATATTTCTCCGCTTGTTTTTGCCCTAATCCGACGCGTTTTCTACGCATTTCTCTATCAAGGTACAAATACCCTCTCAGCGCGCGCGCAATCTCCCCTTCATCATGAGGGTCGAACCAAAGCGGTGCATCGCCCAGGATCTCCGGCATCGCCCCGCGCCGCGCGCAAATCACCGGCACACCTAACCGCATCGCCTCAAGCGGGGGAATGCCAAAGCCCTCGTGTAACGCCGCGAAGACAAATGCCGATGCCCCTCATAGAGACCGCGCAGATCGCAGTCCGGCACCCGGCCGAGGGCGATGACCCGGTCTCCCGCGGCCGCCTGCGACGCGATACCGGGTACATTACCACCGACAACAACCAAGGGCGGGACCTCATCACCGCATGCCGCATGCGCGTTGATCAACGCGCGCAGGTTCTTGTTAGGACTGCGGTTGCCAACGCTTAACAAATAGTTCCCCGCCGTCAGCCCATAGCGTGCAGGGACATCAGGCACGGAGGGCAGCCGCAGCATATGATCCGCGCTATTGTGCAAGATACGGAAGCGAGCTTCGGCCACACTCAAACGGTCTGCCAGCGCCTTAGCCGAATAACGGCTTACCGTTAGCAAGGCCGCGGCGCGGCGGGCGAGGCGGGGCCGCAGCGCGCAATGCCAAAGCCGGTAGCGCGCGCTGTAGGCTTCGGGAATGTCCCATAAGTTGGCATCATGCAGACAGATGATTTGCGCACGATGCCTAAGCGGCCCACTGTTGCCCAGACTGATCAGAACGCCATCACGACTTGCCCGCCACAGTGGTCCCTGCTCCCACAGGTGGCCGGCCCCACCGGGCAGATGGCGCAGCCTGAGCCTCTGCCAGCCCGGTGTTTCGACCCTGCGTGGCGCGAGCACTTCTATAGGGCCGAGCCTGTCCCTCAAATCAGCAGATCGGCAAAGTTCCCTATCGAGTGCTCCCAGCACCTCATGCGCGAAACGTTGAACGCCCGAGATCGGCTGCGCCAGAAAGCGGCCATTGACGTAGACCGTCATGCCAGACCCAATTCGTGATCCGCCGCCACGGCACCGCCGCAACGCGCGGGAAGACCATAGAGAGCAGTCGTGCGCCGCCCGAGAGTGTCAAGTGCCCAAGCGCTGACGTCCGTGGCCAGCGCCTCCTTTCGCATTCGGTTGAGGCGCCGCGCGTCGTACAACAATTCGTTCATCACCCGCACCACTTCGCCCATGTCGCTGCCTTCGGCGACCATTCCATTCCGCCCATGGTCGATAATCTCCCCAATGCCCGGCAGGTCCTGCACAACCATCGGGCAACCCGCCGCCATAGACTGGACGGCCACCCGCGGTAGACCTTCCCGGGCCGAGGTCAGCACTGAAAGATCGGCAAGAGCGAACAAGGCTTCCGGATCCTGCCGATGCCCGCAAAAGACGACCTTATCACGCAGGCCCAGCCCCTCTACCGCCGCGCGGATTGATGCTTCCTCCGGCCCTGCACCGGCCAGCAGCAGTTTTAGGTTCGGCAACCTATCCGCCAAGCGGGCGAAAGCGCGCAGAAAAGGGAGGTGCCGTTTGCGCGGCTCGAAAGCGGCCATCATCAGCACCACACGGGGCCGTGCATCGCCGTGCGCAACCCCCAGAAGCGCGCGCCAATCGGCGGGCAGCGCCGGGTTGCGGAAGCGTTCGATGTCCATTCCTGAGCGCACACAATGCACCCGCCCGCGCCGCGCGATCCCCGCCGCGACATAGGCTCGACCAACCGTTTCGGAGACCCCGATGAACACATCTGTCTGCCGCGCCGCCAAGCGCTCCGCAGCAAGGTAAAGCGCGCGTTTTGCCGGGGACACACCCTCGAAAGGTACGATGTGAACCCCATGCGCCACCACTGCATCCGGGACCGCCCGGGCCGCGAGGCGACCGAGGATACCGGCCTTGCTTTGATGGGTATGGATCACGTCGGGCGCCAGCTGGCGGTAAATTTGCCGCAACCGGATCAACGCGCGTAGATCCTGCGCCGGATGGACGGGATGCACCATTTCGGGCAGAGGGATCCGGGTCAGGCCAGGTGGCAAGCGATCCTCCCAATAGGGATCGGGCGCGGCGCCGTGGATCAGCGACACCCGGTGTCCCTGGGCGATCTGCCAGCGGCAGGTTTCAAGCGTATTCTCCTCAGAACCGGCCCTGAGAAGGCGGGTAAGCAGGTGAACAATATGCATCGGCGTCCCTCGAAAATCGGGCTCCCACCCTCTTCGAACGCGGCCACTTTCAAGCGACAGATCTTACCAAATGCTTAACCGGAGCGATTTTTTTCAAGAACCGCACAAAAACGGTGTGATACATCCTCCGTTATTTTCGAGTTGCCGCAGCGCGCGGCGACGCCAGCTTTCGTTAAGCGCTCATTAACCAAACGCTGCAATCTTCGGGGAGTTGTGACCCGAATCGACGGAGCCCCCATGCCCCGGATCATCTATATCCACGTCCCCAAATGCGGCGGCTCCAGCTTTGGCACAGCGCTTCGGCTGCGGTACTGCCTGTCGCAGGCGGTGATCGACCTTGATCCCGGCGATCCAACGGCACCCGCCGGGCCAAGAATGCGGGCCGATTACGAACGCCGCCGGGCTCAGTTGCACCGGCTGGTCGCGCGCGGCACCCGTATGATCTCTGGCCATGTACAATACGATCACATGCTCCACGATGGAGCCGCGAAAGACTATGTTTTCATTACCCTGCTGCGCGATCCTGTGGCGCGCTTCGTATCGCATTACAATTATCTACAGCGGCGCCATCCCAGCCCGACACGCGCAATCTGTCTGGCGGATTTCCTCGATACGGCCGACGCCATGCGACTGGCCTCGCAATACCTCTTCTATTTCGCCGGACAAAACTTGCAGCCGGGGCAGGATCCCGCCCCCCTTATCGCCCGCGCCATCGCGGCCCTCAAGCGTTTCGATATCGTAGGCGACCTAAGTCAGCCGCATGTTTTTACAAAACGATTACAACACTATACCGGCAGCCCCTTCCCCCTTTGGCAACGTAATGCGGCTCCGGTCCCCACGGAAATCCCCACAGGCCTCCGCCCCCGGATCGAGGCGCTTTGCGCTGCCGATATCGCGGTGTATCGCGCGGCCCGAACTACACGGATCGCCGCATGAGATGGGCGCTCTCCCCCCTCTCGCTGCTCCTGATTTGCTGGGGTCTCTCCAGCACTGGGGTCGCCCTGACGCTCGCCCACCTTGACCGCCTCGATCTCGTGCAAACCTTCATGCGCCGCGAAGAACTCAGCCTATCGGCTTTTACCTCCACCGGAGCCGCTTGGTTGCTGCTGGCCCTTTTCGCATATGCCGTGGGGGATATGGCCGCGCGTATTTCACGTAGACGCGTGCCGGTCGACAAAGCACAGATCAACCTGACTTACGCGGCCTATCTGACCTTTGCCTTGAACCTAATTCTGCTCGGGGTGACTGCACTTTGGATCGCGGCAGCGGCGGCCAAAGCGGGCGGGCTGATCCACCTTGCCGCCGCGGCCTATATCGACAGCCTGACCACCCGCGACCTGTTGTTGGAGAACAAACTTTTCACCGGGATGCGTCTTTTCTACGCGGCCCTGCCTGGCACCGCCTGCCTGGCCACCGCGCTTTTATGTCTTGGCCCCCTGCCCCGTCACATCCGCGGCCTGCTTCTTTCTATCCTAATCGGCAACACGCTGGCGCTTTTCATCCTGCCCATTGTCATGAGCCAACGGTTGCTGCTCCTGCAACTGCTCTTGTCGTGCTATCTCATCGCCTGCCTGATGCGGGGGCGGCTGGTCGGATGGGGATGGAGCCTGTTTGCAGTCGCGCTTTTCCTCGCACTCTGGCTGGCGCGGGAAGCAATCACCAATCCGATGTTTGACCGCTCAACCCTCGACATCGGGACACAAAAATTGGCCTTTTACCTTGTCAATGACATGTGGAACGGCTTCGCCCCGCTCGCTGTCGAGATCCCGCATACATGGGGCGGTTTAAGCCTTCAGGGCATGATGTTCCTCACCGCGACCAACGGTTACTTCACCCATATCCTCGCGCCCCGCTTGGAAGCATTGCAAGATGTATTGGGCGGCGGAGAATTTCCGCTTCTCACCACCGCCTATGTCGATTTCGGGCCCGTTTTTGGCGCGCTCTTTCTTGCGCTCGTGGGTTTTGGGATTCGGTGGATTTTCAGCAAAGCGCAGCATTCAATCGCCTTCGCCGTCGCCTATGCGCAGATCGGCGCGTCGCTGCTCTTCTCCAGCCACTCCGCTTATCTCATGCATCATAACCTGTTGTTTTCAATCGTTCTGACATTGAGCCTTTTAAAACTGTGCAACCAACAACCCCGCCTTAAGCCAACGCCAAACCTGCCGTTGTTTCGGTCCCGCCGCAAAGCGCCATCCAACAGTTTGATAGGCCGCATAGGGCTATTGTCGGCCCCCGGCCCCTTAGCCGCAGCAAAGCATCCCCGCCATGAACGCGCCTAGGCTCCCCGGGCTCCAAGCCCTTCGCGGGCTCGCCGCCTTGATGGTCCTTCTGGGCCATATCTTGGCCGAGGCGGAACATTATTTTGCCCTTCCCCTGCCGGGAGATGCCATTCCTTGGACCCGTGGCGTCGACATCTTCTTCGTCATTTCCGGTTTCGTCATCACCCTCTCCGCGCAGCGCTATATCGGCCAGCCGCTCGCCTTTTTCTGGCGGCGCTTCCTGCGCGTCGCCCCGCTATACTATTTCTTCACAACCCTCATGGTTATAACGCTGCTGCTAGTACCTGGGGCCATCAAAGACACACCGTTTGATCCTGCCCAGATCGCCAGTTCCTACGCTTTCTTTCCCTACGCCCGCCCCGACGGACGGATTGCACCGGTTCTGTCCCTCGGTTGGACCCTCAATTACGAAGTCTTTTTCTATGCTCTCATGGCCCTCTGCCTCGCCCTGCCCCGCCCCCTATTGGCGGTTTCGAGCTTGTTGATCGGCCTCGCGGCGTTCGGGCTATCGGCCCGCTTCACATCGCCGTCCTTCATTTTCTGGACGAACCCTCTTATCCTCGAATTTCTCTTCGGCATCGCCCTCGCCCGGCTATGGGCGAGCGGTTGGGCCTACCCCCATCCCATCCTCTGCGCCGCGGCACTGGCTTTCGGCTTTGCCCTTCTCATTGTCCTTGCGTCACTTCCCCTCCCCCGCTTCCTCGCCGCGGGTTTTCCCGCCACGCTGATCGTCGCGGCGGGCACGCTTTTTTGCCCGGCCCGCCCGATCCCGGGGCAATTGCTCGGGGACGCGTCCTATGGCCTTTACCTGTCGCACCGTTTCGCCCTGCGCGCGGCAACCCTTCTGCTGTTGCCACTCCTGCCCGCGACCGTCTTCGGCGCCTGGGTCTACGTCGCCACGACATGCATGCTTGCGTTGTCCTTTGGCCTCCTAACCCACCTGCTTTTGGAACGCCCTCTCCAGCGGGGTATGACACGCCCGAAGGGAGCGCCCGCATGAGCCCCCGTTTCTGGTCGTTCGCCCTGCAGTGGTCCCGCGTCGGCATCAACGCCGCGCTTTTCCTCATCGCCGCGCGGTTTCTGTCTTTGGCCGAGCTTGGTGCCTTCGCCACCGCCTTCGCTCCCATCCGGCTGACCCAAGGGCTGCACACGGCTGGCATCGGGGAAAGCGTGATCATCCACGCCCCCCGCCGGCGCCGACGAGACGCGCTTTTCGCAATATCACTGGCCAGCGGCTGCGCCCTATCGCTGGGTTTCGTCTGCATCGGCATCGCGCTGGACGCCCCGCTGCTCATCGCCCTCAGCGCAATCCCGTTTCTCCATGGCCTCTGCGCCGTCTCCGAAGGCATCCTGCGCCGCGACCTGCACCTCCGCGCTCTCGCCTTGCGCAGTATAGCAAGCCAGTCCGTCGCCGCAGCCATGGCCGTCTGGATGCTCTCAACCGGCAGCGGCCCTTGGGCCTTGGCTGCCTTCGCCCTCACCCATGCCGGGATGAACACGATTCTCGCCTGCCACTTTGCCGGATGGAGCCCCCAAAGCCTTCCGAAATGGCGATATCAGAGACGGTTGACCGAATTAATCGTCGAGATCTCGGCCCGAGACTTCCTCAACGCGGCCCTTTTCCCGCTCATGCAACTTGCCACGGCGCTCGTCTTCGGCCTGCCCGCTGCCGGTGCCTTCCAGATCGCCACCCGTATGGTAAGCCTGATCGAAGCCCTCACCCTCTCGCCCCTGCGTTTTCTCGCCCTGCCCCAGCTGCGCCAGCTATCGGTGTCGGAACGCGCAGCCGTGCTGCCATCACAGCTGCGCCTCAGCGGAACGCTCAGCCTTTGGGTCTGGGGGGTCACCCTCCTCTCGGCGCCGCAGGCGCTGGCTCTGCTCATTGGCCCGACCCCGGCAGCCTCCGCTGCACCGATCCTCACGGCCCTCGCGGGCTTCGGCCTCCTTTCGGCATTGTTGATGCCGATCAACCAAGCCCTCATCGCGGCGGGCCATACCCGACTGATGCTGCAACGCGCGGCGTTGTTGCTGCCTCTATGCTGCACCTTCGCCGCCTTTTCGCCCACCCCCACGGCACTGGCCGCATCCATCAGCATCGCCGCATTCCTGACCGCCCTGTGGCACCTCACCCGCGCCCTGCCGCGCCTTCGCCTTACAGTTTCAGCCCTGACGCCCCTCGCCCTGCCGCTCTGCGCGGCGGCCGCCGTGACGGCACTCTTCGCGTTTCTGCCGCCCCTGCCCCTCCCGGCGCAACTTGTCCTCGGCAGCGCTCTTTATGGCGCAGTCATACTCATTCCCAACAGGCAGATCGCCACATGAAGCGCGCCGTCCTCCTAACGGGGCATTTCCCCTTCCAGAAACGCCGCCCGAGCATGCTTTGGGTCTCGCACCACCTCCGCGCGGAAGGTTGGCATATGACCCATGTCACCATCGGCTATAGTTGGCTCTCCAAACTCTTCGGCGACGTCCGTCTGACCGCCCTCGACAGCCCGCCGCACTACGGCACTCACCATCACGGACCGGACCTCACATCAATCTACAGCCTACCGCCCATCCATCCGATCAAAACCAAAAGCGCGCGGCTCAACCGCTGGCTCGAATCCAGCTACCCACTCTTTATCAATCACTGGCGCCGCCGCCTGCGGGGCCGCTCGCCCAAGCTGACCTTGTCATATGCGAAAGCGGCCCGCCGGTCCTGCTCGGCCCGCTTTTGGCCGAACATGCCCCGCAGGCTGCGCGCATTTACCGTGTTTCAGATGATATTCGCCTGCTGAATGCGCCGGATGTGCTTCTGCGGGCCGAACGAAACCACCGCCCCTTCACCCGCATCAGTACCGCCAGCCCCCATATCGCCGCCCGTTTCGCGGATCACCCCAACGTCACGCTGGACCCAATCGGCATCCCCCACGCGGAATTACAGGTCAGTACTGCTGACCCTTACCGCAAGCCCCGCGAAGGGCCCATCGCCGTCTGTGCGGGGACGACCCTCCTTGATACTCCTGCCCTTACCCAGCTGGCCGACGCGCGCCCTCACTGGCAAATTCATGTCCTTGGCCGCTTACGAGAAACGCCACCCAAGCGGCCTAACATCACTTGGCACGGCGAACAGAGTTTCGACACCACGCTCGCCCATATCGCCCATGCCGATATTGGTCTCGCCCCCTACCGCGACGAACCGGGGGTCGCCTATCAAACGACCAACTCTAATCGCATCCTGCTCTATCGGCACCATGGGCTGCCCACCCTCGGGCCCGACCGGCTCTGCCACCCGAGCATTCCTTCGATCATCGGCTACAACAGCCCGCATGCCTTCGAACGCTGCGAAACTTGGGAGCGCAGGCCCGAGGCCGTGCCAGACTGGAAGGAACTGGCCGAACGGCTTTCTCAAAATGGCGTAACAGAGCCACCCGAGCTGACCTCCACGCCCCCGCCAGAGCTGAAAAGCCCCGGGTGAAAACAGTGCCTGCATTGGCCTGTAAGGCATAGTTCTCCGTCTGCCCCGCAGCATCGCCCGAACAGTCTTGCAACCACATCAGCGCATCATTCGAACATTTGAACGCGACGGATGAGCCATCCACGTCCCGCGCCACGGCATGGCAACCGGCGGCCCAAGTCTCGGTCGATTGGATTACATGCACTTCGGTGCCATTACGCGACAGGCCAAAATCGCCGCCCAATAGGATCGCCCGCACCCCGTCATGCGTGGTGAACCCATTGCAGGATGTCGCCGTGCTGAACCCATTGCGCCAACCGGAACAGCCCAGCAACAAAACATGCATCCCCGGCGTGCCGTCCTCATGGAAAGACCAACCGTCCTTCGCCCCGCCCGAGGCATCGCAATCGAAAAACGCGACCAGTCCATTCGTGCGCCGCACCCGCGCGGCATCCTGCAAGGCCGTGGGATTCGAGGGTGCCGAATAGCGGAATGTGCAGTTCACCCCGACGATATTGCGCGTGGCAACGGCATCGAAATGCAGCGCCCCGGTAATCCCGCCCTCACAATGGACGTTCTCAAGATAGAAATCTTTGTCATGCGTCAGAAACCGCGCTCCGTGAAAGGACCGGATCACCGCAATATCTCGCGCCCCCGGCGCGCTGCCGATATTCACATGCAGCAATGCCCCGTCATGAACCCAAGTGTTGACCGTCGCGGCGCAACTGGCCACATCCGGGGCTTCGCTCAACTCGGTATAGAGCTCCTCCGGGGTCAGCATATCGCTGCGAAACACCCGCCGGACCGAGCTTTCATTCGCCGTGAACGTCCCGCCCCCATCGCTCCATGTCACATCGAACGGCCCCGAACGATAGCGCAGCGGCCCACCCCATCCGATCACGGCAACGTGCTGGTTCGGCTCGTCACTGCCGTTGCGGGTGAAGGCCGCCTCGGCGTAATCGCCGGGCTTGACCAATACGCGATAGGCCGCACCCGTTGCGTTGCCCTCGGTGAATGCTGCATGGATCGTCCGCTTGGCATTGGTGAAATCACCGTCCTGCCCGCCAAGGCCACTGTTGCTGTCATCACCCCCACGCCATCCACATGGATCGCTGCGCCGGTCCAGATCGCCGGGTCGACCAGATCGCGTGGTTCAACCGCCGCACGATAGGCCCCGCCAATCTGTTCGATACCAATATCAAAGCGTACCCGATCCCAACTGAACCCCGCCGGAAAAGCGATAGGTACCCGGCTACGGTATGCCGCGAAGGGGTGCATTCCGACGCCCAGCATTAAACCAACCCCTTGATGCCTGTGGCCGTGGTTCCCGTCGCCAGCACCCTTGCGATGCGGATCGGGTAGAGCACGCCGGGCGACAGGGCGGGCAGGGTGACCGCGTCCCCGCTTTTCAGCACCACTGCCAGATCGCCAGCAGAAGCGACCATCACCCCGCGGGTCATCTGAGGAAGGTCTGCCGCATCACTGGGCGTCACGTCGAAGCCGCCGCAGATAGGGCCGGTTAATCCGTTGTGGTGATCTTCGAAGATATCGAGAATGGGCATCGCGGCCTCCTTTGAGAACTGAGGTTCTCAGCATTAGAGGGGCGGATGAACCAAGTCCTAAAGCAGCGAACGTATCGAGAATGGAAACGAGGTTTGGCGTACGAATAGCGAGAACGCTTGGCGTAAATTAGCTATTCTCTTCGAAGACTCAAAGGAGAATACCCGTGGTTACACGATGTCCGAGGAATTTGGTAGGCGCCCGCAAAGCGTCTGCGCCGCTGCCAAGTCTTAAAATGATAATCCGCCGCGCCGCTTAACCAGCGACGCGGCGATTTTTATATCAGGCGAGTTACCCGATGATGCCGTTCAGCGTCTCAGAGGGGCGCATCACGCGGGCGGTTTTCTCCGCGTCGGTGTGGTAGTAGCCGCCCAGATCGACAGCCGTGCCTTGGGCCGCGGCAAGCTCGGACAGGATGTCGGCTTCTTTGGCAGCCAGTTCCTTGGCGATGGGCGCGAACTCTGCGGCGAGCTCCGCGTCATCGCTCTGCGCGGCGACGGCTTCGGCCCAGTAGCGCGCGAACCAATAGTGGCTGTCGCGGTTGTCGGGCTCACCCACCTTGCGCGAAGGGGAACGACCGTGATCGAGGATGCCCTGCGTCGCGGTTTCCACGGCATCGCCCAGCACGCGCGCCTTCTCGTTGCCGCGGGCATCGGCGAGGAACTTCAGGCTCTCGCCAAGGGCGCAGAATTCGCCAAGGCTGTCCCACCGCAGGTGGTTCTGCTCCATCAACTGCTGAACGTGTTTGGGGGCAGAGCCGCCCGCGCCGGTCTCGAACAAGCCGCCGCCGTTCATAAGCTTCACGATGGACAGCATCTTGGCCGAGGTCGCCAGCTCCAAGATCGGGAAGAGGTCGGTCAGGTAGTCGCGCAGCACGTTGCCGGTGATCGCGATGGTGTTCTCGCCCTTGGTGATGGTCTCAAGCGAGGCGCGGGTGGCTTCGCGGGGGCCATGATCTCGAACTTGTCGGCCACGCCCTGTGCCTCAAGGATGGGCTTCACATAGGAGATCAGCTCGGCGTCATGGGCGCGGTTTGCGTCCAGCCAGAAGATCGCGCGGCAGCCCTCGGCCTTCTGGCGCGAGATGGCGAGGTTCACCCAATCCTCGATCGGCGCCTTGCGCGCGGAGGAAGAGCGCCAGATGTCACCGGCGTCGACCTTGTGCTGGTGCAGCACGGTGCCGTCGTCGAGGATCATCTTCACGGTGCCCGCTTCGGCCAGCTCAAACGTGGTCGGGTGGGAGCCGTATTCCTCGGCCTTCTGCGCCATCAGGCCGATGTTCTGCACCGTGCCTGCGGTGGCCGGGTCGAGCTTGCCGTTCTTTTTGAAGAAGTTGATCGCCTCGTCATAGACCGGCGCATAGGAGCTGTCGGGGATCACGCAGTTGGCGTCATGCTCTTTGCCGTCCGGGCCCCAGCCCTTGCCGCCAGCGCGGATGAGCGCGGGCATCGAGGCGTCGATGATCACGTCGGAAGAGACATGCAGGTTGGTGATGCCCTTGTCGGAATCGACCATATACATCGGCGGACGCTCTTCCATGCAGGCGTCGATGTCGGCCATGATCTCGCTCTCGCCCTTCACGCGCTCCAGCAGATCGCCGAGACCGGAGTTGGGGTTCACGCCCAGATCTTTGAGCTTCGCGCCATGCTTTTCAAACACCGGCGCAAGGTAGGTTTTGACCGCGTGACCAAAGAGGATCGGGTCGGAGACCTTCATCATCGTGGCCTTGAGGTGCAGCGAGAAGAGAATGCCGTCTTCTTTGGTCTTCTCGATCTGGGTGTTGAGGAAGTCCTTCAGCGCGGCCGCGCTCATGAAGGTCGCGTCGACCACGGTGCCGGCGGGATATTCAAGCCCCTCTTTCAGCACCTTTTCCCCGTCCGCGGTTTCCAGCACAATCTTGGCGCCAGTCGCGGCATCAAGCGTGGCCGAAACTTCGTTGGAGAAGAAATCATTGCCCGACATGGACGAGACATGCGTCTTGCTGTCGGCGGTCCAGTCCCCCATGCGGTGCGGGTTGGACTGGGCAAAACTCTTCACGGCTTTGGCCGCGCGGCGGTCGGAGTTGCCTTCGCGCAGAACCGGGTTCACGGCGGAGCCTTTGATGCCGTCATATTTGGCACGCACGGCTTTTTCTTCGTCTGTGCTCGGCTCTTCGGGATAGTCGGGCAGCGCATAGCCTTGGGCCTGAAGCTCTTTGATCGCGGCGACCAGCTGCGGCACCGAGGCAGAGATGTTCGGCAGCTTGATGACATTGGCCTCGGGCGTCTTCACCAGACGGCCCAATTCCGCCAGATCGTCGGACTGGCGCTGGTCTTCGCTCAGATGCTCAGGGAAAGTCGCGAGGATACGGCCCGCGAGGCTGATGTCTTTCGTGCCGACGCTCACACCGGCGGCTTCGGCGAACTTCTTGATGATTGGCAACAGCGAGGCAGAGGCCAGCTCCGGCGCTTCGTCAACTTTGGTGTAGATGATATCGGACATGATTGCTCCAAATTGCTGCATTTGCTGCTCTGATAGCGGAAGAGGCGGCGAAGGTCGACGGTATACCGCAGTATGCGGTGGGGTCGTTTCAGGAAAAAGCGGATTTCAGCCTTTTGCACGGGTCACCTAGCGCTGCCTGCGCGCTGCCGCCTAGCGGGCCACGCTGCGCAGTTGCAGAATCTGCATCCCAATCGCCATGGCCGGGCCGATCCCCACCGCGAAAAGCAGCGTGCCGAGGCCCAGGGTGCCGCCCAAGGCCCAGCCGATGGCGACGACGGACAATTCGATGCTCATGCGGACCAGCGCGATGGGTTTGCCCGTGACCCGTTGCAGCCCCGTCATCAACCCGTCCCGTGGTCCGGGGCCAAGGTTTGCCACAAGATAGATCGCACCGCCAAAGCCGGTCACAAAGACGCCGGTCAGCGCCAGCACGGCATTCGCCAGATAGCTGTCGAAGTGGGGCAGGATTGGCAGCGCATATTCCAGCACCAGCGCCACGATCACCGCGTTCAGAATGGTGCCGATACCGGGCGTCTGCATCAGCGGGATCCAGAGCAAAAGAACCACGGCGCTGATCAGGAAGGTCGCAAAGCCGAGGCTCCACCCCGTGATGCGGGTCACCCCTTCGGCGAAGACGGTCCAAGGGCTGACGCCGACGCCCGCCGTGACCAAAAGCGCCTCCCCCAAGCCAAACATCACCAATCCCAGAACCAGAAACACCATTGAGGCCAATGGTGGTCTGAGTGTGAAGGCTTTGGGCGAACTCCACCGCAGCCGGGGAACAGAGGTGACAGACAGGAAACTCACGGCGCGACCTTTGGCGGGATGCTCAAGATGCCCTGTTGTTCCAGTTTACGTCAGAACCGGCAAGGTCAATCTAGCCTGCGCCCCTCACCGCCAGCGCGAAAAGCCGAAGGTCATATAATCCTTCTGATAGGCTTCCGCCGTCAGGGCCTCAATCTCATCGTCATAGATATCGCCGAGCGTGAAGGGCCCGGGCTCCACCATCTGGGGTACGGCGGGGACGGTGGCATGGCCTTGCCCCGCGGCCAAGGCGGGGAGTTCGCTGGCCAACTCCTCTTCGCGGAGGATGCGGTCGGGCAGGCAGAACGCCCCGAACCCCGCAATGGCTTGGGCCTGAGAACACCATGCAGCATCCACCCGGATCGAGGTTTGCCCGGCCAGATTGCCTTTGAGAAACTTTAGGAAGGCGACAAAGGCTGCGCGATGCGCCTCGCGGTCATATTCGGCGTCGGGGCCATCCTTGGGCAGCGGCACCTTGTAGCGCCGCATCAGCGTGTTGCGCAGCTGGCGGTAACTGCCCTCCCCCGTGGTCAGGATATGGCGGCAAAAGGCGTCATGCGCGCGCAGGGCGGGATGGCGCAGCACGGTAAAGCCGCGATGCCCGCGCATTTTGCGTTTCCACTGCCGCAGCTCTTTTTGCGACATCTTATCGCGCAGCGCCTCACGCGGAACGCCATCGAGGGCGGCGAGCCAGTCCAGCACCTGATCCTGCGGGCCGGATTTAATCGGCAGATAGATCAAGCCGCTGGTCGCCGCTGCCACATAAGAGGGCACATTCGGCCCGCGCCGTGGCTCAAAATTGGGGGTGCGGGTCAGATCGAAACGATCGAGCCGCGCCAGCGCCTCCAGCATCTCGTCATAGTTGCTGACCTTGGCCGATATCGGGCTGGGGTTCTGTTTCTTAAGGTTCTTGTCCAGCCCCTCCAACTGCTCATCCACGCCAAGATAGCGCGCAAGCCCGTTCATCACCTCAACGCTTTGCAGGTCTTCGTAAGCCACGTAAAATGCCGTTTGGCCGGAGGTTTGCAAACGGTTCAGCAGCGTGATCTGGAACTGCTGAAGGGCATCCAAATGGGCACTGAACTCATCTGCATCGAAAACGGCCTGCGCCACCTTCTGCGCCTTCATATCGGTCAGTTTCCACTGCCCCGTGGCCTGCGCGATCTTCCAACTGACATAGCTGTCGACCGGGTTGCGCGTGAGCACGATCTTGGCGCAGCGCTGATCCTCGACGATCTCATCGAAAACACGCGGATCGTGGTCGTGGAAATAGCGGAAACCGCCCAAAGCATTCTGCTGTCCCCTAATCGCCGCCAGCAGCTTTGTGGGGTTTTCGTCCCGCGTGACCTGATCGACGCCTAGGATGGGCTCGCTTTTGGGATACCCCATGAAGAAAGGGTTAAACGCCTCCCCATGACAGGCGATCCCGGCAAAGGCGTTCAGGTTCGCCTCTATGAAGTTGGACCCGGTCCGCATCTCGGCGAAGACCACGAAACTGTCGAATTTGTCGCGCATGGGTTATTTCACCAGATAGGGTTTGGGGGAAGGTTTGGCATCGGCGCTGCCCCCTTGGGCGACCGAAAAATCGCCGACCAGATAGGGGTGCATGCCTTGGTTCTTGAGGTTCTGGAGGAACTGGCCGAAGCCGTTCAGATCAACCATGCGCGGCGCCTCTGACAGGCGGCGCAGACGGGGGCGGCCAATTTCGTCAAGGATATCTTGCAAAGGCTCCATCGGCGCTTCGATGAAATCGGCCATGGTCCAGACCCGCACACGCGCCTTGGTGTAGGGTGAATTCAGCACATCCAAATGCGTGCTTTCCGTCTTTTGCAGCTTGGCGGCCAGACGGCGGATATCGGCGAAATCAAGGTTCGAGCGGAACAGCGGCACCGCCCAAGCGCCGGTGATCACCGAAATATGCGCGTTCGGGTCCTTGGCCACACGCCAGTTGATGTCTTGATTGTCCATCGGGCCGAACTGAAAGCACTGACGCTCGCCCCGGGTGTTCCAGATCAGATTGGTCAGAAAGGCACTGGCATTGTGATCGCGCAGCACCGGATTGTCCGACAAGGCACCGTTCAGCGCGGTTTCCCCGCCCGCGAAATGCACCCGGTCGGGCGCAAAGAGATGCCCATGCACGCGCGCCCCGCTGGCCCGGCTGAGCCAATGTTCGAAATCCTCGAAAATCTCGGTAAAGCCCTGAAACATCGAATAGGGCGCGGCGGTGACGCCATTCTCCCAATCTTCGTTGGGAAAACGGCTTTGCATATAAAGCCCCGCGCGACCCCGGGTGCGCCGCTCCACCGCCTTGGCAAAGATGCGGTCGATCTTGCCGGGGTTCGGCTCGGTCTTTTTCATCGCACCGGCAGGGTCGGTCAGAAAGGCATCATAGAGCCTGTCGGCATGGGGCCAAATCTTGCGTGCCACGAAACAATCCGAGCGGCGCAAAAGCTGGAGGTGATCGTCGTAAAAGATATGCGGCTTGCCCTGAAAATCGAACTTCGACAGGGTCAGCGACCGGCTTTCGATCTTGCTGGAATAGAGCCGTGCAAGGGTCTGGAAATAGCTTTCGTCCGGGATCCAAACATGGCGAAAGAACTTGTCGTAGGTCGGCCGGTCGGGGTCTTGCAAGATCGCCGATAGGGTGCGCCGGGTCAGGCACCACCATTGCGAGCCCATATGCGGCACGACCCCGCGCGGCATCCGGCGTTTCAACCGCAGCAGGCGCTGCACCTCGACCGCGCGGTCAAACAGATAGCGATTGCGCCGCCAAGAGAAGGGGAAACGCAGGGTAAACCGCTCTGCATCCAGCCCGCCCACGGTCCAAGGCACATCTGCCGTGGTGGCACTTTCGATGAAATCAGTCTGGGGACGGTCCTCAAGATAGTCGATCAACTCCTGCACCGGGCGCAGCGGCAGGCAAGAGCCGGAGGCCAGATAGACATGGCGCACCTTGGGAAAGCGCGAGAGCATCAATTCCGCCGCGCCTTGCGAGGCGGCAACGATTCCCCAGGTGCCCCATTCGCAACGTTTGCGCGGGCTAAAGCAGACATCCTTGAGATCCGACAGCGCCGCCACAAAGGCATCATGCGCCCGCCGGGGCACCGCCTTGTCGATATGGATCACCACCGGACAGCCCGCCGCCGCCCAATGCCGCGCGACCTGCTCGGCCCGGTCAAAAGCGTTGTGCACTAACATGACGATCCCGACGCTCATGCCCAGTTCCCCTTGGACATGAGGCCGAGGATCTCAAGCTGTCGCCAATTGATGTAGCGTTCCGACCATTTGCACCAAAGCTGCGGGTCGTCTTTCAGCTGTGCGGCATAGGCTTTGTATTCGACAGAAGCCGCGTAATGCTCGCTACGCTGCAACTCCTCCGCCGCCTTGGCCCCGAAGGTGTCGAGGAATTTGGCGTGCAAGAGGACGCCCGAGGCTTTCTCTCCGCCCCATTCGTCATAGACCTGATTAAGCCCACGCGGCAGCAGCATATGGGTCGAGCTGACATAGGCATAGCGCCGATCCCATTTGACCAGCGGCACCTTGTTCAGCGCGGGCGCATTGGCAGGCGCGTCGGGAAAAAACACCCGCGCCCGTGGCCCGCCCTGTATCCAGAGATTCCCAAACCGCCGATTGCGGGAAATGGTGTAGTTGCCACTGTCGAACCATGCGGCGATCTCAATCGGATTTTGCCCCGCCTGATAGGGTTCCTCGTCAAGCCGCCCCTTGGGATACATATCCAGCAGCATCGCCGAAAAGCTCTTGATCGAAGAGGCATCGAGCCAATCGGTCAGCGCCCGCAGGGGGCGCGTGTCACAAAAGGGGTAGACCAAAAACTCATCCGGATCGACCGTCAGCGCCCAATGGCCATGGGCGTATTTCATTTGCAACCAGTTCAGCCAATCCACCCCAAAGCGGGCGCGTTTGTAGCTGGCCTTGGCGCTCCAGACCGAGACATCGGGTTGCTTGGCCAGATAGTCGAGCGCGCCATCGTCGCTGTCATTATCGACAAAGAAGAAATGCCCGACGCCCATCTCGCGGTAGTATTTCAGGAAATAGGGCAGCCGGATCGCTTCGTTGCGCTGCGTGCAGAACAGCAGAATATCATCGGCTGTGATCTGCGCGGTCCGGTTCGCCACAGGGGTCAACTCGCGCCGCTTGCGGAAGGCGCGGATGCGCCAGCGCTTGCGTTGCAGCCGCAACCGATATGACTGAATTAAGCCCAAACCGCCCCTTACCTATCGCGTCTGACCGCCCCTCTACCGCGCTATCACGTCGACTTTAACACGGTCTTGAAGTGTTCGGCCCATGTTGGCGCGATAAAAGTCGTCGCTGGGCGCGGGTCTGGCACAGATGCGGCCCATTCTTCGATTGTTCTGATCCATGAATAGGGTTCGCTCAGGGGCGCGTAAACGGCTTTGTCG
This sequence comes from Sulfitobacter faviae, assembly GCF_029870955.1. Taxonomy (NCBI): domain Bacteria; kingdom Pseudomonadati; phylum Pseudomonadota; class Alphaproteobacteria; order Rhodobacterales; family Roseobacteraceae; genus Sulfitobacter; species Sulfitobacter faviae. Next base: position 1,572,265 of record NZ_PGFQ01000001.1, on the reverse strand, counting down.
CCCAAGACCTCATGCAAGACCGGTAAATCGTTGCATAAAACACGCGTTCCAAGGCTCAGCGCCTCTGCCGGGGGCAGGCCAAACCCCTCTGCATGGCTGGGGAAAAGCATCCCCGCCGCCCCCTGCACCAAGGCCGCCAATCCTTTGTCATTAAGGTTCGCGAGCTCTTGCACGGGGCCGTTCTGCGGCAGCCAGTCGAGCCGGTCGAAAACCGCGCTATTGTTCCACCCCCGCGCCCCGCAGATCAGCAAGAGCGGCGCATCAGGCCCCATCTTTTGCCAAAGGTCCAGCAAAAACCCGTGGTTCTTGCGCGGCTCGATCGTACCGACAACGACGAAATAGGGACGCTTTGGCGGAAGCCCCGCAGGCAGCTCACCAGCATCGGGCGCGGGCAGATCGACGCCCAGATGCGCGACGACGGCAGGCGGAACCCGCCCGCGCATCTGCGCCTCGCTGCGCTGACGCGTGTCTTGCGAGTTGTAAATCACGAGATCAGCCTGCGCGCTCACCCGGTCGATCTTGGCCCGAAACGGCGCAACGGAGCCGAGGCGTTGGTAGGCGGGATATTCCAATGGGATCACGTCGTGGATGAGAACGGCACTTCGCCCCCGCGCCTGTTTCACGGCGCCCAGAACCCGGTCCGTCAGATTGCTGTGCCCGACATTCAGATAGGCAAATTCCGGCGGCAGATGCCGGGCAAGCATCGCGGGCAACCCGGCCGGAACGCAGCGCGCGACCGCCAAACGCCGCAAGTCGCTTTCCGCCCGGCTCAGCGCCACGGCACGCCCCCGCGGCAGGCGCGAAAGCAGATCCGCCCGCCCCAAGGAACGCGGCCCGCAACCCGATCCTGAAAGCCCCGCATCCCATCGCGGTCCAGCAGGACATAGCCCAAAGCGGTGCGCGCCACTCCAAAAAGCGGCGCGTCCTCTGTCAAAAGATGTGAGAGATAGGCCAGTTCGACCCGATCCACCCCCGTCGCGCCCCGCCCAACCCGACGCAAACTGCGCGTCAGGTCCAACAGCCGCGCGTGGGTATTAGCCATCGTAGTGGCCGGTCTGGTGCCATCTCCAGGCATCGGCGATCATCTTATCTAAAGTTGAGCGTTTGGGGGTCCATCCCAATTCCTCGATCGCGCGCGATGAGCCTGACACGAGCTTGGTACAATCCCCAAGACGGCGCGCACCGATCTCGTGCGGCACCGTTTGATTGGTCACAGCGCGGCTGTGGTCAAGTACTTCGCGTACCGAAAACCCCCTGCCGGTGCCGAGGTTGAACACCCGGCTGCCCTTATCACGCTGAAGCCATTTCAGACCTAAAACATGGGCATCAACCAGATCGCAGACATGTACATAGTCACGAATGCAGGTGCCGTCAGGCGTGTCATAGTCGTCCCCAAACACGGTCAATGCCGCGCGTTTGCCGGCAATCGCATCAAGCATCAGCGGGATTAGATGTGTTTCCGGCTGATGGAACTCGCCCACCTCACCTTCGGGATCCGCCCCGGCCACGTTGAAATAGCGGAAAATAACATATTGCAAGCCATGGGCGGCTTCAAAATCACGCAGAATATCCTCAATCGCGCGTTTCGACGCGCCATAAGCGTTGATCGGATACTGAGCGCTGTTCTCATCTAATACGACGTTATCTTGATCCCCATAGGTCGCACAAGTCGACGAAAAGACGAACTGCTTGCAGTTTGCCGCGGCAGCTGCCTCAATCAAAGTCAGGGAGCCATTGACATTGTTGCGCCAATAGAGACCCGGCTCGGCCATGCTCTCTCCCACTTGGCTTAAAGCGGCGAAATGCATCACCGCGATCGGCTGATGTTTTGCAAAGACCTCATCCAGCCGTGTGCGGTCCAACAAATCCCCTTCCTCAAAAGGGCCGAATTTCACCGCATCGCGCCAGCCCGTTACGAGATTGTCGAACGTAACGGGAATGAACCCCGCCGCGTTCAAAGCCTTACAAGCGTGCGAGCCGATGTAGCCCGCCCCGCCGGTTACCAATACCTTTTCCATTCCGCGTTTTCCCAGTACTACTGCGCCGCGCGGTCGACTTGCGAGATGCTTTGCAGATAAGCCGAAAGGTCGTCGCGCAATTCTTCACGGGCAAGACCAAAGGCCACGGTCGCCTGAAGGAAACCCGCTTTAGAGCCGCAGTCGAACCGCTGACCGCGGAAACGGAAGCCATAGACATCGCGGTCTTGCTCGATCTCTTGCGCGATCGCATCGGTCAATTGAATTTCACCGCCCGAGCCGGATTTCAGCTTGTTCAGGTTCTTCAAAACGGTCGGCGCCAGAATATAGCGCCCGATCACTGCGAGGTTCGACGGTGCTTCGTCGACGGCAGGCTTCTCAACCATGCCATTGACCTTCACCAGATCACCGCGCTCTTCGCTGGTATCGAGAATGCCGTAAGAGGATGTGCGGGAAGGCTCCACCTCCATCGCAGCGACCATGCTGCCGCCGGTTTCCTCATAGGCCTCGACCATCTGTTGTAGACAAGGTTTTTCCGCCGCGATCACGTCATCCGGCAGCATAACGGCAAAGGGCTCATTGCCGATCAAACGGCGCGCGCACCAGACTGCATGGCCCAAGCCCAGCGCCTTGTGCTGGCGGATATAGGCGATTGCGCCACTGTCCATATTCGTGCTTTGCAGCGTCTCAAGAAGCTCGGTCTTGCCCTTTTTGCGCAATTCCTGCTCAAGCTGCGGCGCGTGGTCGAAGTAATCTTCCAGCGCGCCTTTGCCGCGCGAGGTCACGAAGATGAACTCTTTGATCCCGGCGGCGCGCGCCTCATCAATTGCATATTGAACCAAAGGCCGGTCGACGAGGGTCATAATCTCTTTCGGCACCGATTTGGTGGCGGGCAGAAAGCGTGTCCCCATGCCTGCAACGGGAAAAATCGCTTTTGTAACCTTCTTGCGCATTTTAATCCTTACAACTTATTCGAAATATACAGAACGCCGCGGTCAATTTACCTGCGTCTTTCTACCGGCGATGATCATCGCCGAAACCGCGCTGTCTGGCAACTCGCTTAACTTCCCTTTGCAGCCTGTCGAGGCGCCGAGTTAAGCGGAAAACCGCGTCATCCCGTGTGGACTTTCCGTATATTCCACCTGTTTGCAGCCAAATAGCGTGGGTCGGATCAAAGGCAACGCGATGATAAAGCGCGGTCGGCGAAAGGTTGATCAGGGTCACGATCTCACCCGATAATGCCCGTTTTGCAGCCTTTGCCCGGTCTTGCGCCAGTTTAATAGGCCGGGTGAACATGGCCACGCTGCGCCGGGCGCGGGCCGGAAAAGGACGGAAAGCGCTGTTGGCCTTCTCAGGCAGGGTGACGGTGGCGATAGGGCGTTTCGCCCCTTCGGCGTGGCCGTCATCTAACCTTCGCAGCAGCCTTGGCACATCACGCGGTTCCAACCCGCCGCTTACCAGATGGCGCAGCAGACGGTGGCGCTGTTGGGCGCGCAGATGCGCCCAATGGGCGGCACGGTCCTGCGCAGGCAGATGTTTGCGATGAAACACAGCCCAGCTCGCCCCGATATCGAAAAGATCGCGCGGCACGCGGTTGGCGCTTCGCATGGCGTTGGCGGCGAAACCGTGATGGACTTCGGCCAATGGCACGATTGCCGTGGCATGGCCCGCCCGCGCCAGCCGCATGTTCAGATCGGTCTCATCAAGATAGTAATGAAAGGCCGGGTCAAAGCCGCCCATTTCCACCAAGACATCGCGCCGAAAGGCCATATTAGTGCCTTCGGTCTTGATTGCCCCCCGGGCGGAGGGTGCAGGATGCTTGGGGTTTCAGGGTCGACATTGAGCGTTTCCGGCTCTCCGAAACCACTCAACCGACGCGCGCGATATTGGAAAGAGATGCCGTTTCGCCCTCGGACGAAGCCGGTCATCGACGCGACCTCGGGTTGTTGCGCAGGCTCCAGCAGGTGGCGCAGCCATTGCGGCTCGGGCACCGCATCATCGTCGATAAAGGCCACGACGTCCCCCGCGGCCTCGGCAATCCCAAGGTTGCGCGCGGCAGAGATATTCGGCCTGTCGAAAGGGACCAGTTTCAGCGCCCCGGCGAAATGCATGGCGCGGGCCACGGCAATTCCGGCGGGATCGGCCACGATGATGACTTCGAAAGTGGTATATTGAAGCTGTTCCACCCCCGTCAGGCAGCGCCGCAATGCTTCGGGCCGCTTCCGGCTGACGATCACGATGCTGACAGGCACGCCGCTTTCAAGCGTGGCACTGACGGGGGTGGCGGTCATTCCAGACCCATTTTCGCCATCATGGCTTCGAGCTTTGGCACGTCTTCGGGGTTGTTCAATTCCCAGAACTCGCGCCCCTTGGCCTCGACCTCCGCACAGAACACGGCGCGGCCATTTTCAAGGAAACGCAACTGCTCCAACCCTTCCAACTGCTCCAAGGGGCCGACGGGCCAGCTTGGATATTGGGCCAGCGCATCGGGCCGGTAGGCATAGACGCCGACGTGGTGGAAGACCGGGGTCATATCCGTCTCTGCGTAGGGCATTCCGGTATAGGGAACGACCTCTTTCGAGAAGTAGAGCGCCTGATTGTCGGCGCCGAAAACCGCTGTGGTGCCGCCCACGCGCCCCGCCTTACGGTCGGCCAGAAGACTGTTCAACGTGGCCCCGTCACAGCGCAGAACCGGGGTGGCGATCTCGGCCTCGGGGTTGTCTTTCAACCCCTGCACCAGCCCTTCGACAAACCAATGCGGCGTCAGCGGGGCGTCACCTTGCAGGTTCACCACGATGTCATAGCCCCCGCCCAATGCGGCATGGGCCTCGGCACAGCGTTCGGTGCCATTGGCGCAGCTTTCCGAGGTCATCACGACCTCGGCGCCGAAACCTTCGGCAGCCTCCCGAATGCGGTCGTCGTCGGTGGCCACCACCACGCGGTCGACGCCCGACACCGCGCTGGCGGCCCGCCAACTGCGTTCGATCAGGGTCTGTTTCTGGCCCGACACCCCGGTGAGCGCCACCAGCGGCTTGCCGGGGTAGCGGGTGGAGGCATAGCGGGCGGGGATGACGATCAGGACAGACATCAGCCCGCCTTCAACTCAACGCCCGGGGCATGGGCGATGAAGAAAGGGTTGGCGAAGTCTTCCTTGCCGTAGGTCAGGGGCGTGAGATCGTCAAAGCGCACCACCGAGCCGCCTGCCCCGTTCAGCACCGCATGGCCCGCGGCGGTGTCCCACTCCATCGTGCGGCCCAAACGCGGGTAGAGATCGGCCTCTCCGGTCGCGACGAGACAGAATTTCAGCGACGACCCCGCCGAGGTCATGTCCCGCACGGCGTACTTGCCGATGTAATCATCGGTCGCCTGATCGCGGTGGGATTTGGAGGCGACGACCATCAGGGCCGCATTGTCGGGGTTAGAGACCGAGATCGCCTTGGTCTCACTCACCTGCCCCTTTTCGAATGCGCCGGCCTCCTCGACCGACTGGCCGTCGGCTTGGGTAAAGAACATCCGGGCTTTGGCGGGGGCATAGACCACGCCGCGCGTCGGCACGCCGCCCTCGACCAGCGCGATGTTCACCGTGAAATCCCCGCGTCGGTGGACGAACTCCTTGGTGCCATCCAGCGGATCGACGATGAGAAAGGTATCGCCCTTGGCGGAATGGGTCGCAGCCTGCTCTTCGGTCACCAAGATCACATCGGGGAAAGCGGCGCGGAGCCCTTCGGAAATGATCGCATCGGCGGCTTCGTCGGCGGCGGTGACGGGGCTGTCGTCGGATTTCGATTTCACCTCGAAATCGTCCTGACCGTAGATCTCCATGATCTTGTCCCCGGCTTCCAATGCCAGCCGCCGCATTTCCGCGACCAGTTTCTCGTAATCCATTTTGCCTCCGGCCCTGCGGGCTGTCGTTGCTTCAATTCACTGTTTCCCTTATGCTGCGGAGCTAACGGAACAGCAAGAATTCCGTGCCACGCTAGGGCTTCGTCAAGGACGCGCGCATGTTCCAGTCTTCCAGAAAGCCGAAATCCGGCATCGGTTCTGCCCTCGCCATCGCGGAACTGGTCTACCATTCCGTGGTGCGCAACGTGCGCAAACAGCACAACAATGCCTTTATCGCCATCGCGATGAACATGCTGCAAACGGTGATGTTCGTACTGGCCTTCTATGTGATGTTTTCGATCCTCGGGATGCGCGGCTCCGCCGTGCGGGGTGACTTCCTCATCTATCTGATGTCGGGGATTTTCCTCTACCTCACCCATGTGAAAGCTTTGGGCGCGGTGGCGGGGTCTGAGGGACCGGCAAGCCCGATGATGCAGCACGCCCCGATGAACACGATCATCGCCATCGCATCGGCGGCGGTGGGCTCGCTCTATATCCAAGTTCTGTCGCTCTTCGTGATCTTGTTCATCTATCATGTGGCGGTCACGCCGATCACCATAGATCAGCCTTTTGCCGCTTTCGGGATGATGCTGACCGCGTGGTTTACCGGCTGCGCCCTTGGTCTGGTGATGCTCGCGATCAAACCGTGGTTTCCGTCCTTCGTGACGATTTTCTCAACCGTCTATCAACGCGCCAATATGATCGCCTCGGGGAAGATGTTCCTCGCCAACTCCCTGCCCGGCTATATGCTGGCGATGTTTGACTGGAACCCGTTGTTTCACAGCATCGACCAAGCGCGCGGCTTTGCCTTCATCAATTACAACCCGCGCTATACCAGTTGGGAATATCCGCTTTGGGTGGGGCTGGTGCTTTTGATGATTGGGCTGATGGGCGAATTCTATACCCGCCGCCATGCGTCGATCAGTTGGAACGCCCGGCGATGAGACTTCTGGCACTCTTCCTCTGCCTTTGGGCACTGCCTGTCTGGGCGACGCAGGATGCATGGCCCGCCCTGCATGACGTCAGCGGTGTCGCGGCGGATGACGTGTTGAACATTCGCCGTGCCCCGAGTGCCAGCGCCCCGATCATCGGCAGCTTTGAGCCTGACGCCCAGAACATCGAAGTGATCCGCCCCAATGACCATCACGGCTGGGGCTTGGTCAATACGGGCGAAGGGAGCGGCTGGGTCTCTCTGCGTTTCCTCACCCGGCAAGCGGGCCAATGGGCCCGTGCGATGCCACCCGTGGCCCATTGCGGCGGGACAGAGCCGTTTTGGTCTTTTGAGGTGACCGGCGAGACGTTGAGCTATGACGCCATGGCGGGCGGCGCACGCGATTACCGAATCACGCAGACTGGCCCGGCGCAGGGGCGGCGCGACAGTTTTCACATGATCGCCGAGGGGCCGCAGGGCACGGCCATCGCCACGCTCACGGCGCGTGCCTGTAGCGATGGCATGTCGGACCGCGCCTATGGGCTGGCGGTCGACTTCCTTTTGCAGGGAAATGATGGCTGGCAACATCAGACAGGATGTTGTTCGCTTGGCCACTGAAGCGACGGACTTTTTTAAAAAGTCCGTCTCCGTTTTCTTTCAAAGAAAACGCTACTCCACCACACGCAGCGTCAAGTTGATCCGCCCGCCTTTGGGCAGCAATGTCGAGGTGCCGGGCTTGATCCGGTCCACGCCGTGATAGGTCAGCCGCGCATCTCCGCCCATCACCACCACATCGCCCGATTGCAGCCAGATCGATTCCGTCTTGCCGCCTCGGGTCAGGTTGCCGATCCGAAACAGCCCATCATCCCCCAGAGAGACTGAGACGACCGGCCATTGAAAATCTGCCTCGTCCCGGTCCTGATGCAGCCCCATGCGCGCATCGGCATCGTAGTAGTTGATCAGGCAGCATTCCGGGCGGCGCTCCAACCCGGTCAACTGATCCCAAATCGCCACAATCGGCGCCGGGATCTCGGGCCAAGGCTGGCCTTCGGGATGTTCGGTAACGTAACGATACCCACGCCGATCCGAAAACCAGCCATAGCGCCCTGCCGCGCTCATCCGGACCGACATGCGCCCGCCGCGCGGCACTTCGGGGCGAAAGAACGGCGCCTGACGCACCACGCCGCGCACCGCCTCCAGCACCTCCTGCTGGGCCACTCTTCCTAGAAATTCCTTGTGAATATCAAAGCCCCGGAGGCGCAAAGCAGTCATTTTTCGTTCTTCCTCACTCGTTTAGCAAAAACATCACGGAATCGCGACCATCCAGACCAGCCAATGGTTGCAGGGTGCAAATACCCTCCCTATATACGCTCCGAACCGTCGAAGGCACGTGGTCTTCGATGTCAACAGATCGGGGCAGGATGCCAAAACGGGTCCGCGCCTCGTGTCATCGCCTTAGATTCAAAGAGGGATCGAAACATGTCCAAAGTAATCGGTATTGACCTTGGCACCACCAACAGCTGTATCGCCATCATGGATGGCAGCCAGCCGCGTGTGATCGAAAACGCCGAAGGCGCGCGCACCACGCCGTCGATCGTCGCCTTCACCGACGACGAACGCCTTGTCGGCCAGCCGGCGAAACGCCAGGCGGTCACCAACCCCGAAAACACAGTCTTTGGCGTCAAGCGCCTGATCGGCCGCCGCAACGACGATGCGGATCTGGCCAAAGACAAAAAGAACATGCCGTTCAACGTCATCGACGGCGGCAACGGCGACGCATGGGTCGAAGCCAAGGGTGAGAAATACTCCCCAAGCCAAATCTCGGCCTTCATCCTCGGCAAGATGAAAGAAACCGCAGAAAGCTATCTGGGCGAGGAAGTCTCTCAGGCGGTTATCACCGTGCCTGCATATTTCAACGACGCCCAGCGTCAGGCCACCAAAGACGCCGGCAAGATCGCCGGTCTCGAAGTGCTGCGCATCATCAACGAGCCGACAGCCGCCGCGCTGGCCTATGGCCTCGACAAAGAGAACACGCAAACCATCGCGGTCTATGACCTTGGCGGCGGTACATTCGACGTGACCATTCTTGAGATCGACGACGGCCTGTTCGAAGTGAAATCCACCAACGGCGACACGTTCCTTGGTGGTGAAGACTTTGACATGCGCATCGTGAACTACCTTGCGGAAGAGTTCAAAAAGGCCAACGGCGTTGACCTGACGCAAGACAAGATGGCGCTGCAGCGTCTGAAGGAAGCGGCAGAGAAGGCTAAGATCGAACTGTCCTCCTCCAGCCAGACCGAGATCAACCAGCCCTTCATCTCGATGGGCAAGGACGGCTCGCCGCTGCACATGGTCATGAAGCTGACCCGCGCCAAGCTGGAAAGCCTCGTTGGTGACCTGATCAAAGCTTCGATGAAGCCCTGCGCCGCCGCGCTGAAGGATGCCGGCCTGTCCGCGTCCGACATCGACGAAGTCGTGCTCGTGGGTGGTATGACCCGTATGCCGAAGGTGGCCGAAGAGGTCTCTAAATTCTTCGGCAAGGAGCCGCATAAGGGTGTGAACCCGGACGAAGTCGTGGCCCTTGGTGCCGCCATTCAGGCCGGTGTTCTGCAAGGCGACGTGAAGGACGTGGTTCTGCTCGACGTGACCCCGCTGTCCCTCGGTATCGAGACCCTCGGTGGTGTCTTCACCCGTCTGATCGACCGTAACACCACGATCCCGACGAAGAAGTCTCAGGTCTTCTCGACCGCCGAAGACAACCAGAACGCCGTGACCATCCGGGTCTTCCAAGGTGAGCGTGAGATGGCTGCCGACAACAAGATGCTTGGTGCCTTTAACCTTGAGAACATCCCGCCTGCGCCTCGCGGCATGCCGCAGATCGAAGTGACCTTCGATATTGACGCCAACGGCATCGTGTCGGTCGGCGCGCTCGACAAAGGCACCGGCAAGGAGCAGAAGATCACGATCCAAGCTTCGGGCGGTCTGTCGGATGCGGACATCGAACAGATGGTCAAGGACGCGGAAGAGAATGCTGAGGCGGACAAGTCCCGTCGCGAGCTGATCGAAGCGAAGAACCAGGCGGAATCGCTGATCCACTCGACCGAGAAGTCGCTGGAAGAGCATTCCGACAAGGTCGACCCGACCACCGTCGAAGCGATCGAACTGGCCATTGCCGCGCTGAAAGACGAGCTGGAAACAGACAACGCCGACAAGATCAAGAACGGCATCCAGAACGTCACCGAATCCGCCATGAAACTGGGCGAAGCCATCTATAAGGCCTCTCAGGAAGAGGGCGGCAGTGAGGACACGGCGCAGCCTTCGGATGCTCAGCAAGCCCAAGGTGGCGATGACGACATCCTTGATGCCGAGTTCGAAGATCTGGACGACGACAAGCGCGCGTAAGCGTGTGAAACGGAACCTGTGAAAGGGCCGGTCCGTCAGACGGGCCGGCCTATCACGTTCCAGCGCAGGAGCATGATAACCCATGGCAAAACGTGACTACTACGAGGTGCTTGGCGTTGCCAAAGGGGCCTCTGCCGACGAGATCAAGAAAGCCTATCGCCGCAAGGTGAAGGACCTCCACCCCGACCGCAACAAAGACAACCCCCAAGCCGAAGCCCAGTTCAAGGAAGTGGGCGAGGCTTATGACGTGCTCAAAGACGGTGACAAGAAAGCCGCCTATGATCGCTATGGCCACGCCGCCTTTGAAGGTGGCATGGGCGGCGGGCGTCCCGGCGGCGGCATGGGCGGCGGTCAGGGCGATTTCTCTTCGGCCTTTTCCGACGTCTTTGACGATCTCTTCGGTGACTTCATGGGCCAACGTGGCGGTGGCGGCGGACGCCGTGCCGCACGTGGGGCTGATTTGCGCTATAACTTGCGCATCTCGCTCGAAGATGCCTTTTCGGGCATGCAAAAGTCGATCACCGTCCCGGCCTCCGTCCAATGTGACGCCTGTGACGGCAGCGGTGCCGAAGGCGGCGCGGAACCTTCGACCTGCCCCACCTGTTCGGGCATGGGCAAGGTGCGCGCGCAGCAAGGTTTCTTTACCGTCGAGCGGACCTGCCCGACCTGTTCCGGCATGGGGCAGATCGTCAAGAATCCTTGCAAGAAATGCCGCGGCGCGGGCCGGGTTGAGAAAGAGCGCACGCTCTCGGTCAACATCCCCGCGGGCGTCGAAACCGGCACCCGCATCCGTCTCGCCGGCGAAGGCGAAGCGGGCATGCGTGGCGGGCCGTCCGGTGATCTCTACATCTTTATCGAGGTGGCCGATCACGAATTGTTCGAACGCGACGGGCCGAACCTCTTCTGCCGTGTTCCGGTGTCGATGAGCACTGCCGCTCTGGGTGGCAATATCGAAGTGCCCACCATCGATGGGGCCGTGGCCGCGTGCAGATCCCCGCGGGCAGCCAATCGGGTCGCCAGATGCGTCTGCGCGGCAAAGGCATGCCGCCGCTGCGTGGCGGTGGCGTGGGTGACATGATCATCGAACTGGCGGTCGAGACCCCGGTGAACCTGACCAACCGGCAGAAAGAACTGTTGCGGGAGTTCGAGGGCGAGGCCCAGAACAACAACCCCGAAAGCAGCAACTTCTTCTCTTCCGTCAAATCCTTCTGGGATTCGATGAAGGGTTAACCATTGGGGGAGCCGTGGATGCGGCTCCCCTTTTTCGGCAGCGTGGTGAACGAAGTTTTAACCGTCCGTTAACCGAATAATAACCACTTTGGCGCGACACTCCGGGCATGACCCGTGCCCCGAGAACCTTGGCTGATCAGCCCCTCCCCTATCTGCTGGACGAAGCGCAAGCGCCGCCGTCCAATACGGGCAAGCAACCCTCTTATATCGCGGATCACCGCCAGCGCCTGCGCAGCCGTTTCATCGACGGGGGCGCGGCGGCCATGCCGGACTATGAGATGTTGGAGCTTGTCCTCTTTCGCGCCATCCCGCGCCGGGATGTGAAACCGCTGGCGCGCGAACTGCTGGACCGGTTCGGCGATTTCAACCGCGTCATTACCGCCCCCGCCGCCCGGCTGCGCGATGTCAAAGGCGTCGGAGAGGCGGTGATTGTCGAACTCAAGATCATTGAGGCCGCGGCACAGCGGCTGGCCCGGGCGAAGGTGCTGCAACGGCATGTCGTTTCCTCATGGGATGCGCTGCTGGACTATTGCCACACCACCATGGCCCATCTGGAGATGGAGCAGTTTCGCGTCCTCTACCTCGACCGGAAAAACATCCTCATCGCCGATGAGGAGCAGGCGAAAGGCACGGTGGACCATGTGCCAGTCTACCCGCGCGAGGTTGCCAAACGTGCGCTTGAGTTGAATGCCAGCGCGATCATCCTCGTGCATAACCACCCCTCGGGCGATCCCAGCCCGTCACGCTCAGACATTGATATGACCCGGCAGGTCGCCGCCGCCTGTGACGCCTTGGGGCTGACCCTGCATGATCACCTGATCATCGGAAAATCGCGCGAGCTCAGCTTTCGCAGCGAGGGGCATCTATAGCGGGGTGCGTTTAGCGCACCCAAACCTCCACCCGCCGATTGGCTTGGCGGCCCCATTCGCTATCGTCACAGGCAATCGGCATCGCCTCCCCAAAGGCATCGACCCGCAGATCAATGCGCGACAGATTGGCGGTGACCGCAGCCGCGCTTACTGCGCGCTGCACCGCTTCGGCCCGGCGCAGGGCGATTTCGCGGTTGGCCCGCGCGGCCCCCTCGCCATCGCTGAAGCCCACGAACATCAGCCGCCGCGCATCATATTGCCCCTGCTCCAAGGCGCGCGCCAATTGCTGCACGTTGGACCGCGACTGCGCATCAAGCCGGATCGACCCGGCCTCGAAGCGGAAAGAGGTGGTGAGCCGCGCCATCGGCACCAGCGTCGCTGTCATGCGCTGCAATTCTTCCAGCGGCGTTTCCGCGCCCGCCGTGATGATCGCATTGGCAAAGCGGTTGCCCTGTTCCTCAACCGGGATTTCCTCGGGCGTTTGATCCACGAAACCGGCCCGGCGGATCACGATCTGGGCCGAAGGGCCACGGGTGAAGGCCAGAAACTCACGCGTGATCAGCGGCAAGCGCCGGGCGGGGAAATAGAGGAACATCGGCGCGGTCAGCGGGTAATCTTCGGTTTTGATCGTCCGCCGTGCGGCATCCAGCGCAAAACCGCAGTTGCCGCCAAGGGTCAGCACCTCGGTCTCCCCCTGTTCGGCATAGCTGGTGATTCCAAGGGCAAAAACATCCCGCGCGACCGCCTCGGCCAGCGCATCGGGCATGGCGTGGCGGGTGACATCAGTGCTCAGTTCCAGCCCGGCGGGGTGAGCACCTGATCCACGATCGCTTGGCTCAACCCGCTATCGGCGGTGGGCAGATGCAACTCAATCGGTGCGTCCGGCCCGCCGAGGCGCTGCCAATTCTTGATCTCGCCCGAGAACACCCGCGCCAATGTCAGCGGCGAGATTTGTTTCACCGGATTGGACGGGGCGACCACGGGCACCACTGCATCAAGCGCCAGAACCCGGCTGCGATTTGCACCGGTCAGATCACCCAAGCCCGCCTCGCGGGCATTGATCCGCTCTTCGCGGCGCACCTCGCGCAGGGCCATGACGACATCGGCCTCATCCGCCAGCAGATCGGCAAAGCCTTCGTTGGTATTGCTCGCCCGGAAATCGAACCGCGCGGCGAGCTTGCCGTCATCCTCACGCGAGAGCAGCAGCGCGAAGCGCCCGCTGTCCCCCTCTTCACGGCTGACGGTATAGCCTTGGCGCGCGGCGAAGGCTTCGATCAGCGCGGGCATCAGCACCGCCCCCATGGTGGCGGAGCCCGAGAAACGCACCTCGGCCACGAAATCCGCAAGGTTGGGGCAACCCGGCCCGGCGCAGGACACACCGCTGCTGTCGACGGTCAACTCACCATAGTCCGTCTCGACGCGATAGAATTCGCCGTCGAACCCCAGCAGGGTACCGCTGAGTTCGACGCTGCCATCGCGCGAGGTCAGTGCGATGTCCTGCGCCGCAGATGCGCCCGCCGTAAAAAGCAAAAGTGCGGCGCTGATCGCCGCACGTTTCAACCCGTTCATCTAGACCTACCCGGTTGCGTCAGTTCTGCGCGACTTTCAGGTCTTGGAGCAAATTATTCAACACCAGAAAGTTGCCGACCGCATCACAGTCCGGCACGGCGAGGGTCAGGTTCTGGGTTTTCACCGGATCATCGCCGCGCAGTTCCAGCGCCTGTGCTTCGATCTCAAGCCCGCAGTTCGCCTCGCTCACCTCAGCCTCCACGCTGAGCGCGACATCGCCCGCCTGCGCCGCTTTGGCGACCGGGAAGCTATAGACTTCGGCCATCAGCGGCTCAGAAGCCTCAATGTCGCCATTGCGGGTCATGAAGCCCCCTTCGCCCAGCACGGCAGCGGTCATATCGCGCGGCGCGCCGGACCAAACGTGGCCCGCCTCACCGTAATCCGCGCCGAACTCGCGGGCGTGAAGCTCAAACCCTGCGGTGCCTTTCCATTGTAGCACGACGCGGTTGAAATCAGAGAGTTCAGGGACCGAAGTCTGCGCCACCGCGCCATCACCGTTGCCGAAGGCGAGGATGAAAACAGCCTCTTCCGCCAAGGCCGGGACGGTGACGGACAACTGCCCTTGGTCATCGGTCACTTCGGTGAAAATCATCCCGTTGTGGTGCACCGTCAGCCGCTCATTCGGCAGGCAGGCGGCATCGAGGGTGAGTTTCACCATCGCGGCGGCGACGGCATCCGCTTCGGCAATGATATCGCAGGTCGCAGGGATCGCGGCGCCGTGGCTTTCCGGGGCGGGCGGCAGGCTTTGAGGTGCTGCGGCCTTGACCACGCGGTCATCCAGTGTTGGCAGTGCAATGGGACTGTCGAGCGCGGCAGAGGTCAGGGTGATACCTTCAACCTCAAGCAAGGCGCCATTGTCGGCCACCGGGCGCTGCGCCTCAGCCGCGCCATAGCGCTGCTGCGCGGTGTCGGAGCTTTGCATGACATAGCCAATGCCCACCGCACAGGCCAGAGTGCCGACAGCTGTCAGAATTTCTTTCGTGCGCCACATGACAAGTCTCCTTCAACGGATTCGTTAGAGACTTTATGGGCGCGGATCAGGGCCGGGGTATGGCCCTGAAACGCCAAGTTATGGGCGAAAAGGTGACGCCGCTCAGGTGATCTGACCGTGGCAGTGTTTGAACTTCTTGCCAGAACCGCAGGGGCAGGGATCGTTCCGGCCCGGGTTGCCCCATGTGGACGGATCGTTCTCGTCAAAACCGGGGGCTGCGGCCTCGGCCTGTTCAGAGGCCTCATCCGCCGCCTCGCTCGCCGCAGCTTGCATGGCGGCCTGACGGGCGGCCATTTCCTGCATCATCTCGCGGCGCTGCTCTTCGCTCATCGGTTGGATCTGGCCCAGCTTTTGGGTCACGTCCTGCCGCAGACTGTCGAGCATCGTCTCGAACAGTTGGAAGGCTTCGTTCTTATACTCGTTCAGCGGATCGCGCTGCGCGTAGCTGCGGAAGCCCACGACCGAGCGCAGATGTTCAAGCGTCAGCAGGTGGTCGCGCCATTTGGTGTCGATGGCTTGCAACAACAACTGTTTCTCGATGTTGCGCATGTTCTCTTCGCCAAAGGCCTCGGCCTTCTTGGCCATGAGCTCATCCGTGGCTTTCATCAGACGTTCGCGGATCACCTCATCATCCACGCCGTCCTCTTCGCACCATGCGATGATCGGCACGTCGACGTTAAGCTGTTCGATCACCGCGGCATAGAAGCCTTGGGTGTCCCACTGATCGGCATAGGTCTTGGGCGGCATATAGGTGTCGATCAGATCGTCAATCACCTGCTCGCGCATGTCGGTGACGATCTCATTGAGGTTGTCCGCCTCCATGATCTCGCGGCGCTGGCCAAAGATCACCTTGCGCTGCTCGTTCATCACGTCGTCGAACTTCAACAGCTGCTTGCGGATGTCGAAGTTGCGGCCCTCAACCTTCGCCTGCGCCCGCTCCAGCGATTTGTTGACCCACGGGTGCACGATGGCTTCGCCATCTTTCAGGCCCAGCGTCGTCAGCACCTTCTCAAGCCGTTCCGAACCGAAAATGCGCATCAGGTCATCTTCGAGCGACAGGAAGAACGAGGTGCGGCCCGGGTCACCCTGACGGCCCGAACGGCCCCGCAACTGGTTGTCGATGCGGCGGCTCTCGTGGCGCTCAGAGGCCAGAACGTAGAGACCACCGGCCTCAAGCACCTTCTGCTTCTCTTCGGCGTGCTGCGCTTCGATCTGGGCGCGGATGTTGGCCGGGTCGGCCTCAGGATCGGCATCCAGCGCGTCGAGCACTTTCAATTCGACATTGCCGCCCAACTGAATGTCGGTGCCGCGGCCCGCCATGTTGGTGGCGATGGTCACCGCGCCCAGCTTGCCCGCTTCGGCGATGATCTGCGCCTCTTGCTCGTGCTGGCGGGCGTTGAGCACATTGTGCTCGATCCCGGCGGCGGTCAGCATGGCGCTGAGCTGTTCGGACTTTTCGATCGAGGTGGTGCCGACAAGGCAGGGCTGCCCCTTGGCGTGGGCCTCTTTGACCCGCTCGATCATCGCCTCATACTTCTCCCGCGCGGTGCGGTAAACGGCGTCGTCTTCGTCCACACGGGCGATTGGCACGTTGGTCGGCACTTCGACCACGCCGAGGCCGTAGATCTCGGCGAATTCTTCGGCTTCGGTCAGAGCCGTGCCGGTCATGCCGCCGAGTTTGTCGTATAGGCGGAAGTAGTTCTGGAAGGTGACGCTTGCGAGGGTCACGTTCTCGGGCTGGATGTCGACGCCTTCCTTGGCTTCAATCGCTTGGTGCAAACCGTCCGACAGGCGGCGGCCCGGCATCATGCGGCCGGTGAATTCGTCAATCAACGTCACCGCGCCATCGCGCACGATGTAGTCCTTGTCGCGCTGGAACAGCTTATGCGCGCGCAGACCTTGGTTGACGTGGTGCACGATGGTGGTGCTTTCGGGATCGTAAAGGGTCATCCCCTCTTCGATCAATTCCCGCGCGCGCAGCTGCTCTTCGAGGAACTCATTGCCCTCGTCGGTGAAGGTGACGTTGCGGGTTTTCTCGTCCAGCTCGTAATGCTCATCGGTGAGCGAGGGGATCAGCGCGTCGATGATCTGGTACATCTCGGAACGGTCCTGCGACGGGCCGGAGATGATCAGCGGCGTCCGCGCCTCGTCGATCAGAATGCTGTCGACTTCGTCCACGATGGCAAAGTTATGCCCGCGTTGCAGCATGTCCGACAGGTTCGACTTCATATTGTCGCGCAGGTAGTCGAAGCCCAATTCGTTGTTGGTGGCATAGGTGATGTCGCAGGCATAGGCCGCGCGTTTCTGATCCTCCGGCATACCGGAATAGGCGACACCCGTGGTCAGACCGAGCGCGCCGAAAACCTTGCCCATCCACTCGGCGTCGCGCTTGGCGAGGTATTCGTTCACGGTCACCACATGCACGCCCTTATGCGTGAGCCCGTTCAGATAGGCCGCGAAGGTCGCGGTCAGGGTCTTGCCCTCACCGGTCTTCTGCTCGGCGATATTGCCCTGATGCAGGAAGATGCCGCCCAGAAGCTGCGTGTCGAAGGCGCGCAGGCCGAGGGTGCGGCGGGCGGCTTCGCGGCAGTTGGCAAAGGCTTCGGGCAGCAGATCGTCGAGGCTCTCGCCCCCGTCGGCCCGTTTGGCCAATTCCGCGGTGCGCGCTTTGATCTCGTCGTCGCTTAGCTTTTCAAACTCGGGCTCCAGCGCATTGATCCGTGCCACAAGCGGACGGGTCGCCTTGATCTTCCGGTCGTTTGGCGTGCCAAAGACCTTTTTGGCGATTGTTCCGATACCCAGCATGTAATCTCCCGCCGAAGTTATGATGTCTTGCGCCGATCTGGTTGCCGAGCGCCATGGCAGCCCATAGATAGTGGATGAGCCCGCGCCTCTCAGCGCCATAAGGCGATGTAAGGGGCGTGCCATACACTGTCAATGTAGCAGCCCTGCTACGAAGGAAGCGATTGGACCCAACCATGCAAAAACCCCTCACATTTCTGTCGTCTTTGGCGCTTGCCGCCGCTGTGGCGCTGCCTGTGGCCGCCCAGGACGAACCGGGTCTCGACACGGTTGTTGCCACCGTCAACGACACTGAAATCACGCTCGGGCATATGATCGTCGCCCGCGCGAGCCTGCCCCAGCAGTACCAACAACTGCCCGAGGACGTGCTGTTCAAAGGTCTTCTGGACCAGCTTGTGCAGCAGACGGCCCTCGCCGACAGCTTTAGCGGCGAATTGCCGCCGCGCGTGACCCTGTCGCTCGAGAATGAGACCCGCTCGCTCACCGCCGGTGAGGCGATCGAAGGCGTCATGGCCGAGCCGGTCAGCGACGAAGAGTTGCAAGCGGCCTATGACGCGCAATACAGCGACGCAGAGCCTGAGCCCGAGTTCAACGCCTCGCATATCCTTGTCGAAACCAAGGAAGAAGCCGACGCGATCAAAGCAGAACTCGATGGCGGCGCGGACTTTGCCGAACTTGCCAAAGAGAAATCGACCGGTCCCTCCGGCCCCGGTGGCGGCTCCTTGGGGTGGTTCGGCCCCGGCATGATGGTGCCTGCCTTTGAAGAGACCGTCGCGGGCATGGAAGCCGGCAGCGTGTCCGACCCGGTGGAAACCCAGTTCGGCTGGCATGTCATCAAACTGAACGAGACACGCACCGCCGAAGCCCCCGCGCTGGAAGACGTGCGCGAAGAGCTGGAAACCCAAATCCGCCAGACCAAGGTGCAAGAGGCGATCGAAAGCCTGACCGACTCTGCCGAGGTTGACCGCAGCGCGGCCGAAGGCATCGACCCTTCCGTTCTCAACAACATCGAATGGCTGAACTAACTCATGGCTAAATCCCTGGCTGTCTCGCCGCTCGCCCCGGCCCGTTTTCCCGAACTGCCGGTTATCGACGGCGTGACATTCGCCACCATCGCCGCGGGCGTGCGTTATCAAGGGCGTACCGATGTGATGTTGGCGAAACTGGCGCCGGGCAGCGCCGTGGCGGGGGCGTTCACACGTTCCGCCACCCGCGCGGCCCCGGTGCTGGACTGCCAGGCAAAAATTGGCGGCGCCTCGGACGAAGGCGCCGCCATTGTCGTGAACTCGGGCAACGCCAATGCCTTTACCGGGCGGGGCGGCACCGACGCGGTCGAAGCGATCACCGCCGCCGCTGCAGAGGCCTGCGGCGTGCCGCAAGCGCGGGTCTTCACCTCCTCCACCGGTGTCATCGGCGAACCCCTGCCGCATGAACGCATCACCGCCGTGCTGGGTGATCTGCATGCTCAGCTTGACCCCGCGGGCATCGAGGACGCGGCGCGCGCCATCATGACGACGGACACTTTCCCCAAAGGGGCCAGCGCCACGGTTGAGATCGACGGCAAAACCGTCTCTATCGCGGGGATCGCCAAAGGATCGGGCATGATCGCGCCCGATATGGCCACCATGCTGGTCTATATCTTTACCGATGCGGTGCTGGCGACGGATGAGCTGCAACAGCGCCTTTCAACCCATACCGAGACAACGTTCAACTGCATCACTGTCGACAGTGACACCTCCACCTCCGACGCGCTGATCATGGCCGCAACAGGTGCCTCCGGTGTCGATGTATCGGGCAATGAAGCCTTCGACGCGGCGCTGCGGGACGTGATGATGGACCTCGCGCATCAGGTCGTCAAAGACGGCGAAGGCGCGCAGAAATTCGTCGAGGTGGCCGTGACCGGTGCCTCCAACGATGACGAGGCCAAGATCCACGCCATGGCCATCGCCAACTCCCCCCTAATCAAGACCGCAATCGCGGGCGAAGACCCCAACTGGGGCCGCGTCGTCATGGCCATCGGGAAATCCGGTGCCGCGGCGGACCGTGATCGTCTGTCGATCCGGTTCGGCGATATCGAAGTCGCGCGCGACGGATGGCGCAGCCCCGACTACTCCGAAGAGGATGCCGCCGCGCATATGAAGGGTCAGAACATCACCATCGGCGTCGATCTGGGCCTTGGCGAGGGGCAGTGCACCGTATGGACCTGTGACCTGACCCACGGCTATATCGACATCAACGCCGATTACCGGTCCTGAGCAGATGAAGACAGTGCTGGTTTCCGCCGCGGCCTTGATCGACATCGATGGTCGCGTGCTTTTGACCCAACGCCCCGAAGGCAAGCCGATGGCGGGCCTTTGGGAGTTTCCGGGCGGCAAGATCGAACCCGGAGAGACGCCAGAGGCGGCGCTGATCCGCGAGTTGCACGAAGAACTGGGGATCGAGACATGGGAATCCTGTCTTGCCCCGCTGACCTTTGCCAGCCACAGCTACAGTGATTTCCACCTTCTGATGCCGCTGTTCGCCTGTCGCAAATGGGGCGGCACCCCGGTTTCGCGCGAGGGGCAGACCCTGAAATGGGTACGCCCGAACGAAATGCGCGCCTATCCGATGCCCGAGGCAGACGTGCCACTTATATCAATATTGCGTGATTGGCTCTAGCGCAGAGTGGCAGAATTGCACTAGTGAACGGCAATCGCTCAGCATGTTGCGGATTTTTTAACCGAATGCGCATCATCCTGAGGCATAGTTGTAACATCTGTATGAAAGGGTGCCGACATGTTGAGAACCATCGCAATCGGAAGTTCCATTTACGTTCAGGGTATCTTTGTAAAAATGTTGGCAGGCGGTCGCATGGCCGTTCAGGTCGACGGGAAGATTTACGAAGGCAAGCCTGTCTGAAAAATCTCTTCGGAACGCCTATTGAGGTGAACAAATAGGCGTTCCACCGCGTTTTCCCCGAGCATTTGGCAGGGGAACTTATGTCATCGAAGCGCGCTATCGTCATTCTGAACCGCGGTTCAGGCCGTCAAGACGGTGACCAAGCCGAAAACACGATCCGCTCCGCCTTTGCGCGGCATGGGATCACGGCGGAATTCATTCACATCGACAAACGCAACGACCCTGCCGGCGCAGCGCGCGAGGCGCTGTCTTGGGGCCAAGGGATCATTGCCGTCGCGGGCGGGGATGGCACAATCTCGGGCGTGTCTTCGGCCATGCTAGACCACGACCGCCCGCTCGGCATCATCCCGCAGGGCACCTTCAACTATTTCGCGCGGTCGATGGGCATTCCAGAGAACCTTGAAGAAGCCGTCGATGTCATCGCCGCTGGCGACAGCCGCCCGGTGCATGTGGCGACGATCAATGGTGAGACCTTTTTGAATAACGCCAGCATCGGGGCCTATCCCGCCATCCTCAAAACGCGCGAAGGCATCTACCGTCGTTGGGGACGCAGCCGGATCGCCGCCTATTGGTCGGTGATCAAAGCCTTGATGGATTTCCGCACCTCGCTCAAACTGACCATCGTGGTCGACGGGAAAGAGACCCAGTTGCGCACTCCGCTGGTTTTCGCGGTGAACAACGCCTTCCAGTTGGATCAAATGGGGCTTGATGGGCAGGACTGCATCGCGCGCGGTGATATGGTGCTGCTGGTCGCTCCTGACACCTATCGTTTCGGCTTGTTGCGCCATGCAGTGGCGCTGGCGACGGGCCGCGCGAAGCATCACACGGACTATGAAATGCTCTGCGGGTCCGAGATTGAGATACGCATGAAACAGCGCAAACGCTATGTCGCGCGGGATGGGGAGATCGCGGTGATGCGCGGCCCGTACCAGCTCACTCGCGCCAGTTCGCCCATCCATATCTTTGTGCCCTCCACGGCTGGAAAGGCCGTGCGATGAGCCGTTTGATCCACCTATCCGACCTGCACTTCGGCAAAGACCGCCCCGACCTATTGGTGCCGCTCCTAGAGGCGGTGAATGGCTATGACCCCGATCTGGTGATCATCTCGGGCGACCTGACCCAACGGGCGCGGGAAAAGGAATATCGCGCCGCGCGGGCCTTTATCGACAGGATCAACGCACCGGTGCTGAGCGTGCCGGGCAATCACGATATTCCGCTGCACCGCCCCTTTACCCGGTTTTTCGCCCCGTGGCGCTATTACCGGCGTTGGATCGATCACGACCTTACACCGGTACATGAGGGGGCGGATTTTGTCGCCGTGGGGATCAACACCGTTGATCGGTTCAAATGGCAGACCGGCAAACTGGGCCTGCGCCGTTTGGGCCGCGCCTGCCGCGCCCTGTCGCGCGGGGGGAAAAGACCCTGCGCATCGCCATTTGCCACCATCCGCTGGATCACCCCAACGAGACCCACAAAAAGCCCATTCCGGGCGCGAAACGCGCGCTGAGGCGGCTCTTGGACTGCGGCGCGGACCTAATCCTCTCGGGGCATCTGCACATTTGGCACGCGGGCACCTTTGCCCATCCGGCGCCAGAGCATGACGGTCATCTGGCGATCCAGTTGCACGCGGGCACCAGCCTGTCTTCGCGCCAGCGAGGGGAGCCGAATGACTTCAACCTGATCGATATCTCGCCCCTACACGTCAATCTGGCGCGGATTAGTTTCGATGACAGCAAGAAGGTCTTCACAAAAGCAGAGGCCCGGCAATTCGACCGGGCCTCTGGGGAATTCATCTTGTAAGCACTCGGCTTAGGCCAAGGTGCGGGTCACTTCTTCGCGCTCGAAAATCTCGATCACATCGTCGGGACGGATGTCTTCGTAGTTTTCGAATGCCATGCCGCATTCCTGACCGGACTGAACCTCGGGCACCTCGTCTTTGAAGCGCTTGAGCGTCTTCAGCGTGCCTTCGTGGATCACGACGTTGTCGCGCAGCAGACGCACACCGGCGCTGCGGCGGGCGACGCCTTCGGTGACCAGACAGCCTGCGACTTTGCCCACACCAGTGACCTTGAAGACCTCTTTGATATTGGCGTAGCCAATGAAGTTCTCTTTGATCTCGGCGCTCAGCAAGCCGCTTGCGGCCGCTTTCACGTCATCCACAAGGTCATAGATGACCGAGTAGTAGCGGATCTCGACGCCCTTCTGGTTCGCCGTGTTCCGAGCCGAGGCATTGGCACGCACGTTGAAGCCCATGATCGGCGCGCCGGAGGCTTCGGCAAGGCCGACATCCGTCTCGGTGATCGCGCCCACACCGGAGTGCAGAACCCGAACGCGGACTTCGTCGTTGCCGATCTTCTCCATCGCCTGAACGATCGCTTCGGCAGAACCTTGCACATCGGCTTTGACCAAGATCGGCAGCTCGCTGACGTTCTCATCCGCCTTGGCGTTGGCCATCAGCTGTTCCAGCGTGGTGGCGGCACCGGCAGCGGCGCGCTTGTCCTTGGCGGCCTGGGCGCGGTACTCGGCGATCTCGCGGGCCTGCGCTTCGGTCTCGGTCACGTTCAGCACGTCACCGGCCTCGGGCGTGCCGTTTATGCCCAGCACCTCAACCGGCACCGAAGGCCCGGCTTCTTTGACGCGCTCGCCTTGGTCGTTGATCAGCGCACGAACCTTACCGTACTGCTCACCCACGACGAAGATATCGCCCTGACGCAACGTGCCGTTCTGAACCAGCACGGTCGCCACAGGGCCGCGACCCACGTCAAGCTGCGCTTCGATCACCGCACCCACGGCGGCCCGGTTCGGGTTCGCCTTAAGTTCGAGGATTTCCGACTGCAGCGCGATGGCTTCGAGCAGATCGTCGAGACCTTGGCCTGTCGCCGCCGAAACTTCGACGTCTTGCACATCGCCCGACATCTTCTCGACGATGACTTCGTGCTGAAGCAGATCGGTACGGACCTTGTCGGCATTGGCGGCGGGTTTGTCGATCTTGTTGATTGCCACGATCATCGGCACCTTGGCCGCTTTTGCGTGGGCAATCGCTTCGATCGTTTGCGGCATCACGGCGTCATCCGCCGCAACCACCAGAACCACGATATCCGTCACCTGAGCCCCGCGCGAGCGCATGGAGGTGAAGGCCGCGTGGCCGGGCGTGTCGAGGAAGGACAGCACGGTGCCGTTGTCGGTTTTCACCTGATAGGCGCCGATGTGCTGGGTGATGCCACCAGCTTCGCCCGCCACAACCTTGGCGTTGCGGATCGCATCCAGAAGCGAGGTTTTGCCGTGGTCGACGTGGCCCATGATCGTGATGACCGGGGGACGCGATTGCAGATCCTTCGGATCGTCCTCGACCTCTTTAATGACATCTTCGACGTCGGCGTCGGAAACGCGCACCACTTTGTGGCCGAATTCCTCGATGATCAGCTCGGCTGTATCGGCGTCGATGGTTTCGTTCTGGGTCACCATCAGGCCGTTTTGCATCAGCGCCTTGACCACCGCGCCGGTCTTTTCGGCCATACGGTTGGCAAGCTCAGAGACCACGATGGCGGGCGGAAGCTGCACGTCGCGCACGATCTTTTCACGCTCGACCTGACCACCCATCGCTTTTTGACGCGCACGCTCCTGCTTGCGCTTCATCTGCGCCATGGAACGCTGACGGCCACCTTCGCCACCGGCAAGCGCCTGATTGACGGTCAGCTTGCCCGCGCGGCGGCTGTCGCCACCTTTGCTGCGCTTCTTGCTGTCGTCGCGGTCACGGTCCGTGGTTTTGCGCGGCGTGGCGGCGGGCGCAGGTTTGTTGCCCGGCTCACGTGCAGCGGCAGGTTCCGGCGCGGGGGCAGCAGCAGCCGCTTCGGCCTCTGCCTTGCGACGCGCGTCTTCTTCGGCCTTGGCTTTGAGGCTTTCTTCGCGCTCACGCTCTTCGCGTTCCTTGGCCTCAATCTCGGCCCGGCGACGCTCACGCTCTTCGGCGCGGGCTTTTTCCTCGGCTTCACGCTGCGCGGCTTCCTCGGCCTCACGGGCCTTGGCGGCCTGAACGGCCTTCAGACGGCGCTCCATCTCGGCATCGGTGATGCCCGCGGGGCGCTTCTTGGGATCGCCAATCGGCCCGGCGCCCGGACCTGTTGATTTCTGGCCACCCGGTTTGGGCACCACAACACGCTTGCGCTTGGTTTCGACCACAACGTTTTTGGTACGCCCGTGGCTAAAGCTTTGCTTTACGTTCCCCGGACGTGCGCCACCGCGCAGACCCAATGTTTTCTTGCCGTCACTATCGCTCATGAAGCTCGTCTATCCTTTCGGATGGCCGTTGCCACCCTCGTTTACGCGCACGCCTTTAAGTCTACCGGCTTCCTCTACAACACGTTGCGTGAGTCCACCAGAGGCGAGCGCCCCATGTATCACAGTTTGGCGACCGAATGCCAAACCCAATTCATCGGCTGTCAACCAACCGATGTAATGACCATAGTGTGGGGTACTCAGCTTGGACTTACCGCGCCCTGACCCATCTACGGCCTGTATCAATACTTCGGCCTCTTCGGTTTGCAACCAACCCTTGACCTTTTCGTAACCGGCGACCGCCTTGCCCGCCTTGCGCTGGAGCGAGATCAGCTCCACCACCCGGCGCGCCAACTGCTGCTCGACCTCGTCGACCAGCCCGTCGGGCAGGGTGACCGGCTGTTTCGCCGAGCGGGAAAAGGCCTTTTTCTTGATGGCCAATTCCAGCGCCGCACGATCCGCCGCGACATAGATGCCCCGGCCCGGCAGTTTACCCGGAATATCCGGGTAGACCTGATTGTCCGGGCCGACCACGAAACGGATCAACCCGTGTTTCGGCTGCACCTCGCCCGTAGCGATGCACTTGCGTTCCGCACCGTCTGAGCGGTCATTCGAGGCGCCACCGCGTCCCATGTGCAACCCCCGAGGCCCGCTTAGGCCTCGGCCTCCTCGGCGGTTTCGCCGTCTGTTTCTACGTCGTCTTCTTCCGCATCGTCCTCAAGCTCGGTCGGGTCGACCCAGCCCAGCATGACGCGGGCGGTCATGATCATGGCCTGCGCATCTTCGAGGCTAACATCGAAGGGCTCAAGCGCGCCGTCGTCTTTGACACGCTCGCCATTGACCGTGGTCCAGCCGCCAGCCAGTTCCCAATCGGCACAGGTGGCGAAATCTTCCAGCGTTTTGACATCGTCTTTGGCCAGCGCTTCTATCATTTGGGGGGTCAGCCCCTCAAATTCAACCAGACTGTCTTCGACACCCAATGCGCGGGCGTTATCAAGCGCCGCTTTGTTCTGCGCTTCGAGCACGTCACGGGCGCGGGCCTGCAACTCACCCGCCGTGTCTTCATCCACACCGTCGATGACCAGCAGCTCGTCGACTTCGACATAGGCCACTTCTTCGAGGTTGGTGAAGCCTTCGGAGACCAGAAGCTGGGCGAAGAATTCGTCGAGATCGAGGTTGTCCATGAACAGCTTGGTGCGCAGTTCGAACTCAGCCTGACGGCGCTGGCTTTCCTGCTCTTCGGTCATGATGTCGATGTCGAGACCGGTCAACTGGCTGGCAAGACGCACGTTCTGACCACGGCGGCCAATCGCGAGCGACAGTTGCTCTTCAGGCACGACGACTTCGATCTTACCGGCTTCTTCGTCCAGAACCACTTTCGACACTTCAGCAGGTTGAAGCGCGTTCACAAGGAAGGTGGGCTGGTCTTCATTCCACGGAATGATGTCGATCTTCTCGCCCTGAAGCTCGTTCACCACGGCTTGCACACGAGAGCCGCGCATACCGACGCAGGCACCGACTGGGTCGATGGAACCGTCATGCGAGATAACGGCGATCTTGGCGCGCGAACCGGGGTCGCGGGCAACCGCTTTGATCTCAATGATGCCGTCGTAGATTTCCGGCACTTCCATCTTGAACAACTCGGCCATGAATTCAGGCGCGGTGCGGCTCAGGAAAATCTGCGGGCCGCGCTGCTCGCGGCGCACGTCTTTGATATAGACGCGGATGCGGTCGTTCGGGCGATAGCTTTCGCGGCCAATCTTCTCGTTCCGGCGCAGGATCGCTTCGCCCGCGCCCACGTCGACGATGACGTTGCCATATTCCTCGCGCTTGACCAGTCCGTTGATGATGGTCCCGGCGCGGTCTTTGAATTCTTCGTACTGGCGGTCACGCTCAGCTTCGCGGACCTTTTGCAAGATCACCTGCTTGGCCGACTGCGCCGCGATGCGGCCCATTTCAACCGGGGGTACTTCCTCGACGAAAGTGTCACCAACCTTGGGGTCGGCCATGTACTGCTTGGCCTGCTCTACGGTGAACTCGGCCTGATAGTTCTCAAGCTCGTCATCCTCGACCACGGTGCGGACGCGGGTGAAGGTGGCCTTGCCGGTCTTGCGGTCGATGTCGACCCGGATGTCCATCTCGGCGCCATAGCGGGACTTGGCGGCACGGGCGAGGGATTCCTCCATCGCTTCGACGACCAGACCGGGGTCGATCATCTTCTCGCGCGCCACCGCCTCGGCGGTTTGCAACAGCTCAAGCTGGTTTGCAGATGTAATGGCCATTAGGTGTCTCCCTCAGCAGACTCTTCAGTCTCGATATCATCAAAATCGGTTTCGTCGATCGCACCAGACGCTTTGCGCTGGCGGAGCATTTCCTTGATCAGGTCGTCGGTCAGCACCAGCTTGGCATCGCTGAGCCAGTCGAACTGCAATCCGATGGTGCCTTCTTCGACGTTGATCAGCACTTCGCCACCCTCGACACCTGCCAGCTCACCCTTAAAGCGGCGGCGGCCATCGATCAGTTCGGTCGTCTCGATCTTGGCCTCATAGCCTTCGAAAGCATCGAAATCTTTAAGCCGCGTCAGTGGGCGGTCGATGCCGGGGCTCGAGACCTCAAGCGAATACTCATCCAAGATCGGATCTTCGACATCCAGCACGGCGCCGATGGCCTGCGAGATCTTGGCGCATTCATCCACTTCGATCCCGCCCTCGGGCCGGTCGGCCATGACTTGCAGGGTGGTGGACTTGCCCGACATCAGGCGCACGCGCACCAGTTCAAAGCCCATGTCCTCGATCACCGGGGTGATGATCTCGGCCAGGCGGCGGTCGATGGCGGCTTTGGCGATCAGGTCATTCGACATGAGACATCCATTTTCACTGGGCACAAAAAAACGGGCGCGCGGCCCGTTCACGAATTCGGTGGAGCCTTCGGTTTGGACCCGAAAGCGCCGCTGTTGAAGGGGATATAGGCCGAATGCGGCGAAACTGCAACCCCTCTCAGCCGAACCACCACCGCTCGGGCGCGCGCAGGTTGTCCATCGGCGCTTGGCGTCCGGGGTTCGGCGGCTGGCGCAGATCGCCCGACAATGCGCTGACCCCGCCTGCGCTATCAGCCTGAAGGGTCACATCCCCCGGTCGCGGTAACGGGGCCGCGCGGGTAAATCCGCTGCATCAACAAGCCCTTCGCTCAGCGCCTGCGCCCGCACCTCACGGGCGGGGAGCGACACCAGTTCGACCGTATCGAACCACCCGGCGGTGCCGTCCTTGTAATGCGTCTCTACCCGTTCGGCCAAAACCTGACGTCCGGCGGAAAAGCGCCGCAGACGGTAAAGCCCGGTGCCGATCCCGGCCTCGGGCGCATGTGCGGGGCGGATCACATAGGGCGATTGCGCCAGCAGGAGCGGCAGGTCAGGATTCGCCGCCGCCAATGTGACCTGCACTTGCAGATTGTCCTGAACGGCGACCTCGGCCCCGGCCAGCAGACCGCGTAAACTGGCCACCACATCGCGGGCGCTCAGGGGGCTGCCATCGTGAAAACGCACATCGGGGCGCAGATCGAACTGCCACTGCCGGGCGCCATCGCTGGCCTGCCAACCGGTCGCCAACTCACCTTTGAGGATGCCATTGCCGGTGACTTCGGTCAGCGTGTCAAAGATCATCCCCTGCCGCGCAACCTGCATGAAGAGCCCATCGCCATTGACCCAAGTGTCCTCTCGCGTGGCACCCGAAAGCGCCAACCGCAAACGCCCCCCCCGCCGGGGCGGCTCCCCCGCGCTCGCACCTGTCGCGGCCAGCAGGGCCGCCGCCGCACCGGTGGTGAAAAGCGCCCGGCGATCCAGCAAAGAGTTGCGCCCGCTCATCGCTGCCCGATCCTATCCATCGTGCGCACCAATTCGGCACTGATCCCCGGCTCCGACAGGGCATGGCCCGCATCCCGGATCATCCGCAGGTCGGCATTGGGCCAGCGTTCGGCCAGCGCATAGGCCCCCGCAGGCGGGCAGATCATGTCATAGCGCCCCTGCACGATGACCCCCGGGATATGCGCGATCCGCCCCATATGTTCGAGGATCTGACCGTCGAATTCCAAAAAGCCATTGTTGGTGAAATAATGGTTCTCCAACCGCGAAAAGGCCCGCGCATAGGCCAATGGCCCGCCATGCGAAACGCCATCGGAATGTACCGAGGCCAGCGCATTCT
Source organism: Sulfitobacter faviae (assembly GCF_029870955.1). Taxonomy (NCBI): domain Bacteria; kingdom Pseudomonadati; phylum Pseudomonadota; class Alphaproteobacteria; order Rhodobacterales; family Roseobacteraceae; genus Sulfitobacter; species Sulfitobacter faviae. The sequence goes on along the minus strand of NZ_PGFQ01000001.1, from coordinate 1,543,244 downwards.
CCCAAGCGGCCCATGCGCGGCCATAGTCCTGCTCGACCCGCAAATCGCCCGAGAAGAGCCGCCGGTGATAGGCCGCGATCAGATCGTCCCGCTCATCTTCGGGGATCAGGTTCACGAAACGCGCCCACAGTTCGGGCCAGAACCGCCCGGCCCCGCCGCCGTAGAACCAATCAAGCTCGGCCTGCGTCATCAGAAAGACGCCGCGCAGGATCAGATGGCGCACCGCTTCGGGGTGCGCTTGGGCATAGATCAGCGAAAGCGTCGCGCCCCAAGAGCCGCCGAAGACCATCCATTTGTCGATGCCAAGCGTGGTGCGAATCAGCTCGATATCCGCGACCAGATGCCATGTCGTGTTGTCGGTAACCGAAGCATGCGGGGTGGAGCGGCCGCAGCCGCGCTGATCGAACAGCACCACGCGGTAAACCTTAGGGTCGAAATACCGCCGCATCGCCGGGCTGCAACCGCCGCCGGGGCCGCCATGCAGCACCACGACGGGGATGCCCTCGGGGTTGCCGCATTGCTCGACATAGACCTGATGCCCCTGCCCTACGGACAACATCCGCTGGTCGAAAGGCTCAACCGGCGGATAAAGATGCGGCGCGCCGCGTTTTTGGTCGGGATACTTGTCCATTGCCGCCCTATATAGTCATTGAACCCAAAAGAGCACAGGGAGATCAGAATGCAAGCGGATCAATCAACCATCGACCCCGCCGAGATCGCCAAATTCGAAGCCATGGCCGCCGAATGGTGGGATCTGAACGGCAAGTTCAAGCCGCTGCACATGCTGAACCCCTGCCGGTTGGACTATATCACCAGCCAGATCGCGGGGGAGTTCGACCGCGACCTGACGGGCTCTGCCCCTTTCGAGGGGTTGCGCATCCTAGACATCGGCTGCGGCGGCGGGTTGCTGTCCGAACCGATGGCGCGGCTTGGGGCCGAAGTGGTGGGCGCGGATGCCGCGGCAGGCAACATCCCCGTGGCGCAGATCCACGCGCAGCAATCGGGGCTGGAGATCGACTACCGCCACACCACCGCCGAAGATATGGCCGATGCTGGTGAGAAGTTCGACGTGGTGCTGAACATGGAGGTGGTCGAACATGTTGCCTCTCCCATCGACTATCTGATCGCATGTCGCCGCCTGCTGAAACCCGGCGGGCTGCACATCTGTTCGACCCTGAACCGCAATCCAAAGTCCTTTATGATGGCGATTGTCGGGGCCGAGCATGTGATGCGCTGGCTGCCCAAGGGCACCCATGATTGGAACAAGTTCATCACCCCAGATGAACTCTTTGAGCTGCTGAGCCGCGCCGGGCTGGAGCCGGTGGATCGCAAAGGTTTCGTCTTTAACCCCGTTGCATGGTCGTGGCGGCTTTCGGATCGGGATCTAAGCGTGAACTACGTCACCGCCAGCCTTAATCCGGGCCTCAACCCTGGCTCAACTGACGTCTGAGCGCGCGCAGGATCGGGAGCGTGGCGCGGACCTGTTCTTCGCCAAGCTCCCCCACCACGTTCGAGATCATCGGCGTGATCGCATTCACCGCCGCATCCCGCGCCTGCCGCCCGGCGGGGCTGATCGCGACCATCTTGCGCCGCGCGTCGTCCCAATCGGGACGGATATGAACGTAACCCGCCCATTCGAGCTTGCTCAGCGTGTTGGTCATCGCCCCGCGCGTAACGTTGAAGGTCTCGGCCAGTTGCGCGGGCGAGCGTTCGCCGCCGTGCCACGAAAGCGAGTTCAGCACCGAGAAATGCGAGATCTCCATCCCCCGCGGCAGCACCCGTGTCAGGCGACTGCGCACCGATTGGTCGGCGGCCAGCAATTCTCCGAACAACATGATCGCAAGGGTGTTTTTATCGTCGGTCATTTTCGGTCCGGTCAGGGCGCGGCAAAGGGGCGGCGGTTGGCAAGGCTGGGCACTTTGGCGCGGGCCTTGTCACATTCTTCCATGTCCATGTCACAAAAGTAAACGCCGGGGGCCGTCCCGGCATCCAACACAACCTCCCCCCAAGGGGCCACGACCAGAGAATGCCCATAGGTGTCGCGGGTCTTATGCGCGGCGCTGGCATGGGTGCCCGTCTGGGCCGGGGCCAGCACATAGCAGCCATTCTCGATCGCCCGCGCCCGCAGCAGACTGTGCCAATGCGCGGCCCCGGTGACCGGAGAGAAGGCCGCTGGCATGGTCAGGATACGCGCACCGGCCTCGGCCAACGCCTGATAAAGCGCCGGAAAACGCATGTCATAGCAGATCGACATGCCGATCTTGCCAAAAGGCGTCTCGGCCACCACGGCTTTGTCACCGGGGCGATAGCCCGCGGACTCGCGGTAGCTTTCGGTCTCGTTGATATCCACATCAAACATATGGATCTTGTCATAGCGCGCGACGATCTCCCCCTGCGGGGAAATCAGGAAAGACCGGTTGGCAAAGCGCCCGTCTCCCCGCGCGTTTTCAGACCGAGCGAGCCGATCAGCAGCCAGATGCCCACCTTCGCCGCCTCTTCGCGCAGGGCCGCGAGGGTGGCGTCGTCTTCCTCATAGGCCAACACCGACTGTTGATGGGACCGGCTGGTGCTGACGCAATTCGTCACCTCGGGGGTCAGGACAAACTCGGCCCCGCCCGCCACCGCCTCGCCCAGCAGAGCGCGGGTCTCGACCAGATTGGCGGCGGGGTCATCCGAGACGTTGAGTTGCAGCAGCGCGATTTTCATCTGTCGCTCAGCAATGCGTCCAGCTTGCCGGCACGGTCCAGCGCATAAAGCTCATCGCATCCACCGACATGCACATCGCCGATGAAAATCTGTGGCACGGTGCGGGCACCGCCAGCGCGCTGGATCATCTCTTTTTTGCGCTCTGGCTCCGACAGCACATCGACTTCGTCAAAGGCTGCGCCCTTTTGGGTCAGCAGGCGTTTGGCGGAATGGCAAAAACCGCAGAGCGGCGACGTGTAGATTTCGACAGGTTGCATAGGATCACCCTTTGAACAGTTAACGTTGCACAGTGATCTAGGTCTCTTTGGCCACGCGCGCCAGTGCCAGCACGAAAACGGGGCCGGACCCGGCGGCCAGACAGGCCTGCGTGCAGGCGGTCAATGTGGCGCCGGAGGTAAAGACATCGTCCACCAAGATCACCGGTCGCCTCATGATACGGTGCCGCCGCCGAGGATGCACGCGGATCGCCTGTTCCAACACGCGATACCGGGCTGCACGGCCCAAACCCTCCAACGAGGGCGTATGCCGGACCCGCTGCAACAGATCGGGACACCAGCGGTGCCCGGTTTCCGCTGACAGCGCCTTGGCCAGCAGAGCCGATTGATTGTAACGCCGTTTCAGCAAACGCAGCCAATGCAGCGGCACCGGCGCGATCAGCGCCTCTTGCGGCAACATGCCTTGTGCCGCTTGCGCCATCCAGCGCGCGGCGGGGCGGGCGATCTCTTGCCGGTCGCCATGTTTCAGCGCCAGAACCAGCCTGCGCCCCATATCGCGGTAGATGAGCGCCGTGCGCCCCTGCGCCCAAGGCCGCGGCGTGGCAAGACAGGCATCACAATGGGGTGAACCCACATCCCCGCCGCCCGGCAGGGGCACGCCGCAGGCATCGCAGACCGTTCCCCCGATGAAGGCCGTGTCGCGCCAGCAGGTGCCGCAGAGGCCGAAATCCGCATCGACAAGCCCCCGCAGCCCAGACAACGCGGCGGATAGATAAGCGACACTGCTGTTTGAAGTCCCCGTGGCGGCATTCTATGTGTTCCCCATGACAGCACAGCCCACCCTGACCGACCCCAAGGCCCTCGCCCAGCACCGCGCCCGCGCGACGGCGCGGGGCATGTTCCTGCAACAGGCAGCCGCCGATGAGGTTCAGGATCGGCTGAGTTTGGTTAAGAAAACGTTTACCGCACCGGCCATCGTGACCGCCTTCCCGCAGGTCTGGGCAGAGGCTTTTCCGAAGGCCGAGATCGTCCCTGAGGCCGAGGTGCTGGCGCTGGAACCGCAGGCGCATGATCTGGTGATCCACGCCATGGGGCTGCATTGGGCGAATGACCCCATCGGCCAGTTGATCCAATGCCGCCGCGCACTGCGCCCTGACGGGCTGTTACAGGCCGTGGCGCTTGGCGGGCAAACCCTGCATGAGCTGCGCGCCTGCCTTGGCCAGGCCGAAGCCGAAGTGACCGGTGGCCTGTCGCCCCGCATCGCCCCGATGGGGAACTGCGCGATCTGGGCGCGCTGCTGCAACGCGCGGGGCTGGCCCTGCCCGTGGCCGATAGCCAACCGCTGACCGTGGAATATGATGACGCATGGGCCCTGATGCGTGATCTGCGCGAGATGGGAGAGACCAACGCCCTGCAAGCCCGCCTGCGCCGCCCCACGGGCCGCGCCGTGCTGACCCGCGCGGCTGAGCTTTACGCCACGCATTTCACCGCCGCCTCGGGCCGGATCACGGCGACTTTCGACATGATCTTTCTTGCCGGTTGGGCACCGGACGAAAGCCAGCAGAAACCACTGCGCCCCGGATCGGCGCAGCAACGGCTGGCAGATGCGCTGAATAGTCGCGAGGAACCCCTCCCCGATTGACCCAATCGGCAAAGCGGCTATCTCTGCGCGGATCACATGTGCGAGGAAACCCCCATGCAGGCAGCCCAGCCCCAATCCGCCCAAGCCGACGCCACCCGGCCCGAACACGGCCCCGGCGATCACCCGAAAGTCCCGCGTCCCAAGGTTGGTGTTCTGCTCGCCAACCTTGGCACGCCGGATGGCTATGACTATTGGTCAATGCGCCGTTACCTAAGTGAGTTCCTCTCAGACCGCCGTGTGATCGACTATAGCCCGTGGAAATGGCAACCGCTGTTGCAGACGGTGATCCTCACCAAACGCCCCTTTGCCAGCGGCGCGGCCTATAAATCCATCTGGAACGAGGCCGAGAACGAAAGCCCGCTGGCGACGATCACCAAATCGCAAACCGCCAAGATCAAAGCGGCGCTTGAGGCGCGCTACGGGGCCGATGTGATGGTCGACTACGCCATGCGCTATGGCAACCCATCGACCCGCTCCAAAGTCGAGGCAATGGTCGCCGCTGGATGCCAGAAGATCTTGTTTTTCCCGCTTTATCCGCAATATGCCGGGGCGACCACGGCAACGGCAAATGACGCTTTCTTTGCCGCTTTGGCGAAGGAAAAATGGCAACCCGCTTCGCGCACCGTGGCCCCCTATTTCGACCGGCCTGACTATATCGAAGCGCTGGCCCAATCGGTCGAGCGGGCCTATGCCGCGAAGGACAAGAAGCCCGATCTGCTGGTCTGCTCCTACCACGGCCTGCCGCAGCGCTATTTGATGGAGGGCGACCCCTACCACTGCCAATGTCAGAAAACGACGCGCCTGCTGAAAGAGCGTTTAGGCTGGCAGGACAGTGAGATCATCACGACCTTCCAGTCGCAGTTCGGCCCCGAGGAATGGCTGCAACCCTATACCGTCGAAGAGGTCGCGCGTCAGGCCAAGGCGGGCAAGAAAAGCATCGCTGTCTGCGCGCCTGCCTTCTCGGCCGATTGCATCGAAACGCTGGAAGAGATCAACGAAGAGATCAAGGAAAGCTTTGAAGAGGCAGGCGGCGAGGATTTCACCTATATTCCCTGCCTGAACGACGATGCGGCGCATATCGAAACGCTGACCACGATCATCACCGAGAACTTGGGCGGCTGGCTGGACTAAGCCCCGCCTTGGGGTCGCCGCGGCGGCCCCTTTTTCAAAGCCTTACGCAGAATACAAAAAAGGCGGTGCATTGCACCGCCTTTTCCGTTTGATCGTCAGTTCCGATTAGTCGGAAGCAACAGCTGCGGCAACCAGAGCCAGCAGGATCAGGGGAACCAGGATGCCCGAGGACGAACCTGTTGTTTCTTCCACGATGACCGGTGCTTCGACGATCGGCTCGGCCAGCGAACCAGCAAAAGCAGTCGATGCAGCAGCGGACAGAGCAGCGGCGAGAACGAGTTTCTTCATAACATAACCTCCAGAATAGGCGTGCTGTATCATACACATACACGCACCCAAGACTTACCTCGTAATCCTGTTCTAAACAGTATCGGCAAAAGTTTGCAAACCCGGAATCAGCTATTGCATCAAGGAATCAGGGGATGTCGTCAAATAAGCAACACCTGCGTGCCGACCTTCGTCAGGGCAAAAAGTTCGGCGATATGTTCGTTATAGAGCCCGATGCAACCATTGGAAGACTTACGTCCAATTTTTCTTGTGTCGTGGGTTCCGTGGATACGATAATAGGTCCAGCTGAGGTACAGCGCATGGGTGCCCAGAGGGTTGTCCGGGCCGGGGCCGACATAGGGCGGCCATTCGGGATTGCGCTTGAGCATCGACGGCGTCGGGCGCCAGCTTGGCCCCTCGACCTTTTTGATGACACGGGTCCGGCCACGGCGTGTGAGGTCTTCGGTCAGCGGCACCGAAGAGGGGTAGAGTTTGTAAACGCTCTGATCCTCAGACCAGTAGTGCACCGCCCGGCTGTCGATATCGACCAGCACCGCGCCATTGCGCGTGTTGCTGAAATAGGGGCGCCAATCCAGCATCCGGAAACTTGAGACATTGCGCTTGACCGCTTCGGTCAGGTCACGCTCCGTCTCGGTCGTGGCGGTGGAGTTGAAGGAAGAGGTGCTTTGCGCCAGCGCGGGTGTGGCGAGCATCGCGGCGCTGCCAGCAAGGAAGCCACGGCGGCTCTTGATCGAAAAACGGGGAGCGGACATGGAGCGTCTCCAAAACTGAAATTATGCTAATTAATGCCAGTTATATGGCTCGAAAGACGCAGTTTCAATTGAAACCGGGGCCGCACGGCAGAGTCATGCCTATGTGCGTTTGAACTGCAACGCGCCCCGATGTAAGGCAGAAAAAACTTCATTGCGTGGAGCGCTCATATGATCCGTATCCTGTCCATTCTACTGGCGCTGACGGTTGCGCTATCTGCCTGTACCCCGTCCAGCACGACCGGCGGCAAAGCTGGCGGCACCTACCGCATCAGCCGCTCCGACGCGGGTACGATCCAATTCCGCATGCTCGACTCCGTCAATGCGCTGCGCAGCTCTGCCGGGGTGACGCCGCTGGCGCTGGATGCCAAGCTGAACGCCGCTGCCGCCACCCATTCGCGCGATATGGCGGTGCAAAACCGCCCCTGGCATTTCGGCTCTGACGGGTCCTCGCCGATCGATCGCATCCAGCGCGTGGGCTATACCGGCGGTCTGGTCGGCGAGGTGATCTCGGAAACCTATGAGACCGAGCTTGAGACCCTCGCCGCATGGATGGAGCAACCCGACACGCGCCGCATCTTGATGGCCCCAAATGGCCGCCAGATGGGTTTCGCATGGCATCAGGAAAACGGTGGCAAGATCTGGTGGACGATGGTCGTCGGCAACTGATCTTTGTCTGATTAACCGACCGATCCGGCCCCTGCGGGGGCCGGTGTCGTATCAAGCGGCCCTTAGGGTGTGATCAGGATCGGCGTGCCGTCCCGCACCATCGCGTAAACATCCTCGATTTCCTTGTTGGTGACCGCGATACAGCCCCAAGTCCAATCGTGCTTTTCCTTCTTCCGCGGGTCTTTCTGCCCGTGGATAAAGATATCGCCGCCCGGGCTTTTGCCCATGGCGCGGGCGTTTTCGATATCGCGCGCGTTCGGGTAATCGATCCCGACGGAAAGGTGGAAACGGCTGTTCGGGTTGCGACGGTCGATTCGGTACAGCCCTTCGGGCGTTCGGCCATCCCCCTCAAAGGCTTTGTGACCCACCGGAGCGAAGCCCAGTTTAATCCGGTAATCTTCGAGCACGCGGTTATGGTGCAACAGCATCATGCGGCGTTGGCTTTTGTTCACAACCACATAGGTCACTTCAGGACCGTTGTAGCGCTTGAACTTACTGCTACTGCACGCGCCAAGCGCCACCATAGCGGTGCCGCCAAGTATCATCGTCCTGCGTTTCATCACTGTGCCCTCAACGCCCCGGCCATTCCGGCCATTTTTATCCGCGTTACCATAGAGAGGGATTAATTTCACTCAAAAAGCGGTGATCCGCGGCGTCATATGGGGCCGTGGATTAGCTTTCAGGCAGGGTCAGACAGGCGGCGAGTTCCACATGGGACGACCAGCGGAACTGGTCGACCACCTGTACCCAGTCCAGCCGATAGCCTGCCGCGACCATGTTCTGCACATCGCGGGCAAAGCTCACCGGATTGCAGGAGACATAGGCCACGCGCGGCACTTCGGCGCGGATGATCTCGGCCACCTGCGCTTCGGCCCCCGCGCGGGGCGGGTCGAGCACCACGGCGTCGATCTTGGCCAGTTCATCCGGAAGGAGCGGTCGGCGAAACAGATCGCGCGTCTCGGCGGTGAGCGGTTTTGCCCCCTTGGCCCGACGCCAGCCCCCTTCCAGCGCGGCGATCATCTCGGCATCGCCTTCCACCGCGTGCACCCGCGCCTGCTGCGCCAGGGGCAAGGCAAAGGTGCCGCAACCTGCGAAAAGATCGGCCACGACCTCGGCCTCGCCCACGGCGTCCCTGACCGCCTCTAGCAAAGCTGCTTCGCCATGGCGGGTGGCCTGCAAGAAGGCGCCCGGCGGCGGCGTGACCGGCGCATCGCCAAAGCGCTGTACGGGCGGCGCGCGCATCGCGATCACCTCGCCATCCCAAGTGAGCCGCGCCAGAGAGAGAGCCTCACAGGCCTGTGCCAATTGCTGGCGCAGCGGCCCGTCGAGCGGTTTGCCATTGGCGACAGAGACGTCCAGCCCCTCTTCCGACAGGGTGACCGTGACGGCCAATTCGGCCTTTCGGCTGGTGCCGATCAGCGCCAGTTCTTCGGCCACCTTCAGCCCCGGCAGCAAGGCGGGATCGACCAACTGACAGCCCGGCACCTCGATCAGCACGTCAGAAGCGCGGCCATGAAAGCCCGCCATAGCGCCCTTTTTGGTCCGCCGCGCGGCAAAGGTCGCCCGACGGCGCGATTGCGCGGGGGAGGTTTGGATGGGGCGAAATTCTGTCTCTAACCCATGAGCCGAAAGCGCGTTGCGCACCACATCGACCTTCCAAGCCGCCACGAAATCATCCGCGGCATGCTGCAACTGGCAGCCGCCGCAAGATTTGAAATGGCGACAGGGCGGTGCGACCCGCTGGTCGGAGGGGGTGACGATCCGCAGATCGCGAAGCTGCTGCCCATCGACAACGCCGGTGACGGTTTCCCCCGGCAGGGTCATCGGGGCAAAGATCGGACCTTGGGCGATGCCATCGCCGTGGTGGCCGAGACGCAAGATTTCATGTTCAGTCATAGCCTGCCCATAGCGCGGCAAAGGCGACTGGGAAAGCCTATTCCGCCGCCTTCACATCCAGAAACCCGCCCGACTGCCGGTGCCAATAGCGCGCATAAAGCCCGTCTTGGGCAAGCAAATCGGCATGGCTGCCAATCTCTGCAATGCGGCCCGCGTCCAGCACCATGATGCGGTCCATCTCGGTCAGGGTCGACAGACGGTGGGCAATGGCCAGCACGGTTTTGCCTTCCATCACACGGTCTAGGGTCTCCTGAATGGCGGCCTCCACCTCGCTATCAAGGGCGCTTGTCGCCTCGTCCAGCACCAGTATCGGCGCGTCTTTCAGGATGGCGCGGGCCAAGGCGATGCGCTGGCGCTGGCCACCCGAAAGCTTCACCCCACGCTCCCCCAAATGCGCGTCATAGCCGCAGCGACCTTTGTGATCTTCGAGTTGCTGAATGAACTCATGCGCCTCGGCGCGTTCGGCGGCGGCGATGACCTCGGCCTCGGTCGCATCGGGGCGGCCATACAGGATGTTGTCCCGCGCGGAGCGGTTGAACATCGCCGTCTCCTGCGTGACCATACCGATATTGCGGCGCAGGCTCTCTTGGGTCACCGTCGTGGTATCTACCCCGTCGATCAATATCTTGCCCTGCTCCGGTTCATAGAGCCGCAAGAGCAGCGCCACGAGGGTCGATTTCCCCGCCCCCGAAGCACCGACGATGCCCAGCTTCTCACCCGGTTGGATGGTCAGCGATATCCGGTCGATCCCCCCAGTTTGACGGCCATAGGCAAAGCCCAGATCGCGCAATTCGATCTCTCCGGCCTCGACGACCAGTTCCTGCGCATCAGGCTCATCATCCAGCCGCACGCGCGGCGTCAGGGTGCGCATGCCGTCTTCGACCTCCCCAATATTCGAATAGATCGCCATCAGCGTGAAAGAGACCCAGCCCGTCATCTGCGCGATACGGATCGCGATGGCGCCAGAGGCGACGATATCGCCCTCGCTCGCCAATCCGCGCTGCCACAGCAGGATCGTCCCGCCCAAAAGCAGAACCGGCAAAAGCCCCGCAAGGCTCATCAGCGCCAGACGGAACCCGGCGGCGAGATAGCCGAACTCCAAGGCCCGGGCGCGAAAGCTCTGCATCGCGGAAAGTGCCGCGCGGTCTTCGTGATCGGCATGGGCGAAAAGCTTCACCGTCTTGATGTTCGTGATCGTATCAACCACCTGCCCCGACACCATCGCCCGCGCCCCGGCCCGCCCCGCGGCCCGTTTGCGCACGCGCGGCAAGAACCAGTTGATCAGCGCCAGATACATCACCAGCCAGACGGAAAACCCAACCGCCACACGCCAGTCGATCGCCAAAAGCAAGGCGACCGACCCCACCAGAGAGGCAAGCGCAAAGGCCACCACGTTGATCACTTCGGCGGCCACATCCGTCACCGCCCGCGCGGCCTGCATCTGCTTTTGCGCAATGCGCCCGGCGAAGTCTTCATCAAAGAAATTAACGTTCTGCCCCAATGTCCAACGGTGCAGCCGCGACAGCACCAGCGGGTTCACATTAGGCTGCACCATGATCGCGTTGGAGGCCGAGGAGAGGCCAAACAGCACGGGACGCGCCACAAGGAAAAACGCAATCGCGCCCAAGACCAAAACCAGACTGCTGCCCTCAAAAAACCGCTCCGGCCCCGCACTGACCGTGGCATCGATCACCTTGCCCAAAATCCACGCCGTGCCCGCCTCCATCGCGCCCGCGGCGGCTGAGAGGAATGCCGCGAGCCAGAGCACCGGCCAAGCGCCTGCAAGGCACCAGCGGATGAAGGCCCAGAGGGTCTGCGGTGGCGGCCCTTCGGCGGGGCGAAACGGGTTGATCCAATTCGAAATGCTCACGTTTTTTCATCCAATGCGAGAAAACCACCCGACTGACGGTGCCAGAAAGCTGCATATAGGCCTGCTTTCTGCAAAAGCGCGTCATGGCTGCCCTCTTCGACGATACGACCCTGATCCAGAACCAGAATTCGGTCCATCTCGGCAATCGTCGACAGCCTGTGCGCGATGGCGATGACGGTCTTGCCCGCCATCATGCCATAGAGCGTTTCCTGAATGACCGCCTCCACCTCACTGTCGAGCGCGCTTGTCGCCTCGTCCAGCAACAAGATCGGCGCGTCCTTGAGGATCACCCGTGCCAGCGTGATCCGCTGCCGTTGCCCGCCGGACAGTTTCACGCCCCGCTCACCCACACGCGCGTCATAGCCCGAGCGCCCCTCAGGATCGGTCAGATCGAGGATGAACTCATGCGCCTGCGCCTGTTTCGCCGCGGCGATCATCTCGGCCTCGCTGGCGTCGGGACGGCCATAGAGAATATTCTCGCGCACCGAGCGATGCAGCAGCGCGGAATCCTGCTGCACCACACCGATATGCCGCCGCAGACTGTCTTGCCGGACCTGCGCGATGTCCTGCCCGTCGATCCGGATTTCACCGGTTTCGGCGTCGTAGAACCGCAGTATCAGCTTTACGAGGGTCGATTTCCCGGCACCTGAGCGGCCCACAAGGCCAATCCTCTCGCCCGGCTGCACGGTGATATTGATGTCCTGAACCCCGCCGCTGTCGCGCCCGTAGTGATGGCTCAGCCCCGCCATTTCGATCCGCCCTTCGGTGAGTTTCAGCGGCGGCGCATCGCGGCGGTCGGTGAGGGCGAGGGGCTGGGCAATGGTCTCCATCCCTTCGGCGACGACACCTAATTCGCGGAAAAAGCTCGACAGCGCCCACATGATCCAACCGGTCATGGAGTTAAGCCGCAGCGCCAGCGCGGCGGCAGCGGCGACAACACCGACGCTTGCCTCCGCGCCCATCCACAACACCAAGGCCCAGCCGACGACGCCCACGATCAACATGCCGTTGAGAAGGGTCAGGACCACATCCATGATGGTGAAAATACGCATCTCACCTTGAAACGTGCGCCGCGCCTCTTCGATGGCTTCACCCGCGAAATCGACCTCCAGATCATGATGCGCGAACATCTTGACCGAATGGATATTGGTATAGGCATCCACCACACGCCCCGTCACCTGCGACCGCGCGTCCGACGCCGCTTTGGACGCAGGGCCGACCCGTTTGATCGTCCAAGCCACCAAGCCGCCATAGAGGATGAACCACCCCAAAAGCGGCACTAATAAACGGATATCCGAGGTAGAGAGCAGGATCGCCGCGCCGATCATATAGGCCAACGAGTAAGAAATCGCATCGAAGACCTGAAAGACCACCTCCCCCGCTGCCGGTGGCGTTTGCATGATCCGGTTGGCAATACGCCCGGCGAAGTCATTCTCGAACCAGCCCACGGATTGCCGCAAGACATGACGATGCGCCCGCCAACGGATCAACGTCCCGAAGTTCGGCAAGATGGCATTGTTCAGAAGCATCACATCGACCGCCTGCACCATGGGCCGCAGCAACAACACAGCCAGCGCTACGAGGATCAACTCGGTCCCATGGTCCGCCCACATCCGCGCGGGATCGCTGCCCAGCAGATCGACGATGCGGCCCATGTAGTAGATCAGGCCAACCTCAATCGCGGCGACGAGGATCGCCATCAGCCCGGCGAGGGCGAATACCTTTTTGAACGGCTGCGCATAGTCCCGCAGGAAGGGCCAGAGCCCTTGGGGCGGCACGTCCTTCTCGCGATAGGAGACATAGGGATCGACGAGGTTTTCAAAAAAGCGGAACATGGGGAGACCTTGAAAAATAGACGTGCAAAATCTTCGGCGCTGCCCAAGAGCAGAGCCGCAAAGGGGCAATGGTTATGCCAGCTTAGCTGAACCAGATCCCGCGGTACATTTCGCCCATCTCCCTTGTAATGCGCTTCGGATAGACGAATTTCACCGCGATGTCGACCTAGCTGCGCCGGGCCAATAGGTCCGCCCGGGTCAAGGTGAAGCCGGAGTTGATCCAAAGCTGTTCAAGCCGGGCAAGCTCTTGGCCCAAGGCCGGGCCTTTGAATGCGGGCATCAGGTCTTTGGCCGTTACCGGGAAACGGGCCGCCGCGGCGGCTTTTATCGTCTCTAACATGCCGGTTTCGGGCATCTGTTCCGCCATACAGCCCCGCAGCAAAGCCACCCCAATGGCCACCCCTGCCCCATGACGATAGGCAAGCTCAGGCAATGGCGGCCCTGCGAAGCCCTGCTCTTGCAGCAGGGTGAGATGTTTGACCTCTGCTTTGCTCAGCCGCAGACGGTCGGTCAAACCCTCCCCGCCCAGCGCGGCCAGACGCACCAGCCAATCGGGATCAAGGCCAAGCCCCTGTTCGAAATGGACCAGCATGGAGATCCAACGGTCATTACTCCCCGGCAAAAGCACGGGCAAAGCACCGGTTTGCCGCATCAGAGCCAGTGCGGGGGCAGGATCAGGCGCGCGGAGGAGTTTTTTGAACTCCTGCCCCACACGTTCCGCCGAGAGCGTCTCGAGCCCATCCAAATTCGACGCGATGGCATCGAGCGCATCCGGCTCTGGCCCCACTTCAGGGTCACCATACCACGCCATGAAGCGGAAATAGCGCAGGGTGCGCAGGTAATCTTCGCGGATACGCTGACCTGCATCCTCGATGAAACGCAACCGGCGCGCGCGCAGGTCGGGAAGCCCGCCCAAGGGGTCGACCACACGGCCCTCGGGCGTGGCATAGAGCGCGTTCATCGTGAAATCCCGGCGGCGGGCGTCATCAGCGATATCGGTGGAAAAGGCGACGACAGCCCGGCGGCCATCAGTCTCTACATCGCGGCGAAAGGTGGTGATCTCAAAGGGTTTGCCGCCCGAGACCAACGTCACCGTGCCATGGTCGATCCCAGTCGGCACGGCCTTGACCCCGGCGGCCTTGGCCAGCGCCATCACCGTTTCAGGCATCGCCTCGGTGGAGAGATCGACGTCGCTATCCGGCAAGCCAAGCAGCGCATCGCGCACGCAGCCGCCGACGAAATAGATAGGATGCCCGCCCTCCTGCACCACGCGGCAAACCCGCTGTGCGTCTTCGTCATGTAGCCAGCGCGTGCCGGTCGGAATCATTGGTTCATTCGTGTCGCCCATGCCCGTAACATACGCGCGGTCGCGCCCCAGATGTAATAGGGGCCGTAGGGAACGGCGTAATAATACCGCCGCTGGCCGCGCCAACGCCGGGAATGCACAAGGTAGTTGCTGGGGTCGAGCACATGGTCAAGCGGCACGCGAAACACCTCTTCGACCTCACCGGGCTCAGGCACCACGGTGAAATCCCGCGTCACATAGCCGATCACGGGGGTCACGCTAAAGCCGGTGACCGTCTCATGAGCCGGAAGCACGCCCAAGACATCCACGATATCGCTCGGCAGGCCGATCTCTTCGCGGGCTTCGCGCAGGGCGGCGGCGATGACATCCGCATCGCCGCCGTCTTGTTTGCCCCCCGGAAAGGCGATCTGCCCGGGGTGATGTTTCAGCGCCGAAGACCGTTTGGTCAGGATCAGCTCCAGCCGCGCACCGGTATCCACCACCGGGGCCAGCACCCCCGCAGGGCGCAGGGCACGCCCCTCGGGGAGGGTAACCTCTGGGTTCAGATCGAAATCAGAGGATTCCACCCCGGTCTGGGCAAGCGCCTCGCGAAAGGACTGGAACCGGTCGCTCACCTTAGGCCTTGGCGTCGAAACCGACCGTGGCCGGATCAAGGTCGTAATGTGCGCCGCAGAATTGGCAATCGGCGGTGACCCGACCTTCGTCCGTGGTCATCTTTTCGATATCGCGGGCCGAGTAGATCGACAGGCTTTGCCGCACGCGGTCTTCGGAACAGGTGCATCCGAAACGCACAGGTTGGGGGTCATAGACTCGCGGTTGTTCCTCGTGAAACAATCGCAGCAGCAGATCGGTCGGCGGGACGCTGGGGCCGATCAGCTCCAAATCCTCAACGGTGCCGAGCAGGATGTTCACGCGGTTCCAATCCTCGGCCTCATCGCCCTCGACCAAGTCATCGGCCTTGAGAATGTCACCGCTCCCCTCGCCCGACGCCGCCAACGGCGAGGCTTTGGGCATATGCTGCAACATGATGCCACCCGCGCGCCAATGCTCCGGCTCATCCGGGCCGGACGATTTGCCAAAGCTCAGGGAAAAGCGGGTCGGCAACTGTTCGGATTGGGCGAAATAGGCTTCGGCACAGGCGGCCAGAGACCCACCGGCCAGCGGCGTGATGCCCTGATAGGGGGTCATGCCTTGACCTTGGTCGATCATGATTGCGAAATAGCCTTCGCCGACCTGCTCGAACGGGGCGTCATCGGTCAGCCGGTCCGCATCATAGCTGGCATAGGCGCGGATGCGCGCAGGCTCGCCTTCTTTCTCGGGGCCGTAGTAATCGGTCGCGATCATCCGAACGGCACCTTTGGACTGCACCTGCAGCGACAGCTTCCAACGCAGTTTGATCGTCTGGCCGATCAATGCGGTCAGCAACGCCATCTCGGCCACCAGCGCTTCGACCTGCGGCGGATAGTCGTGCTGTTTCAGGATGCCTTCCAACACGCCATCAAGCCGCGCCACGCGGCCGCGCATGTCGACATCATCAAGCTGAAAGGGCAGAACGGTATCGTCCCACGCGATTTTAGTTCCTTGGGTCATCGGGTTTCCTTATCGGGGGCCGCTTGGCATACCGCGTCTATATAGGCGCAGCAACCCATGGAAAAAGGGGCAGCATATGATCCGACGTACAGGTGAGACACCGCAACCCGGCCAACGCTACACGCCACGCCCCGGCGTCTATGCCATTCTGCCGCTGCAACGACGTTTTCTAATGACGCTGGAAATGGCGGAGGAGACCGAGGTGCAATTGCCCGGCGGCGGTATCGAGGCGGGGGAATCCCCGCTTCAAGCGCTGCACCGCGAGGTGCTGGAAGAAACCGGCTGGCGCATCGCCCGCCCGCGCCGATTGGGAGCCTTCCGCCGCTTTACCTATATGAAGGACTACGACCTCTGGGCGCAGAAGATCTGCCACGTCTATGTCGCCCATCCCGTGCGCCAGATCGCCGCCCCGACAGAGCCGCATCACGCCACGCTGGTGCTATCGGCCAGCGAAGCGCTGGCAACCCTCACCAATGAAGGTGACCGTTTGTTTCTGCAACGCCACCTAGGCTAGGCGTTGCCGTGATACTCAAGCAATATCCCCGAGACATCATCGGGGAAATCGCGGCTATCAGCGAATTCCGACAACTTCCAAACCAGCGCACTCAGCAGCGCCGGGCCGCTGAACCGGCGCAATTCGCCCAACATGCGGGCCAAACCCTCTTCGCCCAACATCTCCCCCTCCGGATCGGGGCATTCCGTCACCCCATCAGATAGGATCAACAAACGATCCCCCGGCGCCATCTGAAGTTTATAGTCCTCGAACCCCACCCCAGAAAGCAGCCCGACAGGAAACCCCCGGTGCCCGATTGTTCGACCCGCCCATCCGAGCGCAGCAAGGCCGGATGCGGATGCCCCGCCTGCGCGACAGTGACCTCCCCAGTCGTGAGATCCGCAATGGCCAGCATCAGGGTGAAATAATGCTCCGTCTCCATCTCATGAAGAACAAGATCGTTCAGTTCCGCAACCACTTCACCCGGTGGACGCGCCGCGTAGGTCCCCCGGGCGAAAGCGTGAGGGCAAGGTTCTGATCCGGCGTGGCCGCCGACAGATACCCCGCCAGCCGCGCCGTCATCAGGGCCGAACTGATCCCATGCCCAGACACATCCAAGCCAAACAGCCCAACGACCCCCGGCCGCACCGGGAAATACCCGACCAAATCCCCGCCAACATGCCCGGCAGAGCGCAGCATCATCGACAGATTGCCCCCCTCCATGGCACGATAACGCTCGCGAAGCAGCGATTGCTGAAATTTCTTCGCCTCGACCAAATCCTTGTCGATCCGCGCATGCACCTGCCGCAGAATATCCAAAGTCTCGGTGATCAGCTGGTTTTTCTGCGTCAACTCCCGCTGCATGGCCAGAAAACGCGCCCCCGCCATAAGACGCGCGCGTAGCTCCGGCAGACCGGCGGGCCGTATCAAAACATCATCAGCCCCCGCATCAAGAGCGCAGTCCACCACCCCCTCCTGACTATCGACCAACAGAATGAGATAACTGCGCGCTTCCGAGAGCTCCCGGAAAGCCCGACAAAAATCGAGCCCCGATATCGCCCCACTGCAAAGCACGATATCAGGCCCCCGCTGCGTGCAAAGGGCCGGCGCCTCGGCTTCCGAGGCGGCAGAAACCACCTCATATCCCCATCCCTTCAACGCCGTCGAAAGACAGGCCCGCCGGGTCTCATCCCCCTCGACCACCAAAACCAAAGGCGCCACAGCAGGCGTCGCCACTGCTTCGGAAAGGCTGGGGATATCCAATTTCATGCGACACGATCCTGACAGACCCTGTCGAGTTAACCCGCCAATCCTTACCAGAAGGTGAATCCCTCCGGCCTTCCGCTGCTACAGAACGAACTGCGCCAAGGTTTCGTCGTTGGTGATATCCGTATAGGTAAAGCCGGATTGCCCCAATTGCTCAAGAAACGGTTTGAAATTCTCCGGCCGCCGCGTCTCGATCCCGATCAGGACCGAACCAAAGTTCCGCGCCGATTTTTTCAAATACTCGAAACGGCAGATGTCATCCTCCGGCCCCAGCAGCATCAGGAATTCCTTCAACGCCCCGGGCCGCTGCGGCATGCGCAGGATGAAATATTTCTTCACACCCGAATAGCGCTGCGCCCGCTCTTTGACCTCCGGCAAACGCTCGAAATCGAAATTACCCCCGAGGCCACGCAAACCACCGTCTTGCCCGCGATCTGATCGGCCACCTCGCCCAGCGCATCGATCGATAGCGCGCCTGCCGGTTCCAACACGATGCCTTCGACATTCAACATCTCATTGATCGTCACGCAGATCCGGTCCTCAGGCAGATGCACCACATCCGCCGGGTTCACCCCGCGCAAACGCTCGAAAGTCCGCGCACCGATCTTGGCCACCGCAGCACCATCGACAAAGTTATCGATCGGAGAGACATCAACCGGCGCCCCGGCTTCCAACGCCCGCGCAAGGCTCGGCGCACCGGCGGGTTCGACGAATGTATAATCGCAAGCCTCACCAAAATAACTTACTACCCCCGAAGACAGCCCGCCGCCGCCCACCGGCAAGATCACCCGGTCCGGCACCCGGCCCAACTGCGCGGCAATCTCCACCGCGACCGACGCCTGCCCCTCGATCACATCGTCATCATCGAAAGGCGACAGAAAATGCGCCCCCTCCTCCCGACAGAAATCCTGCGCTGCGGCCAGCGTGGCGTCAAAATAATCCCCCACCAACCGGATCTCGACATTCTCACCGCCGAACATGCGGGTCTTCTGCACCTTCTGCTGCGGCGTCGTCACCGGCATGAAGATCACGCCGCGCACCCCGAAATGACTACAGGCAAAAGCCACCCCCTGCGCATGGTTCCCGGCAGAGGCACAGACGAAAACCCCTGCCCCGGGATCACCTTACGCATCGCATTGAAGGCCCCGCGCAGCTTGTAGGAGCGCACCGGGCTCAGATCCTCGCGCTTCAACCAGATATCCGCGCCAAACCGCTCCGACAGATGCTCATTGCGCAAAAGCGGTGTCGCCGGGAACAATGCCCGCAGCGCTTCTGCCGCCGCCTGTGCTTTTCGTGCAAATTCATCCGCCATCTGTGCTCTCCTTGCTGCCATTCGTCGATAGGCGCGCAGCCAGCATAGGTCAACGCGGGCTTCAATCTTGCCCGCGCCCGCGAAAACCGCTACCTCGCAGGGCGAACTTGAAAGGAAACCCGTCATGTCCGCGCCCAAGAAAGTCGTGCTTGCCTATTCCGGCGGCCTCGATACCTCGATCATCCTGAAATGGCTGCAAACCGAATATGGCTGCGAGGTGGTGACCTTCACCGCCGATCTCGGCCAAGGCGAAGAGCTGGAACCGGCCCGCAAAAAGGCCGAGATGATGGGCATCGCGCCTGAGAACATCTACATCGAAGACGTGCGCGAGGAATTCGTCCGCGACTTCGTCTTCCCAATGTTCCGCGCCAATGCGGTCTATGAAGGTCTCTACCTTCTGGGCACCTCCATCGCCCGCCCGCTGATCTCCAAGCGTCTGGTCGAGATCGCCGAAGAAACCGGCGCCGATGCCGTCGCCCACGGCGCCACCGGCAAGGGCAACGATCAGGTCCGGTTTGAACTCGCCGCCTATGCGCTGAACCCCGACATCAAGGTCATCGCCCCCTGGCGCGAATGGGACCTGTCGAGCCGCACCAAACTTCTGGCCTTCGCCGAGCAGAACCAGATCCCAATCGCCAAAGACAAGCGCGGCGAAGCGCCCTTCTCGGTCGATGCCAACCTGCTGCACACCTCTTCCGAAGGCAAAGTGCTCGAAGATCCGGCGGTCGACGCGCCCGACTACGTCTACCAGCGCACCGTGAACCCAGAGGATGCCCCCGACACGCCCGAATACGTCGAAATCGGCTTCGAGCGCGGCGATGCGGTCAGCATCAACGGCGAAGCCATGTCCCCCGCCACGATCCTCACCAAACTGAACGAACTTGGCGGCAAACACGGCTGTGGCCGCCTCGATCTGGTCGAAGGCCGTTTCGTCGGCATGAAATCCCGCGGCATCTATGAGACCCCCGGCGGCACCCTGCTGCTTGAGGCCCACCGCGGTATCGAATCCATCACCCTCGACCGCGGCGCCATGCACCTCAAGGACGAGCTGATGCCGAAATACGCCGAGCTTATCTACAACGGCTTCTGGTACAGCCCCGAACGGACCATGCTGCAAGCCGCCATCGACGCGAGCCAAACCCATGTCACCGGCACCGTGCGCCTGAAGCTCTACAAAGGCCATGTCCGCACCGTCGGCCGCTGGTCCGATCACAGCCTCTATTCCGAGGCCCATGTGACCTTCGAGGACGACGCCGGCGCCTACGACCAGAAAGACGCCGCAGGCTTCATCCAACTGAACGCCCTGCGCCTCAAACTCCTCGCCGCCCGCGACAAACGCAGCAAAGGCTGAAGCACGGGACCCCAATCCCCCTTCATCCTTTCTTAAATACCACGGGGGTCCGGGGGCAGCGCCCCCGGCGGCCAGCCCCAAACAGAAACGCAAAAGGCCCGGACGCTACCGCCCGGGCCTTTCTCTGAGCCACCTACCGGGTCAATCGGCAGTGACAACCGTCATCACCAGCTCCCCATTCGGTTTGATCGGCCCGTCTTCCTTGGCGCCCAACGTATATTCGAACACCCCGGTTTTCATGCCACCATCTTCGGAATGAACCATCAACATCAGCATGTCGCCCGAAGCCACGTCCTCTTGCAGGATCGCGACGACATCCATGTTCTCGCCCGCGCGCAGCGGGGCGTAGCCGACCACGGGGCCGGGCTTCATGTCGGCGTCGGTGCGGTGCACAACCAGCCAGCCATTCTCGCCCGCCATCACCTTGTCGGCAGTGACGACGCCATTCGATACATCCTGACCCGAGGCTTCGACCATGGCCATGGCATGGGCATCCGCCCATGCGCCACCGGCGATCATGGACAGGGCGATTGCGGTGCTTGCAAATTTTTTCATCTGGTTTTCCCTCCGTTTGAAATAGCACCGTAGTCACGACCGCCCCGCGAAATAGTTTCGCGGTCTTCAGGAATTTTTTAGACGTTCCGCAAACAGCCGCTCATAGTAGGGCATGGCGGCCTCCAGAACTTCCGCCTCTGCTCCTTTAAGCTCGGGCAGTTCCCCCTCCGGCCCCGCGAAACCGGTGCTGCGATGGATCGCCCCATACCAATGCGGCGCCCAAACGCCATCCTCCGCCCGCGGCCCGGCGGGCCAATGCAGCATCGCAGGATCAAAGGGCAAGTCGATGGCGGCGCAAAGCCTGCGCAGCATCCCCTCCGGGTCCGCGCGGATATCGCCGCTGTCGATGACAAGTCCGCCCAACCGCTCGAAGAGCATGAGTTGCCGGTCAAACCCGATATCCGCCAAACGGGGTGCTTCGCGCTTCTCCGCATAGCTTGCGATCACCCGTGCCGGATGGCGGATCAGGTGGATGTTCACGCAGTCCTCGGCCCAGTCAAGCGGGAACCCGTCGATCATATGCTGCGCCATATGTTTCATATAGAGATGCCGGGTGCCGTTTTGGACAAAGCCAAGAGGCACCCGCGCGGGGTCTTGCTCCTGCGCCGCCAGTACCGCGTCGCGCATTGGATGATCCAGCCCCGTCGCCTTGAGATAAGCCGCGTAGAACGGCTCATCCATCGCGGTGAAATCCGCGCGCGCTCCGAAACTATACATCATCGCAGTGCTGAGGTTGCGCGGCCCCGACCACATCGCAATACGCATGAAAGGCTTCTCCCATTGCCGTTGAACCCGGAACGCTAGAAAGAACGCGCCCGCGCGCCAAGTGGTAAATTGCCTTCACCAGAGCGTGACTTTCCCCGCCCCGGCCTTGCGCTATCTCCGTCCCAGCGGCAACCCTAGGCCTGAGGAGGACCGATATGTTCCAAAAATCAATGTTCAAACCCGCCATTCTGACCCTTGCGATCACTCTGGGCCTCGCCGCGCAGAACCGACCTGCGGCAGCGGCGGAGACCGAGGTGCTGACCGTGGCGGGCGGCTGCTTCTGGTGCGTCGAAGCCGATTTTGAATCCGTCAAAGGCGTGAAAGAGGCCATCTCGGGCTTTGCCGGGGGCCGCACCAAGAACCCGACCTACAAAGAAGTCACCGGCGGCAACACCGGCCATTACGAAGCGGTGCAGATCCAATTCGACCCGGATGTCGTCACCCGCAAGACACTGCTTGATCTCTTCTTCCGCTCGATTGACCCCACAGATGCGGGCGGGCAATTCTGTGACCGGGGGGAAAGCTACCGCACGGCGATCTTCGCGGGCAGCCCCGCCCAGAAAAGCGCGGCAGAGGCTGCCAAGGCCGAAGCGCAGGCCGCCCTCGGCACCGAGGTCGTGACGCCGATCCTTGGCGATGCGCCCTTTTACCCGGCTGATGATTATCATCAGGACTACTACAAAAGCAGCGACCGGCTGGCGTTCAGCAGTGTCGGCGTGGCTGTGAAAAAATCGGTCGCCTACAAACGCTACCGCAAGGGCTGTGGCCGTGACGCCCGCGTGGAACAGCTTTGGGGCAGCGCGGCCCCCTTCGTGAAGTAACCGCGCCCCGGTAGATTAACTGCGAAAATCGTGATCCCGGATCTCTTTCAGATCGGGGATCACATCTGCCGTGCCATGACGCGTGACCATCAAGGCCCCCGCGCGCATGGCCAGATCAATCGCCTGCGGCATGGTCATCCCCCGGTCCAACCCGGCCAGCAGATAGCCGGTAAAAGTATCGCCCGCGCCGGTCGTATCCACCGCCTCGACCTGATAGGCGGGGAAGCTTTCGACCAGATGTGCCTTGTTAGAGACCCATTCACAGCCCCCGCCCCCAGCGTCACCACGATGTCGTCGATCGGCAGTTGCCGCAACTCGCCCCCCGTCGCGGCCCGCAACTGCGCCGCTTCGACCTCGTTCAGCACCAATAGGTCGATCTGTTCGAGGATCGCCGTCACCGCATCCGCATCGAAAGGGGCGGCGGCATAGGCCAGTCGCAGGCCCAGAGTTTTCGCCGTTCGCGCCGCGAACCGCTGCCCGTTGGTTTCGTTCTGCATCAAAAGCCAATCGCCCGAGGAAGCCTCGCTCAGCGCGGCACCGATCATCTCGTCGGTGATCTCGTGATTGGTGCCGGGGAAGATGACGATATTGTTCTCCCCCTCCAGATCGACGGCGATGTTGGCGTGACCGGTCACGCCCTCCATCAAGGTGATATGCGCCGTTTCGACCCCGTATTCCAAAAGCCGTTCCAGCGCCCAACCGCCATCGGCGCCCAATGCGCCGACATGCATCACCCGCGTCCCGGCCCGGGCGGCGGCGACCGACATATTGGCCCCCTTGCCGCCCAGCCCCTGCCGGAAATTCCGGGCTGAAATGGTCTCTCCCGGTCCCGGCAGATGGGGCAGCAGATAGAAGTTATCCGCGTTGATAGAGCCGAGATTCCAGATCATCAGCCCACCTTACAGGCCGCGAGAATGGCCATGTTAAGGATGTCATTCGCCGTCGAGGTGGAAGAGCAGATCTGGATCGACTTATCGAAGCCCGTAAGGATCGGCCCGATCACCGTCGCCCCCGCCATCTCCTGCATCAGCTTGACCGAGATGCTGGCCGAGTGCCGCGCCGGCACCACGAGGATGTTCGCAGGCCCCGTCAGCCGCGAGAACGGGTAATTCGCCTGACTGGCCGCGTTCAGCGCCACGTCGACGGTCATCTCACCCTCATATTCGAAATCCACCCCGCGCTGGTCCAACACCTCGGGCGCGAGGTGCATCTTTTCGGCGCGCTCCGAGACAGGGTAGCCGAAGGTCGAGAAGCTGACGAAGGCGACCCGAGGCTCCAGCCCCAGATGCCGCGCCACGCGCGCGCCGCTTTCGGCGATATTGGCCAGATCGTTCTCATCGGGCCATTCATGCACCAAGGTATCGGCGATAAAGACGATGCGCCCCTTGTGCAGCAGGGCCGTGATGCCCGCGGCCCCGGCCTCGGCATTGGCATCGAAGACGTGGTTGAGCCGCTCCAAGACATGTGCGGACTTGCGGGTGGCCCCGGTCACCAAACCGTCGCCATGACCATGCGCCAGCATCAACGCCGCAAAGACATGGCGGTCGCGCGAGGCGAGGCGGTGGATGTCCTTGCGATCGAAACCTTTGCGCTGCAACCGGCCATAAAGAAAGTCTTTGTAGGTCGCCAGATGCTGGGTGTTGGCGGCGTTCACCACCTCCAACTCACGCACCGCGTCGGCCATGCCCGCTTCTTCGAGCTTGGCGCGCACGTCGTCCTCGCGGCCCACGACCAGCGCCTTGCCCAAGCCCGCGCGCTGGTACATGACCGCCGCGCGCAGCACCTTGGGATCGTCCCCCTCGGCAAAGATCATCCGGGCCTGATTGGCCCGGGCGCGGGCGTTGATGCCGCGCAAGATGCTCGCCGTCGGGTCCATCCGCGATTTCAGCCCGACCTCATAGGCGTCCATGTCGATGATCGGCCGCCGCGCGGCCCCGGTGTCCATTCCTGCCTTGGCCACGGCGGGCGGAATGCGGTGGATGAGGCGTGGGTCGAATGGCGTGGGAATGATGTAGTCGCGACCAAAGCTCAGCGTGCGGCCATAGGCCAGCGCCACCTCGTCCGGCACGTCCTCGCGCGCCAGTTGCGCCAGCGCATGGGCGCAGGCGATCTTCATCTCGTCGTTGATGGCCCGCGCGTGGATGTCGAGCGCGCCACGGAAAAGATAGGGAAAGCCCAGCACGTTGTTGACTTGGTTCGGGTAATCCGAGCGTCCGGTGGCGACGATGGCGTCCATGCGGACCTCATGGGCCTCTTCCGGCGTGATCTCCGGGTCCGGGTTGGCCATGGCAAAGATCACCGGGTTGTCGGCCATGGAGGCCACCATCGCGGGCGTCACCGCCCCTTTGACCGAGACGCCAAGGAAGACATCCGCGCCCTGCATCGCCTCTTCGAGCGTGCGCAGCTCTGTATTGGCGGCATGGGCCGATTTCCACTGGTTCATGCCCTCGGTGCGGCCCTGATAGATCACACCTTTGGTGTCGCACATGATGCAGTTGTCGTGTTTCGCGCCCATCGCCTTGAGCAGTTCCAGACAGGCGATGCCCGCAGCCCCCGCGCCGTTGAGCACGATGCGCACGTCTTCGATCTTCTTGCCCGAAAGATGCAACGCGTTGATCAGACCCGCGGCGCAGATCACCGCCGTGCCGTGCTGGTCATCGTGAAAGACGGGGATGTCCATCTCTTCCTTCAAGCGCTGCTCGATGATGAAACACTCGGGCGCCTTGATGTCTTCGAGGTTGATGCCGCCGAAGGTCGGCCCCATCAGCTTGCAGGCGTTGATGAAGGCCTCGGTGTCCTCGGTATCAAGCTCGATGTCGATGGAGTTCACATCCGCGAAACGCTTGAACAGAACCGCCTTGCCTTCCATCACCGGTTTGGAGGCCAGCGCGCCGAGATTGCCAAGCCCCAACACCGCCGTCCCGTTCGAGATCACGGCGACCAGATTGCCCTTGTTGGTGTAGTCATAGGCTGTCTCGGGGCTCTCGGCGATGGCCTCGCAAGGCACGGCCACACCGGGGGAATAGGCAAGGCTCAGGTCGCGCTGCGTGGTCATCGGCACGGTGGCCGAGATCTCGAACTTGCCGGGGGTCGGTTCGAGGTGAAAGGCAAGCGCCTCTTCAGAGGTGATACGGTTCTTTCTCGTCACGACATTACCCTTCTTCTGCTTTGGGATCTTCTTAGCCACGATCCGACTTCAGCACAACGCAAGCCCCGCGTCAGTGCAAATCGCATGACAAAGACCGCCCAAGGCCCCGCCCCCCTTTCGCTGCGCCGGGGGTTTTGTAGGGTCCGCGCGGCAACAGGGGGCAGCCGTGCAGACAGAAAAAGTAACGCCAATGATGGCGCAATATCTCGAGCTTAAAGCGGACCATCAGGACGCGTTGCTGTTCTACCGCATGGGCGATTTTTACGAGATGTTCTTTGACGATGCCATCGCCGCGGCAGAGGCGTTGGATATCGCACTCACCAAACGCGGCAAGCATCAGGGCAAGGATATCGCCATGTGCGGCGTGCCGGTGCATGCCGCCGAAGGTTACCTGTTGACGCTGATCCGCAAGGGGTTTCGCGTGGCGGTCTGCGAGCAGATGGAAAGCCCCGCAGAGGCGAAGAAACGCGGCTACAAGGCGGTGGTAAAACGCGACGTGGTGCGGCTGGTCACCCCCGGCACGCTGACCGAGGAAAGCCTGTTGGAAGCGCGGCGGCACAATTACCTCGCCGCCTTTGCCGAGGTGCGCGATGCCTGCGCGATGGCTTGGGTCGATATCTCGACCGGTGCGTTTCACGTGATGCCGTTGGCCCAAGTCCGGCTGGGGCCGGAATTGGCGCGGCTGTCACCATCGGAACTGATCGTCTCAGAGGCGAAAGAGACGGAATTGCACGATGTCGTCTCTGATTTCGGGATCGCACTGACGGGTCTGGCCCGTTCGGCCTTTGACAGCACCAGTGCGGAAAAACGGGTCTGCGACCTGTTTGATATCGCCACGCTAGAGGCTTTCGGCAGCTTCACCCGCGCCGAAGTCTCGGCCATGGGAGCTGTAATAGAATACCTCACTATCACTCAACGCGGCAAGCTGCCCCTGCTCCGCCCGCCCCAGAAAGAGGCAGAGGCCCGCACCGTTCAGATTGACGCGGCAACCCGGCGCAATCTGGAACTCACCCACTCCCTAAATGGTGGCCGCGCCGGGTCTTTGCTGTCGATCATGGACAATACCGTCACCGCCGGGGGCGCGCGCCTGTTGGAGCGGCGGATCTCAAGCCCCTCGCGCGTTGTCGACGTGGTGACCTCCCGCGCCGATGCGGTCAGCTTTGCCTATGACAACGCCCGCGTTGCCGAGGACATTCGCCAACGTCTGCGCAATGTGCCAGACCTCGACCGGGCGCTGTCACGCCTCTCGCTCGACCGGGGCGGACCGCGCGACCTTGCCGCGATCCGCAATGGGTTGATCGAAGCCGAGGCTTTGCACCAAAGCCTGGCACAACAGGATCTGCCCGACCTGCTTCGCGAAGCCGCCGAAGGGTTGCAGGGCCATGGGGAGCTTATCGACCTGTTGGATCACGCGCTGGTGGCCGAGCCCCCGCTGATGGTGCGCGACGGCGGTTTCATCGCCCCCGGCCATGACGCCGACCTCGACGCCGCGCGAGAGCTGCGCGACGAAGGCCGCAGCGTGATTGCCGGTATGCAGCAGCAGTTCGTCTCTGATACGGGGATTTCGTCGCTGAAAATCAAGCACAACAATGTGCTGGGATACTTCGTCGAATGCACCGCGACCCATGCCGAAAAGATGCTGAACCCGCCGCTGTCAGAGACCTTTATCCACCGGCAAACCACGGCGAACCAAGTGCGCTTTACCACTGTCGAACTGTCTGAGTTGGAGACGAAAATTCTCAATGCAGGCAACCACGCGCAGGAGATCGAAAAGCGGCTCTACGAAAGTCTTCGGAGTGCTATTCTAGAGCATGCCGCAGAGATCGGCCAAGCCTCTGCCGGGCTGGCCGAAGTCGATCTGGCCACAGGTCTAGCAAACCTCGCCCGGAGTGAGAATTGGACCCGCCCCCGCGTGGATATGTCCCGCGCCTTTGACATCCAAGGTGGGCGGCATCCGGTCGTGGAACGCGCTCTGACCCAGCAATCGGGCGAGCCTTTCATCGCAAATGACTGTGACTTGAGTGCCGAGGCCGAGGCCGCCAACATCTGGCTGCTCACCGGCCCGAACATGGCGGGTAAATCGACCTTCCTGCGCCAGAACGCGCTGATCGCCCTGATGGCGCAGATGGGCAGTTTCGTGCCCGCGAGTTCGGCGCATATTGGCGTTGTTAGCCAGCTCTTCAGCCGCGTCGGTGCCTCGGACGATCTGGCGCGGGGCCGCTCGACCTTCATGGTGGAAATGGTCGAAACCGCCGCGATCCTGAACCAGGCCGACGACCGCGCACTGGTGATCCTCGACGAGATCGGGCGCGGCACGGCCACCTACGATGGCCTCTCGATCGCTTGGGCCACGTTGGAACATCTGCACGACGTGAATCGGACCCGGGCACTTTTCGCGACCCATTATCACGAGATGACGGCACTGGCCGGCAAGCTGCCGGGGGTCGACAATGCCACGGTGGCAGTCAAGGAATGGGAGGGCGAGGTCGTCTTCCTGCACGAAGTGCGCAAGGGGGCCGCGGACCGCTCTTATGGCGTGCAGGTGGCGCAGCTGGCCGGCCTGCCCGCCCCGGTGATCGCACGGGCCCGCGTGGTGCTGGAGGCATTGGAGAAAGGCGAACGCGAAGGCGGGGCCACACAAAAGACACTGATCGACGATCTGCCGCTCTTTACCGTCAGCCCCACGCCTGCGCCGCAGCCGGTGAAATCCTCGCCGGTCGAGGACAAACTACGCGAGGTGATCCCCGATGAGCTCTCCCCGCGCGAGGCGCTGGAACTGATCTACAAACTGAAAGAGGCGGCCACTTCCTGACCGCCTCTTTCGAAAGTGACTGATTGGACGCTTAGCTCGCGGGCGTCGAAGACACGCCAACCTGCGCCGGGCGAAGCAGACGGTCGTGCAGCATGAAGCCTTCGGCGGCGACCTGAATGATCTCGCCCGCCACGGTGCCGGGCACGGGCGCTTCGAACATCGCTTCGTGATGCTTGGGGTCGAACTTGTCGCCAACCTCGGGCGCGATCACTTCGATGCCGTGCTTTTTGAAGACGTTCAGCAGCTCGCGCATCGTCAGTTCCACACCTTCCAGCAGCGGGCCAAAGGCCTCTTTCTGCTCATCGGTGGTGGTTTCCAGCGCGCGTTTCATGTTGTCATAAACAGGCAGCATGTCACGGGCCAGCTTGGAGCCGCCATAGTTCTCGGCCTCGCGACGGTCCTTGTCGGAGCGTTTGCGCGCATTCTCGGCATCGGCGAGCGCGCGCATGAAACGGTCGCGGTACTGATCACGCTCGGCGCGCAGTTCCTCTACCGCAAGGGCTTCTTCGTCGATCTCGGCCATGTCTTCGGCGTATTCTTCAGCTTCGGCGCTGTCGATCTCGTCCAAAAAGTCGTTTTCTTTCGGCTCTGCCATGTTCCACCTCTAGTTCCGGTCGGAAATCAGCTTTCCCACCAGTTGTGCCGTGTAGTTCACAATCGGCACGATACGTCCATAATTTAAGCGTGTCGGGCCAATGACACCCACGGCGCCGATCACCTTACGATCAGCGTTCATATAAGGGGAAACGACCAGAGAGGAACCCGAAAGTGAGAAAAGTTTGTTTTCCGAGCCGATAAAAATGCGCACACCGTCCCCATCTTCGGCCAGTTCGAGGAATTCGGCGATGTCCCGCTTGCGCTCAAGATCGTCGAAAAGGCTACGGATACGGTCAAGGTCTTCGGCCTCCGCCTCTCCGCCCAGCAGATTCGACCGGCCGCGCACGATCAAACGCTCGGAATGCTCCCCTTCCGCGTCCCACAGCACCGCACCGCTCTCAACAAGCTGCTGCGCCAGCACGTCGATCTCCTGCCGACGCTTGGCGATCTCCTGCTTGATGCTGCGCTGCAACTCGCTAAGGGTTTTGCCTTCGACGAAAGCATTCAAGAAATTTGCCGCCTCGCGCATCGAACTTGGGGTCTGCCCGGGTGGCGGCGTGAACAGCCGGTTCTCAACATGGCCGTCGGAGAAAACAAGCACCACCAAGGCTCTATCAAGCGATAAAGAGACGAATTCGATATGTTTGATCGGCGCTTCATGCTTCGGCGTCAACACGAGTGAGGCACCATGCGTGACGCCCGACAGGGCCGATCCGATCCGGTCCAACAGCCCGCCGACATCGGAGGAATTATTCCCCAATGTCGCGTCGATCTTCTCCCGGTCAAGCTCCGTCGGATCGCCGATCTCGATCATCCCATCGACGAACATCCGCAGCCCCAATTGCGTCGGAATGCGCCCCGCTGAGACATGGGGGCTGTCCAGCAGACCCATATATTCGAGATCCTGCATCACATTGCGGATCGTCGCCGCCGAGACCTTTTCGCTGAAGTCCCGCGTCAGCGTGCGCGACCCCACCGGATCGCCACTTTCCAGATAGCCTTCGACCACCCGGCGAAACACTTCGCGGGATCGGTCATTCATGTCTTTCAGCAATTCAGGCGTGTTTTTCATCGGTGCTCGCTCTCTTGTCTAATAAAGGTACAAGCCGGGCAAACGTCAATCGGGGTTGCATCAAAGCCTTGTGGGGCGGTATCCCCGGGCAACATCAAAAAGGATATGTCATGCGTCCCTCTGGCCGGAAACTCGATGAAATGCGCGCCGTCTCGATCGAGACAGGTTTCACCAAACATGCCGAAGGGTCGGCCCTGATCAAGATGGGCGATACCCATGTGCTCTGCACCGCAACCATCGAAGACCGCGTGCCGCCCTTCATCAAAGGCTCCGGTCTGGGCTGGGTCACCGCCGAATACGGCATGCTGCCCCGCGCCACCAACACACGGATGCGTCGCGAAGCCGCCACCGGCAAACAAGGCGGTCGCACGGTCGAGATCCAGCGCCTAATCGGCCGCGCCCTGCGTGCCGGGGTCGACCGCTCCGCCTTGGGCGAGCGACAGATCACCGTCGATTGTGACGTGCTGCAAGCCGATGGCGGCACCCGCTGCGCGTCCATCACCGGCGGTTGGATTGCCCTGCGTCTCGCCGTGAACAAGCTGATGAAAGCGGGCGATGTCGTCTCTGACCCGCTGGTCGATCCGGTCGCGGCGGTAAGCTGCGGCATCTACGCAGGCCAGCCAGTGCTCGACCTCGACTACCCCGAGGATTCAGAGGCGGGCGTCGATGGCAACTTTATCATGACCGGATCCGGCAAGCTGATCGAAGTGCAGATGAGCGCCGAAGGCTCAACCTATACCCGCGACCAGATGAACCAACTGATGGACCTGGCCGAGAAAGGCGTCGGCGAACTGGCCACCATCCAAAAATCGGTCACCGCATGACCCGCAAGTTCACCGAGAATCACATTCTGATCGCCACCCATAACGCCGGCAAACTGGCAGAGATGCGCCAGCTCTTCGCCCCCCACGGGGTTGAGGTGGTCGGCGCGGCAGAGATGAACCTGCCCGAGCCGGAAGAGACCGAGACGACCTTCGTCGGCAACGCCCGGATCAAGGCGCATGCCGCCGCCAAGGCGACCGGCCTGCCCGCATTGGCCGACGATTCCGGCATCGAAGTCGAAGCGCTTAACAATGCGCCCGGCGTCTATACCGCGGATTGGGCCGAAACGGAGAATGGCCGCGACTTCGTCATGGCCATGACCAAGACGCGCAATCTGCTGGAAGAGAAGAACGCACCACACCCCCGCCGCGCCCGTTTCTGCGCGACGCTGGTGCTGGCATGGCCCGACGGCCATGATGAGGTTTTCGCGGGCAAGGTGAACGGCACGCTGGTTTGGCCGATGCGCGGCGAACAGGGTCACGGCTATGACCCGATGTTCCAACCTGACGGTCATGAGGTCACCTTTGCCGAAATGGACGCCGAGCAGAAAAATAGCATCAGCCACCGCGCGGATGCCTTTGCGAAACTGATTGCGGGCTGTTTTGGCTGAAGATTGGCAACAGGGCGGCTTCGGCCTCTATATCCATTGGCCATTTTGCGAGGCGAAATGTCCCTATTGCGACTTTAACAGCCACGTTAGCCGCCGGATCGACCAAGCCGCTTGGCGCGATGCCTATCTCGCTGAACTTCAGCGCGCTGCGGATGAGACACCGGGGCGCGTGCTCAATGCGGTCTTTTTCGGCGGCGGCACGCCCAGTTTGATGGACCCCGATGTCGTCGCAGACATCATCAGCGCCATCCGGGGCCACTGGCCCACGGCGAACGATCTGGAAATCACCCTCGAAGCCAATCCCGGCTCGGTCGAAGCGGGCCGCTTCGCCGCCTATCGGCAAGCCGGTGTATCACGCGTTTCCATGGGCATTCAGGCACTGAACGATGCGGATCTCAAACGTTTGGGCCGTCTGCATACGGCGAAAGAAGCGATGACCGCCTTCGACATCGCCCGCAATACCTTTGACCGTGTGAGCTTCGATCTAATCTATGGGCGGCAAGACCAATCCGCCACGGAATGGGAAGCCGAGTTGAAACAGGCTCTATCCCTCACGATAGACCATATTTCGCTCTATCAGCTCACGATCGAACAAGGCACCGCCTTTGGCGACCGTTACGCCCGCGGAAAACTTCGCGGCCTGCCCGACGAAGATCTCGGCGCGGATATGTTTACCCTCACCCAAGACATCTGCAATGACATGGGCATGCCCGCGTACGAGGTGTCAAACCACGCCCGGGATGGCGCCCAATCGCGTCACAACCTGATCTATTGGCGCTATGGGGACTATATCGGCATCGGCCCCGGCGCACATGGGCGGCTGACGCTGGACGGACAGAAATTCGCGACAGTTGCTTATAGCAATCCACAGCGGTGGCTCGACGGTGTCGCAAAAGGCGAAGCGGAGAAACCTCGGACCGCCCTGAGCCGTAGCGAACAGGCGACCGAGTTTCTCCTCATGGGCTTGCGCCTTAAGGAAGGCGTTGACCTCATCCGCTACGCCGACATTGCCGGGCATGAAATTGACGACAAAGCCGTCAATCACCTGCAAGACATCGGCATGGCAACACGCGAGAAAGACAGGTTAATCGTTTCAGGTCAAGGCGTTATCCTTCTAAACGCCGTGATCGAAACGCTTCTGCCTTAAGAGCCGCCCAGCAGGCGGCAGATCTCATCCAACTGGTCAAGCGTGGTATAGTGCAACGTCACCTTCCCCGCTTCCTGACCCGGTTTATGGTCCAAACTAACCTTCATACCTAGGTTGGCTGACAGGTCGCCTTCAAGCGCCTGCGTATCGGCATCCTTCTCTGGGCGCTGCGAGAGACGCTCTTTATTTACCATATTACCGCGCTCACCGGCCTGATCTTTCTTGACCAAAGCCTCGGTCGCGCGGACGGAAAGGCCGCCTTTGATGACCTGCTGCGCCAGTTTCAGCGGATCCTTCGCCGGAATCAGCGCCCGCGCATGGCCCGCGCTTAGTTCATTCTGGCGCACCATCTCTTGCACCGGATCTGGCAGGTTCAGCAGACGCAACAGATTGGCGATATGGCTGCGGCTTTTCCCAAGGGCTTCGGCCATCTTCTCCTGCGTGTGGCCGAACTTATCCATCAACTGACGATAACCCGCCGCTTCCTCGACCGAGTTCAGATCTGCCCGCTGGATGTTTTCGATGATCGCGACTTCAAGCACTTCGACATCGGTGAACTCGCGCACGATCACCGGAAGGCTATGGACCTTTGCGATCTGCGATGCCCGCCAACGCCGTTCACCCGCGACGATCTCGAAATTGCCATCGGCCAGAGCGCGGACGATTAGGGGCTGAATGACCCCCTTTTCTTTAATTGAGGCCGCCAGATCATCAAGATGCTCTTGCTCAAACCGCTTACGTGGCTGATCCGGATTCGGTTTAATCCGCTCGATCGGAACGAACTGCTCCGCCGCCGCGGCCCCCTTGGCGGCCACGCTCTCGGTCTCCGCTACATCCGCCATCAGTGCCGAAAGCCCCCGGCCAAGGCCCCGTTTGCGCTCTTGTTTGTCTGCCATACTGCCACCTTATTAACCATTGTTTCTTGTTAGCTCCGCCGCCAAATCGCGGTAGGCTTGGGCCCCTTTCGATGTGGGATCATAACTCAATACGGGCATAGCAAAGCTCGGCGCCTCGCTCACCCGAACATTACGCGGGATAACGGTCTGGAACACCAACTCACCGAGGTTCGCCCGCGCGTCATTCTCAACCTGCTGCGAGAGATTGTTGCGGCGATCATACATAGTAAGAAGAACGCCCTCAATCCGCAGGTCTTTATTTCCGCTTTGCCGGACCTCTCTTATCGTCAGCATAAGCTGGGAAAGCCCTTCCAGTGCGAAAAATTCGCTCTGCAAAGGCACCAGAACCGAATGCGCCGCGATCATCGCATTTACGGTCAATAGGTTGAGCGAAGGCGGGCAATCAATCAAGATGTAATCAAACTCAAACTGATCCATCTGGGTTTGCCTTAGCGCGTCATGCAGAAGGAAACTTCTTTTCTCATTCGAAAAGAGTTCGATATCCGCGGAGCTGAGGTCAACCGTCGCCGGAACGATGAGCAACCCTTCCGTTTCTGTCCGCTGAATTACGTCCTGTGGCAGGCTATCATCCAACAGCAGATCGTAGGTCGTAAATTCGCGGTCTTCGACTTCGATGCCCAGCCCCGTAGAAGCATTGCCTTGCGGGTCGAGGTCAACCACCAATATGCGCTTACCCGCCTCAGCAAGTGCGGCCGAAAGATTGATCGTCGTCGTCGTTTTTCCGACACCACCCTTCTGGTTCGCGATTGCGATAATTTTAGGTCCAGCCGGACGAGAAAGGTCAGACACGGGCGATATCCTTAATCTTTAGAATGGCAGCCTCGGGATTGGTCTGGGAGGGTACCGGTTCGAGGCCGTACATCCAACTCAGCCGCGCCTCTTCGCCCTCCCGTTGCCAACTCTGACCTTTTGGAAAGAGGGCAGTTCCTTCGGGCTTAAGATGCAATTCGGCGAACCCTAAGAGCTTTGTCAAATCAGCCAAGGCACGCGCTGACAGGACATCGGCATTAAGGCTTTTTACTTCCTCAATCCGCTCATTCTTTACAGAGGCCTCTAGCGTCAGCTCTCGAATGGCAGTCCGTAGGAATGCGCATTTCCGCTGGTCACTCTCCACCAAAGTAACGTCGAAATGTCGTTCCTCTTGGTTAAGGATCGAAACGACAATTCCGGGAAACCCCCGCCGCTACCGAGGTCTACCCAAACGCCGCTGCCTTCGGCAAGGTTGAAGACCTGAACGGAATCTAAAATGTGACGCGTCCAAAGGTCTTCCAAGCTACTCTTGGAAACCAAATTTATCCTCGGGTTCCATTTCCGAACAAGCTCCCCAAAGGCTTCGAGCTTTTCAAATGTTTCACGTGAAACATCGAGTTTACGCAATTCGCTCATGCTGTCTTGTTCCCGGTGCCTCTTTTAACCCGGGCCAGAATTAATGTAAGCGCAGCGGGCGTCATTCCATCGACACGTGCTACCTGGGCCATTGTCTCGGGACGTGCAGTTGCGATCTTAGTTTTCAATTCGTTTGAAAGCCCCGAAAGCGCCTCAAAGGAGAAGTCGGCCGGAATGCGTACATTCTCGTCTTTCTTCAACAGATCAATCTCCTTCTGCTGCCTTACGATGTAGGTCGCATAGAGTGCGTCGCGCTCGAGCTGACGTCGAACCTCAACTGGGGTATCGCCTAAATCTGGATCGAGCGTGAGCAAGTCTTCAAACTTAACATCAGGGAATGCCAATATCTGATAGCCATTCCGCTTTGAACCGTCTTGATTCACGTTGATCCCAGCATTGGCAAGCTCTTTCGGGGTGTACTCCCTACTCTGCAGTCGTGTTCTCACGTCAATTAGACATGAAGTTTTCTCTTCAAAGAGCTCACGGCGAGATTTAGAAACGCATCCCAGCTTGATCGCAAGGGGCGTGAGCCGCTGGTCTGCATTGTCCGCCCGGAGTGACAAGCGGAACTC
This sequence comes from Sulfitobacter faviae, assembly GCF_029870955.1. NCBI lineage: Bacteria > Pseudomonadati > Pseudomonadota > Alphaproteobacteria > Rhodobacterales > Roseobacteraceae > Sulfitobacter > Sulfitobacter faviae. The sequence continues at coordinate 1,507,701 of NZ_PGFQ01000001.1, read as the reverse complement.
AGCGCGTGACGTAAACATCCGGTAGGGCTCTGTGACGCCACGCGTCGTCAGATCGTCGATCATGACGCCGATATAGCTCTCGGACCTGCTAAAGGTTACCGGGTCTCGACCCTGAGCATGAAGCGCTGCATTCAGGCCGGCGACCAGCCCTTGCGCTGCGGCTTCTTCATAGCCTGTGGTGCCATTGATCTGTCCTGCGAGATACAGGCCGGGAACTGTACGGACCGCAAGGGTCGATGCAAGCGCCCGCGGGTCGATATAGTCATATTCGATCGCGTAGCCGGGTTGCAGAATGATTGCGTTTTCAAGGCCGACCATACTCCGAACATAAGCTTCTTGTACGTCCGCTGGAAGGGAAGTCGAAATACCATTGGGATAGACCGTATGGTCATCTGCACCTTCAGGTTCCAAAAATACCTGGTGCGAGTCTTTATCCGCAAATCGCACGACTTTGTCTTCGATAGAAGGACAGTATCGCGGGCCTACGCCGTCAATGTGCCCGCCATACATCGCAGACCTTTCGAGATTTTCTCGGATAATCTGGTGGGTTTTTGCATTGGTATGCGTAATGCCGCAGACGACCTGGAGTGCGGATACCTTATCAGATAGGAATGAAAACAAGACGGGATCATCATCGCCCGGCTGTTCTTCTAGAATATCCCAGTTGATCGTTCGCCCATCAAGACGCGGGGGCGTGCCAGTTTTCAACCTACCCATCGGAAGGTTGAAGGAGTCGATGCGTTCGGCCAGTTTAACCGAGGCTTTATCACCCATGCGGCCGCCTTGCTGCGACACATCTCCGATATGAATGACGCCCCGGAGGAATGTCCCGGTTGTAAGGACCACCGAGGATGCGGTAATGGATGAACCGTCAGCCAAGACTACACCTGTAACGATATCACCATCCGTCTCAAAATCGACGACCTCGCTCTCAATGATATCGAGGTCAGACTGCGCTTCAATCTCGCGCAGCATTTCTGTGCGATAGATCTTCCGATCAGCCTGCGCACGCGGTCCCTGCACTGCCGGACCTTTCCGACGGTTTAGTAGACGGAATTGAATACCCGCTTTATCAGCAACGCGCCCCATGACGCCGTCCATTGCGTCGATCTCTCGGACCAAATGCCCCTTTCCCAAGCCCCCGATCGCAGGATTGCAGGACATGACGCCGATTCCATCACGGCTCATCGTGACGAGCGCTGTCTGTGCGCCGAGCCGTGCCGAAGCGTGCGCTGCTTCCGCGCCTGCGTGGCCGCCGCCGATCACGATCACATCAAAATGTTTCACGTGAAACACTCCATCATTTACCCACGCAAAAGCTGGTGAAGATCTCATCCAGCAGGTTCTCGACGTCTATGCGGCCAACTAGTGTTTCCAATGCGCGGATCGCAAATCGAAGCTCCGCGGCAGCCAAATCATAGAAATCCGGTCCACGAGTCAGGATAACATCTACTTCAGCCAAACACGAGACGGCTTGCTGCAAAGCGACGCGATGCCGCTCATGGGTGGCCAATCCGATGGTTGAACTGCGTTCCGAGAGCGTAGATTGGATGCGGTCAATAAGGTCTGACACGCCCTGCCCGGTCTTCCCTGAGATACCGTTCGCGACAATACCAAGGAGATCTGCCTTAGGCTGAAGAACGATATCCCCTTCCTGCGGCGTAAGGACCAGCATTTCATCTGGTGCGGCAAGGAAGACCCTCAGGTCCGCCGCTTCGGCACGTTCGATTGCGCGTTTGATCCCGATGGCTTCAACTTTATCTTCGCTCTCGCGGAGGCCCGCCGTATCCAATAGGGTAACCGGTAGCCCGCCGAGGTCCATTCGAACTTCGATTACATCGCGGGTAGTGCCTGCGATTTCGGAGGTGATCGCAGCGTCACGTCCGGCTAGCGCGTTCAAGAGCGTCGACTTACCCGCATTTGGCGCGCCGATGATCGCGACTTCAAAGCCATTTCGAACCCGCTCGGCGACATAGGTGCCTTCCGCTTCGGCCTGCAATGCCTTGCCGACCTTCGAGAGCAGCGCCGTCACTTCGGGGGTTACATCGACGGGCACTTCTTCATCCGCGAAGTCGATTGTGGCTTCCAGAAGCGCTGCGGCGCGGATCAGGTCTTTCCGCCATTCTTCGACGCGTGCGCCGAGGTGGCCCGATAAAACGCGAAGCGCTTGCTTTCGCTGCGCTTCTGTTTCAGCTTCGATGAGATCTGCCAGCCCTTCGACCTGCGCGAGATCCAGCTTTTCATTCTCTAGCGCACGGCGGGTGAATTCCCCCGCTTCCGCCATCCGAGCTTCGGGGAAGGTCGACAGCAGCGAAAGCATCGCCCGCATCACGGCAATGGAGCCATGAAGTTGGAATTCGACAACATCTTCGCCAGTGAAGGAGTTCGGCCCGGGGAAACTCAGGACCAGAGCTTGGTCGATCACCTCTCCGCCCGTGCCGCGGAGATTACGCAACGCACTCTCGCGCCCTTCAGGACGTTTCCCGGTAATCTCTTGCGCGATCACGAAGGCCTGCGGGCCGGAAATTCGGATCACCGCAACCCCGGCACGGCCCGGCGCTGACGCTTGGGCGAATATCGTGTCCATATTTTACTAACCTATTGTTATTAATTAATAACTCAGGTGTTCATAGAGTCGAAAAAGTCAGAATTCGACTTGGTTTGCTTGAGCTTGCCGAGCAGGAATTCGATGGCGTCGGTGGTGCCCATCGGGTTGAGGATGCGGCGCAGGACGAAGGTTTTTTGCAGGTCCACCTTGTCGACAAGCAGGTCCTCTTTCCGGGTGCCAGACTTGAGGATGTCGATCGCCGGGAAGACACGTTTGTCTGCGATCTTGCGGTCGAGCACGATCTCGGAGTTGCCGGTGCCCTTGAACTCTTCAAAGATCACCTCGTCCATGCGGCTGCCGGTGTCGATCAGCGCGGTGGCGATGATGGTGAGCGATCCGCCCTCTTCGATGTTCCGCGCGGCACCGAAGAAACGTTTGGGGCGCTGCAGGGCGTTGGCGTCGACACCGCCGGTCAGAACCTTGCCCGAGGACGGAACCACGGTGTTGAAGGCACGGCCCAGACGGGTGATCGAATCGAGCAGGATGACAACGTCGCGCTTGTGTTCGACAAGACGCTTGGCTTTTTCGATGACCATCTCGGAAACCGCGACGTGACGGGTGGCCGGCTCGTCGAAGGTGGAAGAGACGACCTCCCCTTTCACCGAACGCTGCATGTCGGTCACTTCCTCGGGGCGTTCGTCGATCAGAAGCACGATGAGATAACACTCGGGGTGGTTCTTCTCGATGCTGTTGGCGATGTTCTGCAGCAGCACGGTCTTACCGGTGCGCGGCGGGGCCACGATCAGCGAACGCTGGCCCTTACCGATGGGTGAGACCAGATCGATGATCCGCGCCGAGCGGTCCTTGATCGTGGGGTCATCAACCTCCATCGTCAGACGCTCGTCGGGGTAAAGCGGCGTGAGGTTCTCAAAGGCGACCTTGTGGCGCGCCTTCTCGGGCGCCTCGAAGTTGATCTTGGTAACCTCGGTCAGCGCGAAATAGCGTTCGGTGTCATCGGGCGCCTTGATCAGCCCCTCGATGGTGTCCCCGGTGCGCAGCGACCATTTGCGGATCATGTCGGGCGAGACGTAGATGTCATCGGGGCCCGGCAGATAGTTCGCTTCCGGCGAACGCAGGAAACCGAATCCGTCTTGCAGCACTTCCAACACGCCGTCGCCCGAAATCTCCCAACCGTCATCCGCACGTTCGCGGAGAATCTGGAACATCATCTCGCCTTTACGCATGGTCGAGGCGTTCTCGATCTCCAGCTCTTCGGCCATGGCGAGCAGGTTTTTCGGCGTCTGCGCCTTGAGATCAGCGAGGTTCAGCGTTTCGGTTGTCATGGAGCATCCTGTTCAGCCGCAGCAGAATGCGGGCTGGTCGATCATTTGAATGTGGCAAGCAGAAACCGCCCCGGACGGGACAGTGGCGCAGATATAGGCGGCAGCGCGGCTTGAGTCAATTGCCTCAGAATTTCACGACCACGGAGAAGACGATCACGATCATCAGCAGCGTTGGCACTTCGTTCAAAAGGCGGAACTGACGGCCCGTGACGGTACTGTCGCCGCTTTCGACGGATTTGACCTGTTTTTTCAGCCAAACATGGAAAACCGTCATGGCGATGACACTGGCACCCTTGGTCCATGGCCAGATCATCGTCCAATCCACGATTCCGGGCGTCAGAACGAGCGCGAGGCCGAAAACCCATGTCGCCATCATCGCGGGCCGCATGATGAACTGTGCGAGCTTGAATTCCATCATCGCGAAAGTCTCATGCATCCGCCCGGCGGAGCCCGCCTGTTCGACATGATGCACGAAGAGCCGCGGCAGGTAGAAAAGCGCTGCCATCCAACTGATGACCGACACGATATGGAGCGCTTTGATCCATGGATAAGCGAGGCTGAGAAGATCGAACATGGGGAAGGCTCCGGTGGGCGTGCTTCTTTCTTAATAAATAAGAAAAGAGAAAAGATGTAGTTGATTGTAGGGCGTCTGAATCCTGTGGATTAATGATTTATACCGCCGCTTATCAACAGGTGAACAAACTTCGCGGCCTCCTGTGGATAAGCCGGCCCCGATTCGCGAATGTTGAATTTTCTCAGGATCTTGCTGGCGTATTTTCTGGGGGACAAAATGTATCAAAGCGGGGATAACCGGTGAAGTCTCGTGGTTATACGCACAAGCAGCTTATCCCTATTCATCGGGGTGGGAATCGGCGACAAAAACCGCGACTCGGGGCGAGATCTGCGGGCTTGTGCTGTCAACTTTTATCTCGCAGAACAAATCCTCAAGATTTGCGCCAGATCATCACAGGGTTATCCACATGCCGCAGAAAATCATCCTCGCCTCCGGCTCGGAGATCCGGGCGCAGCTTTTGGCGCAGGCCGCGATCCTGCATGAGGTGATCCCGGCCAAGATCGACGAAGAGATGATAACTGCTGCGCTGCGGGCCGAAGAGGCCAAGCCGCGCGACATCGCCGATACCTTGGCCGAGATGAAAGCCCGGAAGGTGAGCGAAAAGCACTTTGGCGCGTTGGTTCTGGGCTGCGATCAGGTGTTGGAGCATCGCGGCGAGATGTTGCACAAGCCCCGTGATAAGGGTGAAGCCATCGCGCAGCTTCACCGGCTGCGCGGGGATCGGCATTCCTTGCTTTCCGCCGCCGTGCTCTATGAAAACGGTGAACCGCTCTGGCGGCACGTCGGTCAGGTGCGGCTGCGCATGCGCGAGGCCAGCGACGCCTATATAGAAGACTACGTCGCGCGAAACTGGGAAAGCATTCGCCACGCGGTGGGCTGCTACAAGCTGGAAGAGGAAGGCGTGCGGCTCTTCACCCAGATTGAGGGGGATTACTTTCACGTCCTCGGTATGCCATTTCTTGAACTGCTGAATTACCTGACGCTGCGCGGAGACCTCACGACATGAGCCTGCCCAAAATCCCCCTCGCCGGTGTGATCGGATCGCCCATCGCGCATTCCAAATCCCCGCAGTTGCATCGCCATTGGCTGGAGACCTATGGCATCGCCGGTCATTACGTGCCGCTTGATGTCGCCTCCGATGATCTGGAAGAGGTGCTGAGAACGCTGCCCAAGATGGGCTTTGTTGGGGTGAACCTGACAATCCCTCATAAAGAAGCGGTGATGGAAATCGCGGATCTTATCACCGACAGGGCCACTCTGATCGGCGCGGCCAATACGTTGATCTTTCGCGCCGATGGCAAGATTCATGCGGATAATACGGATGGCTACGGCTTCATCGAAAACCTCAAAGCTGGTGCGCCGGATTGGGATCCGAAGGCCGGACCGGCGGCGGTCTTGGGCGCGGGGGCGCGGCGCGGGCAGTTGTCTCCTCGCTGTTGGATGCTGGCGTGCCTGAGATCTGCCTGTCAAACCGCACCCGCGTCCGGGCAGAGCAGTTGCAGCGCGATTTCGGCGGCCGGGTCAAAGTCGTCGATTGGGTGCAAGCGGGCAATATGATCGATCACGCAAGTTTGTTGGTGAACACCACATCGCTTGGCATGATTGGCAAAGGCGCCTTGCGGGTGCCGCTGGATGGGCTGCGCCCCGGCACGGTGGTGACGGATCTCGTCTATGCCCCGCTGCGGACCCATCTGCTTGAGACGGCTGAGGATATGGGCTGCGTCACGGTCGACGGGCTGGGCATGTTGTTGCATCAGGCCGTCCCGGCGTTCGAGCGTTGGTTCGGCCAGCGGCCCGAGGTCGACCGCGCCACGCGAACGGCGGTGCTGCGCTGATGTTCCACCTCGGGCTCACCGGTTCCATCGGCATGGGTAAATCGACCACAGCAAAGATGTTCGCCGAGGAAGGCTGCGCCGTTTGGGATGCCGACGCGGCGGTGCACCGGCTTTATGCCCCGGGCGGGGCTGCCGTGACGCCGATGCAGGCGGCTTTCCCGCAGGCTATCGAGGGCGGTGGTGTCTCTCGTGCCGCGCTGAAAGAGATCATCGCCGCCGATCCGACCGCCCTGCCCCGGATCGAAACCATCGTGCATCCGCTGGTGGCCGAAGACCGGGCGACGTTTTTGGCGCAGGCGGATAGCGACATTGCCGTGCTGGACATCCCGCTGCTGTTCGAGACCGGCGGCGAGGCTGCGATGGACGCGGTGGCCTGCGTGACGATCCCGGCAGAGGTGCAGCGCGAGCGCGTACTCGCACGCGGCACGATGACCGAGGCCCAGTTCGACGCCATCCGCGCCAAGCAAATGCCCGCCGAAGAGAAGTGCGCCCGCTCGGACTATGTGATAGTGACCGATACGCTCGACCATGCCCGCGCGCAGGTGCGGGCGGTGATCCGCGACATCAGGGAAAGACAGCGCCATGCGTGAAATCGTGCTCGATACCGAAACCACCGGCTTTGACCCCGAAAGCGGCGACCGCATCGTTGAGATCGGCGCGGTCGAGCTGATGAACCACATGGCCACGGGCGAGACCTATCACCAATACATCAACCCCGAACGCTCGATGCCCGATGAAGCCTTTCAGGTGCACGGGCTGGGCGATGACTTTTTGCGCGACAAGCCCAAGTTCGCGCAGATCGGGCGGCAATTTCTCGACTTCATCGGCGATTCAAAGCTGATCATTCACAACGCGGCCTTCGACATCAAATTCCTGAATGCTGAGCTGCGCTGGATGGGCCTGCCGCAGATCCCGTGGGAACAGGCGCTCGACACGCTCGAGATTGCGCGGAAACGCTTTCCGGGCTCACCCGCTTCGCTTGATGCGCTCTGTCGCCGCTTCGGGATCGACAACACCTCGCGGACGTTGCACGGCGCCTTGCTCGACAGTGAGATCTTGGCCGAAGTCTATCTGGAACTGATTGGGGGGCGGCAGCCGGATTTCGCGCTGTCTTCGGCGCCGGAGCGCAAGACGGGCGAGCCGGAAACGCGCTGGACCCCGAAACCGCGGCCCACGCCCCTGCCCTCGCGTCTGACTGAGGCCGAAGCCGCCGCCCATGCCGAATTTGTCGGTAAACTGGGCGACGACGCGCTGTGGAAACAGATTGGCTAACGCTTAGGCGTCGGCTTTTGGCGGGTTTTCGGCCTGACGGCGTGCCACTTCGTTGCGGTAGAGCGACAGGAAGTCGATGTTCTCAAGGTTCAGCGGCGGGAAGCCACCGTCACGGGTCACGTCGCTGACGATGCGGCGCAGGAAGGGGAAAATCATGCGCGGGCATTCGATCAGCAGATAGGGATGCATCTGCTCTTCCGGCACGTTTTCGACTTGGAAGATACCGACATAGTCGATTTCCAACACGAAGAGCGTCGCGTCGCCGTCTTTCGCTTTAGAGGTGATGTTCAGCTTAATCGCGGTTTCATACTGGTTCTCGCCCGAACGCTTCTTCGCGTCGAGGTTGACCTGAACCTGCACGTCGGGCTGTACATCCGCCGGGGCACCCTTCTGCGCCATGATGTTTTCGAACGACATGTCGCGGATGAACTGGCCCAGCACGCGCATCTGCGGTTGCTTGGGTTGTGCGGTTTCGTTTTCTGCCATTTTCTGTGTCCTGTTGTGGTGAATTTCTTAAATCTACCCGGACTTAACAGGTCGGCACGGGCCGCTCAATCCTTAGTCCAGCCCGAGGGGCCCTTGGTCTGGCGCGGCTGTTCGGGGATCTCGTGAAAATCCCCGTCGATCACGTCACCGCGCGGATCGCCGCGGCGTTGCGGCCCGGGCCGCGGCCCCATGCCGCCGGGGGTGCCAAAGCTTTGGACCTTCACCCGGTCACGGATCGCACGGTAGGCCGCCTGCCGGAAGCGTGGGATCAGGAAAGCAAAGCCGACGGCATCAGTGAAGAACCCCGGCGTCAGCAGCAGCGCGCCGGAAAACAGGATCATCGCGCCATGCACCAAAGGCTCGGTCGGGTCGCGCAAGTCATTGAAGGAACTGCGCAATTGGCCAAGCGCCAGCGCACCCTGAGACCGCACCAACCATGTGCCCAAAATGGCGGTCAAAACCACCACGGCCAGCGTCCAGCCAAGGCCGATGGCGCCACCGACTTGGATGAAAAGCGTGATCTCGATCAGAGGCACGGCGATAAATGCGATCAATAGCCACATGCGGCGGAGTCCTTTCGCTGGGGCAGAGTGGACTTGCCCCGGTCGAACACCTACATAAGAGCTTAACTCGCATGTTTCCATGCCACCCCTGAATGAGGTTTCGATGAATTCTCCCCTGATACAGCTTCTGGTCCTCGCCGGTATCGCCGTATTCCTGATCCTGCGGCTGAAAAACGTGCTTGGCACGCGTGAGGGTTTTGAAAAGCCCCCGGTGACCGATCAAACGCCAAGCCCGCGCAGCGGCCCCGCGTTTGAAGTGATCGAAGGTGGCCCGGATCTCGATATCAGCGACCACGTTCCCGAAGATAGCCCCTCGGGCAAAGCCTTGGCCGAGATGAAGCGGGTCGAGCCGTCCTTTGGCGTCAGCGATTTCCTGCAAGGCGCGCGCGGCGCTTATGAGATGATCGTCATGGGCTATGAGCGGGGCGATCTGGCCGAAATTCAGCCGTTTCTGGCCGATGACGTCTATGAAAGCTTCGTTGACGGCGTCGCCGCGCGGGAGGACCAAGGTCTGACGATCGAGGCGAATTTCATCGGCGTGCGCGAGATGGAACTGATCGACGCCAAGATGGACGAGACCACGAAAGAAGCCGAACTCACCATCCGCTTCGTCGGCGAGCTGACCTCGGAGGTTCGCAACCGTGAGGGCGAGATTGTCGAGGGCAGCAGCACCGAAATCAAACGCCAAAAAGATACATGGGTCTTCGCCCGTGTCATGGGCTCGGACGATCCGAATTGGCTGTTGGTTTCCACAGACGGGTAGCGCGTGCGCTTGGCGCACTGGCGCTGTTGGGCGGTGTGTCGATGAACACGCCGTCCGCAGCAGAGGTGCATTATACCGTCATGGATTTCGACCAGCTTGAGGGCTGGGCCGAAGATGACCACGCCGCTGCCTTCGAGGTTTTCACCAGCACCTGCGGCGACATGAAAGACGTCGATTGGCGCGCGCTCTGCCAGCTGGCCAAAGATGGCCCCGACCCGCGGCAGTTCTTCGAATTGTTCTTTCGCCCCGTTCTGATGGAAGACGGCAATGACGCGCTTTTCACTGGGTATTTCGAGCCTGAATTGGACGGCGATCTCTACCCCTCTGCCCGGTTTCAATATCCCATCTACGCCATGCCCCCGAGGCCGAGCAGATCCGCCCATGGCTCACCAGACGCGAGATCCTAGATGGCGACGTGATGCGCGACCGCGGGCTTGAGATCGCTTGGGTCGATGACCCGGTTGAGCTGTTCTTTCTGCAAATTCAGGGCTCTGGCCGTATTCGCCTGCCTGATGGCAGCTATCTTCGGGTGGGCTATCGCGGCGCGAATGGCCATGATTACCGCTCGGTCGGGGTCGAATTGGTGCGGCGTGGGGTCTATGAGGCGCATCAGGTCAGCGCCGATGTCATCAAGAATTGGGTGCGCCGCAACCCCGAAGATGGCCGCGAATTGCTCTATCACAACCCGTCATACGTCTTCTTCCGCGAAGTCAGCCGCGTGCCCGCCGACAAGGGGCCGCTGGGGGCGATGAACCGGTCCATCACCGCCATGCGCAGCATCGCGGTGGACCCGTCGCATGTGCCGCTCGGCGCGCCGGTCTGGATCGAAAAGGACGGGAAGGCGCCTCTGCGGCGTTTGATGGTCGCTCAGGATACAGGCTCGGCCATCAAGGGCGCGCAGCGGGCGGATGTATTCTTTGGCACCGGTGACAAAGCGGGCCGCGCGGCGGGCCGTCTGCGTGATCCGGGGCGGATGATGGTCTTGATGCCCATCCAACGCGCCTATGCTTTCCTGCCGGAGAGCGCGATATGAAACGGCGCCGCTTGAACGAAGACGATCTCGAACTCTGGCGCCGGGTGACCGAGCGGACCGAGAAGCTGGAGCTGAACAAGCTGTTCACGCCCGAGATCGACGCGCCCGCCCCTGCCCCACCGCAGGTTCGACGCGCCAAGATCGCCCTGCAAGGCAACAAGCCGCAGCCTAACATGAAAAAGCGCGGCAACGATCTGCGCCCCTCATTGGCCGAGCAGATGAAAGCCGCACCAGTTCAGATGGACCACAAGGCTTACGGCAAGCTCAAACGCGGCAAGCTGCGGCCCGAGGGCCGGATCGACCTGCATGGCATGACCCTCGACCGGGCGCATCCGGCGCTCAATGGTTTCATCATGGATGCCCATGCCCGGGGCAAACGGCTGGTGCTGGTGATCACCGGCAAGGGCAAGCGGCGCGATGACGGTGGCCCGATCCCCGTGCGCGATGGGGTGCTGCGTCATCAGGTGCCCCAGTGGCTGTCGATGCCACCGCTCAGCGGTCTCGTACTACAGGTCGCGCAGGCCCATGTCAGCCACGGCGGCGGCGGGGCCTATTACGTCTACCTACGGCGCAACCGTTAACCGCGCAGCAGTGGTTTGTAGCGCGCAATCGCCCATGCGGCCAAGCCTGCGGCAATCAGATAATAAAGCGCGATGGGCAGCATCTGCTGCGGGAAATCGACGCCGAGGTCGATGAACAGCCCCGTCACTCCCGGCCCGATGGCCGAACCGAAGACCATCAGCGCCGCCGCCACCGCTTTAATCGACCCCACATGGCGGGTGCCGAAATACTCGGCCCAGAAGGCCGCCGGCGCGGTGGACTGCATGCCCTGCCCCATGCCGAAAATCAGCAAGCCGATCCCGGCCATCCAGAGCGTGTCGGCATAGGCGAGCACCGCGAATGACAGGGCAAAGGGCAGCATCATCACCGGCACAACGCGGCTGACGCCGAAACGGTCGATCGCCCAACCCGAGAGGAAGGTCGAGGCCACCGCCGAGATCGTGTAGACCGGCATCAAAGCCACGAACTCAACCAAGGCCCATCCCTTCACTTGGGTCAGATGCACCTGCTGAAAGAACAGGGCCGTGCCCCATGCCGCGGGGCCGATGGCCAACGGGATGATCATCCAGAAGAGACCCGAGCGGAACATCTCGACCCGGGTCCAATGCCGCCCTCTCATCCCTGTGCGCTGCGCCTGATCGGCCATGCTTTGCGGGGTACGCTCTTGCCGCAGCAGCATCAGGATCACCGGGATTGTCAGCAGCACCAGCACCGCGGCCAGTACCCAAAGGCTGCGCCAGTGAAAGCTGGCGAACAGGGCCACGAAGATCACCGGCAAGAACGCCTGACCGGCGGCGAAACCCATCGAAGAGAGCGAAAGCGCCTTGCCGCGCGAGGCCTCAAACCAGCGCACCATGGCGACCTGCCCTAGCTGAGACATCATCCCCTGCCCGGTCAGCCGCAAGGCGTAGATGACAAAGATCAGCGCGATCCAATTCGGCACTGCCGCCATCGCAAGACAGGCCCCCGCCAGCGCCAGCATCACCCCAAGGGCCAGCACCCGCACACGAAAGCGGTCCGTCAGCACCCCGGCCCAGACCATGGTGATGGCCGACAATGTCGTGCCGACGGTATAGATGCCGCCCCATTGGCCGTCGCTTAGACCAAAGTCGCCCTTCACCGCCCCCGCAAAGAGCGAGATGAAATAGGTTTGCCCATAGGACGAGGTGAAGGTCAGCAGGAAACCGGCCAGCAGAAACAGCCAGTTGCGCCGCAGAAATGAGAGGTATTCCATGCCCCTTTCATCGCCGGGGCATGGAAGAAAGGAAAGCCCTAAAGAACGTAGCGGCTGAGATCGGTGGAGCGGGTCAATTCGCCAAGGTTCTTTTCGACGAAATCAGCATCGACGGTGATCTCTTGCCCCGAGCGATCAGGCGCGTCGAAGGAGACTTCTTCGAAGACCCGTTCCATCACCGTATAAAGCCGCCGCGCACCGATGTTCTCGACCGAGGTGTTGACCTCTGCCGCAATCTTGGCCAGTGCCGCGATCCCCTCTTCGGTGAAGGTGACGGTCAGTTCCTCGGTCCCCATTAGGGCGGTGTACTGCCGCGTCAGCGCATTGTCGGTTTCGGTCAGGATGCGGACGAAATCATCCTCGGTCAGCGCCCGCAGTTCGACGCGGATCGGCAGACGGCCCTGCAATTCGGGCAAAAGGTCCGAAGGCTTGGCGATATGGAACGCGCCCGATGCGATGAAGAGGATATGGTCGGTCTTCACCGGGCCATATTTCGTGGAAACGACGGTGCCTTCGATCAGCGGCAGCAGGTCGCGCTGCACCCCCTCGCGGGAAACATCGCCACCGCGCGCGTCGGAGCGGGCGCAGACCTTGTCGATCTCATCTAGGAAAACGATGCCGTTCTGCTCAACCGCTTCAATGGCGGCGCGGTTGACGGCTTCGTCGTCGAGCAGCTTGTCGGCCTCTTCGCCCACCAGCACGTCATAGCTATCGGCCACGGCCATGCGTTTCTTGGTGGTGCGCCCGCCCATGGCTTTGCCGAAAATATCACCGAGATTCATCATCCCCATACCTTGCTGGCCGGGAATGTCCATCATCGGGAAGGGGCTGGAGGTATCGGCGACCTCAAGCTCGATCATCGTATCGTCAAGCTCACCTGCGCGGAGCTTCTTGCGGAACATCTCGCGCGTGCCGTCGCGGGCATCGGTGCCGGCGATGGCGTCGATGACACGGTCCTCGGCGGCCTGTTCGGCCTTGGCTTTAACGTCCTCGCGCATGAACTCGCGGGTCATGGCGATGGAACTGTCTACCAGATCGCGGATGATCTGTTCCACGTCGCGGCCCACATAGCCGACTTCGGTGAATTTCGTCGCCTCAATTTTAATGAAGGGCGCGCGGGCGAGCTTCGCCAAGCGGCGGCTGATCTCGGTCTTGCCGACGCCGGTGGGGCCGATCATCAGGATGTTCTTCGGGTAGACTTCGTCGCGCAGGTCATCGCTTAATTGTTTGCGGCGCCAGCGGTTGCGCAGGGCCACGGCTACAGCGCGTTTGGCGTCGTTCTGGCCGATGATATAGCGGTCCAGTTCGGATACGATCTCGCGGGGGGTCAGGTCGGTCATGCGGTGATTTTCTCCACGGTGAGTTTGCCGTTGGTGTAGACGCAGATGTCGGCGGCGATCGCCATGGCATCACGGGCAATGGTTTCGGCGTCCCGGTCGCTGTCCATCATGCCGCGCGCGGCGGCGAGGGCATAGTTCCCACCCGATCCGATGGCCGCGACCTCATGCTCCGGCTCCAGCACATCGCCCGCACCGGTGATGACCAGCAGGTCTTTGCCGTCGGTCACGATCAGCATCGCTTCGAGCTTTTGCAGGTATTTATCGGTGCGCCAGTCCTTGGCCAATTCGACACTGGCACGGGCCAATTGACCCGGTGTCGCTTCCAGTTTGGCCTCCAGCCGTTCCAGCAGGCTAAAGGCATCCGCGGTGGAGCCCGCAAACCCCGCCACCACGTCATAGCCGCCGGGGCTGAGCTTGCGCACCTTGCGCGCGGTGCCTTTGATCACGGTCTGGCCGAGGCTGACCTGTCCGTCACCGGCAATCACCACTTCGCCGCCTTTTTTGACGCCAATGATCGTGGTCCCGTGCCAACCGGGGAAATCGTCGTTCTGTGCCATGGGGCCTCCTGTCGCTTGGCGCTCTATATGGCCCCCGTGGCAGGGCAGGACAAGGGCAGCGCCGGTTGCGCGTGGGGCAGGCGCGCCGCTTGTGATGCGGGGGCAGGCTTGCGGTGCAGTGGCCAGCGGCTTTGCCACAATGAAAAGGGCGCCCCGAAGGACGCCCGTTTTCGTAACTCAATGCCTAAGGCGTTGGCCTTAGATGGATTCTTCGATCCAGCTTTGCAGGGCCGCCTTGGGGCGCGCGCCGGCGAGGTTGGACACGACCTGCCCGTCCTTGAAGATGAACAGCGCCGGGATACCGCGCACGCCGACTTGGGCGGGCGAGTTCGGGTTTTCGTCGACGTTGACTTTGACGATCTTCACGCGACCGTTCATTTCATCCGACAGCTCTTCCAGCGAAGGGCCGATCTGTTTGCACGGGCCGCACCATTCGGCCCAGAAATCGACCAGAACCGGAATGTCCGAATTTTTGACTTCGGCGTCGAAAGTGTCGTCGGTGACTGCGACGGTTGCCATGATGCTCTCCTGACAGGAATGGGTTGAGGCCTGAACCTATGAATGCGCGGCAGTGGCGTCAAGATATGGCAGGGCGCGCAGGGCATTTGTCACGATATCGTTGGGTAACACCATAAGCGCGGGGGTGGCAGTCCATAGAATGGCCGTCTCGATCCGCCGATCCGGGTAGATCTGGCGCAGCATATGGGCGTAGGCTCCCATCTGACGCAGCAGCCCGTCGGGGCAGGCGTCAGCCGCGCCGGGGACCACGCGGTTCGTCTTGAAATCGACGGCAAGAATGCGACCCTCGGCGATCACCAAACGGTCGATCGTGCCATGCAGGCGCTGGTCTCCGAGGCTGCCGGTCACGGGCACTTCGGCGAGGGTTGTCTCGGCAAACAGCGGGGCGAGGGCAGGGGTGTTCAGCACCGCTTCCGCCTCATCTTCCGCGCGGGCGATCATCTCGGCGGGGTGTGTGCGGGCCAACCGCTCTAGAAAGATCTCCCGGGCATCCGTCCCCATCAGCGGCAGATGTTCCAGCAGCTCATGGACCAGCGTGCCATAGCTCAGCGCAGTGTCCATATCGAGCCCGGCCTCACCGGCAAGCGCCTTGGCTCCGCCGAGATCTGAGGGCGAGAGGGTCTTATCCTCTCCCTTGGGGGAGGGGGCGGAGCGGGTGAAAACAGGGTCTAACCTGGGCGTTGTGACGGTTTTCTTAGGCGTCTCTATGATGTCAAGCGCATCCCAATCGCCCTGTTGATAGCGCAGCGTGCCATCGTCGCCCAAAGGCTCGGCGCGGAGCCGCGCCAAAGCGGCAGCGGTGATCTGATACCAAGAGGATTCATCTTTCGACAATTCCCCCGCCGCGGCCACGATCAGCCATTTCTCGGCCCGCGTCATGGCGACATAGAACAGGCGAAGCCGTTCTTGCAGCGCGGCCTCTTTCATCTCGTCCAGCCGGGCGCGCATGGGCTGGGGCATGTCATCCGCCGGGGCTTTCCAGACGGGGGTGCCGTCAACGGTGATGATCTCATCCTTGATCGTCACATCGCGCCGCCCGGTGTCGGGCAGGATCACAATCGGCGCTTCCAGACCCTTGGCACCATGCACCGTCATCACCCGGATCTGGTTCGACGCGCTGTCGATCTGGCGTTTGATTTCCAGATCATCGGTCTGCATCCATTGCAGGAACCCGGTCAGGCTGGGCACCGTGCCGCGCTCGTAGGACAGTGCTTGGCTCAGCATCGCGTTGATCCCATCCTCAGCCTCGGGCCCCAACCGCGCGAGCAGTTTGCGGCGCCCATCGTGGCGGGTGAGAATGCGTTCGATCAGATCGTAGGGGCGCAGGTAATCGACCTGCCCGCGCAGGTCGCGCAGCACGGCGAGGGTGGCGGCGTGGGCCTCGGTCTGGTTGCGCAGCGCTTGCCAGAGGTGATCCTCCTTACGGTGATGGGCGAGGGTGAAAAGCTCTTGTTCCGACCAGCCGAAAAGTGGCGATTTCAGCGCGGTGGCAAGCGATAAATCGTCGTCCGGCGTTGCAAGGAACGACAGGATCGCCGCCAGATCGCGCACCGCCAGTTCGGCCCTAACCTTGAGCCTGTCGGCCCCTGCGATGGGCAGTTCCGCCGCCTTGCAAGCGCGGATGATCTCGGAAAAGAGTGCCGAGCGGCGCTGCACGAGGATCAGAAAATCCCCCGGCTGAATGCGCCGCCGCGCCAAGCCGCCCTTGCTGTCGTCGGGGAGGTAATGCTCCTCGGTCGTCAACTCCTTGATGCGCCGCGCGATGCGTTCGGCCAGTTGCACCGTGTGATGCCGCGCGCTGCGTCGGTCGACGGGGTCAGTCCAATCGCCTTCCTCGTCAGGGCCTGCCTTTTCGATGAAGGGCCAAAGATCGACGCGGCCGGGCAGGCGATCCTTGAAGGCCATATGGCCGTCATTGGTAAAGCCGGTCTGGATCGCGGGGTCGAAAACCCCATCGACCGCTTGCAGAATCGCCGAAGAGGAGCGGAAGGAATAGGCAAGACTGCGGCGCTGGAAAAACTGGCCGGCCTCACCGATCTTCTGTTCGAATGTCGTGCCTTTGCGGTCCAGCTCTTCGGGGTCCGCGCCTTGAAAAGAGTAGATCGATTGCTTCTTATCGCCCACGACGAAGAGCGTGCGATCCACCTCGTTACGCGCCCCGGCGCCGGAGTAAAATTCATCTGTCAGCCGTTCGATCACGTCCCATTGCCGGGGCGAGGTGTCCTGCGCCTCGTCGACAAGGATATGGTCGATGCCGCCGTCGATGCGGAACAGCACCCAAGCGGCCACGGCCTTGTCGGTCAGCAAGGCGCGGGCTTTGAGGATCAGATCGTCAAAGTCGAGCCAGCCGCGTTTTTGTTTCTCATCTGCGTAGCGTTCAAGAAAGCGGGCCGCGAAACGGTGCAGCACATAGGATTTGCGCGCCGCCTTCAGCGCCAGCCGCGCTTCGCGGGCATCTTCGACGCGCTGCATCAACTGCTCAAGCTGCGGCATCTGTTCGGCGATAACCTTTTGCGTCGGCTTGGTCGGGAAACTGCCGATCTTGGCGGTAAAGGGCGCCTTGGCGCCGCTGCCGGTCAGAAGGATGTTTTCTAGCTGGGGCAGGGCGGACAGATCATAGCGGTCGATCTCTTGCAGCGCCGCGCCCGCCTTGCCGTCATTGCCGCCTTTGGCCAGCAGATGGGGGATGATCTCGGCCATCATCGCCGCTTCGCTGCCAAGGAAGACCGAGGCCGCGATCTTGTCTTCGGTGAGGTCTTCAGGCTGGGCGAAAAGCGCTAGGATCTCGGGCCAAGTGCGGGGGGTGCTGAAGGCATCGCGTTGGCCCACGATGCTGCGGGTGAGGCTGGCGAAATCTTCGCCCGTGTAGTGCCGCGCGATCTCGGCGACCAGCGGGGCGTCTTCGCCTTCGGCCATCTCATCGACGATCTCGGCCCGCAGCAGATCGGCGGCGCGGTCTTCGATCTCGGTGAATTGCGGGCTGACCTGCGCCTCCAGCGGGAAGCGGCGCAGAAGGGCCGCGCAGAAAGAGTGGATGGTCTGAATTTTCAGCCCGCCGGGCGTCTCGATCGCGCGGGCAAAAAGGGTGCGGGCATTGCGCAGTTGCTCGGGCGTCAATTCGCCCTGAACGCCAAGATCGGCCAAGGCGCTGCGCAGTGCCTGATCTTTCAGCATCGCCCATTCGCCCAAGCGTTTGAACAGGCGGTTCTGCATCTCCGAGGCCGCCGCCTTGGTATAGGTCAGGCAAAGGATATGCTGCGGCTCCACGTCGTCGAGCAGCAGCCGCGCCACGCGGTCGGTCAGCACGCGGGTCTTGCCCGAGCCCGCATTCGCGGTCAGCCAGGTGGAGGCATCGGGCCGCGCCGCTTCGATCTGGGCGCGGGTGGCATCGTTGAAATCGCGCATCATTCCAGATCCTCCGGTCGGGCGGGGCTGGTGCCATCCCATTCCCCGAACCGCGCCAATTGGTCAAAGTTTCCGGCAAAGGCATCGCTTTGTACCATCCGCCGCGCGGTAAAGCCCTGCCCCTCATCGAGGTAGCGCGAGAGCAGCGCGTGCAGACCGGCCAGCACCTCTTGCGGGTTTTCCTCCTCCAACGGGGCGGGGACTTCGACGGGTTTCGACCCTAGACCGATAAAGGCAGCATGGGCCACATGGGCCACGCCCACCTCGGGAAAACCGCCCCGTTCGACCATCGCCGCTTCGATCAAGAGTTGCTTGTCGAACAGCCGCTGCTCCTTTTTGCCGGGCGGGGTGCCGGTTTTGTAGTCGTAGATCAGCACATCGCCGTCATCGGTCTGGTCGATCCGGTCGGCAAAGCCGCTGAGGGTAAAGCCGAGGTCGGCAAAGGTGTAGCTGCCCCGCGCGCCCTGTTCAAAAGCGACGGGGCTAGAGAACTCAGCGCGTTGGCTTTCGCGGGCGATGAACCAATCGGCGATCCGGTCGATACGGGCGAGCCACATGGCGCGGGCGGCGGGCCAGGGGGCTTCTTCCTCCAGCACCTCGGCGGCCACTTGCATCAGCGTGTCGCGGGTCAGCCGCGCAGGATCGCGGGCCACCAGTTTGACGAAATCTTCCATGATGCGGTGCAGGACGATGCCGCGCACCGGCGCGTCGGGCGATTGCACCAGCGGGTTGATCGGGCGCAGTTTCAGGCTGTGTTTGGCATAGATCGCGTAAGGATCGCGGATCAGCGTCTTGATCTCGGTCACCGACAGTTTGCGGGGGCGCGCCGCGCGCGGCGGGCGGGGCGAGGGGCGCGTGGCCGGGGCGGTGCGCTCCACCGCTTCCAAGGCGCGCACCTGATCCAGCCAGTGGTTGCCGCGCTGCTGCATGGCCTTCCATGCCTCCGGCCCGCCGGTGTCGCCCAAGCCGCCCAGCAGATTGCCCAAGCGGTTCAGCCAGCGTGACGGCACCATCTCGGCCTCGTCCGAGCGGATCGCGCGGGTGATCCAAACCTCGGGGCTGGCGATGGCCTGTTGATAGTCATGCGCCGACAGGCCGATGCGCCGTTCGGGCAGCAGCAGCCCGGCCTTCTCGCGCATCTGACGGTTGAGCCATGGATCGGGCGGCGGCGCTTCGGGCCATGTACCTTCGTTCAAACCGCCAAGGATGACCAGCTCGGCCCCTGCACCCGCGCCTCCATCGTGCCCCAGATCATGATGTCGGGATGCGGGGTATCGGCCTCGCGCACCTCTTCTTGGGCCAAGAGTGCGCCCAAGAGATCGGCATAATCGGCGGCGTTCATCGCCCCGCCGTGGGCTGCATGTTCCGTGAGGTTCGCCATCACCGCCTCGGCCGCGATGCCCGCGCCCTGCTGCCAAAGCAGGTGGTCGGGATCGGCGGGTTGCCCGGCGGCGATCCTTTCAGCCAGCGCCAAATGCGCGGCGACGCATTCGGGCAGGGGCCGCTCTCCGGGGTGTCATGGCCGGGGAAAACCTCGCCCAGCCAAGCGACCCAATCGCGGAAACCGCTGGGGTCTTCCATCCGTTTCGCGGCGCGCTCTGCAATCTCGGCCAAGCCTTCGGCGTCGGGGTAGGGCAGCCCGTGGCGGCGGATCTCAGCCTCCAAGCGCTGGGTATAGAGCTGGTGGAAATTCCGCCCCGCGCCGCTGTGGGTCAGCGGGTGTTTCAGCAGGGTCAGCAGCGCTTCGGCATCCAGTTTCCGGACAAAAAGCGCTGCCACATGGCGCAAGAACCGCCCCGGCGGGGAGAGTTGCAGCGGCATCCCGGCGCTGTCATCGGGCAGAATGCCCCACCGGTCGAGCGCTGCGGTGACCTGCCGGGTGAGCATCCGGTCGGGGGTGATCAAGGCGGCCTTCACACCATCCTCGGCAGCTTGGCGCAGGCGCAGCGCGATGGCCAAAGCCTCGACCCGTGGGGTGGGCGCTTCGATCAGGGTAATGCCAGCGGTGGCACCTTGCAGGTCTTCCAGCTTCGGCCCTTCGTTCAGCCAAGCATGGGTGACGGGCGCAGGCCTGAGCGAGAGCGACACCAGCTTGTTGCGGGCGGTCGATACCGGGGCATCTCGCACCACGGCGCGACCGCGCCACGCGCCACGCCGAGCATATTCATCAGCTTGCGGAAGCGGTATTGCGGGTGATCCTCGGCCAGAAGCGCCTGATCCAACTCGTTCCAAACGGCGGTTGGCATCTCGAAATCGAACCCCGGCAGGATGATCGCGCCCTGCGGCAGGCGGGCCACGGCCTCCATCAACAGCGCGGTGGTCCCGCGCGACCCGGTGGACCCGGCAAGGATCACCGGGTGCTGCGGCGGCGCGTCCTGCCAGCGGGCGATGATCCGGGCGACCAGCTGCCGTCGCCGTGCCTCGGCATCCGGGCGGGTGGTGGTTTGGCCCAGATAGTCATGCGCAATGGCGAGGAACCGCTGCGCCCGCTCCCAATGGGCCGAGAGGTTGCCAACGTCTAGCCCGGCCACCGTCTCGGGCGAGACGCCTTCGCCCTGCATTTCGTCGATCAGCCCCGCAAGACTGTCCGAAAGGGCATAGAGCGAGGCGCGCGGCGCGAGATCGGGTGCGGCATCCAGCAGGCGGGACACGAGTTGAATGAGTTCCAGCCGCCGTTGCAGCGGCGGTGTCGGGGCGGGCAGCGCGATGCCGGGGGCCAGTGCATCAAGGTCAGTGATCAGCCGGATGCGCGGTAGAAATCCTGCCGGACCCGCGTCGAAATCATGGCGCAGCCGACGCGCCATGCGGTTGGTGTTCACCAGCAACTCGACACGGGCCATTGCCTCGGGCGGGCCATTCTCCAACCGGTCGCACAGCCCGCGCACCAATCCGCGCGGGAAATCGACACCGGGGGCAAGGCCAAAGACGCGGGGGCTGTCCTGCGGCTCAAACATCGGCACCTGCCAAAAGGCTTTCGGCAAGGGGGATGCCGCCCGGGTGCCCCACATCGCACCAGCGCCCGCTATAGGGCAGGCCAAACAGCGTCCC
This sequence comes from Sulfitobacter faviae, assembly GCF_029870955.1. Taxonomy (NCBI): domain Bacteria; kingdom Pseudomonadati; phylum Pseudomonadota; class Alphaproteobacteria; order Rhodobacterales; family Roseobacteraceae; genus Sulfitobacter; species Sulfitobacter faviae. The sequence goes on along the minus strand of NZ_PGFQ01000001.1, from coordinate 1,486,620 downwards.
GCGTGCCAGCATCATGTCCCACAACAGGTTGAGCGAGAATGCCTCGGCGTCGATATCGGCCAGCAGATCGGTCTTGATGATCTGCACCCCGCCATAGACCTCGCCCGGCCCCCGTTGCAGGCGGCCATCCGCGGCGCGGGTAAAGTCGCCCGTGCCGCCATGGCCAAGGGTGTTTTCCAACGGCACGGTCATCAAAAGCGCGTCCATCCGTGCCGGATCCCATGCGTTGTGGAGCATTTCGAGCGGGTTCACCCCGGCCCAGATCGCGTCACTGTTCATGGTGAAAACCGGACCAGTCCCCAACATCGGCAGCGCGTTGCGCAGCCCGCCGCCGGTGTCGAGGATCTGGGGCGTTTCGATCACCGTTTGCACATTCTGCGCTTTCAGATGTGCCTCTAACTGGTCGGGCAAGTAGTGCAGGTTCGCCACGATCCGCGCAGGGGATATCCCGCGGGCAAGATCGAGCGCATGGTCAATCAAGGGGCGGCCCGCGACCGGCACCATGGGCTTGGGTTGGTTTTGGGTGAGATGTTTCATACGCGTGCCGAACCCGGCCGCGAACATCATGATGGCGTCGGGATTGTCGCGCATTGGCTTTTCAGTTGCTCCAGAAATTCGGGGTCGGCGGGGGCAGCACGTCTGCGATTGCCTCCGCCACATCGGCAAGCGCGGGATGGCGCAGGTTATGTTGCAGATGCTGCCAGACGCGGGGGATCAGATCGACGTAATGCGGTTTGCCGTCGCGCAGACAGAGGCGCGCAAAGATGCCCAAGATGCGCAGATTGCGCTGGGCGCCAAGCAGTGCATAGGCGCGGCGGAAGGGGGGTTCCGCCTGTCCGGTTTGGGCAAGATAATCGTCGATGATCTGCGCCTCTACCGCCCGGGGCACATCGCGGCGGGCGTCTTGCAGGATCGAGACGAGATCATAGGCCGGGTGGCCGAGCAGCGCGTCTTGAAAATCCAGCAAACCGACCCGCGCCGCCCCTTCGCGCTCTGGCAGCCAAAGCAGGTTCTCGGCGTGATAATCGCGCAAGATCACGACCTTCGGGCTGTCATCCAGCGCTGCGGCGAGGGGGCGGAAAACCCGCGCGAAAGCAGCGCTTGCGCTCTGCCCGCCTATGGGCGCGTAAAAGTCGAAGGCGGGGGAGGCCATATCGGTCAGCCAATCGGCATCGCAAATCGACAGTTCCGGCAGGGGGGCGGCGTGCAGTTTGACCAAAACGTCAGCTGCCGCGCGGTAGAGGGGGAGTTCCCGAGCCGGATCCGCCGCCATGAGCCGCGCAAAGAGGTCATCGCCAAGGTCTTCGATCAGCAGCAGACCGTTGTCATTGTCCGCATGGTAAATTTCGGGCGCGCTGAGGCCACAGCCTGCCAGATGCGCCGCGACATGACGGAAGGGTCGCACGTCTTCGCCGCGTTCCGGTGGGGCGTCCATCAAGATGGCCCGCGCGCCATTCGCTTTGCGCAACCGGTCATAGCGCCGGTTGGAGGCATCGCCTGCCAGCAGCTTGCGGGAGGCTTTGGCCCAGCCCGCGGTTCGCAAAAAACCTTTGATCAATGCGGCGCGTTCGGTCATTTGCGCCACGCGGCTAGCTTCTCGGCCCAATCGCCGCCGGACCATTCTGCGGTCAGCCTGCGGCTGTCTTCTTCGGTGCAGGGGCTCAGGCTGATCTCTAACGCGTCGGCGGGCGCGAGGGGGCCCAGCCGATCCGGCCATTCCACCAGACAGATCGCATCGTGAAAGGCGTCGATCAGCCCGAGCTCCTCAATCTCATGGGTGGAGGTCAGCCGGTAGAGATCGGCGTGCCAGATCGCGCTGCTTGCCGTGTCATAGGTCTGCACCAAGGTGAAGGTGGGTGAGGGGATATCCTCGGGGTGGTCGAGCAATTCGGTGATCAGTGCGCGGGCGAAATGGGTCTTGCCCACGCCGACATCGCCGCTGAGCAGGATGACATCGCCGGGAGACAGGCGGCGGGCCAGTTGCCGGGCGCGCCCAGCGGTGTCATCGGGGCCGCTGAGCAGGAGGGAAAGGGTATCGTCGGACATGCCCCATGCTTAGCGTCCCGACGCGCAGCCGCAAGATTAAAGCGGCTGGGAGTGACCTAGTTGGAGGGTTGCCGCCGGTCGCCCGCCGAAGGGACATTGGTAGGCTCCGAACGGTCCGCGCCGACGGGGATCGGACGAAAGCGTATGAGCGTGGCACCCGATGCGATGGCCGAGACCTCGCAAGAAAGCGGCGCGCCCTGATGCGGGTAGATAGGCATGTTCCAGCCCGCGCGGTCGCCCCTGCCCATGACGAATTCCACAACATCGGGCCAGAGCGGATTGGCCGCCGACATTTCCTGCCAGACCCGGATCGCATCGTTAATGGTGATCTCGGCAAAGCTTTTGTCCGGGTCTTGTTTCCATCGGGCGCGATAGGCGGCGTTGCAAAAGGTCAGCACGCCGGAGGCAGAGAAGACGGCGAAACCATCTTCGAGCGTGTCGAGCAGGCTTTGGCTTTGTTCAAGTTCGGCCCGAAAATTGCGGGTTAGGGTCACCTCGGCGGTGATGTCTTCGATCAGGAAAGCGGTGGCGCCATCGGGGTGGGGCCGGCCCCGGATGCTGTAGGTCTGGCCGTTCTCCAGCGACCAAGTCTCTTGATAGCGGCCATCGGTTGCGGCGGCGATAACCTCGGCAATCTCGTGACGCCAATTCTTGTAATTCTTCGGCTCCGGCATGCGGCGGCTTTCGCGCAATTGGTCAAAGAAAGAGACCATCGTAGGCCGGGCGCTGAGAAAGGGGGCAGGCAGATCGGTCAGGTCCACCAGCGCGGGGTTGAACAGGGCCAATTGCCCGTTGCGGTCAAAAATCGCGAGCCCGATAGAAAGATGCGCAAAGGTTTTGGCGAGGGTTTGGACAAAGTTGCGCTGCGCCTCTTCGGCGGCGACCACGGCATTGATGCAGGTGGCGTGATAGACCTGCACATTGTCTTCGGTCGTGGTGGTGAGCGCGTACCAATCGGGCTTTTCTCCATCGCTACGGCGCAGGCAGACGCGGTTAGGGTGGTCGGGCGAGGGGGTGCTGAACAGGGCGGCGCCGCCGCAGTCCGGGTCGGGTTGAGCTTTGCGTTTCAAGGCCCCGTAGGCCCGGTTGTGCCAGATGATCCGCCCGCCTGCGTCGGTCTGCCACGCGGGGTTCGGGCTGGTTTCGCTGGCCCGGCGCAGGGCGGCGAGTTTCTGAAACGTCTCTTCCGTGATCTCTTCGGCCGCGCGGGTTTGGGGCAGGTGCAGCCAACAGAGCGCGTCGCGCCATGTGATGCGCAGCTCCGACGGGCTGTCGCCATCCTCTGCCCTGAGGGTCAGCTTGCCGGTGGCCCCATGCCGGGGCGTGCGGGGGAATTCGGGAAATCGCGACAGCAGCGCATCGCGAATATCCTCCCACTGGTGGTAGCCGGGGGCGAGGGCAAAGCGGGTCAGCGCGTTGTCGGAGCCATGAACCAACTGCCCCTCTTCGAACAGCAGGCTCATGTCGTCGATGCCGGGGGGTGCCGTCGCAGGTCGCCCCGCAGCCGCGCCGAGCCACCAAAGAGCGGCCAGCGCGGTGACGGAGGCGGCGGCAAGCATGATGATGACATCCGGCAATGCCATGACTGAGACCCCTTTCGGCAAATGCGACGCCCTATTTTGAGCCCCAATAGTTAACGGTGGGTTAACAAACGCGCCAATCCCGCCGTCAGGCCGTCAGACGCTGGTTCTCGCCCATCACGCTGTCATCGGGGCCAAGGTCCAACAGGCGGCGTGGCCAGACGACTTCGACCACAGCGCCGCTGCCAGCGGGGGGCAGCCCGCGCAGCCAACCGCTGTCGGACCCATTGGCAAAGCGCAACCGCGCGCCCGAGCGTTCGAGGAAGGTCTTGGCAATGAACAGCCCCAGCCCCATGCCCTCGTATTCGGGCCGCGCCGTCTCGCTCGATGCACCCCCTCGGCGGCGCAAAAACGGATCGCCGATCCGGCCCAGATGCTGCGGCGGGAAGCCCGGCCCGTTGTCGATGATCCGTACCGAGATATCCTCTGCGGACCATTCGGTTTCGATCCAAACCGTGGTTTCGGCAAAATCCACGGCGTTCTGCACCAGATTGCGCAGCCCGTGGATGATCTCGGGCTTGCGCGGGATTGTCGGGGCGCGGGCCGGGTCTCGGGCCATCGGATTGTCGGAAAACATAACCGTCTTGCCGCGCTCCAGATGCGGCTCGGCGGCCTCTTTCACCACGGCGGTCAGCTGCGCGCGCTGCATGTGCAGATCGTCTTTCCCGATGCGGCCCATATCGCGCAGGATATCCCGGCAGCGGTCGGCCTGATCGCGGATCAGCGCGGCGTCTTCGGCCAGATCGGGGCGGTCTTCCAGATCGCCCAGCAGTTCGGTGCTGGCCAGTTTGATCGTGGCAAGCGGCGTCCCCAATTCATGCGCGGCGGCGGCGACGACGCCGCTGAGGTCCGAGAGTTTCTGCTCTCGCGCCAGCACCATCTGCGTGGCTGAGAGCGCGTCGGCCATGGAGTGGACTTCGGTCGTGACGCGCCGCGAATAGGCACTGGTAAAGACGATGGCGATGAGCAGCGCCGCCCAATGCCCAAAGACGAAGATGCCGGGCTGGCGCAGCACATCGCCCGATTGCGTCACCAACGGCAGATGCCACAGCGCCAGCACCGAGGCCGCGATAATCGCCGTGCCGCCCAGAACCAGTGTCGAGCGCAGGCTGAGCGCGGTGGCCGAGATCGTCACCGGGGCCAGCAGCAGCAGCGCAAAGGGATTGTGCAACCCGCCGGTCAGCGCCAAAAGCGCGGTCAGTTGCAGCAGGTCGAAGAGCACCATGGCGAGGTTCTCGCGCTCCGACAGGCGTTTGTTCTGCGGAAAGACGAAGGCCGCCACGAGATTGCCAACCACCGAGGCCCCGATCGTCAGGTAGCATAGGCCAAAGGCCAGTTGCAGCCCAAGCGCCCATTGCGCCACGGTGACGGCGGTCAACTGTCCGGCGATGGCGAACCAGCGCAGCAGGATCATCGTGCGCAGGCGGATCCAACTGGCGCGGGTGCGCCCATCGAGGGGCCGGATATTTGCCTGCGTCATCTTAGCCCCATCACTTTATTGCGTCTTGCATCACCTGCCATCTAGCGTAGGTCTGCGGCGAAACACGATCAAGACCGGCCAGCACGGCGGAGGACTGACATGAAACGAATGATTGCATTTGGCGCGGCTGGGGTTGCGGCGGTATTTTTGGCCGGGACGGCTTTCATGGTGCTGCGGGGGAGGACGATCCCTATGCCTCTTGCCGGTCGAGCCAAGTGGCGGGCGGCGATATCGGCGGGCCGTTCGAACTGGTCAACAGCGCGGGCGAGACCGTGACCGATGCCGATGTCATCAAAGAGCCGGCCTTGCTCTATTTCGGCTATACCTCCTGCCCCGATGTCTGCCCGCTGGACGTGGACCGCAACGCGGCGGCGACCGAAATTCTGGATGAGCGCGGCCAGAGCATCACGCCGGTCTTCATCACCGTTGACCCTGCGCGCGACACGCCCGAAGTGGTCGGTGATTTTGCCGAGGTGATGCATCCGCGCATGGTCGGGCTGACCGGCTCGCCCGAGCAGGTCAAAGCCGCCAGCCAAGCGTATCGCACCTATTACAAGGTGCACCCCGAAGATGAGAATGGCGAATACCTCGTCGATCACTCGACCTTCAGCTATCTGGTCATGCCCGAAGAAGGCGTTGTCGACTTTTTCCGCCGCGAAGTACGCCCCGAAGAGATGGCCGACAGCATCGGTTGTTTTCTGGATCAACGCTGAAATTGACCCGCCGCCTTGGCCGCCCCATATTAGCCTTTGAGAGGGGATGTTGATGCAGGATATTTCTGACTTAGGCGCGGACCGCAGCTTGCTTTTGGTCGATGACGATGAGCCGTTTCTGCGCCGTTTGGCCAAGGCGATGGAGAAACGCGGCTTTGAGGTGGAAACCGCAGGCTCTGTCGCTGCGGGCAAAGCCATCGCCACCGCGCGCCCCCCGGCCTTTGCCGTGGTCGATCTGCGGCTTCAGGATGGCAATGGGCTCGACGTGGTCGAAGTGCTGCGCGACAAACGCGCCGATGCGCGGGTCGTCGTGCTGACGGGCTATGGAGCGATTGCCACGGCGGTGGCGGCGGTGAAATCCGGGGCGACGGATTACCTGTCTAAACCCGCTGACGCCAATGACATTGTGAATGCGCTTTTGGCCACCGGAGGGGACCTGCCCGAACCGCCGGAAAACCCGATGAGCGCGGATCGCGTGCGGTGGGAGCATATCCAGCGGGTCTATGAACTCTGTGACCGCAATGTCTCGGAAACTGCGCGGCGGCTGAACATGCACCGGCGGACCTTGCAGCGCATCTTGGCCAAACGCTCGCCGCGCTAAAGCTCGAACCGTTTCCAGATTTTATCAACGCGGGTGCCATCGGCCAATGTGCAGTTTGGCAGCCGTCTGAAATCCTCGAAGCCGCGGCTTTGATAATAGGCCAGCCCGCCCTGATTGTCTGCGCGGACGATGGCGTGGATATGGGCATAGCCCAAGTCACGCGCGGCCCGCTTTGTCTGTTCGAACAGGGCCGAGCCGATGCCAAACCCGTCTCTCCCAACCGCACGAAAGTCGCGACATCCACACCGCCTTCGGGCAGGTCGGGGTGGGGTTCGATGTATTGAAAGCCTTCCAGCACGCCCTGCTCGTCCTCCGCCAGATGCCACGCGCTGTCGGGCGCGGCCATCCAACCTTGCAACTCGTGCGGGGTGACGGGGCTGACCATGGCGGTGGTCCCGCCCTTGGCGATAATGGCGTTCAGCAAATCGGCCAAGGCGCGGGTATCGAGCGCCCCGGCACGGCGGATGTGGATCACGCCATTTCGCGCAGCAGCGCCGCGTGGCGTTCGGTGAACTCGGCCCGTACCTCAACCGGCGGGCGCAGCAGGATGCTCAGCCCCTCCATCAGCGCCGCATCGGGGCGGCCAAAGAAACGGGTCGCCTCGGCCTCGGAAAAGCCTGCGATCTGGCTGGCCTCCATCCAAGCGCTAACGCGGTCGGCTTTCTTGATCTGCTGCTTGACCCGCACGGGCAAGCTGGCGGGAAGGCCAAAGCGGACATGCACGGCAGTGGTCAACCGCTCATCCAAAGCGCGATAATCCGGCCCTACGGCGGCCTTCACGGGTGAGATCATGTCACCGATCACATATTCCGGCGCATCATGCAGCAACGCGGCGAGGCGCCATTTCGCAGGCGCGCGGGGGCGATGCGGGCGAAAATCGTTTCCACCAATAGCGAATGTTCGGCCACCGAATAGGCATAGTCGCCCCGTGTCTGCCCGTTCCAGCGCGCGACAAAGGCCAGACCATGGGCGATGTCTTCGATCTCGACATCGACCGGCGTGGGGTCGAGCAGGTCAAGCCGCCGACCTGACAGCATCCTTTGCCATGCGCGTGGTTTCTGCGCCATTCGCGGGGTCCTTACCTCGTGAGCCTTGGGAACAAATCCCTGTCAAACCTGTTCATCCCACGAAGGAGATGATCATGAAACCCGTTTTTTCCGGTACGATAGTTGCAGTTACCTTGGCCACCCTCGCCGGTGCTGCACAGGCAGAAGAAGTCTGCATGCCCGCCAAGGAAATGAAGTCTGCCCTGATCGATTGGTACGGTGAAGAGCCGGTGCCGGGTCAGCGTGAGGACAACAGCCAGCTTTGGGCATCGGATCAGTCGGGGACATGGACCTTGGTCAAGACTTTGGCCGATGGCAATGCCTGCGTGCTGGCCCAGGGCGACGATTGGATGGCGGGTCTTTCGGGCGATAAGCAACTGGCCGCTCTTCTGGACTGATCCGGCGCGGCCTTTCCCCATTCACGTTGAGAATTCGCGGCGAAGGTGCTAACCGCCCTGCAACACTTTAAACAGGAGCGCCGCATGGCCCACGACTATATTGTTAAGGATATCAATCTGGCGGCCTACGGGCGGAAAGAGCTGGACATCGCCGAGACCGAAATGCCGGGCCTGATGGCGCTGCGCGATGAATACGGTGACAGCAAGCCGCTGAAAGGCGCACGGATCGTCGGCTCTTTGCACATGACCATCCAGACCGCCGTTCTGATCGAAACGCTGGTCGCTCTTGGCGCAGATGTGCGTTGGGCATCTTGCAACATCTTCTCGACCCAAGACCACGCGGCCGCGGCCATCGCCGAAGCGGGCGTGCCGGTCTTCGCCATCAAAGGCCAGTCGTTGGTTGAGCATTGGGATTACCTCGATAAATCCTTCATGTTCCCCGAAGGGCCGAACCTGATCCTCGACGATGGCGGCGATGCGACGCTCTACATCCTTCTTGGCGCGCGCGTGGAAAATGGCGAAGACGAGCTGACCGCCGTGCCGAAGTCCGAAGAGGAAGAGGCAATTTTCGCGCAGATCAAAAAGCGTATGGCCGAAAGCCCCGGTTGGTTCACCAAGATGCGCGACCAGATCAAGGGCGTGTCTGAGGAGACCACGACCGGCGTGCATCGTCTTTATGACCTCGTGAAACAGGGCCAGTTGCCCTTCCCCGCGATCAATGTGAACGACTCTGTCACCAAGTCGAAGTTCGACAACAAATACGGCTGTAAAGAGAGCCTCGTCGACGGTATCCGCCGCGCCACCGACACGATGATGGCGGGCAAGGTCGCCGTTGTCATGGGCTATGGCGACGTGGGCAAAGGCTCCGCCGCGTCTCTGCGCGGTGCGGGTGCCCGCGTGAAGGTCACCGAAGTCGACCCGATCTGCGCGCTGCAAGCCGCGATGGACGGTTTCGAGGTCGTGCTGCTGGAAGACGTGGTCGGCACCGCAGATATCTTTATCACCACCACCGGCAACAAGGACGTGATCCGCATCGAGCATATGCGCGAGATGAAGGACATGGCCATCGTCGGCAACATCGGCCACTTCGACAATGAAATCCAAGTCGCCGCGTTGAAAAACCACAAGTGGACCAACATCAAAGAGCAGGTGGACATGATCGAGATGCCGAATGGCAATCGTCTGATCCTGCTTTCCGAAGGCCGTCTGCTGAACCTCGGCAATGCCACCGGGCACCCATCCTTCGTCATGTCCGCGTCCTTCACCAACCAAGTGCTGGCGCAGATCGAACTGTGGGAAAACACCGACAAATACGAGAACGATGTCTACATCCTGCCCAAGCATCTGGATGAGAAAGTCGCCCGTCTGCACCTCGACCGGATCGGCGTGAAACTGTCCAAGCTGAACCCGGAGCAAGCGGCCTATATCGGCGTGACGCCCGAGGGGCCGTTCAAGCCCGAGCATTACCGCTACTAAGCCGCGAAGAGTTCCCTCTTTCAGCAATTTTCAACGCCGCCCCGAAGATCACCGGGGCGGCGTTTCTCTATCAAGAGACTGCGATATATAGGAAAATCAGCTCAATCGGCGGATTCAAGCACATATCCACCAGCGGCGGAGGGCGGGCGGAACATAGTCAATCGGGCGGTGTTTCATCCCCAGACCATTCAAAAGGAGTATCGAAGATGAAACGTACATTCCTGAAGTCCACCGTCGCCGCCCTCGCTCTGACTGCGGGTACCGCATTCGCTCAGACCGCCGACACCGAAGCCGGTGCCGCCGCGGAAGCCGAGGCCACCATCTCGGGCGAGAGCGTCACCAACACGGCCAACGATCTGACCGCCACTGTTGAGCAGCAGGCCGAGCGCACCGCTGAGATGTCGCGCGAAAATTCCGACGACTACGAGGGGACCAACGACCCCAACACCACCGACGAAATCCTGACCGCACCGACACAGGGCGCAGAATTTGAAGGTGATACCGAAGTCGACAACGAAGCGGAACTGACCGCCGAGACCGATGGCGTGACGCCGACAACCGATGCCGAAGCGGATCTGGCCGGGAACGCCGATTCAGAGTCGAATTCGACCCTCAGCACCGACACCAGCGGCACCGTCACCACCGAGACTGACACCGATCTCGCAGCCGATGAAGATGCCGATTTCGACAATGAAACCACTGCCGAGATCGAAGGCGAAGCCGAGACCGATCTGGATGAGAATGTCGCTTCCAACACCGAAGCGGACATGGAAACAGATGTGACACGCACCGACACCGGCATGAGCAACGCATTCTCCGGCATGGTCGTAGGTGATTTGGTCGGCCTGACCGTGGTCGAAGCCGATGGCGACAGCATTGGTGACGTCGACTATGTCATCAAGACCGACGATGGCTATGCCGCCGTTGTTGGCGTGGGCGGCTTCCTTGGCCTTGGCGAACACACCGTCGCCGTACCGCTTGAGGAAATTTCCATGGCAGCCGAGAACGACCTGAAGCTGAGCTCCTGGACCAAAGCCGAGCTGGAAGCCCAGCCGGAGGTCGATGAAGGCAACATCGAAGGGCTCGAAGACGACGTCCGCCTTGACGACGCTTCCTAAGCGACAGCCGATATCCTGACTGAGAGGCGCCCAATTCGGGCGCCTCTTTTTCTGGCGGCTCCGGGGTCAGCCCGCCGCGCCCGAAATAAATCTTTTGCAATACAGGGATATGGCCTTAGGCTCCGGTCTCAGGAACCCCTGACGGGCCGAAGACACTATTGGGAGAGATTTTATGGGCAAGCGTGACGAATGGATCGCCAAATACGCCGAAGACCTGAAGAACAAATGCGGCATGGAGCCGGATATGGACCTTTTGACCAAGGTGACCATCGGCTGCGGTCCGTCGATCTATAACGCCGACGCGCAGACGGTGTCTTCCAGCGATACGGCTGAGTTGAACACCGTGAAGGACAACTTCCTGATCAAGAAACTCGGTCTGCCGGATGATGAGCATCTTATGGGCGGCATTCAAAAAGTGATCGAGACCTATGGCCGGTCCGAGCGGAACAAATACCGCGCGGTGGTCTATTACATGCTGGTCAAACACTTCGGCAAAGAGGCCGTCTACGCCTGAAGGGCGGTGGGAAACCCTACTAAAACCTTACCTCAGACGCGCGCTTGGTTAAGCGCGCGTTTCGTTTTTGCGCGGGCTTTGACACAGTCGAAAGTTGAGTAAATCACCGGTTTCTGCTATCTCTCTTATATCGGCCAGAGCGGCTGGTAAGAGTTACGAACATGTGTGGTGGTTATGGGAGCACATGGGGTGAGAAGGGTTCTGGCGGGGTGCCGGAACCCTTTTTCGTTTTTCCGATGGCCGCGCCGGTATTAGGGCGCGGTCTTGCCCAAGGCGCAGATAAGCTGCCATTCCGCATCGGTCACGGGCTGCACGGATAGGCGCGAATTCTTCACCAGAACCATGTCCTCCAGCCTTGGGTCCGCTTTGATCGTATCCAAATTGACCGGCTGGTTGAACGACCGCACCGCTTTGATGTCCACACATTCCCAACGCGGGTCATCGGTGCTGCTGTCGGGGTGAGCCTCGGCGCAGACTTCTACGATGCCGACGATCTCACGGTTCTTTTGCGAATGGTAAAAGAACCCGAGGTCGCCGACCTTCATCTCACGCATGAAATTGCGCGCCTGATAGTTGCGCACGCCGTCCCATTCCTCACCCGCGTCGCCCTTGGCCTTTTGGTCGGCCCAGCTCCAAGTTGCGGGTTCGGATTTGAACAACCAATAGGCCATCAGCCGATCACCCGGTTCCAATGGGTCAGGGTAACGCTTTGGAACAAGCCGGCCTTGGCATAGGGGTCATTCGCGGCCCAATCCTCGGCCGCGGCCATATCGGGCACGTCCAGAATGATGAGCGAACCGATCATGCCGCCTTCTGCATCCAAAAGCGGGCCAGCCTGTGCCACGGCATCGCTGGATTTCAGATAGGCCAGATGGTCGGGCCGGTTTTCCTGACGGATCGGCAGGCCATCGGCTTTGTCATGGGCGATCAGGGCAACAAACATATCATTCTTCCTTTAGGGGGCGTGTCAGCAAAGATTTCATGGCACCAGCCACATCTAACTGGTTGTCGAGCAATCCGGCAACCGCGCGGGTGATCGGCATATCAAGCGCCGCTTCGCGGGCCAGCGCATCGACGGCGCGGGCGGTCGCGGCCCCTTCGACCGTGGTCGATGGGTCAAAGGGGTGCCTTGGCCCAGCGATTGCCCCAAACGGTAGTTGCGCGATTGCTCGGAGGTGCAGGTCAGCGTGAGATCACCAAAGCCCGAAAGCCCGGCCAGCGTTGTCGGCTCGGCCTTCAGATGGGCGGCGAGGCGCTGCATTTCGGCATAGCCGCGGGTCATCAGCGCGGCGCGGGCGCTTTCGCCCAATCCGGCCCCTATCGCGGCCCGCTGGCGATGGCGACGACATTTTTCAGCGCCCCGCCCAATTCCGCGCCGGTGGTATCCGTGGTGCGGTAAAGCCGCAGGTTCGTCGTGGTGAGTTCCGCTTGCAGCTGTTCGCCCGCCGCAGGGTCTGCACAGGCCAAGGTCAGCGCGGTGGGCAGGCCCCGTGCGATATCGGCGGCAAAGCTGGGCCCCGTCAGGATCGCGGCGGTCGCTTCGGGAATGGTCTCTTCGATCACCCTGACCGGCCCCACGCCGCTGCTGAGTTCGATCCCTTTGCAGCAGGCGACCAAATGTTTCCCGTGAAGCGCTGCGCGATGTTCCTCCAACACGCTGCGCAGCTTTTGCATCGGCACGGCCAGCAAAAGGGTCTCGGCCTCAGCCGCTTGGGCAAGGCTTTCGGTCACGCTGAGCGTCTCGGGGAAAGGGCGGCCGGGCAGGCGTTTGGCGTTCTCGCGCCGCGCGGCCATATCCCCCGCGTCACGCGCCCAGAGTGTTACCGGCCCTTTGCCCGCAAGCGAAATGGCCAGCGCCGTGCCGAATGCCCCTGCGCCGAGAACGGAAACGCTCATGCCTTGGCCCCCTTCTTGCCGCTGCCCAGCATCGACGGGCGCGCGGTGTCCAGCGGCCAGCGGGGCCGCGCGGCAAGGGTCAGGTCATCGGCATCCCGCAGGGTGGCTTGCTCTCCCGCCGCGAAGGCGATCATCGCGGCGTTGTCAGTGCAAAGCGCCAAGGGTGGCGCCACAAAGGTGGCCTCTTGCGCTGCCGCAACAGTCTCTAACGCGGCGCGGATGGACTTGTTTGCCGCCACGCCCCCCGCCACGCACAGGCTCCGCGCGCCTTGCGCGGGGTACTCTGCAAAGGCGCGGCGCGTTTTATGGGCCAGCACATCGACGACGGCGGCTTGGAACCCTGCGGCGAGGTCCGCCTGATCCTGTCGCGTCAGCCCGCCACGCTCTGCCACGCATTTGTCGCGCGCGCGCAGCACAGCGGTTTTCAAACCCGAGAAGGACATGTCGCAGCCCTCGCGATCCAGCAGAGGGCGCGGCAGGGCAAAGCGTTTCGCATCGCCCTCTTGGGCGCATTTTTCGATCGACGGCCCGCCCGGCTGGGGCAGGCCCAACAGCCGCGCGACCTTGTCGAACGCCTCGCCCGGGGCATCGTCGATCGTACCGCCGAGACGGTCGAAACTTTCCGGCCCGCGCACCAGTAGAAACTGACAATGTCCGCCCGAGACCAGCAACATCAGATAGGGATAGGGCACATCATCGGTCAGCCGCGGGGTCAGCGCGTGACCCGCGAGGTGGTTCACCCCGTAAAGCGGTTTGCCCGTCGCCGCCGAGAGCCCCTTGGCGCACATCACGCCCGACACCACGCCGCCGATCAGCCCCGGCCCGGCGGTCACCGCGATGGCGTCAATCTGCGGCAGGCCGATCCCGGCTTCGGCCAAGGCATCCTCGACACAGTGGTCCAATTTCTCGGCATGGGCGCGGGCGGCGATTTCGGGGACGACGCCGCCAAAGTCGGCGTGCAACTCGGTCTGGCCCGCCACGACCGAGGCCAGCACCCTGCCGCGCCCGTCCTCCTCCATGCGCACCACGGCGGCGGCGGTATCGTCGCAACTGCTTTCCAAACCAAGGATCAAGCGGGTCTGAGACTGGGTAGAGGGCATGGGGGCTTTCCGTTGCAAGGCACCTGTACCGCAGGTAACACCGCTCTCACGCGCAAACAATGCCGGAGCCTTGCGATGCCGCAGCCAAGATTGCTTCTGACACGTCCCCAGCCCGGTGCCGCGCAGTTTCTGGATCGGCTTTCGCCTGCGCTGCGCGACGGGGCCGTGATCTCTCCGCTGATCGAGATTACCGCGACGGATGACCCTGTCGATCTTTCGCCCTATGCCGGGGTGATCTTTACCTCGGCCAATGCCGTGGCCCATGCGCCTCTGGGGGAGGGGCGGCCTGCCTATTGCGTCGGCCCGCAGACCACGGCGACAGCGGGCAAAGCGGGCTGGCAGGCGCAGATGGTCGGGCTGGATGCCGAGGCGCTGATCGCGACCCTGTCGAAGCGCGCCCAGACCGGCCCGCTCTTGCACCTTGCCGGGCGGCACCGGCGGGCAGATATTGCCGGAATTTTAGGCGCCGCAGGTCTGAAAGTGGAAACCGCCACGGTCTATGATCAGACCCTTCTGCCGCTCTCCACCGCCGCGCAGACCCTTCTAAAGGGCCCTAACCCTGTCATCGTGCCGCTGTTTTCCCCGCGCAGCGCACAGCATTTCGCCCGGGAGGCAAGCTCGACGGAACGGGTCATGGCCCTGTCGATCAGCCGCGCCGCCGCTCAGGCGCTTGAAGCTCTGCCGCTCTATGCGCATGATGTCGCCGCAGAACCCACCGGCGAAGCCATGGCAGAGGCCGTTGAAAAACTTTTCCGCTGCACCACCTTGCCTTGAGGGGCATAGGTATGCCGGGTAAGCTCGCCATTGCGAGTGAATGACAGGTTCAGAATCGAAAGGCGTGAGGCGTGGCAAAACCCAAGAAGACGGTCAGCAAAAGCGAAGCGGACAAGACCACAGCCGATCAGACGCCTCCCGCGGCGGACGAGGCAACCACGGCAGAGAAGGCCGAGGCCGCGAAACCCAGCCAGACCGATGGTAAGGGGGCGGAGACGGCAAAACCCGACACGCCGAAAACCGAGGATGTGAAGACCGACGCGGCGAAAACCGAAACGGCCAAGGCCGACCCGTCGAAAACATCCAGCACCACGCCCACTACGGATAAAGCAACGGCAACGCCCGCCGCTGCGGCCAAGCCGGACGACAAAGCCCCGGCCAAGCCCGAAAGCGCAACGCCGGCTAAAGACAAGCCCGAGAGCGCCACACCGGCTAAAGAGACGAAGCCCCAGACGGCTTCGCCCAAGGACGATCCCAAGACAAGCGCCACCAGCGCTGCACCCAAGGACAAACCGGCTGCCAAGGACAAACCGGCCGCTGATCCCGCGCCCTCACGCGCCTCGGCGGCTGCGTCTAAGCCGAGCGGTAGCTCATCCAAACCCGCGCCGGAAAAGGCTGAAAAGCCAAGCGCTGCCACGTCCAAACCGACGTCCCCACCTGCATCGACCCCGGTCCCTGAGCCTGCCCCGAAAGAGCGCAAGCGCAGCGTGTTCTTCCCCATGCTGCTCGGCGGTGCCATCGCTGCGGGCCTCGGCTTTGCCGCATCGGAATATGATGTCTTGGGCACCCGGGCACAAAGCGCGGCAGAATTGCAGAGCGCGATGGAAGCGCAGCAGGCTCGTATCGCGGAACTGGAAGCCCGCGTCGAAGAGCCTGCCACCCTGCCGGAACGCCTGCCGCAGGTCGACGCGCTGCGCGAAGAACTGACCGCCAGCCGCGAGGCCCTCTCGGCGCTGCAAAGCCAATTGGCCGAGATCGACAGCCGCCTCACCACGGTTGAAAAGCAACCCGCCACCGGCGGTGACAACCAAGTCGCGGTCGCGGCTTTTGAGCGTGAGATGGAAGCCCTGCGCGCCTCTGTCGCCGAACAGCGCAGCGAAATCGAGAGCCTGCTGGAAAATGCCCAAACTGCTGAGGAGGCAACAGCCGCCGCGGCGGAAGCGGCCCGTGCCCAGACTGCGATGACCCAGATGAATGCCGCGATCAGCGCCGGTCGCCCCTTCGAAGCGCCGCTGGCCGAATTGCAGCAGGCCGGGGTCGAGGACATACCCGAAACCCTGCGTGAAAGCGCCGCCGGCGGTGTTGTCACCCTCGCCAATCTCCAAGCGCGCTATCCCGATGCCGCGCGGCAGGCGCTGGCCACCGCCCGTGCCGCCTTGCCGGAAGAGGGCGAAGGCGGCTTTGGCAACTTCCTGAAACGTCAACTGGGTGCCCGCTCGGTCGCGCCGCGCGAAGGGACGGATGCCGATGCTGTCCTGTCTCGCGCCGAAGCGGCGGTGCGCGATGGCCGTTTGACCGATGCGCTGGCTGAGATCGACACGCTGCCAGCCCCCGCGCAGGATGCGATGGCGGAATGGCTCGCCGATGCCCGCGCGCGTCAGGCGGCTGAAACCGCCGCCAATGAACTCTCCCAACGCCTGACGGCCAACTGAGGAACGAAAAATGCTCTGGTCTCTTATTAAAATCGTTCTTTTCGTCGTGCTGGTCGCCGCTCTGGCTTGGGGTGCAGGCTTCCTGTTGGAAAGCGAAGGTGGCATTCAGCTGACCGTGGCGGGCACGGAATATACCCTTGGGCCGCTGCAATCGGTGATCGCCGTTTTGCTGCTGATGCTTGCGGTTTGGGTGTTGCTCAAGATCGTGTCGCTGCTCTCGGCAGTCTGGCATTTTCTGAATGGCGATGAGACGGCGCTGTCGCGCTACTTTGACCGCAACCGCGAGCGTAAGGGCTATGAAGCACTGTCGGACGGGTTGATGGCGCTGGCCAGCGGCGAGGGACAGGTCGCGATGGCCAAGGCGGCCAAGGCCGACCGCTATCTCAAACGCCCGGCACTGACCAATCTGCTGACCGCGCAGGCGGCAGAGCTGGCGGGGGACCGTCGCAAGGCCGAACGGACCTATCGCAAGCTGGTCGAAGACGAAAAGACCCGTTTCGTCGGTGTGCGCGGCATCATGAAGCAGAAGCTGGCCGACGGAGATACCGAAACGGCGCTGAAACTGGCCGAAAAGGCCTTTGCGCTGAAGCCCAAACATGAGGAAACCGGCGACACGCTCCTGAAGTTGCAGGCCGAGAAACATGATTGGACCGGTGCGCGTGGCACTCTGCAGGCCAAGTATAAAAACGGCCATCTGCCGCGCGATGTGCACAAGCGCCGCGACGCCGTTCTGGCGCTCTCCGAGGCGCGCGAGGTCATTGACGAGGGCAACAGTGTCGAAGCCCGCGAGGCCGCGATTGAAGCGAACCGTCTGTCGCCTGATCTGGTGCCCGCCGCCGTGATGGCCGCGCGCAGCTATATCGCGCAGGACAAGCCGCGCAATGCTTCCAAAGTGCTGCAAAAAGCGTGGAGCGTGCAGCCGCACCCCGATCTTGCCGCCGCCTTTGCCGAGATTCAGCCGGATGAGACACCGCCCCAGCGGATCAAACGGTTCCGCGCGCTGACCAAATCTCAGCCCGACCATCCCGAGACCAAGATGCTGCTGGCCGAACTCCACATCGCCAACGAAGACTTCCCCGAAGCGCGCCGGGCGCTTGGCAATCTGGTTGAGACCGATCCTTCGGCCCGGTCCGTCACCCTGATGGCGGCGATCGAGCGGGGCGAGGGCGCGCCGGACACCGTGGTTAAAGGCTGGCTGACCCGCGCGCTGAACGTCTCACGCGGGCCGCAGTGGATTTGCGAGAACTGCCACCACATCCATGCCGAATGGGTGCCGATCTGCGAAAACTGCAAGAGCTTTGACACGCTGGAATGGAAGACGCCGCCGCTGTCGGAGGTGGCCATGCCGAGCGGTGTTCAGATGCTGCCCCTGATCGTCGGCGCGCCGGAAACGACCCCGACAGAGGGGGCGTTGACCACGCGGACGGAGGATATCGAAGATGCGGAACTGGTGACCGAACCGGAAAAGCCGACCGATCCCGAGACGCCCAAGAAAGCGCCGGACCCTACAGCTTGATGTCGTAGGTGACCCAGTTGGTCCGGGTGGCCAGCCTGTCATAAACACCACGGCCGCGGTAGTTATCCTCGGCCGTGATCCAGCGGACGAGGCTCCAGCCGCGCTTCTGGGCGATCTTCTTCACCTCTCCGATCAGCGCATCGGCAGCCCCGCTGCCGCGGGCTTCGGGGGCCACGAAAAGATCGTCGAGGAAACAGCCCGTCGCCGCAGCGAGTGGGCGGGCGAAATGCCGGAAATGGGTCAGTCCGATCACCCGCCCTTCAGCATCTTCGCAGACCAGCCCTTCGACCTCGGTCAGCGGATCATGCAGCCAAGACCAGACCCGCGCGCGCATCTCCGGCGTCTGCTCGACTTTATAGAATTCGGCATAGCCTTGATAAAGCCGCTCCCAATCGGCGCGGTCATGGTCTCTCACGGTTCGGATGGTAAGGTCGGACATGGCGGGCTCCCTTCGCTGGCTGCGCGATATTTGCCCCAGTTGGTTCAGAAATCCAGCCCAAGGTCCAGCGTTGTCGCAGAATGTGTGAGCGCGCCCATAGAGATATAGTGCACCCCCGTTGCCGCGACCTCGGCCAAGCGCGGCAGGGTCATGTTGCCCGAGGCCTCCAGCACGATGCGGCCCTGTGCCATTTCGACCGCCTGCGTGAGCGTCGGCGTATCCATATTATCCAACAGCACCACATCCGCGCCGCCTTCGTCCAAGACCTCTTGAAGCTGCGCCAACGTGTCGACCTCGATCTCGACCCGGATCATATGCGAGGCATTGGCCTTGACCGCCTGCAACACAGGCCGGATGCCCCCGGCGGCAGCGATGTGGTTGTCCTTGATCAGGATCGCGTCGGAGAGGGAGAAGCGGTGGTTGAACCCGCCGCCATGCAACACCGCCTGTTTCTCGACCATGCGCAGGCCCGGCGTGGTCTTGCGGGTGCAGGTGATCCGGGTCTCAGTCCCCTTCGTCTCGGCCACGCAGGCCGCGGTGAGGGTGGCAATGCCCGAGAGCCGCCCGGAAAAGTTCAGCGCCACACGTTCCGCCGAGAGGATCGCAGCGGCGGAGCCTTCGATCTCCATCAGCGTGTCGCCTTTGGCGATTTTGCTGCCGTCTTCTTTCAGCGTGCGCACCTCAAGCGTGGGGTCGACAAGGTGAAAGGCCAGCCGCGCGATTTGCATGCCAGAGACGACCCCCTCGGCGCGGGCGCGCAGCCGGGCGGTATAGGTCGTGCCCTCGGGGATCACGCTGCGGGTCGTGACATCGCCATAGGTGCCGAGGTCTTCCATCAAAGCGGCACGGACCAGCGGCTCAAGGATCAGGTCGGGCAGGGCGGTGGTCATCTTCAGGCGTCCTCGGGGTTGGAGCGGTGGGCCGTGGCCTCGGCCAATGTCATGAAGCTGCGGGCGGCTTCGGGGAGCGTTTCGGGATAGTCCGTGCGGCAATGCGCGCCCCGGCTTTCGCGGCGGGCGAGGGCGGCGGCGGCGATGAGCGTCGCGGTGGCGGTCATGTTTTGCAACTGGGCACAATCGGGTTGCGCCGCTTCAATCTCGGCGATGGCCGTCAAGGCGCGTTGTAAGCCCGCCGCATCCCGCAGCACGCCGACCTCTGCGGTCATGGTTTCGCGCAGGCGGGTGACGAGGGTCTCGTTCGGTGTCTCACCAGCAGGCAAATCCGGCAGTTGTACGGCGTCATCCTCGCCCGTCTCGCATTCCTCAAGCATGTCCTGCGCCGCGCGGCGGGCAAAGACCAGCGCTTCGAGCAGCCCGTTGGATGCCAGACGGTTCGCGCCGTGCAGCCCGGTCGAAGACGCCTCTCCGCAGACCCACAGTCCGGCAAGGCTGGAACGCCCATGCGCATCCGTGGCCACACCGCCCATATGGTAATGCGCCGCGGCGGCGACGGGGATGGGCTGGGTCACCGGGTCGATGCCATTGCGCGCGCAGGCGGCTGCGACGGCGGGGTAGTCGGTCAGCACCGCCGCACCCAAGGCCGCGCGGGTGTCCAGCATGGGGCGCAGCCCCGTCTGGGTCTGGGCAAAGATGGCGCGGGCCACGACATCGCGCGGGGCAAGCTCGGCGAGGGGGTGAACCGCCTCCATAAAACGCGCGCCTTCGCGATTGATCAGATGCGCCCCGGCCCCGCGCAGTGCTTCGGTCGCCAAGGGGGCGGGGTCTTCGCCGCAGTCGATGGCGGTGGGGTGAAACTGCACGAATTCCGCATCGGCAGTAAGAGCGCCCGCCCGGGCGGCCATGCCGATCACCTGCCCGCGAATGCGGGCCGGGTTGGTGGTCAGCGCATAAAGCCCGCCAGACCCGCCGCCCGCCAGCAAGACCCCGCGCCGCGCAGCATCACGGGGGCGGAGCCTTCGGGCCGTGCCAGTTCGATCTCGACCCCGGTGACCTTGGTACCGTCACTTTCCAAACCGCGGGCCAGCACCCCTTCGAGCACTTGGATCGAGGGTGTTTCGCGCACCTTTTCGATCAGGGCGCGCATGATCTCGGCTCCCGCTTGATCGCCCTGCACGCGCACGACGCGGGCAAAGCTATGCGCCGCCTCGCGCGACATGACATAGCCGCCATCGGCGCTGCGGTCGAAGGCGGTGCCGAAATCGGTCAGGGTGAGGATATGGGCGCGGGCCTCATCCGTTACGGTGGCGGCGACGCGCGGCTCGACCGTACCCGCCCCGGCTTTGATGGTGTCGAGCGCATGGGCCTCGGGGCTGTCGGCCTGCGCCATCGCGGCGGCCACGCCGCCCTGCGCCCAAGCGGAACTGGCCCCTGACCCCAGAGGATCGGGCGAGATCAGCAAAACCGGACGCGGCGCAAGACAAAGCGCGGCATAGAGCGCGCCCAGACCGGCCCCAACGATGATGATCCTGCCGGTTGTGATCTGCTCCACGCGCGCGCCCTTCAGAGGCCGAGTTCGCGGGAGAGGTCGATCATCCGTTGCACGGCCACCCGCGCCTTGCTGGCAACCTCGGCCTCCACTTCGACGGCGCCGGACATCGTGTGCAGCGACCAGAGCACCTTCTCCAGCGTGATCTTCTTCATGTAGGGGCACATGTTGCAAGGGCCGACGAAATCGACCTCGGGCAATTCATCGGCGATGTTCGACGCCATGGAGCATTCGGTGACCAGCATCGCTTTGGCCGGTTTCTCGCGGTGCACATAGTCAAGGATGCCACTGGTCGAGCCGGAGAAATCCGCCTCTGCCACCACGTCGGGCGGGCATTCGGGATGCGCGATGATGCGGGTGTCTGGGTTCCACTCGCGGTAGTCGGCGATGTCTTTCGCGGTATAGCGTTCGTGCACGATGCAGGCGCCGTCCCACCAGACGATGCGCTTTTGCGGCACCTGTTTGGCGATGTTCTGGGCGAGGTATTTGTCGGGCGTCATGATGATCGTCTCGGCCTCAAGCGCCGCCACGATCTGCGCCGCGTTCGACGAGGTGCAGCAGATGTCCGACGCCGCCTTCACCTCGGCCGTGGTGTTGACGTAAGTGACAACCGGCGCGCCGGGATACTGCGCGCGCATCTGTGCGACGCCCTCGGCGGTGATGCTTTCGGCCAGTGAACAACCCGCTTCCATGTCGGGGATCAGCACGGTTTTCGCGGGGTTCAAGATCTTCGAGGTCTCGGCCATGAAATGCACGCCGCATTGCACGATGACATCGGCCTCGACCTCGGTCGCCTTGATGGCCAGTTGGAGGCTGTCGCCGACGAAATCCGCGATGCCATGGTAGATGTCGGGCGTCATGTAATTATGCGCGAGGATGACCGCGTTGCGCTCTTTCTTGAGCTTGTTGATCGCGGCGACATAGGGCGCGTGAATGGCCCAATCGGGGGGCGAGACGACACGGTCCATCTTGGCGTAGATATCGGCCATTTCAGCCGCCAGCGCTGGCGATGGCGCGAGGTCATAATGGCGCTCAAGCT
The DNA here is from genome assembly GCF_029870955.1 of Sulfitobacter faviae. Lineage (NCBI taxonomy): Bacteria > Pseudomonadati > Pseudomonadota > Alphaproteobacteria > Rhodobacterales > Roseobacteraceae > Sulfitobacter > Sulfitobacter faviae. Next base: position 1,464,787 of record NZ_PGFQ01000001.1, on the reverse strand, counting down.
CGCTGGGCGAAAAGATTTCATCACGCATGGTCGGTCCCCCTCCGGCCTTGGCGCGTGTCACGGCACCGCGCTGGACACCACACCCGGCGTGCTGGCCATAGACGACTGGCGGGGTTTGGGCAAGCCAATACCCTTTATGACAAGGCGTTTCTTGCTGGGGGCTTAGGTGAATTTGCGGAACAAACGGGTCTGGTCGAACATGTCTTCCAGCCGTTCGGCCCGGTCCTTCGTATCGGCCCAGTTGATGTCTTGCATGGCCGAGATCACGCTTTCTACCAGCAGCAGCGTGGCCGCCGCGCTGTCCCAAGCCGAAGGCGCGACGATCCGGCTGGAGAAACAGATATCGGCCAGGCTATGCACCGGAGAGCGCCATTGATCGGTGAAGAGGATGATCTTGGCCCCCCGCGCATGGGCCATTTCTGCCAGTTTCAGCGTGTTGTTCTCATAGCGCCGCACGTCGAAAATGACGAAGACATCGCCTTCGCCCACGTCCAGCAGGTAATGCGGCCAAGCGTTTGATGTGGATTGAATATGTGTCACCCGTGGGCGGATGATCTGAGCGTGGAGGAACAGATATTCGGCCATCACATGGGTGATGCGCCCCCCACGATATAGAGCGGGTGCGCGGTGTCGGCGATCATCGCGCAGGCGCGGTCGAAGGTGGCAGGCTCGATCTGGCCCAACGTGTGGCGGATGTTGTCAATCACCGCGTCGGTGAACCGGTTCAACACATGGCCCGAGGGCGCGCCTTCGGTCCAGTTGTCATGTTTGGCGATGGGGTTCTTGGCCTTGGCCTTGAGCTCTTCGCGCAGCTCGTTCTGAAACTCGGGGTAACCCTTGAACCCCAGCTTTTGCACCATCCGCGCCACGGTGGGGGTGGAGACATTGGCATCCTTCGCCAGCGCCGTCAGCGGGCCTAGGCCGGAGGCGGGGTAGTTTTCCAGAATCGAATGGGCGAGTTGCCGTTCCGCACGGGTTAGCCGGTCCAGTTCTTGCTGGATACGGTCGGAAATGGTCAGCGTCGGTTCAGCCATGGATGCCCCTCTTTTGACGAGTAATAACACAAACTGAACGGCGTTGTAATAAATTTGACATTATTCTGTTGACAGAAGCCCCCGCCCGAATGAGGTTTGATCTAACTGAGGGGGACAGGGTGTCAGAACAGTCAGATCTTTCGAATGAAGCCGTCGAGGTGATCAACGCCGGGGCACAGGCCCCGCTGGTGTTGGTCTGCGAACATGCGGCGCGTGAGATACCGGCCTGCTACGACGGTCTGGGGCTGGATGCTGCGGCCCGCGAAAGCCATGTGGCTTGGGATCCCGGTGCCTTGGGCGTGGCCCGGGCCATGGCGCAGGATCTGGATGCGGTGCTGGTGGCGGGGCGCGTCTCGCGTCTGGTCTACGATTGTAACCGCCCGCCCGAAGCCCCGGGCGCGATGCCAGCGCAGAGCGAGATTTTCGCGATCCCCGGCAATGCCACGCTTGATGAGGCTGGCCGGGCCGAGCGGGTGGCGCGCTATTACGAGCCATTCCGCAAGACTTTGGCGGCAACGATCAAACGGGTCAATGCGCCTGCGATCGTCACGGTGCATAGTTTCACGCCGATCTACCATGGCAAACCGCGCAGCGTTGAGATCGGCATTCTGCATGACAGCGACACGCGCCTTGCCGATGCGATGCTCGCGGTGGCGTCCGAGTTCACGGATCTGAATGTCGAACGAAATGAGCCCTACGGCCCGCAGGACGGGGTGACCCATACGCTGAAAGAGCATGGGCTGGCCCATGGTCATCCCCATGTCATGCTAGAGATCCGTAACGACCTCATCACGACCGAAGCCGAACAGCGGCAGATGGCCGAGATGATCAGCAATTGGCTCCGTGCCGCCATGGCTCGGCCCGAGATGGAGGAGGTCAAACCATGAGGTTCATCCGGGGCTATATCCGGGGCATCGACGCGATGAACCGGCGGATCGGGCGGATCATGATGTATGGCATATTTGTCCTGATGGGGGTGCTGTTGTGGTCCACCGTCAGCAAAGCCTTCTTCGTCCCCTCGCTTTGGACGCTGGAAATGGCGCAGTTTGTCATGGTGGGCTATTACATCTTGGGCGGTCCCTATTCGATCCAACTGGGGTCGAACGTGCGGATGGATCTGCTCTATGGCGATTGGTCGCTGCGCCGCAAAGCATGGTTTGACCTATTCACCGTTTTCTTCCTGATCTTCTATCTCTGCGTGCTGCTCTATGGGGCGGTAAGCTCTACCGCCTATTCGCTGGGCTACTGGGGGACAGAGCCGTTCAGCTTTTTCGGTGGCTTGATCACCGGTAGTGAAGAGGTTGGCCATATGGAGCAATCCAGTTCCGCATGGCGCCCGTATCTCTGGCCGATCAAGGTCGTGATGATCGTCGGCATCTTTCTGATGCTGCTGCAATGTCTGTCCGAGCTCGCGAAAGACGTGCTGCGGCTCAAGGGTGAGGCCATCTGATGTCCTATGAAATGATTGCGACATTGATGTTCTCGTCAATGATGCTGATGCTACTGACCGGCCAGCGGGTGTTTGGCGCCATCGGCTTTATCGCCGTGGTTTCGGCGCTGCTGCTCTGGGGCGACAAGGGCGGCTATGACATCGGTTTCGCCGCCGCGATGAAGCTGATGAAATGGTATCCGCTGCTGACGCTGCCGATGTTCATCTTCATGGGCTATGTCCTCAGCGAAAGCCGCATCGCCGATGACCTTTACCGCATGTTCCACGTCTGGATGGGCGGGGTGCGCGGCGGGCTGGCGATTGGCACGATTGGCCTGATGGTGCTGATCTCGGCGATGAATGGGCTCAGCGTGGCGGGCATGGCGATTGGGTCGACCATCGCGCTGCCGGAACTGCTGAAACGCGGCTATGACAAAAGGATGGTCACGGGGGTGATCCAAGCGGGGTCGAGCCTTGGCATCCTCGTGCCGCCTTCGGTGGTGCTGGTGCTCTACGCGATGATCGCGCGGCAGCCGGTGGGGCAGTTGTGGCTTGCCGGGGTCATCCCGGGGTTGATGATGGCAGCGATGTTCATCGCCTATATCGTCATCCGCTGCCGGATGAATCCCGAACTTGGTCCCATCCTCTCGGCCGAGGATCGCGACATTCCCCGTGCCGAGAAACTGCGTCTGCTGCGGGCGGGCATCCTGCCGCTGGTGATCTTTGCGGTGATGATGGTGCCTTTCGTCAACGGGTGGACCAGCTTGGTCGAAAGCTCGGCCATCGGGGCTGCGGCGGCATTTTTTGCTGCCGTTCTCAAGGGCCGCATGACCCGCGAAGTTTTCGAGAACTCCGTGCGCAACACCTTGGGCATCACCTGCATGTTCATGTGGATCATCCTCGCCGCCCTCGCCTTTGGCGCGGTCTTTGACGGGCTGGGCGCGGTGAAGGCGATTGAGAGCCTGTTCACCGAAAAGATGAACCTCAGCCCCTGGATGATCCTGATCATGATGCAGCTTAGCTTCATCATCATGGGCACCTTCCTAGATGATACGGCGATGCTGGTGATCGTGGCGCCGCTCTATGTGCCCTTGGTCGGTGCGCTGGGCTTTGATCTGATCTGGTATGGTATCCTTTACACGATCACCACGCAGATCGCCTATATGACGCCGCCCTTCGGCTATAACCTGTTCCTCATGCGCGCCATGGCCCCGCCCGAGATCACCCTGCGCGACATCTATGCGTCGATCACGCCCTTCGTGCTGGTGATGGTCTTGGCGCTGATACTTGTCATGGTCTTCCCCGAGATCGCGACATGGCTGCCCGATTACATCTACGACAAATAACAATGAGAGCCGCGCAAAGACGGCCTGACATTTCAACAAAGGAGAGACGTATGACCACTCGCAGAAAGTTTCTATCCGGGGCCGCCGTCGCCGCCCCTGCGGCCCTCGCCGCGCCCTCTATCGTGCATGCCCAAGCGCCGATCAAATGGCGCATGCAGACCTATGCCGGCGCCGCTCTGGGTGAGCAGGTGACCAAACCCGCGGTCGATTACATCAATGCCGCCGCCAATGGCGAGATGGAGATCGAACTGTTCTACGCCGACCAGATCGTGCCCACCGGTGAGCTGTTCCAAGCCATGCAGCGCGGCACCATCGACATGGTGCATTCCGATGACGACTCCATGGCCTCGCCCACGCCGCTGCAACAATTCGGCGGTTACTTCCCCTTTGCCACCAAGCACATCCTCGACGTGCCGGTGCTGTTCAACCAGTACGGTTTGGCCGAAATCTGGAAAGAGGAATACGCCAAGGTCGGCGTTGAATGGCTGTCGGCTGCGGGCCAAGACCCCTGCAACTTCAACACCACCAAAGAGATCAAATCGGTCGCCGATCTGGACGGTCTGAAGCTCTACACCTTCCCCACCGCGGGCCGCTTCCTGTCGAAGTTCGGCGTGGTGCCGGTGAACATTCCCTACGAGGACGCCGAGGTCGCCGTGCAAACAGGCGAGCTCGACGGCATGGCGTGGTCCGGCATCACCGAGGACTACACCGTCGGCTGGGCCGATGTGACCGACTACTTCCTGACCAACAACATCTCAGGTGCTTGGATCGGGTCGTTCTTCGTCAACCAGCAGCAGTGGGCCGATTTGCCGGATCACCTCAAACAGTTGGTCATGGCGGGGATCGAAGCAGGCCACACCTACCGCAACCAGTGGTACTGGGGCGGCGAGGCGCGTCTGCGGGCGCAGGGCGACAAGCTCAAGCTCAGCACCGTGCCTGCCGACGAATGGGCCGAGGTTGAAAACGCGGCCAAGGACTTCTGGACAGAGATCGCCGAAGAAGGCGAAGTGCACGCCAAGATTGTGCAAATCTTCCGCGACTATAACGAAGTCATCAACAAAGCCGGTCCGCCCTACACCAACGGCTGAACCGACAACCGGGGGCGCGCTGCCTGCGCCCCCGCCTTACCCCTGAAGTGGACAGAACATGCCCGGCACACTGACATTCGACGCGCTGAAAAAACTGGTCAAAGAGGGATCCGTCGATACGGTTCTTGCTTGCCTTGTGGATATGCAAGGCCGGTTGATGGGCAAGCGCTTCCATGCCGTCAACTTCGTCGAGACCTCTTACAAAGAAACCCATTGCTGCAACTACCTGCTGGCCACCGACCTTGAGATGGCCACGCCCGAAGGCTTTGCCTCCACCTCGTGGGAGACGGGTTACGGCGACTATGTGATGCAGCCGGACCTCGACACGATCCGCCCGGTGCCGTGGCTCGAGGGCACGGTGATGGTGCTCTGCGACGTGCTGGATCACGACACCCACCAGCCGGTGCCGCATTCCCCGCGCGCCATGCTGAAGAAACAGATCGCGCGGCTGAAGGAACTGGGTTTCGACGCGATGATGGCGACCGAGCTGGAGTTTTTCCTTTTCGAGCAGAGCTTTGACGCGATCCGCAAGGGCGGCTACCGCGACCTCACGCCGATCAGCGGCTATAACGAAGACTACAACATCCTTCAGACCACCAAGGAAGAGAACGTGATGCGCCCGCTGCGCAACCATCTCTTCGCCGCCGGTCTGCCGATTGAGAACTCCAAAGGCGAGGCCGAGGCCGGTCAGGAAGAGCTCAACATCCGCTATTCAAAGACGCTTGATTGCGCCGATTATCACACGATTGCCAAACATGCGGTCAAGGAGATCGCTTGGCAGCAGGGTCATGCGGCAAGCTTCCTGCCCAAGTGGCACAAGGACCGCGTCGGCTCTTCCAGCCACGTCCATCAGTCGCTGTGGAAAGACGGCGAAGCGGCTTTCTTTGATAGCGAGGGCGAGTTGGGCATGTCCGACCTGATGCGCCACTATATGGCCGGTCTGATCGCCTATGCGCCGGAATATACCTATTTCCTCGCCCCCTATGTGAACAGCTACAAGCGCTTCGCCAAAGGCACCTTCGCCCCGACCAAGACCGTCTGGTCCGTCGACAACCGCACCGCGGGTTTCCGCCTCTGCGGGGCAGGGACAAAGGGCGTGCGGGTCGAATGCCGTATTGGCGGATCGGACCTAAACCCTTATCTGGCGCAGACGGTCATGCTGGCTGCCGGAATCAAAGGGATCGAAGACAAGATGGAGCTTGCCCCGCCCACACGCGGCGATGCTTATGGCGAGTCCGACGCTGTCGATATCCCCCAGACCCTGCGGGCAGCGACCGAGACCCTGCGCGGCTCGACGTTCCTGCGCGAGGTCTTGGGCGACGATGTAGTGACCCATTACACCCGCGCGGCGGAATGGGAGCAGGAAGAATATGACCGGGTGGTGACCGATTGGGAAATCGCCCGCGGCTTTGAAAGGGCCTGAGAATGACGACGGTAAAATGTATCTCTCCGATTGACGGTTCGGTCTATGCGGAGCGCGAAACCCTGAGCACGGAAGCAGCGCAAGAGGCTGTCGCCCGCGCGCGCCGCGCGCAAAAGGCATGGGCTGCGCGCCCCTTGCAGGAGCGTGTCGATCTGGTGATGGCCGCGCTGAAAGAGATTGAGAATTCCACCGACCGGATGACCGAGGAACTGGCCCATCAGATGGGCCGCCCGGTGCGCTACGGCGGTGAGTTCGGCGGGCTGCAGGAGCGCACCAGCCACATGGCCAAGATCGCCGCCGATGCGCTGGCGCCCAAGGTGATCGAGGACAGCGCCGCCTTCAGCCGCAAGATTATGCGTGAGCCGCATGGCGTGGTTTTCGTCGTGGCACCGTGGAACTACCCCTATATGACCGCGAACAACACCATCGCGCCTGCGCTGATCGCGGGCAATTCGGTGATCCTGAAGCATGCCTCGCAGACCATTCTGGTCGGTGAACACCTCGCCGATGCCTACCGCGCCGCCGGCGTGTCCGAGGATGTGTTTCAGAACGTCGTGCTGAGCCATGAGACCACCTCGGCGTTGATCGCCGACAACGCCTTTGATTTCGTCAACTTCACCGGCTCTGTCGGCGGTGGTCAGGCGATGGAGCGCGCGGCGGCGGGCACTTTCACCGGCGTCGCGACCGAGTTGGGCGGCAAAGACCCCGCCTATGTCCGGGCCGATGCCAATCTCGACGCGGCGGTTGATGGCGTGATGGACGGGGCGATGTTCAACGCGGGCCAGTGCTGCTGCGGGATCGAACGGATCTATGTGCACGAAAGCCTCTATGACGCCTTTGTCGAGAAAGCCGTGGCATGGGTGAATAACCTCAACCTCGGCAATCCGCTGGATCAGGCCACGACGCTCGGCCCGATGGCCAATGTGCGTTTCGCCAATGAGGTTCGCGCGCAGATTGATGAGGCCGTCGCCGCTGGTGCCAAGGCGCACATCGATAGAATGCCCGCCGACGATGGCGGTGCCTATTTGACCCCGCAGGTGCTCACCGATGTGACCCATGAGATGCGCGTCATGCGTGACGAAAGCTTCGGCCCCGTTGTCGGCATCATGCCGGTCAAGGACGACGAAGAAGCCATTGCGCTGATGAACGACAGCCAGTTTGGCCTCAGCGCCGCGATCTTTACCGCCGATGCCGAGGCCGCCGAGGCCATCGGCCAGCGGTTGGAAACCGGCACCGTCTTCATGAACCGTGCCGACTATCTGGACCCGGCGCTGTGCTGGACCGGCTGCAAGCAAACCGGGCGCGGCGCGGGCCTGTCTGAACTGGGCTATCACGCGCTGACACGCCCCAAATCCTACCACCTCAAGAAAGCCTGAGACATGTCCCTGACTGCCAATTGGTCTTACCCTACCGCCATCCGTTTCGGCGCGGGCCGGATTAAAGAGATTGCCGAGGCCTGCGCCGCCGCGGGTATCAAGAAGCCGCTGCTGGTCACCGACAAGGGGCTGGCCTATCTGCCCATCACCCAGTCCACGCTGGACCTGATGGAGGCCGAAGGTCTGGGCCGCGCGATGTTCTCAGACGTTGACCCGAACCCGACCGAGATGAACGCCGAGGCGGGCATCAAGGTCTACCGCGACGGCGGCCATGACGGTGTGATCGCCTTTGGCGGTGGCTCCGGTCTCGATCTGGGCAAGGTCATCGCCTTCATGGCGGGCCAAACCCGCCCCCTGTGGGATTTCGAGGATATCGGCGATTGGTGGACCCGCGCCGACGCCGGCGGCATCGCGCCCATCGTGGCCGTGCCGACGACCGCCGGCACAGGCTCGGAAGTGGGGCGTGCCAGCGTCATCACCAATTCCCAGACCCATGAGAAAAAGATCATCTTCCACCCCAAGATGCTCCCCGCCGTCGTGATCTGCGACCCAGAACTGACCGTCGGCATGCCGCCGATGATCACGGCAGGCACTGGGATGGATGCTTTCGCCCATTGTCTCGAAGCCTTCTGCTCGCCGCATTACCACCCGATGAGCCAAGGCATGGCGCTGGAAGGGATGCGTCTGGTCAAGGAATACCTGCCCCGCGCCTATGCCGATGGCAGTGATCTTGAGGCGCGGGGTCATATGATGTCCGCAGCCGCCATGGGCGCTACGGCGTTCCAAAAGGGGCTGGGTGCGATCCATGCCATCAGCCACCCGATCGGCGCGGTGCATCACACGCATCACGGCACCACCAACGCCGTGGTCATGCAGCCGGTTCTGCGCATGAACCGCCCCGCAATCGAGGAGCGGCTGGCCAAGGCGGCGGCCTATCTTGATATCGTGGGCGGCTCTGACGGGTTCTACGATTTCGTCGGCAAGCTGAACGAAGAGTTGAACATCCCCAGCTCGCTGACTGCCCTTGGGGTGACCGACCCCGACATCGACGCGCTGGTGGCCTCGGCCCTGCAAGACCCCAGCTGCGGTGGCAACCCCATTGAGCTTAACAAAGAGAACGTCACGCAACTGCTGCGCGACTGCTTCTGATCCAAAACAAAAAAGGGGGCCAGATGGCCCCCTTTCGCATTGCGCTGAATGCGCGAATTACTCGGTCGGCTCTGCCGCTTCTTCAGTCTCGGTCACTTCCGGCCCGACGGAGACCAGATAGGCCCATACGTCTTTCGCGTCTTCCTCGTCTCTCAGACGATAAGACATTTTCGACTTGGCCCGTTTCGTATCAAGATACTCGGCCAGAAACCCCTTGGGGTCGGCGACGTAGCCTGTGAAACTCTCTTCGTCCCATGTCAGCCCGGCCTCGCCCGCAGCCACGATGGAATCGCCATAGCGGTAGTCTTCGACGGACCCCGCCACGCGGTTGTAGATCCCATAAAGGTTCGGCCCCGTACGGCCCCCTTTTTGGATATCGTTGCCCTCATCATCCGAAATCATGTGGCAGCTTTTGCATTTACGAAAGACCTTTTCCCCGGCTTCGGCGTCACCGGAGGCATGGCTTTCCGCCCAAAGGGGGTGGCCCCAAGGTAGATGGCGAAGATCGACGCGATACGCATGTTCATTGTGAGTTCCTTTGTCTGTCTGGCTTGAAACTAGCGTTTGGGGCGAAGGGGTAAAGGATGCTCACTGCGCCAAAAGGTAGCACGGGCGCAGGGCGGGCCGGTTAGCGGTTGAGACTAGGGGGAAATCCCCCGATAACTGCCGGTGAATTTCTTCTGCGCCGAGGGTGAGATGAACACAACGGTAAGCCGCATCTGATGGAGATCATGGTCCCCGCCTGGGTCGACGGCACCCTGCAACCGGTCGAAAAGCTCGCCGCGCATGAACGCGGTTTGCGGCATATGGCGGTTTCCGTTTTCGTCATCTCCAACGGCAAGCTGCTGATGCAGCAGCGCGCGCTTGGCAAATATCACACCCCCGGTCTTTGGGCGAACACCTGCTGCACGCATCCGCATTGGGATGAGCCGTCCGAGGACTGCGCCGCGCGGCGTTTGGACGAAGAGTTGGGGATCACCGGGCTGACCTTGCAGCACCGGGGCCGGGTCGAATACCGTGCCGATGTCGGCGGCGGGCTGATCGAGCATGAGGTGGTTGAGGTCTATCTCGCCCATGCCGCGCCGGATCTGACGATCATGGAAAATCCTGATGAGGTGATGGCGACGCGCTGGATCACCCTCGGCGATCTACATGCCGACCTCGCGCAGCACCCCGATGCATATACGCCTTGGCTGCGGATTTACATGGCCGAACACGAAGGTCTGATCCTTGGCGGCGGGGCGATGGAATAACAGAAAGGCGGGCCAGAGATGACCGACGACATGCAAGATCAAAAGACACGCGCGGCGGATTGGTTCCGCAAGCTTCGCGATGACATCGTTCAGGCGTTTCACCACATCGAAGCGCGTCATGTGGGCGAGGAAGAGGCCGGGCGTTTCGTGGTCAGCAACACCACCCGTACTGCCCCCGATGGATCGGACGCCGGTGGCGGTGAAATGTCCGTCATGCGCGGGGGGCGTGTGTTCGAGAAGGTGGGCGTGAATATCTCCACCGTCTACGGCGAGTTGGGCGAGCGGGCGCAGGCCGCCATGGCCGCGCGCAAGGGGTTGCCCGGCATGGCCGAAGAACCGCGCTTTTGGGCCTCGGGCATCAGTCTGGTCGCGCATATGCAAAACCCACATGTGCCAGCGGTGCATATGAACACCCGCATGTTCTGGACCCCCATGCATGGTGGTTTGGCGGCGGTGCGGATTTGAACCCTTGTATCGAGTATGACGAGGACACCGACCATTTCCATGCCGAGATGAAGGCCGCCTGCGATCCGCATGGGGCCACGCTCTATGATGAGTTGAAGGCTTGGGCGGATGAGTATTTCTACATCCCCATCGCAAACGCGCGCGGGGTGTGGGTGGCATCTTTTACGATGACCGCAACAGCGGCGATTGGGAGGCGGATTTCGCGCTGACACAGGATGTGGGCCGCGCGTTCCTGCCCGCCTATGTGCCCGTGGTCGACAAACGGCGCGAGATTCCGTGGGACATGGACGACAAGGACGTGCAACTGCGCCACCGGGGGATCTATGCCGAGTATAACCTCGTCTATGACCGGGGGACGAAGTTTGGTCTGGAGACGGGGCATGATCCGGATGCGGTTCTGATGAGCCTGCCGCCGATGGCGAAGTGGGTGTAAGCAGAACCTAGTCCCGGAACCAAGTCTCGGCGAGACCGAGCGGTGACGGTTACCACCTTGGCCCGGAATCAAGCCGCAGGCGCCGGGCCATCGCCTGCCCGCCCGGACGGGTAGGCGATTTGGTTAGGCTGGGCGCCCCGTGTCGGACACACATCATGGTTGAACCATAAAGTGGCTTTGACAGCCTCCGGTACGCCAACCCGCGGTCAGGCGCTGACCCTTCGGTGACGGTTACCATCCCGGCCCGGAGTCAAGCCGCAGGCGCCGGGCCATCGCCTGCCCGCCCCACCGGGTAGGCGATTTGGTAAGGTTTGGCGTGACTTCGAGGGCGCACATCAAGGCTGAAACATAAAGTGGCTATGCCAGCCGTCAGATCGCCCACCCGCGGGCAGGCGATGGCCCTTGTCTAATGAGGCTAGTTACCCCCGCGTCCCGCGCACCGTATCAATCATCAACTGCACATTCTCAGGATCCGCATCCGGCGTGATCCCATGCCCCAGATTAAAGATATGCGGCCCCTTCGACAGCGCATCGCAAATCGCCCGCGTCTCCTGCACCAGCGCATCCCCACCCGTCACCATATGCGAGGACTTCAGGTTGCCCTGCACACAGCCATGCGGCTGCACATGTTCGGCCACCCACTCGGCGCTCAGCCCGTCATCGACGGCGATGCAATCGGCCCCGGTGGCGGCATGCAAATTGGCGAAACGCGCCCCGGCTCCACGCGGAAAGGCGATCACCGGCACGCCCGGATGACGCGCCTTCAGCGCGCTGATGATCTGGCGCAGCGGCTCTGTCGAATAGCGGTCGAAATCCGTGCCTTCCAGCGATCCGGCCCAACTGTCGAAGAGCTTTACCACCTCGGCCCCCGCCTTGATCTGCATGTCGAGGTATTCGATCGTCGCCAGCGTGATCCGCTCCATCAGCGCATCGAATACCTCGGGGTTCTCGTCCTTCAGCGCGTGGGCTGGCCCTTGATCCGGCGTGCCTTTGCCCGCGATCATATAGGTCGCCACCGTCCAAGGCGCGCCTGCGAAACCGATGAGCGTCGTCTCTTCGGGCAGTTCGCGCGACAGGATGCGCACGGTCTCGTAAATCGGGGCAAGGTGGTCGTGAATGGCGTCCGCCGGTTTCAGCGCTTCCATCTCGGCCTTGGTGGTGATCGTCGACAGACGCGGCCCCTCTCCGGTGACGAACCACAGATCGGCGCCAAGCGCCTGTGGCACCAGTAGGATGTCGGCGAAAAGGATCGAAGCGTCGAAACCATAGCGGCGGATCGGTTGCAACGTCACCTCGGCGGCCAGTTCCGGGTTGTAGCACAGCGACAGGAAATCGCCCGCCTCGGCCCGGGTTGCGCGATACTCGGGCAGGTAGCGCCCGGCTTGCCGCATCATCCAGATCGGCGGCGTCGGCAGGGTTTCGCCCGCAAGGGCGCGCAGGATGGTCTTGTTCGCAGTCATTATGGCGTTCCTATTTGTGGCAAACCCGTAGGTAGCGCAGGTACAGCAGTTGTCAGTTCATGTCGACGGGGGTAGGGATGCGTCATGACGTATCAGCTTCCCACCCCGGCCCGGCCCCTCAACATCGGCACACGCGGATCGCTTCTGGCGCTCGCGCAGGCGAATGAGGTGCGCGACCGGCTCGCCGCCGCCTTCGATCTGCCGTTCGAGGCTTTCACCATCGTTGTGATCAAGACCACGGGCGACAAGATCATCGACCGCCCGCTGAAAGAGATCGGCGGCAAGGGGCTGTTCACCCGCGAGATCGAGGCCGCGCTGCTGGACGGCTCCATCGACATCGCGGTGCATTCGATGAAGGACATGCCGACACTCCAACCCGAGGGGCTGTTGATCGATACCTATCTGCCGCGCGAGGATTGGCGCGATGCTTTCATCTCGCCACATCTGAAATCCATTAGCGAGTTGCCCGAAGGCGCGGTCGTCGGCACCTCCAGCCTGCGCCGCCGCGCGCAGGTGAAACTGCGCCGCCCGGATCTGGAAGTCGTCGAATTCCGTGGCAACCTGCAAACCCGGTTGAAGAAGCTGGATGACGGTGTGGCCGAGGCGACCTTCCTCGCCATGGCCGGGCTGAACCGCTTGCAAATGGACGACGTGCCGCAGGCCGCCGTGCACCCCGACGACATGCTGCCCGCCATCGCGCAGGGGGCCATTGGGGTTGAGCGGCGCGAGGACGACAGCCGCGCCGCCGAGATGCTCTCGGCGATCCATGACCGCAAGACTGGCGAACAGCTTGCTGCCGAACGCGCGTTCCTCGCCACGCTCGATGGCTCTTGCGAGACGCCCATCGCCGGTCTGGCCGAACTCAACGGCAGCGAGATGCGCCTGCGCGGGCAGGTGCTGCGCCCCGACGGGTCTGATGCGATCGGCGATGACGTGACCTGCGCCATTTCCGACGGCGCCGCGGCGGGTGAGGCGATGGCCCGCAAGCTACTGGCCGAAGCCGGACCGGGTTTCTTTGACTGGCGCGAATGATCGGCAATCTCTTCACGCTGAAACAGCTTGAAGCGCTGATCTGGGTCGCAGACCTCGGCAGTTTCCGCCGCGCCGCCGCGCATCTGAACACGACACAGCCCAATATCTCGGCCCGGATTTCCGGGCTGGAGGCAACCTTGGGCGTCACCCTGATGCAGCGCGATGCCGGGTCGATCCGGCTCACCGAAAAGGGCACCGCCCTGCTGGCCCAAGCCCGCCGTGTCCTGCGCGAGGCCGAAGCGCTGGTCGAGACCGCCGCGCGGCCCGACCTGATCGACGACAGCCTCCGCCTTGGGGTGACCGAAGTGGTTGCCAGCACATGGCTGCGCCCCTTTCTGCGCGCTCTGGCTGAGGTCTATCCCAATCTCACTGTCGAACTTACCGTCGATCTGTCGCGCGATCTGGATCAGGAGCTTGCCGCCCATGCGCTCGACCTGACCCTGCAAACCGCACCCTTCTCGACCCCGGCGAGTGGCCAGCTGGACTTGGCGACCTATGACTACATCTGGGTGGCCGCGCCGGAATTGGCCGCCCAGATCGGCCCCGCACCCGATTTTTCCGCGATGCTGCGCCATCCGGTGCTAGGCCATGCGCGCCACACGCAGGCCCATTCCGATCTTATCGGCCATTTCGACGGCACGACCGCCCCCAAGGCCCGTTTGGTGCCCTCCAGCAGCCTGTCGGCGGCGATGAACATGGTGCTCGACGGGATGGGTGTGGCGGTGATGCCGCGTGTGATGGTGGCAGCCGCGCTGGCCGATGGGGCGCTGCGGATTCTGCCCGCCGAATGGCACCCGCGCCCGCTGCAAGTCGCCGCGCGTTATCACGCGGATCGCACCCCCGCCTATGTCGCCCGCGCTGCCGAACTGGCCCGGGATTGCGCCCGAAGCTTCGATGTTGAGGATCGAAAAAATCTTTCACACCCATAGAATATAATAATTTGCACCGATGCTGTGCCCACCCCTATCCTGCGTCCAAACAGGAGTGAGACATGGCATCAACCATCCGACTGGGCGTAGACATCGGCGGCACCTTCACCGACGTGGTGCTGGAAAAGGGCGGCGAGAGTTTCTCGACCAAGGTGCTGACCACCTATGCCGCGCCCGAGAACGCGATCATCGACGGGATGCATCAGGTCTGCGCCAAGGCCGGGATCACGCCCGCCGATCTCACGCAGATCATCCACGGCACCACGCTGGCGACCAACGCGCTGATCGAACGGCGCGGGGCCAAGACCGCGCTGATCACCACCCAGGGCTTCCGCGACGTGATCGAGATGCGCACCGAAAGCCGGTTCGAGCAATATGATCTGAACCTCAACCTCCCCGAACCGCTGCTGCCGCGCCAGATGCGCTACACGGTGAGCGAGCGTGTCGATGCCACGGGGGCGGTTCTGCTGCCGCTCGACCGTGCCGAGGTCGAGGCGCTGGCGGACCGCATTGCCGAAGCGGGCTATGAAAGTGTCGCGGTCGGGCTGATCCATAGCTATCTGAACGACGCGCATGAGCGCATGGTCCGCGAGGTGTTGGAAGAGCGTCTGCCCGGCGTCATGATCTCGATCTCCTCCGAGGTCTCGCCGCAGATGCGCGAGTATGAGCGGTTCAACACCGTGGTCGCCAATGCCTATATCAAGCCGTTGATGAAGAGCTACCTCGGACGGCTCGAAGGGCGGCTGCAGGAAGAGGGGTTTCTTGCAACATCTTCCTGATGCATTCGGGCGGCGGCATCATCTCGATCGAAAGCGCCGCCGAATTCCCGGTGCGGCTGGTGGAATCCGGCCCGGCAGGGGGGCGGTCTTTGCCGCCAATATTGCCGCGCGCTATGGGCTCGACAAAGTGCTGAGTTTCGACATGGGCGGCACCACGGCCAAGATCTGCCTGATCAAGAACCAGACACCCAAGACCAGCCGGGTCTTCGAGGTGGCGCGGACCTATCGCTTCAAGAAAGGCTCCGGCATGCCGATCTCGATCCCTGTGATCGACATGGTGGAGATCGGCGCGGGCGGCGGCAGCCTTGCCCATGTGGACGCCATGCGGCAGATCCGCGTGGGGCCGGAAAGCGCGGGCTCCGAGCCGGGACCGGCCTGTTATGGCCGCGGCGGTCAGAAGCCCGCAGTGACCGATGCCGATCTGGTGCTGGGCAAACTCGATCCCGACAATTTCGCCGGCGGTTCGATCCGGCTCGAAACCTCCAAATCAGAGACTGCGCTGCATCAGGTCATCGGGCAGGAACTCGACATGGACGCTGCCACCGCCGCCTTCGGTCTGGCCGAGGTGGTGGACGAGAACATGGCCAATGCCGCGCGGGTCCATGCGGTGGAGAACGGCGAGGACCCCAGCGACTACACAATGATCGCCTTCGGCGGCGCGGCCCCGCTGCATGCCGGGCGGCTGTGCGAGAAGCTCGGCGTCGAGCGCCTGCTGGTGCCGCCCGGGGCCGGGGTCGGCTCGGCCATCGGTTTCCTGCGCGCGCCCTTCAGCTTCGAGGCCAACCGCTCGGTCTATATGAAGCTGTCGGATTTCGACGCGACTCGCATCAAGACGCTGCTGGCGGAACTGCGCGACGAGGCCAGGGGCTTTGTCCGCAACTGCGATGCCGGGGCCGAGATCCTGTCGGAATACAAGGTCTACATGCGCTACAGCGGGCAGGGCTGGGAGATCCCCATCGTGCTGGACGAGGCGGACGCGCTGAACCCCGATGCCGCGCGTTTCGAGGTCTTGTTTGAGGCCGATTACGCCAAGCTTTTCGGTCGCACCGTCGAGGGCTTGGACATCGAGATCACGGTTTGGTCGGTCAATGCCACCACCCCGCCCGAAGTAGTCGCGCGGGTCGCGGAAGAGACGCCGGGGAATGCGGCGGATGTGGCTCTAACACGGCGCATTTTCGACCCGGCGCTTTCTGAATACTGCGAGGCCGACGTCGTGTTGCGCGGTCAGATGGCCCCGGGCCAGACCGCCGAAGGCCCCGCCGCCATCACCGAGGATGAGACGACGATCATCCTGCCCGCCTCGCGCCGGGCGATCTGCCAGCCCGACGGCTGCATCGACATCACCGTGAAAGGGTAAGCCCATGGCACAGACACATTCCAACGTCGCCTATCAGGTCATGTGGAACCGCCTCATCTCGGTGGTCGAGGAGCAGGCGCAGGCGCTGGTGCGCACCGCCTTTTCGACCTCGGTGCGCGAGGCGGGCGACCTTTCGGCCGGGGTCTATGACACCGATGGCCGGATGCTGGCGCAGGCGGTCACCGGCACGCCGGGCCATGTCAACGCCATGGCCGACGCGGTGGCGCATTTCATCCGACGCATCGGGCGGCAGAACATCCTCGAAGGCGACGTCTATATCACCAACGACCCTTGGGAGGGGACGGGCCACCTGCATGACATCACCATGGTCACGCCCTCTTTCCACCGCGGCAAACTCGTGGGGTTCTTCGCTTGCACCGCGCATATCGTCGACATCGGCGGGCGCGGGTTCGGCGCGGATGCGGCGAGCGTCTACGAAGAAGGGCTCTATCTACCGATCATGAAGTTCGCCGATGCAGGCAAGGTCGACGAGACGCTGGTGCGGATCATCCGTGGCAATGTGCGCGAGCCGGATCAGCTGATCGGCGACATCTACGCGTTGACCACCTGCAACGAGATCGGCCATCGCCGCCTCATCGACATGATGGAAGAGTTCGCCCTCGACGATCTCACCGGCATCGCCGCCTTTATCCTCGACAACTCGCGCCGCGCCACGCTGGAGCGCATCGCCGCCCTGCCGCGCCAGCGGGCGACAGGCGAGATGACCATTGACGGGTTCGACACGCCGATCACGCTGAAGGTCACCGTGAGCATCGCCGAGGATCACATCCTATCGGATTTCGCGGGCACCAGCGGGATCGACAAGAAGGGCATCAACTGCCCGCTGGTCTATACCAAGGCCTATGCCTGCTACGCGCTGAAATGCGCCATCGCGCCGGAAATTCCTAATAACGCCGCCTCGCTGGAGCCGTTCCGGATCACCGCGCCCGAAGATACCATCGTCAACGCCGTCCACCCCGCGCCGGTGGCGCTGCGGCATATCGTGGGTCACTTCGTGCCCGATACGGTCTATGCAGCGCTGGATCAGATCCTGCCGAACCTCGTGCCGGCCGAGGGGGCAGGGTGTCTGTGCAACTTCCAAGTCAGCCTGCGCCCCCGCACCGATGCGCAAGCGCCCGCAGGCGCGCGCCGGGCCGAGGTGCTGACCTTCAACTCCGGCGGCTCGGGCGCGCGGCCGCAGCATGACGGGCTCAATGCCACGGCCTTCCCCTCGGGCGTGATGACCATGCCGGTGGAGGCCACGGAACATGCCGGTCCCGTCGTCATCTGGCGCAAGGAGTTGCGCCCCGACAGCGGCGGCGCGGGCCGCCAGCGCGGCGGGCTGGGGCAATACATGGTGGTCGGCGCACGCGAGGGGCATGAGTTCGACATGCAGGCCATGTTTGACCGCGTCGATCACCCGGCGCGCGGGCGACAGGGCGGCAAGCCCGGCGCGCCCACCACCATCGCCCGCGATGACGGCACGCCGATGCGCGGCAAGGGCAAACAGTTCGTGCCACATGGGGCGAAGGTGATGATGGCCTTCCCGGGCGGCGCCGGCTACGGCCCCGCCGAGGAACGCCCCAAGGCGCAGGTCAAACGCGACTTTCTGCGCGGCTACATCAGCGCCGAGGTGGCGGCGGCGGATTATGGTCTGAGCGCCGAGGAGATCGCCGAGGTGCAAGAGGCCATCCGCAAAGGCGCCGAACTGTGAAAGAGTGGCCGCTCAAAGGCTTATAAGCGCAAGGGGTCATTGACTGTTACAAAGCGCGGGTGTTCCTTGGCGGCATTATGCCAAAAGGAACACCCGTGATGTATGTGATTGATCCCCCCAAGCAAAGCAGCCTTGCCGTTCAAGGCACCAGCGACCGTTTTCCGGTGCGCCGTGTCTTTTGCGTGGGCCGCAACTATGAGGCGCATGTGCTTGAGATGGGCAATGACATGCGCGACCCGCCGTTCTTTTTCACCAAGCCCGCCGATGCCACGCTGGATACACCCTGTACCGT
Organism: Sulfitobacter faviae; assembly: GCF_029870955.1. Lineage (NCBI taxonomy): Bacteria > Pseudomonadati > Pseudomonadota > Alphaproteobacteria > Rhodobacterales > Roseobacteraceae > Sulfitobacter > Sulfitobacter faviae. Next base: position 1,446,228 of record NZ_PGFQ01000001.1, on the reverse strand, counting down.
GCCCTATCCGCCGCTGACGGAGGATTTCCACTTCGAGGCAGAGCTTGTCATCGCCATCGGCAAGGGCGGCGCGAATATCGCGGAAGCCGATGTGATGGATCACATTTGGGGCGCCTCGGTGGGCATCGATTTCACCCGCCGCGATCTTCAGGCGCAGGCCAAGAAGATGGGCCGCCCGTGGGACTGGTCCAAGGCCTTTGACAACTCCGCGCCGATCGCGCCAATCCTGCCCATGGCCGATGTCCCCTCGGTCGAGAAGGGCCGCCTTTGGCTCGCGGTGAACGGCGAGATGAAGCAGGAGGCCGATCTGTCGCAGATGATCTGGTCGGTGCGGGAGCATACCGCCACCCTGTCGCAGGCCGTGACCTTGGCGCCGGGTGACATCATCATGACCGGCACGCCTGCCGGTGTCGCGGCGGTGCAGCCCGGCGATGTGATCACCGGGGGGTCGACGGCATCTCCGAGTTTGAAGTCACCGTCGGCCCGCGCGCCTAAAGCGCGCGGCTCGGTCTAGGCCCCGGCCAGCGTGCGTTCGGCCCGCGCGCGGGCTTGGGCCGCCAGATCCGGCAGGCCGGTCTTTTCATAGACCTCGCCCAGCATCAGGTTCAGCGGCACGCCATCGGGGTCATAGGTGCGGCGCATCTCAAGCACCTGCTGCGCGGCAGAGGCCCGTCCATCGCGCACCAGCGTGTCGAGGTGGATTTGCTCGAACAGGTCACGCTGCGCATGGCTGCCGCCACATTCGCCCATGCGCGGCAGGGCCATGCCAAGCTCGCGGATCGCCGTAGTCCACTCCCCCTTGGCATGGGCGGCGATGCCCCGGGCGGCGGGCAGTGCGACCTCGGCCCATGCGGCATGGTCATGGGCGGCAGTCTCACTCGCGCGGGCGTCGATTGCGCTGAGCATCTCTGCCGCCTCGGGACGCCCGGTGCGGCAAAGGGCATAGAGATATTGAAGCGTCAGGAAGGGGCTCACCGTATCCGCCCCCGGGCCGCCACATGGTCGGCCACATCGCCCCAACGATCGCCCACATCGACACCCGCGAATTCCATCCGCGCCAGCAGGGACACAGCGCCGACTTGGTCTTGGGAATAGTCCTTTTCCAGCCCCCAGATATGCTGGTCATAGGCGGCACGCACATCGTCGTGACGGCCCTGCGACAGGTAGAACAGCGCCAGATGCCACCAATTGTGGCTCCGCATGAAGGAGTTCAGATCGCTCCACGTCTCGGCCACGCTTTCCATGAAACGCGCGCCTTCGGCGACACGGCCTTGCGTTAGCATCACATGAGCAAGGGCGTGGTGCGCCCAAGGCTCATCATGGCGCAATTCCATCGCCCGGCGGGCAGCAGCCTCGGCCCGGTCGAGCAGATGACATTGTTCATAACCAAAGGCGATCATGCCGTGGGTATAGGCGATGTCTTCGGCCTCGGGCAGGGATTTCAACGCCATGCGCAGCATGCCTGCGGCATCGCCGGTGTTAAACAGGTGGTATTGCGCCAGTTTCAGCATCGCCAGATCGCGCGGCCATTGATCGGTGATGGCATCACAGGTGGCGACGAGGGCGGGCACATCGCCGTCGATCCAATGCCCAACGGCGCGGATCACTTCTTGTTCGCGAGCATTGGCGCCGGGGGCTGCCTTGGCGCGGTCCAGATAGGGGCGGGCCTTCTCGGGGGCGATGGGGTGTTCGAGGAACATCCACAAGAGCGCCGCATAGGCATTGACCAGCGGGCCGTCGGGGTCGGCATCGGCGGCGGCGATGATGCCCGCGGCCTTGGGTTGGTAGGACAAGAAGCCGTGGATGAAGTCATTGATCGCCTGCAAGGTTTCCGGGCGGTCGGTAGAAGTTTCCAATCCGTAAAGGTCTTGTTTCATCTCGGGTCTCCGGCGGTGTCATGGAACTGGCGCAGGTGTTGGGCAACGGCAGGGGCTGCGTCCCAATGGATCGAATGGCCCGCATCGGGCAGGGTGGTCTGGGTCACATCGGGAATTTCTGCAAAAGCCTTCTCGGCGGCGGCGCGGGGGATCAGCAGGTCTTCGGCCCCGTGGAGCACCTTGGTCGGGCAGGTCAGATCAGAGGGCCGTACCGTGGGGCGGAACCCGCGCAGCGTTTCGAGTTGATGGGCCATAGCATCCGCGCTCTGCGCATGGGGATAGGCTAGCGCTGCGGCGAGGGCGGCCTCGGTATTGTCAGGATCAGTGAAGAAACCGGGGGCGAAGATCCAAGGGTAGAGCGCGCGCAGCCAAAGCTGCTCCCCTTCCGGCGCGCGGCGCACGGCGAGCAGCGCATCGAAGACTGCCATGGTCCGGGGGCGCGAACCGGGGCAGAGGCGAGGATGCTGAGCGCTTGGATGCGACCCGGCGCGAGGCCAAAAAGCTCCATCGCCATCAGCCCACCCATCGAATGGCCGACGACGTGAAAGGTGTCATGCCCCAGATGATCCATCAGCGCCAGCGCATCCCGCGCCATCTGCGCGACAGAGGTTTCCGCATCCCAAGGGGTCGTGCGCCCGGTGCTGCGGTTGTCGGGTCGGATCAGGGTGAAGTGATCGGACAGCAAAGGGGCGAGAGCGCCCCAACTCGCGCTGTCGCTCAGCATCCCGGCCAGCATCAAAAGCGGCGGGCCGCGCCCGTCGACCTCGTAATGAAGTGAAATATCGGAGAGGGGCAGATCAGGCATTCAACGTGCTCCAACAAGGCAAAAGATCCCCATCGGCGGGGGTGGCCGCATAGATGGCGCGGGCGATGGCGCGCGACAGGCAGAGCGCCGCGGCATGGCCGATCATCGCCACATCCCCCGCAGGCCGCGCTGCGGTGGAGAGGGAGAAGACCAGATCGCCGTCATTGGGCATATGCGCAGGCACCACGGCGCGGGCGATGCCGTCATGGGCCGCCACGGCGACGCGCTGGCATTCGGCCTTGGTCAGCGTGGCGTCGGTGGCGACGATGGCGATGGTGGTATTGGCGCGGGCCGACATGGCCGCCATTTTGCGGCTCTCGAAGCTTAGCCCCAGCCCGGCGGATGGGTCCGGCCCCAGCCCGCCGAACTCTTTGTCGATCTCAAAGGGGGCGGCGTGGAAGTAGCGGTCGCCGGGGTGGTGACGGCGCCCACCGGATTGGCCCCGACAAGCGCGCCGACCGTGCTGCCATCTGGCAATTGCAAACTGGCGGAGCCGAGGCCCCTTTGACCATCGCGCTCAGCGCGCCGGTGCCCGCGCCGACCGAGCCGATCTGAAAATCTTCGCCCGCCGCTTCCAAGGCTTGGCGGCCAAGATCGGCATAGGGGGTCTGCGCCCAATCCTTATCGCCGCCGTTCAGCAGATCGAAGAGGATCGCGCCGGGCACCAGCGGGATCAGCGCGTCCCCCACGCGGAAGCCGCGGCCCTGTGCACGCAGGGCATCGACCACGCCCGAACAGGCATCCAGCCCATAAGCAGAGCCGCCCGAGAGCACCAGCGCATCGACCGCCGCGACGGTCTTGTCGGGGGCCAGCAGGTCTGTCTCGCGCGTGCCGGGCGCGCCGCCCATGACGTGGACAGAGGCGGTGAAGGGCGCATCGCCGATCAGCACGGTGCTGCCGGATTTCAACCGCGCATCCTGCGCATTGCCCACCTTCAGCCCCGCCACATCGGTGATCAGGTTGCGCGGGCCGGGACGCATCGGCGCGCTCATGGCAGGCTCTTCACGTGAAACATCCCCGCAAGGGTGCACATGGGGCAGGGGGCTAACAAGGGCATCGTCACTCCGGCGTTGATTTCGGGCGGAGTTTGCGCGCTTGCTCGGCGGATGCCAAGGGCCGAGGTGGGACAGGATGCCCCCGCCGGAGGCACGCCATAAAAATGGGCGCGCAGATTGCCCCGCGCGCCGGATCCGTCCGGTGTGACCGCTTGGTTTACTTCTGCTCTTCGGCGACAGCGGCGGCGACGGCCTCTTCGAAGATAGCGAGCCCTTCTTCGACGATGGCGTCGGAAGCTGTCAGCGGGACCATCACGCGCACGGCGTTGCCATACATGCCACAGCTCAGCAGCAGCAGGCCGCGCTTCAGCGCATGGGCGATGACGCGTTTGGTGAAGTCGGCATCGGGCTTGGCGCTGTCGAAGTCGGTCACGAATTCAACGGCGACCATGGCGCCAAGGCCGCGGATGTCCCAGAACCGGAAGGGCGCGGAACGCTCGCCAATCTCGGCAAAGCGGGCTTTGAGCGTGTCGCCCATCGCGGTCGAACGGGCCAGCAGACCTTCGTCTTCGATCGCCTCGATGGCTGCCAGTGCCGCAGCGCAGGCCACAGGGTTGCCGCCATAGGTGCCGCCCAAGCCGCCGGGGGCCATCGCGTCCATCACATCGGCGCGGCCAATGACACCGGCCAGCGGATAGCCACCTGCCATGGATTTCGCCACGGTGATCAGGTCTGGCACCACGCCGGAATGCTCGATCGCGAACCATGTGCCGGTGCGGCCAAAGCCCGCCTGCACCTCGTCAGCGATCAGGAGAATGCCATGCTGGTCACAGATCGCGCGCAGCTCTTGCATCATCTCGAAAGGCACGGGGGTGTAGCCGCCTTCGCCAAGGACCGGTTCGATGATGATCGCGGCGACACGTTCGGGCTGGGCATCGGTGAGGAAGAGGTTTTTCAGCCCGGTCAGCGCGTCCTGCACGGTGATCCCGTCGCGCACAGAAGGGAAAGGCGCGCGGAAGACATCCGCGGGAAGGGGCCGACATCTTTCTTATAGGGCGTGACCTTGCCGGTCATGCCAAGCGTCAGCAGGGTGCGGCCATGATAGCCGCCGGTAAAGGCGATGACGCCGGGGCGGCCGGTGGCAGCGCGGGCGATTTTCACCGCGTTCTCGACGGCTTCGGCACCAGTGGTGACCAGCAGCGTCTTCTTGGGCGCGTCACCGGGGGCGAGCGCGTTCAGCTTCTCGGCCAGGTCGACGTAAGGCCCATAGGGCACGACCTGAAAGCTGGTGTGGGTGTAGTGATCTTCCTGCGCCTTGGCGGCCTCGACCACCTTGGGGTGACGGTGCCCGGTGTTCAGCACGCCAATGCCGCCGACGAAGTCGATGTAGCGGTTGCCTTCCACGTCCCACAGCTCGGCGTTCTCGGCATATTTCGCGTAGATCGGCGCGGCGGAGGCGACGCCGCGCGGCACGGCGGCATCGCGGCGCGCGATGAGATCGGCGTTGGTCTGACCGTCGGGCTGGGTCGCGGGTTGGTCTCGACCACGGAGATCTGCGGCGCGGCTTTGGCCTTGGCCGCGGATTTCCGGGGTGATTTCTTGACGGTGCTGGGCATGGAACAGATACCTTATTGCGAAAGAGAGGGGGCAGTGACGTGTCGTTTAAAAAATCCATATTCCGTTTAATATAATTGTCAATCGCGATCGCAGCCTCTATCTAACAATTCCCGTGACCCCCGGTTGACCCAAGGCCGTGCCCCGTGGCGGCGGCGCGGGGGCCTACAAAGGACAAGCCATTGAACGTCGGCGATAAACTCAGAGCGATCCGCAAGAAACATGGGCTCTCCCAACGGGAGCTTGCGGCCAAGGCCGGGCTGACCAATGGCACGATATCGCTGATCGAAAAGAACCGAACCAGCCCCTCGGTAGCCTCGCTCAAAAGCCTGTTGGACGCGATTCCCATCAGCATGGCCGAGTTTTTTGCGATTTTGGAAGAAGACGACAGCGCCAAAGTCTTCTACCGCGCGGAGGAGTTGACCGAAATCTCGCCAAGCCATCAGGGCGGCGTGTCCCTGCGCCAGTTGGGCAGTGCCGCGCATCACGCGCTTCAGGTGTTGCATGAAACCTATGAGCCCGGCGCAGATACCGGACCTGAGTTTCTGAGCCATGAGGGCGAAGAGGCCGGGGTCGTGGTGCGCGGGAGCATCGAAGTGACGGTGGATTGCGCGGTCAGCCTGCTTCATGCCGGGGATGGATATCTGTTCGACAGCCGCCTGCCGCATCGGTTCCGCAACACCGGGTCCGAGAGTTGTGAGATCGTCAGCGCCTGTACCCCGCCCAGTTTCTAGAAAAGGTGCCCCATAAATATCGACCGCCCCGAGCATTCTGCTCGGGGCGGTCGATAGGGGGTGTCAGGTCTTAGTAGTCTGACCGGTAGTTCGACCTTTGGGTCTCCGGTTGCTGTTTTTCGCGCCCGGCGCGGTCCTCATCCGGGTGAAGTTCCCTTCGGCCCGTGGTGAGGGCAAAGATGATGACCGCCGCTAAGGTCAGGATGGTCAGACCGCCGAGAAAAAGCTCCGTGGTCATCTCCGTGTTCCTTTTTAGCACTGCGTTTCAGGTGCTCAACCGCGCGCAGGCCAAAGGGTTCCGACAAATTTTTCGCCTATGACGAGTCTGTGATCGGTCCGCCACGTTTCGGGCCAGATTCCATTGGGGCTTTGGGGCCTCAGTAATCGTAGATCATTTTACTGTCCGTCGGGACGTGAAAGTTCACCCTGATCTGATAGATGTCGTCGTTGGTTTCGACCTCGACCTGGCCGTTCAACTGGCGGGTAAAGGCGAGGATTAGACGCGAGCCTAGCCCGGTGCCGGACTTCACCTCTTCGGGGTTGCCGATGGTGTTGCGCACTTCGAGCATCGCCTGCTCTGGTCCGGTTTGGATCAGTTTGAGCGAAATGAAGCCTTTGCCATGTTCGACCGTCGAGACGTATTTAAGCGCATTGGTCAGCGCCTCAGAGACCAGCAGGGTCAGCGGCGCGGCATCGTCGGCGTCGATCTTGATCGGCTCAAAGGATTGTTCCACCTTCACGCCAGACCCGGAAGCCAGGCCGACGGAGAGCATCTGGCCCACGATCTCGGTCAACAACTCACTGGCGTTGACACGGACCAGATCATCATTCTGATAGAGGTTCTTATGCACCGTGGCGAGGCTGAGGATACGGTCTTGCAACCGGCGCAACACGAAACGCGCATCTTCGCTTTTGGCCTGCCGGATTTGCATGTTCATGATCGAAGAGATCAGTTGCAGGTTGTTTTTGACCCGGTGGTGCACCTCTTTCAGCAGGATATTTTTCTGCCGAAGGCTGTCTTCCAGCGTCGCCTCGTCCCGTAGGATGGATTCCGCCATGCCGACAAAAGCAGCCTCCATCTCGACCAATTCGGTGGGAACCGAGGGGCCGAGTGTCCCACGCGGCAGGGTACGGTTCAGCGCGAAGCGCCGCATCTGCCGCCCGAGCTTGCGGATATGGTTGATCGCCAGACGGTTCAGCGCCCAGAAGGCCACGATAAGGCTCGCCAGCCACATGACGATGGGCAAAAGCGCGCTGAGGCGGGTCGAAACGCCGGTGTCCAAAAACGGGGTGTTGCTGGGCCAAACGCTAAGCGCGAAGACCGTGTCGGGCACGATCGGCACGATCACATAGGCGCGTTCTTGGCCGTCGGAATTTTGCGAAAGAAAGACATTGGGCTCTTTGGTGGTCAAGAGCGACAGGGCGACATCGCTGGGATATTCTGTCTTGGCCACCTCTAGCCCGTTTTCGGTGGTAAGAATATGACCCATCTTATTGAGGGTCATCATCGCGACGCTTCTGTGTTTGCTCTTGGGCTCGCGGATCGCGTTGATCGCATCCTCGGGGATGCTAAGTGCCATGAAGCCGATCAACTCGCGCTCTTCGTAGACCGGCGCGTTGATCAGCGTCACCACTTGGTTGCTGACCGCTCCCTGCAACACTGGCATCGCGCGGCGGACCGGGTTTTCCAGCAGGGTCTGGAAATTCTCATCCTGCGAAAAGTCATGATCCTGCCCCGTGGAGGAGCAGGTCATTTGTCCGTCTAGCCCGATGAAACCCACAAGCGAATAGATGTCTGACGCCTGTTTGTATTCCCTAAGGAAGGCCGTGCATTCCTCGGGATCTTCCCGCCTGAGCCGCACAATGGCGGTGAGCGCTTCGGCCGCGCCAAAAGCCTCTTGGATCACCCGGCGTTCCGCCGCGGAGGCTTGTTCCGTCACGGCGATCAGCGATAGCTCCGCGCTTTGGCGACTCTGATCCGCGATCTGCCGTGTCTGTACAACCGCGATCAGCCCGATGGGCAAAAGCGCGAGAGACAGAAACAGCAGGATACGGATCGTCAGCCCACGCATCAGATCACCGCTGAAGAAGCCAGATGTCATATTTAAAAAGAGGAAACTTTAGATGCGGATAGGACAGACATTGTTGCGTCATCGGTCATTTCAAGCGACTCGTCGTCATGGTGACCCAGCAGTTCGGCAAGGCGGGCGCGCGCCCGGTTGGTGCGGCTTTTGATGGTGCCAACAGCGACACCACACATTTCCGCAGCCTCTTCGTAAGAGAAACCGGAGGCTCCGACAAGAAGCAGCGCTTCGCGTTGTTCGTCCTTCAAAAGGGCCAGCGCTTTGCGGAAGTCGGTCATCTGCATGTGGCCATCGTGCGCGGGCTTTTCGGCCAGCCCATCGGTCAGCACGCCATCCACATCCGAGACTTCGCGCTTCGCCTTGCGGCGCGAGGAATAGTAGGTGTTACGCAGGATCGTGAAGAGCCAAGCACGCATATTTGTGCCTTCTTGGAACTTTTCGATGTTGGTCCACGCCTTGACCAAGGTGTCCTGCACCATGTCGTCTGCCGTGGCACCATTGCGTGTCAGGCTGATGGCAAAGGCCCGCATGGCCGGCAGATGTTCTACCAGCTCGTCGCGCGGATCGGGACGGGTCATCATGACGTTCCTTTTTCTGAATCCTGTTCCTTCAACTTCTGAAGCAGATCCTTGAAACGATCAGGGATGCCTTCTTCGAGCGTCTCATCGAAGACCCGTTTGAGGTTGTCGTCGATGACGCGCTCGCGCTCGTCCTTGTTTCCTGAATTCACTAACATCACCTCTGGCATCGTCGTCTCGTTTGAATAATTATGCATGCATACTGGAACCAAACACAATGTCGACGTGTTTGGTTCCAAGAAAAGTAAAAAGGATTCGACTAGATGAACGATGCGACACAAAAGACCAGCATCAGCGATGAACTGGGAGCCAACATCCCCTACCTTCGCCGGTTCGCGCGGGCGATGACAGGCAGCCAGACCAGTGGCGACACCTTTGCCGCGGCAGCCCTCGAAGCCATCTTGGTTGATCGCTCGGTGCTCGATGGAGTAGATACAAAGACGGGTCTTTTCAAGGTTTTGTACGGTATTTGGGCCAGCGCAGGCGCCCCGGTGGAAGAGGGCGAAAGCGGCCCACGGGCCAAGGCACAGCGCCATCTTTCCAGCCTCACGAACAACAGCCGTGAAGCGCTTTTGCTGCACACGATCGAAGGCTTCTCTCACGGGGAAATCGCCAAGATCATCGGTGTGGATGAGGCCGAAGCGGGTGAGTTGATCCAGATCGCCCATCGCGAAATGGCCGACAGCACCTCGGGTTCGGTGATGATCATCGAGGACGAAGCCATCATAGCGATGGACATTGAATCTATCGTGGCCGAGATGGGCCACCGGGTGACCGGCATCGCCCGCACCCGTGAAGAGGCGGTGAAACTGGGCAAGGCCGATGTGCCGGACCTGATCCTCGCCGATATCCAGCTGGCCGACAACTCTTCGGGCATCGACGCAGTGAACGACCTGCTGAACGAGCTGGGCATGCGTCCGGTGATCTTCATCACCGCCTTCCCCGAACGTTTGCTGACCGGCGACAAGCCCGAGCCTGCCTTCCTGATCTCCAAACCCTATTCGGTGGATCAGGTCGTCTCGGCCGTGTCGCAAGCGATGTTCTTTTCCTCCACGGAAACGCTCAACGCCTGAAGCTGAGCCACGAAAACAGGGTTCCCCGCGCGCAACGTCGCGCCGGGAACCTTTTGCATTATAAGCGCGTGCCGCCTAACATCACCCAAACATTCAGGAGGTCCGCATGGCCAAGACCACAACCGCTGCCGCAAAAGAGGTGACGATTGACGATCTTTCGGATCAGATCGCACTTCTCAAAAAAGACATCGCATCGCTGACCGAAACCCTGGGCGACTATGGCAAGGCCAAGTCGGAAGAGATGCGCGACAATGCTCGCAACGCGGCGAATGATTTCGCCGATACGGGGCGCCTCAAGGCGATGGAAGTTCAGCAACAGGCCGAGGAATTCCTCAAGGCCCAGCCCGGAACCGCTTTGGGGATTGCCGCAGGCATCGGTTTCCTCGTCGGTCTTGTGACGGCCCGCCGCTAAATGCTGTCTTCGGTGATGCAACATCTGCGCGGCTCCCTGCGACGGGCGCTGCGTACCGCCATGCTCAGCGCCGGGGCCGCGCTTTTTCTGCTGATCGGCCTGCTGTTTCTGACGCTGGCGGCATGGCTTTACCTCATCACCGTCACCACAGCGCTCACCGCCGCGCTGATCCTCGGCGCTGTCTATTTCGGGATGGGCTTTCTCTTGCTCGCCATCGCCGGATCAGACGGTGCGGCCGCTGCGCAGCCGTCCCGGCAAGAAGATCCCGCCGCCTCCGATCAGGATGGCCTGAAGAACCTGGTCATGGCATTTCTGGCTGGCATAACCGCGGGTCAGAAAGCGCGCCGTTAACAGCCGCCAGCAGGTTGCTGCTGGAAAACGGGCGGGTGATGAATTTCAGCCGCTCGCCTACCTTTGCCAGCCGTGGCGTATCGTTCATGATGCAGATGATCGGAAACCACTCCTGCAAGTTCGACAGTTCCGACAGATGCTGATGCAACTGTTCGCGCCGCAGCGACAGGACCGCGAATTCCGTGTCGTTGACGTTGTCCACCAAGGCGTTGAGATCAAAGCTTTCCAATACTTCAATTTGAGATTGCGGAAACGCGGCAGAAAGCGTTTCATTTATGTCTGAACAGACCAATGGGTCCGGTTCGTAGATCAAGATCGACATGGTCTTCCCCCGGGTAAGCAAAGTCGTCGGTGTAGGGGGTGCGCAAAACACGCGCATTAAACTAAGACATATGAAGGCAAATTTTATCTAATGACGACACAATGCCGCTATTGCCCCTTCGGCGCAAGGATGCCTTCCTGCCGATGTCGAAAGAAGAAGTGAGCTTCATGGAGAAGTTCAAGTCAGGTGAGTTGACCGTCGAACCGGGCACGCCGATCCTGCTGGAAGGGTCGAACTCGCCCCAGCTTTACACGGCGCTCACCGGAATGGGCATCCGCGACAAGACGCTAGAGAACGGCAGCCGGCAGGTCATCAGCTTTGTCTTCCCCGGCGATTTCATCGGGCTACAGGCTGGCATCATGGGTGAAATGGGCCATTCCGTCGAAGCCCGGACCCATATGCGGCTCTGCGTTTTTAACCGCAGTGAGTTCTGGAATTTCTTCAGATCCCACCCCGAACGCGCCTTTGACATCACTTGGCTGGCGGCCATCGAAGAGCATTTCATGGGCGAAGTCCTCGCAACCATCGGCCAACGCAGCGCGATGCAGGCCATCGCTTGGGCGATGGTCAAGATTTTCGAACGCGGCCAGTCGCTCGGGATGGTTACCCACAACCAAATGCTGCTGCCCTATTCGCAACGCGATCTGGCCGATGCGCTTGGCCTCTCGGTGGTGCACACCAACAAGACCCTCGGCGCCCTGAAAGAGCGTCAGTTGCTGTCATGGTCCGACAGGGTGCTGCAAATCAACGATCTCGCCGCCTTGGCGAAAGAGGGGATGACCGATCTGGAAAGCCGCCAAAAACGCCCGCTGCTCTAACCGTCAGTCCTGCGCCACATCGATATAGGTATCCGCCGCCTCCGCCCCGCGCTGCCCGCGCGGCTTGGCCGGGCCAACGGTGCTGTCAGGCCGCGTCCGCCGCTCCACCTGCGCGTTCAACGCGGCCCCAAACAAGATCAGAAAGCTGCTGATCCAAAGCCAGATTAACATCGCGATCACCGCCCCGATCGAGCCATAGACCTGATTGTAGTTGCCGAAATTGGCCACATAATAGGAAAAACCGATGGAAAGCACCGCCCAAGACAGCACCGCCAAGATCGCCCCGCTGCTGAGCCACGGCAGCCGCGCCGCCCGCCGGTTCGGGCCAAAGCGGTAAAGCACCCCAACCCCGGCAAACAAAACCACCGTTGCCACGGTCCAACGCAAAAGGTCGGCCACCGCATTGCCAAAGGGGCCAAGCGGGATGAAGGCCAGAATGATCGGCGCGATCACCACCGCCAGCAGCGCCACGATGCCCACCGCCACAAGGCTCACCGTCAGAAGCAGGGCATGAAGGTAGTGTTTCGCGGCATTGCGGTTGCGCTCGTTGTAAACGGCGTTCAATCCGATCACCATCGCCCCCACCCCGGCCCGGGCGGACCAAAGCGCCACCAGCAGTGACACGATACCGGCCCAACCCAGCGTATCGGCCCGCGCAGTGACCAAGCCGGTCACCTGCGTATTAATGATGTCATAGACATCATCCGGCAGCAGCCCGCGCACTTCCTCCAATTGGGCGACGACGACGACAGGGTCTGAAATCAGCCCCAAAAGCGCGATCAATGCCGCCAGCGCCGGAAACAGCGACAACATGGCGAAAAACGCCACCCCGGCCGAGATCAGCGCAAGGTTGTCCTCCGCCGCCTGTTTCAGGCTCGCTTTGAAAGCATCCCAATAGATTGCCGGTCGGGTCGGGGGTCTGCGCAACACGAATGCCATTCCTCTCAATTCGGCCCCGCCATTGATCGGGACCGCTTTGCCTCAACTGTCCTCCACATCGTCGCGGACCTGGCCCCAGGCAACAAGGGTGAAGACCACCGTGCCGCCGATGATGTTGCCCACAAGCACCGGCAGGAAGAAGCCAAAGATCGCCTGACCGACCCCCAAGCCGCCATGCAAAAGCAGCGCCGCCATCTCGACCGACCCGGCGACAATATGGGTGAAATCCCCCGCCGCGATCAGCCAAGTAAAGGTCAGGATCAGGAAAAACGCCGCCTCATCCGCCTGCGGAAGCATCCAAACGATCAGCGCCACGATCACGCCCGCCGGAATGCCCCGCCAGAACGCCTCCGACACCCCCATCCCGGTGGCATGTTCCGAAAGGCTGATAATGGCGGGCAGAATGTTTTCTGGAATCGCAGGCGTATAAATAAACAGCGTGGCCGCCGCAAAAGCCCCGACAACATTCGCCCCCAATACAACACCCCAAAGCCGCAATAGGCTGCATAAGACACCCAAACTACGCTCCTGCATCAGCGGTAAGACGGTGGTGATGGTGTTCTCGGTAAACAATTGCATCCGGCCCATGATGACCGCGATGAAACCCAAGGAATAGCCAAGGTTCTCCAGCAGGAACCGCCATTCCGCATCCGGCAGATAGGTCCGGAAAATCGCCTCGCCCAAGACAGAAAGACTGATGAGCATCCCCGCGGAAATCCCCGACCAGATCAGCGACCGGTTGGTGCGGTTCAACTCATCGCGCCCCTCGCGGCGGATCACCTCATAAATCAGCTTGGGCGACAGCGCCGCCGCATCACTGACAGAGCGTTCTTCCGCTTCCTCCTGCACAGCAGAGGTCGGGGTTTCTTCTGGATCAGTGGGGCCATGCGCGTTCTTCCTAAAAACTATGGACATGATGAACATAGCCCGCCCCCACCATCTGCACAGTAAAAAGACCGCAGCCCCATGCCGCATCACCAGCGGCCCTTTCGAGCCCCCCTTCACCTTCATCCTTTCTCAAATACCGATCCCGCACTCTCAACCTGCCGGATCAGCCGTGTTCATCCCCACCGGCCCGCAAGGCCAACCCCTCAACAATCGCCGTCAGCGCTGCCCCGCGATGCAGTTCCGCCCGTGGAAAGCGCGCCCGCATCTCCTCTTCGACCACCGCCATCAGGCTCGACCCGCCGACAAAGATCAGCCGGTCCACTGCCTCGGGCCCGAGGCCTGCCTTCTGCGCCGTCGCCTCTGCCGCATCCCCCATCTGCACGCCGAGTTTCGACAGCCGCTTGCGCATCCAATCGCGGGGCAGGGGCAAGGTCGCGCGGGGTTTGAGCATCGACACGTCGATCACCGGATCAGCATCCCCCGCGCCCCCCGCCCCGTTGGCACGGATTTTGCCCGCTTCGACAGCAAAGGCGAGGTCATGGCCAAGCTCTTCGTCGAGTACTTTAACCAAGCGAGCCAGATGTTTGGGATGTTCGGCGAACTTATGGAGTTCCGCCGCCGCCTTGCGGGTCTCCGGCCCATAGAGAAACGGAATCTTCGCCCAAGTGGCCAGGTCGTTAAAGATCGCATTGGGCGCGATATGGGTGTCACCCCCGAAAGCGTGGCGAATTTCGCTGCCCATGCCAAGCTGCGGCATCACCCGCCCGATCGACAGGGACCGGTCGAAATCGGTCCCGCCCAGCCGAATGCCGTGGCTTTCCAGAATGTCGATCTCATCATTCCCGCGCTGCCGGAACAGCGTGAAATCCGAGGTGCCGCCGCCGATATCGATGACCAGCCCCAGATCCCCGGGACGCAAGGCCGCGCGATTGGCAATCGCGGCGGCTTCGGGTTCGTTCATAAAGTCCACATGATCGAAACCCGCCCGACCATAGGCCTCGCGCAGGTCTGTCAGGGCTTGTGCATCGCGAGCATCATCGGCGGAATGAAAGCGCACCGGACGGCCCGAGAGCGCCCTGTCGAAGTGCAGTCCCGTGGTGGCCTCGGCCTGCGTTTTGACCCGCGCCAGAAACCGCGCCACGATGTCGATAAAGTCGAGCCTTTCGCCCAAAAGCACCCTTCGTTCGCGCATCAGCCGGGTGCCAAGCAGGCTTTTTAACCCGCGCATATAGCGGCCCTCGGCCCCGGCCAGCAGCGCGTCGGATGCCGCGGCACCGATCCGCATTTCCCGCGCTTCGAAATCAAAGAAGACCGCCGTCGGAAGGGTCTGCGCCTCAGCCTCCAGCGGGATCAGACGCGGCGTGCCGTCAACGGCAATGCCCGCCGCGGTGTTGGAGGTTCCGAAATCAATCCCCAGCGTGGCCATGATGTTCTCCTGATGCCTTTTCACGGTCGCCCCGATGCGCGGCGCGCTCGTGCAAAGCACCCGCGATACCCTTCTCGCGCGCGCTTGGCAACGAAGGCTGGCGTGCCGCGTGGCTTTTGGCTAGCCTCGCAAAAAATACACCAATATGGGAGACTTTCATGAACCGTTTGAACCGCTTGATGACCGGTGTGGCCAGCGCCGCATTGGTCGCTGCCGCCACAACGGCCCTTGCCAAGGACGACATCACCGTCGCCATGCAGCTTGAGCCGCCGCACCTCGATCCGACTTCCGCCGCTGCGGGCGCCATCGACTCGGTGCTATATACCAATGTTTTCGAAGGGCTGACCCGCTTCATGGGCGACGGCTCTGTCGTGCCGGGGCTGGCGGAATCTTGGGAGATTTCCGAAGACGGGCTCACCTATACCTTCAAGCTGCGCGAGGGGGTAACCTTTCACGATGGCACCACGATGGATGCCGAGGATGTGAAATTCACCCTCGACCGGATCAATGCCGAAGACAGCGCCAACGCGCAAAAGGCACTTTACTCCGCGATTTCCGAGGTGAATGTCATCGACCCGCAGACCGTTGAGGTCAAACTGAGCGAGCCGAACGGCAACATGCTTTTCAACCTCGCTTGGGGCGATGCGGTGATCGTGGCGCCAGAGTCTGTCGAGACGATCAAACAGACCCCAATCGGCACCGGCGCTTTCAAATTTGAGAACTGGAACCAAGGCGACAAGATCACCCTGACTCGGAATGAAGATTATTGGGGCGAAGCGCCCGCGCTGGCCAGCGCGACGTTCAAATTCATCTCGGACCCGACAGCGGCTTTCGCCTCCGTCATGGCTGAAGATGTCGATGTTTTCACCGGCTTCCCTGCGCCCGAGAATATCCCCCAGTTCGAAGCCGACCCGCGGTTTCAGGTTCTGATCGGCTCGACCGAAGGGGAAACGATCCTGTCGATCAACAACCAGCGCGAACCTTTTGATAACGTCAAAGTGCGTGAGGCCGTGGCCCATGCCATCGACCGGCAAGCGATCATCGACGGCGCGATGTTCGGCTATGGCACGCCCATCGGCACCCATTTCGCACCGCATAACCCGGACTACGTCGACCTGACGGAGATGAGCAGCTACGATCCCGAAAAGTCCAAGGCGCTGCTGGCCGAGGCCGGTTTCCCCGATGGGTTCGAGACGACATTGCACCTGCCGCCCCCTCCTACGCCCGCCGCGGGGTGAGATCATCGCCGCGCAGCTGGCCGAGGTTGGCATCAAGGCGCAGATCACCAATGTCGAATGGGCGCAGTGGTTGGAAACCGTGTTCAAGGGCAAGGATTTCGGCCTGTCGATCGTCAGCCATACCGAGCCGATGGACATCAACATCTATGCCAACCCGGACTATTACTTCCAGTATGACAATGCCGAATTCCAGTCGCTGATGACCGAGTTCAACAAGACGGCAGACCCCGCCGCACGGAGCGAGATGCTGGCCAAGGCGCAGCGTATCATCGCCGAAGACTATGTGAACGGTTACTTGTTCCAGCTCGCCTTCCCGACGATTGCCAAGGCTGGGGTCGAAGGGCTTTGGGTGAACGCACCGACACAGGCGACCGATCTGACCGGCGTCAGCTGGGCGGAGTGATCTGAAAGGATCATGTTGAGACACCAAAAAGGGCGCGCCGTGAGGCGCGCCCTTTATAATTAGATGCGAAGACCTATTAGTCTTTGCCGCGCATACCAGCAGCGGCTTCGCTTACCAGCGCGTCAGGGTTCTGGTTGCAGACGACCATGAAGTCTTCCATTTCCTGCTGCATGTCCGTGTCGGCCATCACGTCGGCGTCTTCGGAATCTTCAACGGCTTTGGTGTTGTCGATCAGGGAATCTTCGGTCTCTTCGGAATCTGTCGCTTCTTCAGCGGAGATGTCGCTCGGCTCGGAACCGTCGCTCTTGGTTTCGGTGATCAGGGAGCCACCGTGGCCGCCATCTTCCAGCTCGGCGATTGCCATGGATGCGACTTTCATTTTGTCGTCATCGCTCAGTTCTTGGTACTGGGCGCAGGTCATGGTGGCCATGTCCATGTGAGCGGCGGCAAAAGCGGGTGCGGAAACGGTGCCCAAAAGGCCGGCGATCGCAAGTGTTTTCAAAGTCGTCTTCATTTTCATTCTCCAGTTTTGTCTGTTCTCCCGAAAACAACACCGCATAACCGATATGGTTCCAGCGCATAGCAATAAGCCCCGCGAAAACCGCTCCCAGAGTGGCTAAGGGCATGCCTTGACTGGATTCTTTCGGCGATCATTCGGGGCGCAGCTTGCCGAACATCCAAAAAATGATCATTTTTTTCTTTCTCGCGGGGGAAACTGCACGCGGGCTCTGGACCCTCCGAGCGTGCCGCCTAACCTCCGCGCTATGTTGCGCTATGCGTTGAAAAGATTTCTCTCCTTGCTCATCAGTCTCGCAGTCGCGTCGCTGGTGATTTTCATGGTGATCGAGGTCGCCCCCGGCGATCCGGCCTCCTTTATGCTGGGCTTGAATGCCCAGCCCGAAACACTGGCCGCGTTGCGCAGTGAACTGGGGCTCGATCAGTCCCGGCCAGAGCGTTATCTGGAATGGGTCGGTGGCATGTTGCAGGGGGATTTCGGCACCTCCTACACCTATCGCACCCCGGTGACCGAGATGATCGGCGACCGGCTTTGGGTCTCTGTACCCTTGGCGCTTTATGCGCTTTTCCTCTCTGTCATCGTGGCCTTTCCGGCGGGCATCTATGCCGCCTCGCGCCGCGGTCGGGCGGGGGATGTGGGCGTGATGGGGGCGACGCAATTGGGCGTGGCGGTGCCGAACTTCTGGTTCGCAATGATCCTCGTGCTGATCTTTTCGATCAACCTGCGCTGGTTTTCGGCAGGCGGTTTCGTCGGATGGGACAAGGGGCTTTTCGTCGGGCTGCACGCGCTGACCCTGCCCGCCATCGCGCTGGCCTTGCCGCAGGCGGCGATCCTTGCGCGGGTCATGCGCTCGGCCCTGTTGGATGTGCTGGGCGAAGATTTCATGCGCACCGCGCGGGCCAAGGGGCTGACGGCGCGGCAGGCGCTTTGGCGGCACGGGCTGCGCAATGCGCTGATCCCGGTGCTGACCATCATCGGCTTGCAATTCTCCTTCCTGCTGGCCGGGTCGATCATTATCGAACAGGTCTTTTACCTGCCGGGGTTGGGGCGACTGGTGTTTCAGTCGATCTCGGCGCGGGATTTGATCGTGGTCGAGTCGGTCGTGATGCTCTTGGTCTTTTCGGTGATCTTGGTGAACTTCCTTGTCGATCTGGCCTATGCCGCCGTCGATCCCCGGTTGAGGGCCCGCACATGAACCGCAACCTGTTTCTTGGGGCCGTGCTGACCTCGGTCTTTCTGCTGGCCGCGCTGATCTCCTTTGTCTGGACGCCCTATGACTATGCCGGGCTTGATATTGCGAACAAGCTGCGCAGCCCGTCGCTGGCGCATCCGATGGGCACGGATCACTTTGGCCGCGATATTCTGAGCATGATCATGGTCGGTGCGCGCACCTCTATCGCCGTGGCGCTGGTGGCGGTGGGCATTGGCATGGGCGTGGGTGTGCCGTTGGGGCTTTGGGCCGCGGCGCGGCGCGGCAGCCTTGTGGATGAGGTCATCATGCGCGGCAATGATCTGGTCTTTGCCTTTCCGGCCATCGTCATCGCCATTCTGATCACGGCGGTTTTCGGGGCGGGGGCGATCAATGCCATTATCGCCATCGGCATCTTCAACATTCCCGTTTTCGCTCGGATCACCCGTGGTGCGGCGCTGTCGCTGTGGCAGCGGGAGTTCATCATGGCGGCACGGGTGGCGGGCAAATCCGCGGCGCGGATCTCGTTCGAGCATATCCTGCCCAATGTCGCCAATCTGCTGATCGTGCAGGGGACCATCCAATTCTCTCTCGGCATCCTCGCCGAGGCGGGGCTGAGCTATGTCGGCCTCGGCGCGCAGCCGCCGGTGCCGTCTTGGGGCCGGATGCTGGCCGATGCGCAGACCATGGTCAGCATTGCGCCGCATATGGCCCTGATGCCGGGGTTCGCGATCATCCTGACGGTGCTGGGGCTGAACCTGATGGGTGACGGGCTGCGCGATCTGCTTGATCCCCGTCTGAGGGTGGCACGCACATGACGCTTCTGACCGTTTCCAATCTTTCGCTCTCGATCCACGGGCTGCGCATCCTAGACGGGGTGACTTTTTCCGTCGCACCGGGAGAGATTGTGGCCGTGACCGGGGAAAGCGGCTCGGGCAAGTCGATGACCGCGCTGGCGGCGATGCAACTCTTGCCCAAGGGCGCGACGACGACCGGGCATATCATGCTGGGCGAGGACGATCTGACCCAGATGGACGAGGCAGCGCTTTGCGATATGCGCGGCAATGACATCGGCATGGTGTTCCAAGAGCCGATGACCGCGCTCAACCCGGTGCAGAGCATCGGTCGCCAAGTGGCTGAGACCATCCGGGTGCATGAACCCAGCGTCTCCCGGGCCGAGGCCGAGGCCCGTGCCGCCGATACGCTGACCCGCGTCGGCCTGCCCCAAGACCGCTTCCCCCTGTCGCGCTATCCGCATGAGCTGAGCGGTGGGCAGCGCCAGCGGGTGGTGATCGCCATCGCCATCGCCCTGCGCCCCCGTCTGCTAATTGCCGATGAGCCGACCACCGCGCTGGATGTCACCACACAGGCGCAGATCCTCGCCCTGCTGACCCGTTTGGCGCGCGAAGACGGCATGGGGCTGTTGATGATTACCCACGACCTTGCCGTCGTGGCGGATATGGCCGACCGGATCATCGTCATGCGCAAGGGGCAGATCGTCGAACAGGGGGAGACGCAGGCCCTGCTGCACAACATGCAGCATCCCTATACCAAAATGCTTTTCGACGCCTCACGCCATGAGGTGAACCTGCCCGCACCGCCCGCGCCTCAGCCTCTGTTAGAGGTCAAAGGCGTCTGCCGCGACTACCATCTGCCGCGCAAGACACTCTTCGGCGCGCCCGGCACGTTCCGCGCGGTGGACCACCTCAGCTTTACCCTGAACCGGGGGAGCGTTTGGGGCTGGTCGGGAATCCGGTTGCGGGAAATCGACCCTGACGCGGGCGATTTTGGGTCTGGAGCCGGTGCAAGAGGGCAGTATCACTGTCGATGGCCAGCCGGTCTTTACCGGGACGCAGCCGAACCTCGCCGTGCGCCGCAAGATGCAGGTGGTGTTTCAAGACCCTTTCGGCAGCTTCAACCCGCGCCACAGGGTCGACCGTTTGGTGACCGAGCCGTTTCACCTGCTCGACAACCCGCCGCAGGGGGCCGACCGATCCCGCGCGATCGACGAAGCCTTGACCGCCGTGGGACTGCGCCCGGCGGATGCGCGGAAATACATTCACGAATTCTCCGGCGGTCAGCGCCAGCGGATCGCCATTGCCCGGGCGCTGATCATCCGGCCTGAGTTGATCCTGTTCGATGAGGCCGTCAGCGCGCTTGATGTCTCGGTCCGGGCGCAGATCCTTGATCTGCTGGCCGATCTTTGCAGCCATTATGACCTGACCTATCTTTTCATCTCGCATGACCTGTCGGTGGTGCGCACGGTGACGGATCGGGTGTTGGTGATGCAGTCTGGCAAGATCGTCGAGGCCGGAGAGACCGCGCAGGTCTTTGACGCGCCGCAGCATGCTTATACTAAATCGCTGATCGCCGCCGCGCCGGTTCTGCCTGACCTGCCCCAGCCCGTCGGGTAGGCTTCGCGGCCCTTCGTGTCAGCCGCATTGATTGCGATGAAAAACCGACCTAACGTGAAATCGGGGATTCCCGCCACAGGGGCATGTCTGCTCGCGGCCCGAACGGCGCGTTTGAAATTTCCCTGCCCAGTCAATTGCCTGAAGGCTGCGGCGCTCTACTTGTGCATGCAATGGCGGAGGCCTAAAGGGTGGTCCGCCAATTATAACAATGGGAGACATCTTATGAAAATGTTCAAAATGCTCGCGATGACCGGTGCCATGGTGGCCGGCACTGCGGCCATGGCTCAGGAAAAGTTCATCACCATCGGCACCGGTGGTCAGACAGGCGTTTACTTTGTCGTCGGTCAGTCGATCTGCCGTCTGGTGAACCGCGGCACCGCGGATCACAACCTGAAATGCACCGCGCCGTCGACCGGCGGGTCCATCGCCAACATCAACGCGATTAAAGCGGGCGACATGGACATGGGCGTGGCCCAGTCCGACTGGCAGTTCCACGCCTACAACGGCTCTTCCCAGTTCGAGGGTGACAAGTTCGACAACCTGCGCGCGGTCTTCTCCGTGCATGGTGAGCCCTTCAACGTCATCGCCCGTGCCGACAGCGGCATCGAGTCCTTCGACGACCTCAAAGGCAAGCGCGTGAACATTGGCAACCCCGGTTCCGGTCAGCGCGCCACCATGGAAGTCGTGATGGACGCCAAAGGCTGGACGCTGGACGATTTCGCACTGGCTTCCGAGCTGAAACCGGCTGAGCAAGCCGCCGCTCTGGGCGACAACAAGGTGGACGCGATCATCTACACCGTGGGCCACCCCAACGGTTCGATCCAAGAAGCCGTGTCGACCGTCGACGCCAAGCTGATCCCCGTGGACGGTGACGCGATCCAAGGTCTGATCGACGACAACCCCTATTATGCCGAGGCCACCGTGCCGGGCGGCATGTATAAGGGCACCGACGAAGACGTGAAAACCTTTGGTGTGAAAGCCACCTTCGTGACCTCCGCCGATGTTGACGACGAAGTCGTCTATCAGGTGGTCAAGGCGGTCTTTGACAACTTCGACCGTTTCAAGCGTCTGCACCCTGCCTTTGAGAACCTGACCCAAGAGGAAATGATCTCGGGCGGTCTTTCCGCGCCGCTGCACCCCGGCGCCGAGAAGTATTACAAAGAGCAAGGTTGGCTCGAGTAATCTATCCGTGACATGATAGCTCTGGCGGCGGTACGCTGCCGTCAGAGGCCCGAAGAACAATATGCGCATCCGCCCCAAGGTGGAGCCGACAGGGGACGATATGTCTGAGAAGGACCAGCAAAAGGCGGCGGCTGTTGAAACCGCCGCGACCGGTGACCGGGGCGGATTGAGCCAAGCGGAGCTGGACGAACTTGTCGCTTCTTCTGATACGGGTGGGCGTTCTGTCAGCGGGTTGATGGGCACCTTGCTGCTGCTGGTGGCCTTGGCTTGGTCCCTATTCCAACTCTACATCGCCTCGCCCATCGGCCTTTTCAACGATACGCTGGCCCGCTCCATTCACCTTGGCTTTGCCGTATTCCTTGGCATCATGGTGTTTCCGGCCACGCGCACCAGTTTTCAGGTGGCGCTTGGCGTCATCGTTCCCATCGTTCTTGCCGCGCTCTTTATGGTCAGTACGAAGGATTCCACCGCGGTCTGGTGGATCCCGATCCCGGCGGCCTTTGTGGTCGCGACAGTGCTGCTCGGGTCGCCCAAGAACCGCATTCCGATCTGGGAATGGGCCTTGGCCATCGTCGGCACCTTCTGCGCGCTCTATCTCTTTATCTTTTACCGTGACATCGCCAACCGCGTCGGCGCGCCGATCCTGCCGGATTATATCGCAGGGGTGACCGGCCTGTTAATCCTGCTCGAAGCGACCCGCCGCGCCCTCGGTCCCGCGCTGATGATCGTGGCGAGCGTCTTTCTCTTCTACACCGTGCTTGGCCCCTATATGCCCAGCATCATCGCCCATAAGGGCAACAGCCTGTCGGAGATCGTGAACCACCAGTGGATCACGACCGAAGGCGTCTTTGGCATCGCGCTTGGTGTGTCGACCTCTTTCGTGTTCCTCTTCGTGCTTTTCGGCTCTCTTTTGGACCGTGCGGGGGCGGGTAACTACTTCATTCAAGTCGCCTTCAGCCTCATGGGCCACATGCGCGGCGGCCCGGCCAAGGCGGCGGTCGTGGCCTCGGCCATGACCGGCCTGATTTCGGGCTCCTCGATCGCCAACGTCGTGACCACGGGCACCTTCACCATCCCGCTGATGAAGAAGGTGGGCTTCAACTCCGAAAAAGCAGGCGCGGTCGAGGTGGCTTCGTCGGTCAACGGCCAGATCATGCCGCCCGTCATGGGGGCTGCGGCCTTCCTGATGGTCGAATATGTCGGCATTCCCTATTTCGACGTGGTCAAACACGCCTTCCTGCCTGCGGTGATCTCTTACATCGCGCTGGTCTACATCGTGCATCTTGAGGCGATGAAAGCCGGGATGCAGGGTCTGCCGCGGGCCTATACGCCCAAGCCGCTGGTGCAGCAGCTTATCGGCATCGCCTTTGCAATCATCGCGATCTGCGCGCTGTCCTTCGCGGTTTACTACCTGATGGGCTGGATCCGCCCGGCCTTCCCCGAAACGGCGGGTTATATCATCTTTGTCTTCCTCACGGCGGTCTATGTCGGCCTGCTTTATGTGGCGAGCAAGGAAGAACCCCTTGAGATGGAAGACCCCAACGCCGAGGTGACCACTCTGCCGATGCCGGGGCCAACTGCGCGGTCCGGTCTGCATTTCATCCTGCCTGTCGTGGTGCTGGTCTGGGCGCTGATGGTCGACCGCCTGTCGCCCGGCCTCTCGGCCTTTTGGGCGGCGGCCTATATGATCTTCATCCTGCTGACGCAGCGCCCGCTGATGGCGATGTTCCGGGGTGAAAGCCAGTTCGTCAACGATGTCAAAGCCGGGTTCCTTGACCTGATCGACGGTCTGGTCACCGGCGCGCGCAACATGATCGGTATCGGCATCGCCACCGCCACGGCGGGCATCATCGTCGGCGCGGTTAGCCAGACCGGTGTCGGCTCGGCGCTGGCGGATGTGGTCGAAGTGCTTTCGGGCGGCAATATCCTTGCCATCCTGTTCCTGACCGCGGTGCTGTCGCTGATCCTTGGCATGGGGCTGCCCACCACGGCGAACTATATCGTCGTCTCGGCCCTACTGGCGCCGGTGATCGTGACGCTGGGCCAGCAGAACGGGCTGATCGTGCCGCTGATCGCGGTGCATCTCTTCGTCTTCTACTTCGGCATCATGGCGGATGTGACCCCGCCCGTGGGTCTGGCGAGTTTCGCCGCCGCCGCCGTTTCGGGCGGTGATCCGATCCGCACTGGGCTTGTCGCCTTCTTCTACTCTCTGCGCACCGCGGCGTTGCCGTTCCTGTTTATCTTCAACACGGAATTGCTGCTGATCGGGGTCACATGGGGGCAGGGGTTGTTCATCTTTGTGGTGGCGACCGTGGCCATGCTGCTTTTCGCGGCGGCGACCCAAGGCTTCTTTCTGGCCCGCAACCGTTTCTACGAGACTATCGCGCTGCTGCTCATCGCCTTTACCCTGTTCCGCCCGGGCTTTTGGATGGACATGATCTATCCCCCCTATAGCGAGGAAGCCCCGACCGAGATCGTTCAGGCCGCTGAAGAGACCCCCGCGGGCGAACGGCTGCGGCTGCGCATCTCGGGCGTGAACGATCTGGGCGATCCGCTGGAGTTCGTGGCGCTGCTGCCCATCGGCGAAGGTGAGACTGGGGCCGAGAAGCTGGAGGCCGCGGGTCTCATGTTCCGCGAGGATGGCGACAAGATGATCATCGACGATGTCCTCTATGACAGCCCGGCGCAGGGCGCGGGCCTCGATTGGGATCAAGAGGTACTGCGGGTGCTGAAACCGATGCCGCAACCCAGCAAGTACTGGATGTTCATCCCCGCCCTGCTACTTCTGGCGCTGGTGGTCTTCTTGCAACGGGGCCGTGCCGCGCAGGCCCCCCGTAAGCCCGCGACAGCCTGAGGAGGGCGCATCATGTTCGATAACATTCTGCTGACAGTTGATCTGAGCGACCCGAAATCATGGGAAAAGGCGCTGCCGCAGGCGATTGATATGATCCGCCTCTCCAAAGGCACGCTGCATATCCTCTCGGTCGTGCCGGATATGGGCACGCCGCTGGTCGAAGGGTTCTTTCCCGCGGATTACGAGAAACAGGCCACGGGCCGCGCGGCCAAGGCGCTTGAACAGCTGGTCGAGCGTGAGGTGCCTGATGACGTAAAGGTGAAGCAGCACCTGAAATTCGGCAAGATCCACCGCGAGGCGCTGAAAACGATAAAGAAATCAAACGCCGATCTGGTGGTCATGGGGTCCGAGCACCCCGACAGCCTGCGCGAATTCCTCGTCGGCTCCAACGCCGACCGCATTGTGCGTCGTTCCCCTGTTTCCGTTCTGGTCGTGAGGGCGTAAGACAGGTGCTTCGCGGAGATAGGCAAGGAAATGGTCCATTGCGCCGCGTAGTTCGGAGTATTCACGCATGACCCCTTTCGCGATTGCCGGCGTGCAGATGTACGTCAATGCCTTGCAGCCCAATGTCGAGGGTATGATCCAGCGGCTCGACATTCTGATGGCGCGTTTCCCTTGGACGCAGATGGTGCTGTTCTCCGAACTGGCGCCCTTCGGCCCGCTTGACCGGTTTGCCCTGCCGCCCGAGAATGAGACGATCGAACAGTTTCAGGCCGCTGCGCGGCGGCACCGGGTCTGGCTGATCCCCGGTTCGATGTTCCTCAAGCATCCCGAGGATGGCCGCGTGTATAACACCTCGGTCGTCATCAACCCCGAAGGCGAAGTGGTCCGCCGCTATGCCAAGATGTTCCCCTTCCGGCCCTATGAGGCCGGGATCGCGGCGGGCAACGAGTTCTGCATCTTCGACGTACCGGACGTGGGCCGCTTTGGCCTGTCGATCTGCTATGACATGTGGTTCCCCGAAACGACGCGGCAGTTGACCTCGCAAGGGGTCGAGGTGCTGCTGCACCCGGTGCTGACCGGCACCACCGACCGCGATGCGGAACTTGCCATCGCGCGCGCCACGGCGGCGCAGTTCCAGTGCTATATCTTCGACGTGAATGGCCTCGGCGCCGGGGGCGTGGGCCGCTCCTGCGTGGTCGACCCGACTTCGATGGTGCTGCACCAATCGGCGGGGCAAGAGGATATGTTCCCGATCGAGATCGACCTCAACATGGTGCGCCGTCAGCGTGAGACGGGGATGAAGGGCTTGGGCCAACTGCTCAAATCCTTCCGCGACCGCCCGACAGACTTCCCGGTCTATGACCGTGACAGCGGCGCGGATGCCTTCCTGCACACCCTTGGCCCGCTTGAAATCCCGCAACAGGGCAGCCGCGCGGGGCTGCATGTCGATGTGCCCGCCCAGCAGGTGCCTGCCGAGATCCCGACCTATAAGGGCAAGAACGGTTTCCCGCCTGAGCCGCTTGCCAGCCCCACCGCCGGGACGGCGCCCGAGGTGGCCCAGACACCGGCGCCCGTGGCCCCGGCTGCGGGCACGCCCGACCCACAGACAACGCCCGACACACCCGGGCAGAACGACAATACCAGCGGCTAGGCCGGGGTTAGGTTCGCGCAAAGCGCTACCTGACGCATCGGTCGGCCCTCCAGCAGAGGACGACTGATGCATTCTATGAACGACTATTCCTCGGCCATTCAACTGCGGTCGGATCGGTGGAGCGCCCTGCGCGCCGCCGCCGCCGCCATGTCGCGCGATCCGAAAGGCAAGAACGCGGCGCAGGGGCGCAAGGAAATCGAGGCGCTGTTTGAGTCACTGGCCCTGATTGAGCCCTATTGGGCCTTTCCGGGCATGTCCGCTTTTGACCACATGCGTCGCCAGTTCGCCCATGGCAATTTCGAGGATCTGGCCTTTGCCGTGAACCGGGTGACTCGTGCGCTGACCACCGGCGCTTACCGCCGCCGCACCATCCCGTTGGAACGCGACAGTCTGGATCAGGACGAGCATGACGACGAGGCGATGCTGCCGCCCGAGGCGCGAGCGCTGGCGAAACCCTATTTCGAAGTGCTGATCGTCGACAATGTGAATGAACAGCAAGAACGCTGGCTGCGCAGCAATGTCACCCGCATGCGCCGGACCGAAGACCCGTTCATCTACGAAGCCGTCGTGGTGCCCAGCCTCGAAGACGCGCTGATCGCGGTGATGTTCAACCACAATATTCAAGCCATCGTCGTCCGCCCCGGCCTGACGCTGAAATCGAAAGTCGATCAACAGATCCTGACCCGCTACCTCGCCCGCGCGGGCGGGCAGGATGAGATCGACGCGCTTCAGCCTGAGAGCTATGGCCCAGAGCTTTGCCGGATGATCGCCAAGGTCCGGCCCGAGCTTGATGCCTATCTGGTCACCGAACGCTCGGTCGAGGATATCGCCGGGCTCGATCTGGGGATTTGTCGGCGGGTCTTCTACAATCAGGAAGACTTCATGGAGTTGCACCTCAATATCCTGCGCGGGGTGCAGGCGCGCAACAAGTCGCCCTTCTTCACCGCGCTGGTGGAATATTCCAAACAGCCCACCGGCGTCTTCCATGCCATGCCGATCAGCCGTGGCAAGTCGATCACCCGGAGTCACTGGATTCAGGACATGGGGGCGTTCTACGGGCCGAATATCTTTCTTGCAGAGACCTCGGCGACCTCGGGCGGCCTCGACAGCCTGCTAGAGCCACATGGACCGATCAAAGAGGCGCAGGAACTGGCTAGCCGCGCCTTTGGCTCTAAACAGACGTTTTTCGCCACCAATGGCACCTCGACCTGCAACAAGATCGTGGTGCAGGCACTGGTGCGGCCCGGCGACATCGTGTTGGTCGACCGCGACTGCCACAAGAGCCACCACTACGGCATGGTGCTCGCGGGCGCGCAGGTCAGCTACCTCGACAGCTATCCGCTCAACGAATACTCGATGTACGGCGCGGTGCCGCTGCGCGAGATCAAGGAGCGGTTGCTGGAGCTGAGGGCGGCGGGCAAGCTCGACCGGGTGCGGATGCTCTTGCTGACCAACTGCACCTTCGATGGTCTGGTCTACAACGTCGAGCGGGTGATGGAGGAATGTCTGGCGATCAAGCCCGACCTCATCTTCCTCTGGGACGAGGCATGGTTCGCTTTTGCACGGTTTAGTCCCACATATCGCCAGCGCACCGCGATGAACGCGGCCAATACCCTGCGGGCGAAGTTCAAGTCCGAGGCCCATGCCGCCGCCTATGAGGCCCAGCAAAAGACCCTGAAGGACGCGGATGATGAGACCCTGCTCAACACCCGGCTGATCCCCCGCCGCAGGCGCGGGTGCGGGCCTATGCCACGCAATCGACCCACAAGACGCTGACCTCGCTGCGGCAGGGCTCGATGATTCATGTCAACGATCAGGATTTCAAAGGCGAGGTCGAGCAGAGCTTCCACGAAGCCTATATGACCCACACTTCGACCTCGCCGAACTATCAGATCATCGCCTCGCTCGACGTGGGGCGGCGTCAGGTCGAACTCGAAGGGTTCGAGTTTGTCCAACGGCAGGTCGAAGCGGCAATGTCGATGCGCCGCGCGATCAGCGAACACCCTCTCTTACGCAAGTATTTCAAAGTGCTCTCCGCCGGGGACATGATCCCCGAACAGCACCGCGAAAGCGGCGTCACCAGCTACTATGACGTTGAGCAGGGTTGGACCGACATGTGGGATTGTTGGGAGCAGGATGAATTCGTGCTCGACGCGACCCGCGTGACCCTCGCCGTGGGCGGCACAGGCTGGGATGGCGATACCTTCAAGACCCAGATCCTGATGGACAAATACGGCATCCAGATCAACAAGACCTCGCGCAATACCGTTCTGTTCATGACCAACATCGGCACCACGCGCTCGTCCGTGGCCTATCTGATCGAAGTGCTGGTGGAGATCGCCAAATCGCTCGACGATCTTTTGGACGATGCCAGCCGGATGGAGCGGCTGTCATTCGACCGGCGCGTCACCAATCTGATGGAGAACTACCCGCCGCTGCCGGATTTCAGTTGCTTCCACGAAGCCTTCCGCGCCGCTGACACGCCCGAGGGCGACATTCGCACGCCCTTCTTCCTCGCCTATGATGAGAAGAACTGTGACTACCTCGACCTGAACGGATCCTTGCAAGAGGTCATGGACGCGGGCGACACGGTGGTCTCGGCCAGCTTCATCATCCCCTATCCGCCCGGCTTTCCGATCCTCGTCCCCGGACAGGTCGTCAGTCAGGAAATTCTCGACTTCATGCGCGCGCTCGATGTGAGCGAGATCCACGGATACCGGCCCGATCTGGGCCTGCGCGTCTTTACCGCGGAGGCATTGAAACGCGTGCGCCGCAAAGACCTTTCTTCTTCACCCGTTTGACCAAAAGGACCTACGACATGGCAAAAATTCTCAAGAATATCTCCGAAATCCGCCGGTTCTTTCACCGAAACGAGGACCCGGTCTATTTCATCTCGGCCACCAACTTCAATCTGCTGGGCCTCGATGAATGGGTAAAGAATTTCAAGTACATCTGCTACATCGACTGCTACGGCGGCAAGCATCCCAACGTCTTTTGCCCCTCGGAACAGCCCCATGCGGAGTTCCAGAGCATCGAGGACATCAACAACTACCTGCTGCAGCACAAGGAGGTCATCGACTTCATCAAGCGCCGCGGGGGCAAGCCCAAGTTCGTCTTCCTGATGTTCGACGAAGAGACCGAGCGCCTGAGCAAGGAGCTGGGCGCCGAGGTCTGGTTCCCGAAAGCCAAGCTGCGCCAGTCGATGGACAACAAGATCGAGACGGTGCGCATCGGCAACAAGGCCGGCGTGCCTTCCGTGCCCAACACGCTGAGCGAGGTGAAAAGCTACGACCACCTGCGCGAGATCTGCGAGAAAGCCGATCTGGGCCATGACCTCGTGCTGCAATCGGCCTATGGCGACAGCGGGCATACCACCTTCTTCATCAAGTCCGAGGCCGATTTCCGCCGCCACGAGAGCGAGATCGTGGGCGAGGGCGAGATTAAGATCATGAAGCGGATCGACTGTCGCGGTGCCGCGATCGAGGCCTGCGCCACCAAGGAGGGCACCATCGTCGGCCCGCTGATGACCGAACTGGTCGGCTTCAAGGAATTGACCCCCTATCGCGGCGGCTGGTGCGGCAACGAGATCCTCGCCACCGCCTTCCCGCCCAAGGTCCGCGAGAAGGCGCGCGATCTGACCTTCAAGTTCGGCGAGCAGTTGCGGAAAGAGGGCTATCGCGGCTATTTCGAGCTCGATTTCCTAATCGACAAGAAGACCGGCGACTTGTGGCTGGGCGAGTTGAACCCGCGGATCACCGGCGCGAGTTCCATGACCAACCACGCGGCCTTCGCCCATGCCGACGCGCCGCTGTTCCTGTTCCATCTGCTGGAGTTCAGCCGCAAGAAGTTCACCCTCGACGTGGATGAGTTGAATGCCCGCTGGGCCGATCCGGACAATATCGACGGCTGGAGCCAGATGGTCATCAAACACACCGAAGACAGTGTCGACATCTGCACCGAGGCGCCCGAGACCGGGATCTATAAGATGAAGGAGGACGGCACCGTCGTCTTTGATCGTTTCGACTATCACCGCCGCGCGGTCGAAAGCGAGAACGAGGCCTTCTTCCTGCGCATCCTGCAACCGGGGGACTATCGCTACGAAGGGGCCGATATCGGCATCCTCGTGACGCGGGGTCGGTCGATGACCAAGTCTTTCCAGTTGAACGAACGCGCGAAAAAGTGGATTCATGGGATCAAACGCAGTGTGGATGGCAAACCCTTGCCCACCGCCTCGGCCGGTCCAGAGCTTTCTGATCCGGCGTTCAAGATCCTGTAACGAGATGAAAGGCCGCGATGTACTGGCGCGCATTGTCCGAAGACGAGCCCGGCCCCAAATGGGCCGGTCTCTTCGCGGCCTATTGGCCTGATTACCACGCATGGTGGCTGAAGGAAGGGGAGGCCGCGCGCCCGACCTATGCCCAATGCCGCCGTGCGCTGGCCCAGCATATGCCTGAGATGCTGCCGCTTTATGACCAGCTTTGCAGTCTTGCAGGCGGCGGCGATCACGCGGCGCGCTTCCTTAGTTTCTATTGCCCGCCGCCCTATCTGTCGGCCTGTTCGCAGGCGATCTGGGCGGGGAAAGAGCCGGTCATGGTGCGCAACTATGACTATAACCCCAATGCCTTTGACGCGATGGTGCTACGCACGGGCTGGCAGGGGCGGCAGGTCATGGGCACCTCCGATGGGCTTTGGGGGCTGGTCGACGGGGTGAATGATGCAGGGCTGTCGATCTCGCTCACCTTTGGCGGGCGGCGTGTGGTGGGCGAAGGCTTCGGCGTGCCGCTGATCCTGCGCTATGTCTTGCAGACCTGCGAAACCGCGCAGGAGGCGGGCGAGGTGCTGGCGCGGGTGCCCACGCATATGAGCTACAACGTCACCGTACTCGACCGAAAGCGCAGTTACCTGACAGCCATGATGGCCCCTGATCGCCCCGCTGTCATCACCCGCGCCGCGGTGGCGACCAATCATCAAGAGAATGTGGAGTGGATCAGCCACGCCCGCTTTACCGCCACGGTCGAGCGTGAGCGCTACCTGTTGCAACGTCTGCGTCTGCACCGCGACCCGGAGGAGAAGTTCATCGGCGCCTTCCTCAAGCCGCCGCTCTATTCCACGGCCTTCAACGCCGGGTTTGGCACGCTTTACACCGCCGTCTACCGTCCGCGCAAACGCGAGATGGAGTTGCGCTGGCCCGGCACGACATGGGCGCTGTCGCTGACGGATTTCACCGAAGGGGCGCGGCAGGTCTTGGTGCCGGGGGCGGCATGAGCGGGGCGGCGCGCAAAGGGCCGCTGGCCTCGCTCAGGGTGGTGGAGTTTTCCGGCCTTGGCCCCGCGCCGCTGGCGGGGCAACTGCTGGCCGATCTAGGCGCGGATGTCATCACGGTTGACCGCAAAGCCGCCCCGGCGGAGCCGTCGGACATCAACCGGCGCGGCAAGCGGTCGGTGGTGTTGAACCTGAAAGCGGCCGAAGGGATCGCCGCGGCGAAGGCGCTGATTGCTTCTGCCGATGTGCTGATCGAAGGGTTTCGCCCCGGCGTGATGGAACGTTTGGGCCTTGGCCCCGACGACTGCCCCGAGGCCCTGATCTATGGCCGCATGACCGGCTGGGGCCAGACCGGCCCATGGGCGCAGACGGCGGGGCATGACATCAACTATCTGGCTCTAACAGGGGCACTCCATGCCATGGGCCGCGCCGATACGCCCCCGGTGCCGCCCTTGAACATGGTGGCGGATTACGGCGGCGGAACGATGTTCTTGCTGTTCGGCATCCTTGCGGCTGTGATCGAACGCGGTGTGACAGGCAAGGGCCAAGTCGTCGACGCCGCGATGGTCGATGGGGTGCCTGCGATGATGGGGCTGATCCATGGCATGCTGGCCCAAGGCGCGTGGACCGAAGAGCGTGCCGCCAATTGGCTTGACGGGGCCGCGCCGTTTTACCGTTGCTACACCTGTGCGGATGGGAAATTCATCTCGGTCGGGGCTTTGGAGCCGCAGTTCTACGCGATCCTGTTAGAGAAGTTGGGCCTGCCTGCGGAGCTTGCCGAGAGCCAGAACGACAGGACGACATGGGAGGCGCGTATCGCCGAGTTCTCCGCGATCTTTGCCACCCGCGCCCGGGACGACTGGGCGGCGCATTTCGACGGTTCAGATGCCTGCGTGGCCCCAGTGCTCAGCTTTTCCGAAGCGCCGGATCATCCGCAGATGGCGGCGCGGGGCAATGTGATGAGGGTCGATGGCGTGTTGCAATCAGGCCAAGCGCCGCGGTTTGACGGTGCCGCGCCACAGATGCCCAGCCCCCCACGGGCCATCGGCGCGGATACCGATGCGGTGCTGGCCGAACTTGGTCTGCCGCGCGACCGCGCATGAAAAACCCCCGGCCACAGGACCGGGGGTAAATCTCGTCACAGAGGCAAGGCTCAGGCCGCTTTGCGGTCGTGTTTGCCCTCTTCAATTTCCTCGACGATCTTGGCGACGAAAGCGTCGAGATCCTCGGGCGAGCGGCTGGTCACGATGCCTTGGTCGGCCACCACTTCGCTGTCTTCGTAATGCGCACCGGCGTTCTTCACATCCGTCGCGATGGAGGAAAAGGAGGTCGCCTTGCGGCCCTTGATGATGCCCGCCTCGATCAGCAGCCACGGGGCGTGGCAGATAGCGGCGACGGTTTTGCCGCTGTCGTGGAACTTGCGGATCAGAGCCACCGCGTCTTCGTTGGCGCGCAGCAGGTCGGGGTTGATCTGGCCACCGGGCAGCACGATGCCTTGGTAGTCGTCGACATTCACGTCCCGAAGGGCGAGGTCTGCGGGCACGGTGTTGCCCCAGTCATCTTCGTCCCAACCCTTGATCTCATTGCCGTCGGGCGTGGCCACATGGACGGTGGCGCCGCGGTCGCGCAGATCGTTCAGGGGTTTTTCCAGTTCGGACTGCTCAAAGCCATTGGTGGCGAGGATCAGGATCTTTGCATTGGTGATATCGGTCATTGCTTTCTCCTTTGTCATTTCTGCTAGACCAACGGTCTGCATGGCCGCCTGTTCCCCTCACATTCGCGCGAGGGCGATGATCCGCCGGTGCAGATGCGCCACAGGGCGGTGAATATTTGTTGATACGTCAAAGGGCGGCGTCATATATGCGTTCAGAATGGATCGCCCCGACACCCCCTTGCCGAATTGCCCATGGACGAATTGATCGTCTGTCCGCAATGCGACGCCGTCTATCGGCTGCGCCGCCCCGCGCATGGGGAGCGGGCGAGTTGTGAGCGGTGCCATACCGCCCTGATCACGCCCCGCAGAAACGCCGGGTTGCAGATCATCGCCGTGGCGGTGGCGGTCATGGTCTTGATCATCGGGGCGGCGGTCTTTCCTTTTCTCACCATCGACGCGGCGGGGGCCAGCAACGCGGTGTCGGTGCTGGATGCAGCACTTGCCTTTTCCGGCGGGCCGATGATCCTCTTGTCGCTGGCCACGGCGGCGCTGATCTTTTTCATCCCGCTCTTGCGAGTGCTGCTGACGCTCTATGTGCTGATCCCCGTGGTGCTGGATCGCCCGCCCGCGCGCCATGCCGTCGCCGCCTTTCGCCTGTCGGAGGAACTGCGCCCTTGGTCGATGGCCGAGGTTTTTGCCATCGGCTGTGCCGTGGCGCTGGTCAAAGTGGCCGATCTGGCCGATGTGGGCTTTGGCCCCGCGTTTTACATGTTCGGCGCGCTGGTGATCCTCGTCATCGCGCAGGACAGATTCTTATGCAAATGGTCCGTATGGAACTCTCTGGAACATCCCAAGACATCGTGAGCGCACGGGAGTTGGGCATCGTGGCCTGCACCCGCTGTAACAAGCCCGCGCCGATGGGCACGGAGATTTGCAGCCGTTGTGGCAGCAAGCTGGTCTCGCGCGATCGGATGAGCCTTCAGCGTGTCTGGGCATTCTGGACGGTGGGGCTGATGTGCTACATCCCCGCGAATACCTATCCGATGCTCAAGACCCGCACGCTGTTTCAGGTCGAGGAAAGCACGATCATCGGCGGCGCGGTGGAACTGGCGCAATATGGCAACTGGGGGATCGCCTTGATCATCCTCTTCGCCTCTGTCGCCATTCCGGTGGCCAAATTCATGGCCGTGGCCTTTCTTGCGATCAGCGTCAAACGGCGCTCTGTCACCTCGCAGCGCCAGCGGCATTACCTTTACGAAGTGGTTGAGTACATCGGACGCTGGTCGATGATCGATATCTTTGTGGTTGCGATTTTGTCTGCTCTGGTGCAACTCAAGACACTGGCCGCCATCAATCCCGGTACCGCGAGCATCTTTTTTGCCCTCTCCGTGATCTTTACCATGCTGGCGGCACAAGCGTTCGACACCCGCATGATCTGGGACGCTCAGACCAAGGACGAGGGCCTGAAAACCAATGACTAAGACGCCTCCCGACGTACCGATTTCCCCGACCCGCAAGATGTTTCTCAGCGGGGCCTCGGTGATCTGGATCATCCCGATCCTCGCCCTGATCGTGGCGCTTTTCGTGGCCTATCGGTCTTACAGCGAGCGCGGCCCGGTGATCGTCGTGGAATTCGAAGAGGGCGCGGGCATCTCTGCCGGAGAGACCGAATTGCGCTTTCGCGATGTGACGGTCGGGGTGGTCGAGAAGGTCGGCTTTACCTCGGGTTTGGACCGGGTGACGGCGCATATCCGCGTCGACAAGGACGTGGCCCCTTACATCGACAATGGCGCGGTCTTCTGGGTCGTGCAGCCCGAAGTCACCGCACAGGGCATCACCGGTCTCAGCACGGTGCTGAGCGGTGTCTATATCGAAGGGTCGTGGGACCAACAGGTCGGCCCCGCGGCAGAGCGCTTTCAGGGATCGTCGACCGAGCCGTTGATCCGCGGCGGCCAAGGCGGGCTTGAGATTGCCTTCCGCTCCACCGCGAACGGGCATCTGACCGACAATGCGCCGATCCTTTACAAGGGCATCGAGGTGGGCCGCGTCGGCTATGCCAAGATCGCCCCGCGCGGCAACTACGCCATTGTCGAGGCGCTGATTTTCGAAGAGCACCGTCAGTTGATCAATGAATCCACCCGCTTTTGGGACGCATCGGGCTTTAGCGTCAACATTGGCCCCGCGGGGGCCGAGATCGACTTTTCCTCGTTGGCGACCCTCGTCGGCGGCGGCATCACCTTTGACACTTTCGTCTCGGGCGGGGCGCAGGTGTCTGACGGGACGGTGTTTGAGATTTACCCCGACAAGGAAACCGCGCGGAACTCTGTCTTTAACGCCTCCGAGGTCGATCCGCTGAAGCTGAGCGTCGTGTTCGACGACAATATCTCGGGTCTGATCGTCGGCGCCCCGGTTGAGATGAGCGGGCTGGAGATCGGTGAGGTCGAGACCCTCTCGGGGCTGGTAGACTTCGAACGGTTCGGCGACAGCCGCGTCCGGCTGAACGCCATCCTGTCGATCCAACCGGCGCATCTGGGGATGCAGGATGACGTCACCGCCGAAGCCGCGCTGGCGTTCTTGAAAGAACGTGTGGAAAACGGCCTGCGCGCGCGGCTGGCCTCGGCCAGCCTGTTGACGGGTGGTTTGAAGGTTGAATTCGTGGCCGTCGAAGACGCGCCCGAGGCCTCGTTGAACGAGATGGAGAATGGCCTTGCGCTGATGCCGACCACGGAAAGCGATGTCTCTGATGCGGCGGCCACGGTCGAAGGGGTCTTTACCCGCATTAACAGCCTGCCGATTGAAGAGTTGCTCAACAGCGCGATCACCTTCCTCAATTCGGCAGAGGCTTTCGTATCGGACGAAGACCTACGCGAAACCCCGCAGGACGTGCGCACCCTTTTGGGCGAGTTGACCGGGCTGGTCTCTTCCGAAGAGGTCAAGAACGTGCCTGTCGCCCTGAACGGCACGCTGGTGCGGATCGAAGAATTGGTGGCCCAGCTTGAGGAAGAGCGGATTGCCGAACGGCTTTCCGCCGCGCTTGAGGGCGCATCGGATGCGGCCAATGCGGTGTCCTCCTCGGTCGAAGGCGTGCCGGAGTTGGTGGAGCGCATTCAAGCGGTGGCGGCCAAGGCCGAAACGCTTGAGGTCGAAGAACTGGTCGTCGCACTCACCGACCTCACCGAATCCGCCGATGCGGTGATCGGCACCGAAGATGCGGTGGCCCTGCCGGGCGCATTGAAACGCGCCTTGGACGAATTGAACGCCACGTTGGAAGAACTGCGCGAAGGCGGCGCGGTCGAGAATGTGAACCGCACCTTGGCCTCGGCCCGCAACGCGGCGGATAATATCGCCCTCTCGGCCCAAGACCTGCCGCAGGTGGTCGAGCGTTTGACCGCCCTTTTTGCCCAAGCCAGCCGCACCATCGAAGGCTATAACCAAGGTGAACAACTCAGCCGCAGCGCCGAACGCACCCTGCGCGACATTCAGAAAGCCGCCGATGCCCTTGCATCTTTGGCGCGGACAATCGAACGTAACCCCAATTCTCTATTGCTGGGACGGTAACGGATGACATTTGCAAGACCCTTGATCACCCTCGGCCTGCTGGCAGCCTTGGCCGCCTGTGGCGGCACGGCTGAACGTTTCCCCGTCCGCGCCCCGGCGGTGACAGAGAAGACCTCCATCGCCTTCAGTTCTGTCGAAGTGCGCGACGTGTCTTTGCCGACCTACGCCGCCGCCGAAGAGATTTCGGTGCAACTGGCCGATGGCCGTCTGGTCAGTTCGACCGATGTGCTTTGGGCCGATGCGCCCGAACGGGCCGTGGCGCTGGAGCTTAGCCAGAACCTTGCGCGGATGACGGAGCGGCGCATCGCGTCTGAGCCTTGGCCGTTCGAGGCTTTCCCCGATGCCAGCCTCGAAGTGCGCTTTGCCGAACTGGTGGCCACAGAAGCGGGGGAGTTCCGCGCCTCCGGTCAGTATTTCGTGGCCGTCCCCGATGACCGGCGGGAGCGGTCGGGCCTGTTCGACCTCAGCGTGCCGTTCAATCCCGAAGGTGGCGCAAACGCCATCGCCGCGGCGCGGGGGCAACTCGTCCTTGATCTGGCCCACTATATCGCCCAGAACGGGTTGAAGTAGGGTCGAGCGCCGGAAGTCTACCGGCGACGCGCGTTGTTCCGTCTGTTCGGAAAATTCTGAATAGTCTTGATTTGTGCCTCGCCTTGTCTATCTACCGTCAACGCGCCTGCCGTGGACGGGGAATGATGGATAGCACTGACCAAATCGACCAAGTCCGCGATGACTTCATCACCCGCATGGGCGTCGTTGCCATGGGCGAGGGGTTGCCGCGCATGGCGGGGCAGGTCTTTGCCATGCTGGTTTTCGAGGGCGAGCCGATCGCCTTTGGCGCGCTGTCGCGCCGCCTTTCCGTCAGCCGCGCCACGATCAGCACCTCCATTCGTCTGCTCGAAGAGCGGGGGTTGATCCGGCGTGTGAACAAGACGGGCGACCGGCAGGATTACTTCCAACTCGCCGATGACGCCTATGCCGCGATGACGAAATATGCGCTGGCAGGGACCCGCCACGCCAAATCCGAGATTAACGATACGATCCGCAAGCTGCCCGAAGAGGCCGAAGGGGTGCGCCGAAGGCTCGATAATTTCGCCGCCTTCTATGACACGATCAGCGCCGCGCTTGATGACGTAGCAACCCGGGTGAGCAAGCCCAAGAATTGACGCGCGGCCCGATCACGGGGTCGCGGTGATGGAGTTCGATCAATGAGTGACACATCTCAAGAGCGCCAGACGCTTTCATTCGACAGCGATGCCGGCTCGAAACGGTCGAAGTTCATCGCCGGTGGGATAGCGCTGTTGATCGCTCTTTGGATGGGCAGCGGCTATATCATCCCCTCCGAAGAGACCGAGGAGGCCGCGCCTGCGCCCATTGCTCCCGAAGCGGTGACAGTGGCGGTGCGCGGCTCTCAAGCTGAAAGCGTGACGCAGGTCTTCGTGGCCGAAGGGCAGGCCCTGCCGGATCGCGATACGATGGTCCGCGCCGAAGCGGGTGGTGAGATTGCCGAAGTTTTGGTCGCCAAGGGCGATGCGGTCGAAGCGGGCGCGTTGATCGCGCGGCTCAGCACCACGGCGCGCGATTCCGATTTGGCCCGCGCGCGTGAGGAATTGAGCCGCGCACAGCGCGAATACGACAACGCCCAAGCCCTGCTGGACCGGGGCGTCTCGACCGTGGACCGCGTGAGCCAAGCCCGCGCGACGTTGGCCGCCGCTCAGGCCTCGGTCACCGCCGCCGAAGAGGCGCTGAACAACACCGAAATCCGCGCCCCCTTTCCCGGGCGGTTAGAGATGCTCGATATCTCGGCGGGAGAGTTCGTCTCTACCGGTGAAGAAATCGCGCGTCTGGTCGACAACACGCCACTGACGATCCAAGTGCAGGTGCCCCAGCAGTCGCTCAAAGATATTGAAGAGGGGCAAGAGGCCGAGGTCGTCTTCATCACCGGGACAGAGGCGCAGGGCAAGGTGCAATTCGTCTCAAGCAGTGCCAGCGCCGAAACCCGGACCTTTACCGCCGAAGTCAGGGTCGAAAACGCGGATGGAGCGATCCCCGCGGGCATTTCGGCCCGCGTGCGCATCCCCACGGGCGAGACCCGCGCGCATTTCGTCTCTCCGGCGATCCTGTCCTTGGACACCAATGGCACCTTGGGCGTCAAAACCGTTAATGATGACGATAAGGTTGTCTTTAACAAGATCGCCATTGTGCGCGCGCAGACCGATGGCATCTGGATCGCGGGCCTGCCGGATGAGGCCCAGATCATCACCATCGGGCAGGGCTTCGTCAACAACGGGGAAACGGTCAATCCGCAGCCCGAAACCGGCGGCGACAATGAAGGGGAAGCGCAGCCCATGACGGGTGTGCCCGAGATTGACGAGTTGGAAGACCAGCCAACCGGCAACGGCCAGATCACCGGCAGCGCCGAAGCCGCCCAGCCGGAGCAAGTGGAATGAACACGCTGATCGACGCCGCTTTCAGCCGCGCCCGCGTGGTGATCCTGAGCTTGGTGATGATCTTGGCGGTCGGGGCCTATGCCTATGTTGGCATCCCCAAGGAAAGCTCGCCCGAGATTCCGATCCCGACGCTCTATGTCTCCACCTCTCTCGAAGGCATCTCGCCCGAGGACAGCGAGCGGCTGCTCGTTGAGCCGCTTGAGACCGAACTCAGCGCCATCACCGGGTTGAAACAGATCACCTCGAACGGGGCCGAGGGCCATGCCTCGGTGCAATTGGAGTTCGAGCCGGGGTTCGATTCCGATGAGGCGCTCGACAAGGTGCGCGAGGGCGTGGACCGGGCCAAGTCGGACCTGCCCGAAGACGCCACCGACCCGGTCGTGACCGAGATCAACACGGCGCTCTTCCCGATCCTGACCGCGATCCTCTCGGGCCCGGTGCCGGAAAGGACGCTCAACTCCATTTCCGAAGAGTTGAAGGACGCGATCGAAGGGCTGTCCGGCGTGCTTGAAGTCGATGTCGGGGGGAGCGGACCGAGCTTTTGGAGGTGCTGATCGACCCTACGGTCTTTGAGACCTATAATATCTCTTTCGAAGAGCTGATCAGCCAGATCAACCGCAACAACCGCCTGATCGCGGCGGGGGCGATTGAAAGCGGCGCGGGGCGGCTGGTGCTCAAGGTGCCGGGGCTGATCGAGAATGTCGAAGATGTCATGTCGCTGCCGATCAAGGTACGCGGCGATACGGTGGTGACCTTTGCCGATGTAGCCACGATCCGCCGAACCTTCAAAGACCCGACTGGCTTCGCCCGGATCGACGGCCAGCCCGCGCTGGCGCTTGAGATCAAGAAACGCTCGGGCGCGAATATCATCGAGACAGTCGCGGCGGTGCGCGAATTGATTGACGAGATGCGCGCGGAATGGCCCGACAGCATCACCGTCAAATACACCCAAGACGAATCCGAGCAGGTCCAAGACATGCTCAGCGATCTCGAGGCCAATGTCATCGCGGCGGTAATCCTTGTGATGATCGTGATTGTCTGGGCCTTGGGCGTCCGCTCGGCCCTGCTGGTGGGCTTGGCCATTCCGGGGGCCTTCTTGGCCGGGGTCACGGCGCTTTGGGTCATGGGCTATACGATGAACCTCGTCGTGCTCTTTTCGCTCATCCTCGTGGTGGGGATGCTGGTGGACGGGGCCATCGTGACCACCGAACTTGCCGACCGCCGCCTGCAAGAGGGGCATTCGCCCCGCGCCGCCTATGCCCATGCCGCCAAACGCATGGCATGGCCGATCATCGCCTCAACGGCGACGACGCTCAGCGTGTTTTTCCCGCTGCTGTTCTGGACCGGCACGGTGGGGGAGTTCATGAAATTCCTGCCCATTACGGTGATCCTGACCCTGACCGCATCCCTTTTCATGGCGCTGGTCTTTATCCCCGTCGTCGGCGGGATTATCGGCAAGCGCCCGCCGCAATCGGCTAAGGACAAGGCGACGCTCCATGCCGCTGAACAGGGCGACCCGCGTGACCTGAAAGGCTTTACCGGTGGCTATGTCAAACTGCTGCAATTCGCCATCCTGCGCCCGTGGATGACCCTGATCCTTGCCATTTCCATGCTGATGGGCGGCTTCACGGCCTATGCGCAATTCGGCAATGGGATCACCTTTTTCCCCGATGTAGAGCCTGATTTTGCGCAGGTGCAGGTGCGTGCGCGGGACAATTTCTCGATCTACGAACAAGACGCGCTGGTGCGGCAGGTCGAGCAGCGCCTCTTTGCCTATGACGAGATCGCCAGCGTCTATGCCCGCACCGGCAGCAGCAACCGCGACAGTGCCGATCTGATCGGCACCATTCAGGTGGAGTTCACCGAGTGGGACGAACGCCGCCCCGCCGCCATCATTGGCGAGGAAATCCGGACCGAGATGGCGGCCATTCCGGGGATCGACGTGCAGGTGCAGACCGCATCGAACGGCCCCTCGGCGGGCAAACCCGTCAATCTGCGGATCGAGGCGCATGACCCGCAGGTGCAGCAGCAGGTGGTGGATCAGATCCGCGAGAAGATGGCCGATATCGGCGGTTTCACCGATGTGACCGACTCGCGCCCCTGCCGGGGGTGGAATGGCGCATCGCCGTGAACCGGTCCGAGGCCGCGCGGTTCGGGGCCGATATCTCGACGCTGGGGCAGGCGGTGCAACTGCTCACGCGGGGCATCACGGTCGCGGATTACCGGCCTGACGACGCCGAAGGCTCCATCGACATCAATGTGCGCTTCCCGTCGGATGAGCGCACGCTGGAAGAGTTGCAATCGCTGCGCGTGCCGACCTCCGCAGGGCTGGTGCCGATCTCGAACTTCGTGACTTTCGAGCCGAGTCCGCGGACCGGCACGATCACGCGGGTGGATCAAGAGCGGGTGGTCACGATCGAGGCCAATGTCGCGCCGGGTGTCTTGGTGAACGACCAGACCGTCGCGCTGCGCAGCGCGATTGACGCGATGGACTTGCCGCCGGGTGTCGAAGCCTCCTTCGCCGGGGAGGCGGAGGACCAGCAGGAATCGATGATCTTCCTCGTCGGCGCCTTCATCACCGCGATTTTCCTGATGTTCGTGATCCTCGTGATCCAATTCAACAGCTTTTACCAAGCCTTCGTCGTCATGTCGGCCATCGTCTTTTCGATTGCCGGGGTGCTCTTTGGCCTGCTGATTACCGGACGGCCCTTCGGGGTGGTCATGGGCGGCATCGGGGTCATCGCGCTGGCGGGGATCGTGGTGAACAACAATATCGTTCTGATTGACACCTATAACGACCTCAAGAAACTCGGGCTGTCGCCGCTAGAGGCTGCGCTGCGCACCGGGGCGCAGCGTTTGCGGCCCGTGGTGCTGACCTCGGTCACCACGGCGCTTGGC
Organism: Sulfitobacter faviae; assembly: GCF_029870955.1. Lineage (NCBI taxonomy): Bacteria > Pseudomonadati > Pseudomonadota > Alphaproteobacteria > Rhodobacterales > Roseobacteraceae > Sulfitobacter > Sulfitobacter faviae. The sequence goes on along the minus strand of NZ_PGFQ01000001.1, from coordinate 1,404,099 downwards.
CTGATGCCCATGGTGATTGGCCTCAACATCAACTTCTTCACGCGCGAGATCGTCTATGGCGCGCCTTCCACCCAATGGTGGACCGAGCTGAGCTCGGCCATCGCGGGCGGTCTGGTGGTGGCCACCGTGCTGACGCTGGTGGTGACCCCGGCGATGTTGATGCTGGGAGAGAAGAAAGCGAAACGCGCAAAGCCGACCCCGCCAGAGCCGGAACCGGTCGCTGTCTAGCGCAGGGTCAGGTGGCCGAAGGTCAGGCGGCCTAGGATCAGGCGGCCTTATCGGCCTTGTCTTCGGTCAGGATGGTGTAAAGCGTGGCCGGGTCGGGGTTCGACCGCAGCTTGGTGCAGATGCTGGTGTCGCGCAGTGTGCGGGCCACCAGTGCCAGCGCTTTGAGATGCTCCACCCCCGCATCTTCGGGGGCGAAGAGGGCAAAGGCCACGTCGACCGGTTGCCGGTCGACCGAGGAAAAATCAATCGGTTTGTCCAGTAGCACGAAGGCACCGACGACCTTGTCGATCCCGTCAATCCGCGCGTGGGGCAGGGCGACACCGTGGCCCACGCCGGTCGGCCCAAGGGTTTCGCGCGTCATCAGCGCGTCTACCACTTGGCCGGCCGGCAGCCCATAGGCTTGCTGGGCGAGTTCGCCGATATCCTGCATCAGACGCTTCTTGCTCGAAGCCGAAGTCAAAACCTTCACGGCCTCTGGCTTGAGGAGTTTGCCGAAATCCATTCCGCTCGCCCTGCTCTGTGGCGGAAGTTACCGCCGTGGGTTACGAAGGGTCGATCCAGCCGATGTTGCCGTCTTCGCGGCGGTACACGACATTCATCCCTTCCTGGCCTTCCTTGCGAAACAATAGCACCGGATCGCCCGACAATTCCATCTGCATCACCGCTTCGCCGACAGACAAAGTTGGCACCTTCGTCTGCATCTCTGCAATGATCATGGGTTGGAGGGTATCAGGTTCCTGCGCATCTGAATCGCTGTCTGACGCGAGGATATAGGAGGACGCCCCCAGAAGTTCAACCGGTTCGGCGCGTTCTTTGTGATGGTCCTTCAGGCGGCGCTTATAGCGGCGCAGCTGTTTTTCCATCTTTTCGCAGCAGCTGTCGAAGGCGGCATAGATCTCTGTCGCCTTGGCCTTGGCCGACGCATTAAGACCGGTGGAAAGATGCACGGTCGCCTCGCAGGCAAATTCGTGGCCCGTTTTGGAAAACACCACCATCGCATCTGTCGGGCGTTCGGCATATTTGCTGACCGCCTCGTCCAGTTCGGTCCGGACATGTGTCCGAAGCGCGTCGCCAATGTCGATCTGTTTGCCACTGATCTGATACCGCATATCGTCTCCTTGTCTTTCTTGTTCCGAACATTGCCAAACGGTCCACATGCGTGGAGCGCGACAACTTTCAGATATGGAGGAATGGCGCTGCGACCAGGATGATTTTGACCGTTCCTTCGCGGGAAGGGCGATGCAGGATCAAACAGGAACGCGATGTCACCATAGCTCAATGAGGCCGCGTTTCGGTTTGAAAGTCAATGCCGCCGATGCGCGTGCTATCCTTTTATCGCTACAATCAGAGCGGTTTTCCGCATCGTGCGAGCAAGGCTTTGCCGAGGGCTGGAAGACCCGGAAAAACGCGCTAAGTCTTAGGAAATACGGAAATTATCGCCAAGGTAGACACGGCGCACATTCTCGTTTTGCACAACTTCTTCGGGCGTTCCAGACATCAGAACTTTGCCCTCATGCAGGATATAGGCACGGTCCACGATCTCTAGGGTTTCGCGCACATTGTGGTCGGTGATCAGCACCCCGATGCCGCGCTTCTTGAGGTCGGCAACCAGTTGCCGAATGTCCCCGACCGAGATCGGATCGACCCCGGCAAAGGGTTCATCAAGCAGCAGATAGTTCGGGTTAGCGGCCAGACAGCGGGCGATTTCCACCCGGCGCCGCTCCCCGCCTGATAGCGCCAGGGCAGGTGCGCGGCGCAGGTGTTCGATGGAAAATTCGGTCAGCAACTCTTCCAGCCGTTCGCGGCGCTGGTGGCGGTGTTTGACCCTAATATCGAGGATCGCGCTGATGTTGTCCTGCACCGACAGCCCGCGAAAAATGCTCATCTCCTGCGGCAGATAGCCGATGCCAAGCTGCGCGCGGCGGTACATGGGCAGGGTGGTCACGTCTTTGCCGTCCACGGTGACACGCCCGCCTTCGGGCGTGACCAGACCGGCCACCGCGTAGAAAGTGGTCGTCTTGCCCGAGCCGTTCGGCCCCAAAAGCGCCACGACCTCCCCCCGGTCGAGCGCCATCGAAAAGTCGCGGATCACCGCTTTCTTGCGGTAAGACTTGCGCAGATGCTGAATGCGCAGGCCGGAATCGCCCCCGGCGACTTTCAGCTCGGGCGGCATCAGTTGTCGCTGCCGGGCTGCAAAATGGTCTTCACGCCGCCCGACATCTGCGCCGTGCCGTCGTCCAGGTTCACTGTCATTTCCTGCGCGCTCAGTGCACTGGGGCCCTGGGTCATCAGCACGTCGCCGCGCATTACCAAGGTGCCAGCGTCGATGTCGTAATCGGCGCGCTGCGATTCAGCGGCGTCCTCCCCCGCGACCAAGACCACGCCGCCGGTGGCCTCCAGCTTGGCGATGCCCTGATCCGAGGCGCGATAGACGACCTCGACCTTACCGGCGGAAAGGGTCATTTCACCCTGAGAAATCAATACATTGCCCGTGAAGACGGCGGTGCCCGTGGCATTGTCGACCGACAGGTTATCGGCGGTCACCTCGACGGGTTGGCTGGTGTCTTGCTCAAGCGCGCCGAAGGCGACATTGGCAGACTGTGCAGAGACAGGGGCGGCCTGCAGCGCGAAAAACAGCGGCAGCATCAAAATAAACAAGTGTCTCAAGGCAGTTACTCTTTCGTTGCTTGCGGCGTGTATATCAGTTTCACACCCTTTGTGAAAAGCAATTGCGATCCGGCGCTGTTCTGCCGGTTGGTGATGGCCATGCTGCCGGCGGTGATCTCGCCCGCGGGGCTGGTGGCTTGGACCGGGCCAGGCGATTGCAGGTCCAGCGTGGTGAGGTTCGAGATCATCCGCTCGGACAGGATTTCGTAGCCGGTTGAGGTGCTAACCCGCACATCGCCCGCCAGTTCCGCCGCCTCTGCGCCGGTGTCGAACCGCCCTCTGTCGGAGTGGAGCTTGATCTGGGCGCCGCCCTCCAAGTCTAGCGTGGCCTCGATCTCCTCGGCTTCATTGGTGCCGGTCTCCCCGCCGGGGTGGTCAGTTTCTCGGCAGAGAATGAGATCAGATCGCCATCCGCCGTGGTGCCGGAATAGAAAGGGCCGGTGATCTGCTGGTCGCGCAGCCGTTCTTGGACCTCTTTGTCCGCGAAGGGGATCACGGCTTGCGGTTCAATCGCCCGCGACAGCAGGAATAGGGTCGATAGCAGCGCCAGCGCGATCAGCGGAAAGAGCACTTTCAGCCACGACACGACGCGAGAGTGGCGATCCCCCTTCATCCGGCGTCACCCCAGTCCGACGCGCAGGCAGTCGTGGATATGCAGCAGCCCGATGGGCGATTTGCCGTCGTTCTGCGCGGGGTCGGTCACGATAAGGCAGGTGATCTTGCGGCTGTTCATCACGCCCACGGCCTTTTCGGCCAGTTCGTCGGGGGTGATGGTCACGGGCGCGGGGGTCATGACGTCGCGGGCGGTCATGGTCATCAAGCCATCCAGATGCCGGGCGAGGTCACCCATGGTGATGATCCCGGCCAGCGCGCCTTCCGCATCGATGACGCAGACCACGCCAAAGCCCTTGCGGCTGATCTCGCTCAGCGCCTCGGGCATCGGGGCGTCGGCGGTGACCAGCGGCAGCTTGTCACCCACATGCATCAGATCGGCCACGCGGCTCAGCCTTGCACCCAGCTTGCCGCCGGGGTGGAAGTCGCGGAAATGCTCGGCGGTGAAGGCGCGGTTCTCCATCAGCGCCACGGCCACGGCATCGCCCATCGCCAGCGTCAGCGTGGTCGAGGTGGTGGGCACCACGCCGGTGCCGCAAGCCTCTGCCGTGCGGGGTAGTTCCAGCACCACGTCGCTATGGCGGCCAAGGCTGCTCTCGGCGCGGCTGGTGATGCCGATGAGCGGAATGGCATAGCGACGCGAATAGGCGATGAGGTTGGCAAGCTCCGGCGCTTCGCCGGAGTTGGAAATCGCCAGCACCACATCGGCGGCGGTGATCATGCCCAGATCGCCGTGGCTCGCCTCGGCCGGGTGGACGAATTGCGCGGGCGTGCCGGTGGAGGCTAGTGTCGCCGCGATCTTATTGCCGATATGGCCCGACTTGCCGATGCCGGTGACGATCACGCGGCCCTTGCAGGTGCGCATCAGGTCAACCGCGGCGCGAAAGCGGTCATCAAGGCTGTCGGCCAGCAGGGTCAGCGCCTCGGCTTCGCAGCGGATCACCCGGCGGGCGGTGTCGAGGAAAGGTGTGTTCATGCGTGTGCGAAGATGTCCGTGTCCGGCCATCCCTCCAGATCCAGCCGGGCGCGCATGGGCAGGAAATCGAAACAGGCCTGCGCCATGTCCATCCGGCCTTCGCGTATCAGGCGTTTGTTAAGTTCATCGCGCAGCCGGTGCAGGTAAAGCACGTCAGAGGCGGCATAGTCGATCTGCGCTTGGGTCAGCTCTTCGGCCCCCCAATCGCTGGATTGCTGCTGTTTCGAGATATCGACGCTCAGAAGTTCTTGGCAAAGCTTCGCCAGCCCGTGCCGGTCGGTATAGGTGCGCACCAGTCGGCTGGCGATCTTGGTGCAATAGACCGGCGTCGCGGTGGCGCCAAAGGTGTTGAGCATCGCGGCAATGTCGAAGCGGCCATAGTGGAACAGCTTCAGCACATGAGGATTTTCCAGCAGCGCGCAGAGGTTCGGTGCCTCGGTCTGGCCCTTGGCGACCTGCACCAGATGCGCGTGACCATCGCCGCCCGAAAGCTGCACGACACAAAGCCGGTCGCGATGCGGATGCAGCCCCATCGTTTCGCAATCAATCGCGACCATCGGCCCAAGGTCGAGGTCATCCGGCAGGTCGTTCTGATAGAGGAAATTTGTCATGAGCACGTCTATATCGTGCTTGTCCGGCATGGGAAAGCGGGGCTTTGCGCCGCGTCAGGCGGTGGCCAGATCCTGCAATGCGGGGCGCGGGTAGCGGCGCAGCAGGCGGTCGACCAGCAAATGGCAGCGGTAGCCGGACCATTCGGGGCGGATCAGCCCGCCGGGCAGGGCGGGATGCTTTAGCACCAATCGCCGCCAATTGTGCACGATCAGGCAGCGCAAGACCGCGACGTCCAAGGGGGTGAGTTGCTCTGGCGCGGGAAGCTCGGCATCCAAGGCCGTAAGCGCGGCCAAGAGCGCGTCATAGTCACCCTCAAGCTCGGCGGGTTCCACTGCGCGGCGCAGCCACTCGGGCGGCGGCGTGCCGGGCAGGGTAAGGCATCCCGTGGGGGCTGCGCTCTCGGCGCGCCCGACGTAAGCGCGGGGCAGGACGGCGATGAACCCCGCCTCTCGCAGGGCGTTGTCGGTCTCGCGCCCGTTCTCCTCGGTCACGACCATCTGCCAAGGTTCCGACAGGTCCGGCGGCGCGGCGTAGATGCGCGGACTGGCGGCAGCGCTTTCCGCGCGGCCTTGGGCGGTCAGGCTGTGCTGGCTGATGCGCCCGGCCTTGACCGATTGTAGCCAGCCGTCATTGCGCAGCCGGTGCAGTGCCACGCGGCTTGCCTCGGGCCGCACGTCGAGCGCGGCCATGATCTGCGACAGCACCGGCCCTTCGATTGCGTCGCCCTGTCCCTGTGCCAGATCGCCGAAGAGGCTGACCATCAGCGACCAGACCCGCTGACCGCCAAGGCCAGCGAGTGCCGCGACGACCGAGGGCGCGTGGTCAGACGGCATTCATCGTCAGCAGGTCGTATTCTGCGACCGCCTCCTCACGCTGGTTGGTCAGGGTCACATGCCAGCGCACCTCGCCATATTCCGCGTTGCGCGGCGTCTTGTGCTTGACCGAGAGCCGCACCTTGATGCTGTCGCCCGCCGAGACCGGTTCGAGGAAGCGCAGGTTGTCGAGGCCGGTGTTGGCCAGCACCGGACCGGGGTCGGGCTGCACGAAGAGGCCCGCGGCAAAGCTCAAGAGCAGGTAGCCATGGGCCACGCGCCCCGGGAAGAAGGGGTTCGCGGCGGCGGCCTCGTCATCCATGTGGGCATAGAAGGTGTCGCCGGTGAAATGGGCGAAGGTCTCGATATCCTCGAGCGTGACCTCGCGGGTGGGCGAATGGAAAGTCTCGCCCAGATCAAGCTCGGTGAAGCGGCGGGTGAAGGGATGGGCGCGGTCGGTGATCTCCTCGGCGCCCGGCACCCATTGCTTGCCGATGGCGGTGAGGATGTCGGGGCTGCCCTGCACCGCGGTGCGCTGCATGTAATGCATCACGCCGCGCACGCCGCCCAGCTCCTCGCCGCCGCCCGCGCGGCCCGGTCCGCCATGCACCATATGCGGCAGCGGGGAGCCGTGGCCCGTGGCCTCAGCCATAGATTTGCGGTTGTTAAAGTAGAGCCGTCCGTGGAAGGCCGCGGAGCCCATCGTCAACTCGCGCGCCACCTCGCCGTCATTGGTGATGATCGACGCCACCAGCGAGCCTTGGCCGCGGTTCAGAAGCTGTGTGGCGTGTGCGAGATCGCGGTAGGGCATGAGGGTGGAGACGGGGCCGAAAGCCTCGGTGTCATGCACGCGCTCGGCGGCATCGGGGTCGGCGCAGTGGAACAGCATCGGCGGCAGGAAGGCGCCCTTGTCGCGGTCGGCACCCTTCACGGTGAAGTTGTCGGGGTCGCCGAAAACGCGCTCGGCCTCGGCGCTTAGCAGCCCGACCTTCTCCAACACATCGCGTTTCTGGCTGCCCGAGACCAGCGCGCCCATGCGGGTGTCCTCGGCGCGGGGATCGCCGATGGTGGTCTTGGCGAGGCGCTCGGACAGGGCCGAAATCACCGCGTCGATCTGCGCGTGCGGCACCATGATCCGGCGGATGGCGGTGCATTTCTGCCCCGCCTTGGCGGTCATCTCGCGCTGCACTTCCTTGACGAAAAGGTCGAACTCTGGCGTGCCCGGCACCGCATCGGGGCCGAGGACGGAGGCATTCAGGCTGTCTTGCTCGGAGGTGAAGCGCACGGAGTTTTCCATGAGCTTCGGATTGCCGCGCAGCTTCAGCGCGGTGTCGGCGGAGCCGGTGAAGGCCACGGCATCCTGACAGCCGAGCAGGTCGAGCATATCGCCCAAGCCGCCGCTCACGAATTGCAAAGCACCCTTCGGCAGCAGCCCGCTGTCCAGCATCAGCCGCACGCAAAGTTCGGTCACATAGCAGGTGGCGGTGGCCGGTTTCACGATCGCCGGCACGCCGGCAAGCAGGGTGGGGGCGAGCTTCTCCAACATACCCCAGACCGGGAAGTTGAAGGCGTTGATATGCACGGCGACGCCCTGTAGCGGGCTGCAGATGTGGCGGCCCATGAACTGACCCTCGCGGCCCAGTTGCTCGGGTGCGCCGTCGAGGTAGACATGGGCGTCTGGCATCTCGCGCCGGCCCTTGGAGGCGAAGACCAGCATGGTGCCGATGCCGCCGTCGACGTCGATCTTGTGGTCCGACAGCGTGGCCCCGGTGTCGTAGCTCAGATCATAAAGCGCCTGTTTATGCTCCATCAGATGCAGCGCCAGCGCCTTTAACATGCGCGCGCGGTCGTGGAAGGTCATGGCGCGCAGGGCAGGGCCGCCGTGTTCGCGGGCAAAGCCCAGCATGGCGCCCGCGTCCAGTGCGTCGTTGCCGGCCTGCGCGATCACCTCGCCGGTGATGGCGCTGGCGATGTTGCGGGCGCCGGCCCCGGGGGCCAGCCATTCGCCGGCGGCGTAACTGTGGATATCGCGCATGTCGGCTCCTTCAGTGGGTGTCGTAGTCGATGGTGAGTTTGTCGCTCAGCGGGTAGCTTTGGCAGGTCAGCACGTAGCCGCGTTCGACTTCGTAATCCTCCAGCGCGTGGTTCGAGATCATCTCGACCTCGCCTTCCAGCACCTTGCCCATGCAGGTCGAACAGACCCCGGCCTTGCAGGAGAACGGCGCCTCCTGCCCGTTCTCCAGCGCCGCTTCGAGGACCGATTGCCCCTTCTGCATGGTGAAGCTGCGCCGCGCGCCGTCGATGATGACGGTGATCTCGGTGCCCTTCTGGCCCTCGCTGCGCTTGGCCATTTCCTGTTTCGCCAAACGGCCCTGCTGGCTTTCGCTGAACAGTTCGAACTTGATCTGCTCTTCGCCCAGCCCATTGGTCTTCAGCGCCTCGGCGATGGCCAGCATCATCGGTTCCGGTCCGCAGATGAAGGCGGTGTCGATGGTGTCGATCTGGATCCAGTGCTTGAACAGCGCGTTGCATTTGTCCTGATCGACCCGGCCCTCGAAAAGCTCCATGTCCTGCCCGGATTCGAGGATGTGGATCACCGTCAGGCGGCCCATGTATCGGTTCTTGAGGTCTTCGAGTTCCTCGCGGAACATGATCGTGTTCACCGCGCGGTTGGCATAGACCAGTGTGAAGGTCGACTTCGGCTCGCGTTTCAGCACCGTCTTCAGGATCGACAGCACCGGGGTGATGCCCGAGCCGCCCGCGAAGCCGAGGTAGTTCTTGGCCACCTCAGGTTCGATCGGGGTGAAGAACTTGCCCTGCGGCGGCATGGCGTGCAGCACGTCGCCGACCTTGAGCTCGGTATTGGCATAGGTCGAGAAGGCCCCGCCATCGACGCGTTTGATCCCTACCTTCAACTCGCCGTCGTCCAACCCTGCGCAGATCGAATAGTTGCGGCGCAGCTCGGTGCCGTCAAAATCCTGTTTGAAGGTCAGGTACTGGCCTTGGGTGAAGGCGAAGGCGTCGGGGTCTTCCGGCTTCAGCGTCAGCACCACGGCATCGCGGATGGTGTGGTGGATGTCGGTGACGGTGAGGGGGTGAAACTGGCTCATCGGGGCCTCAGATACATTTGAAATAGTCAAAGGGTTCAAGGCAGTCCAAGCACCGCCATTGCGCCTTGCAGGGGGTCGAGCCGAACTGGCTGATCCGCTCCACCGCTTTCGATTGGCAGTGCGGGCAGTGCTGCGGCCCGCCGGCGGGGCGCGGCGGCGCGATGCCGTAGGCTTCAAGCTTGGCGCGGCCGGTGTCACTCATCCATTCGGTGGTCCAAGGCGGGGAGAGTTGGCGCTTCAGCTCCAGCTTTTCGATCCCGTGGCCGTGCAGCGCCGTCTCGATGTCGAGGTTGATGATGCTGGTGGCGGGGCAGCCTGAATAGGTCGGCGTGATGGTGACGACCAGCGTGTCGCCGTGCCATGCCACATCGCGGATGATGCCCAGATCGGTGAGCGAAATCGCGGGGATCTCGGGGTCCGGGATCGCGGAGAGCCACGCCCAGACCGTCTCGACCGATGGCTTTTCGCCGCGGGCGGGGCCGCGCGAAGCGGGCCGGCGCACCACCCCGGCACCGGCGCGGGGGCGGGCCGGCTGTGGGGGGCGGGTTTCACCATGTGGCGTCCGGGTAGGCGCGTTGCAGCCACTGCATCTGGGTCAGCATATGGCCCAGATGTTCGCTGTGCCGCGCGCCGCTTTTCCCGCCCCTATGGGCAAAGTCATCCTCGGGCTTGGTCAGCGTCGCCGCCTGCAGCGTGTCGCCGACCAGTTGGTCATAGCTTTTGCGCATGCTCGCCGGATCGGGTGCGATGCCGGCTTCGGCCATGGCGGCGTCGACATCATCGCCAATGAACATCTCGCCCACATAGGGCCAAAGCAGGTCGAGCGCCGCCTGCATTCGGCGGTGGCTTTCCTCGGTCCCGTCGCCAAGGCCGATCACCGTGTCGGAGGAGCGTTCGAGGTGATAGGTCACTTCCTTCGCGGACTTCTCGGCGATGGCGGCGATCTGCTTGTCGCTGGAATCGATCAGCGCGGTGAGCTGTGCCAGATGCCAGGCGTCAAAGAGGAACTGCCGCATCATGGTCTGGCCGAAATCGCCGTTGGGCTGTTCCACCAGCAGGACATTGCGGAAGTCCCAGACATCGCGGTGAAAGGCGAGCTTGTCCGCATCGCGGCCTTCGCCTTCGACCTCGCCCGCCAGACCGAGCCAAAGCTGCGTCTGACCGATCAGGTCGAGCGCCACGTTGGCCAGCGCGATGTCCTCTTCCAGCACCGGCGCCACGCCGCACCATTCCGAGACGCGGTGGCCAAGCACCAGCGCGTTGTCGCCCATCCGGCAGAGGAATTCGAACTTGGGATCGGTGCCGCTCACATCGCCCCCACTTCGTCGGGAATGTCGTAGAAGGTCGGGTGGCGGTAAACCTTGTCGTTGGCGGGCTCGTAAAGCGCGCCTTTCTCCTCGGGCGAGGAGGCGGCGATGGCGCTGGCTTCGACCGCCCAGATGCTCACGCCTTCGTTGCGGCGGGTATAGACGTCGCGGGCGTTCTTGATCGCCATTTCCGCGTCCGCCGCATGCAGGCTGCCGACATGGCGATGGCTCAGCCCGTGCTGGCCGCGGATGAAGATTTCCCACAGGGGCCATTCGGTGGGCCGTGCGTCGCCGTGGGGGGCGGCTTCGGTGCCTTTGTATTCGCTGGATTCAGGGCTGCTCATGTCGCTTACTCCGCTGCCATTTGTCTGCTGCGCTTTTTCTCGGCGTGGGCCAAAAGCCCCTCGCGCACCCAGCGGCCTTCGTCCCAAGCCATGTTGCGCGCCGCCAGCCGTTCGGTGTTGCACGGGCCATTGCCCTTGAGCACCTGAAAGAACTCTTCCCAATCCGGCTCGGCAAAGTCGTAGTGGCCAGTCTCTTCGTTGAACTTCAGTGTCTCGTCGGGGATCGTGAGGCCAAGGTATTCGGCCTGCGGCACCGTCTCGTCGACGAACTTCTGACGCAACTCATCATTGGTGTTCATCTTGATCTTCCACGCCATCGACTGCGCGGAATGGACCGAGTCCTTGTCCGAGGGGCCGAACATCATCAGCGCCGGGAACCAGAAGCGGTTGAGCGCGTCTTGCGCCATCTTGCGCTGGGCGGGCGTGCCATTGGCCATCTTCATCATGATGTCGAAGCCTTGGCGCTGGTGGAAGCTTTCTTCCTTGCAGATGCGGACCATGGCGCGGGCGTAGGGCCCGTAGGAGGTGCGCTGCAGCGGCACCTGATTCATGATCGCGGCACCATCGACGAGCCAGCCGACGGCACCCATGTCGGCCCATGTCAGGGTCGGATAGTTGAAGATCGAGGAGTACTTCATCTTCCCCGAAAGGAGGTCGCGGGTCATCTGGTCTCGGGTCACGCCCAGCGTTTCCGCCGCGCAGTAGAGGTAGAGGCCGTGCCCGGCCTCGTCCTGCACCTTGGCCAGAAGGATCGCCTTGCGCTCCAACGTCGGGGCGCGGGTGATCCAGTTGCCTTCCGGCAACTGGCCCACGATCTCGGAATGCGCATGCTGTCCGATCTGGCGGATCAGGTTCTTGCGATAGCCGTCGGGCATCCAGTCCTTGGGCTCGATCTTGCCGCCCGCGTCGATGCGTTCCTGAAAGGCGCGCTCGTCGGGGTCCATCTCGTCGAGGGATTTGACGCCCTTGCCGGTGGATTTGATCATCTGTGCATACATCGGTCCGTTCCTTTCGAGGAAAGAAGTGTCAGCCTGCGTTTTCGAGGATCAGGGCAACGCCCTGACCCACGCCCACACACATGGTACATAGCGCGTATTTGCCGCCCGTCCGCTTGAGCTGCAGCGCCGCCGTCATCACCAGACGTGCGCCGGACATGCCAAGCGGGTGGCCGATGGCGATGGCGCCGCCGTTGGCATTTACATGGGGTGCGTCATCCGGCACGCCAAGCGCGCGCAGCGTGGCGAGGCCTTGGCTCGCGAAGGCTTCGTTAAGCTCGATCACGTCCATCTGCTCGATCGTCAGGCCCGCGCGGTCCAGCACCTTGCGCACCGCCGGGATCGGGCCGATGCCCATGACGCGCGGCTCGACGCCCGCCGCCGACATGGCCACGACGCGGGCGATGGGGGCCAGGCCGTGGTCCTTCACGCCCGCCTCGGAGGCCAGCAGCATCGCCGCGGCACCGTCGTTCACGCCCGAGGCATTGCCCGCGGTCACGGTCAGGTCGGCGCCATTGATGCCGCGCAGCTTGCCCAGTTTCTCCAACGTGGTGCCGGGGCGGGGGTGTTCGTCGCTGTCGATGACCACGTCCTCGCCCTTGCGCTGCGGAATGGTGACCGGGGCGATCTCCTCGGCGAAGACGCCCTTCTCGGCTGCGGCGGCATAGCGTTCCTGGCTACGTGCGGCGAAGGCGTCTTGATCTTCGCGCGACACGTCATGGTCGGCGGCGACGTTGTCGGCGGTCTCGGGCATCGAGTCGACGCCGAACTCAGCCTTCATCTTCGGGTTCACAAAGCGCCAGCCGATGGTGGTGTCATAGACGGCGTTGTTGCGCGAAAAGGCGGTTTCGGCCTTGGGCATCACGAAGGGCGCGCGCGACATGCTCTCAATCCCGCCCGCGATGGCGAGGTCCATGTCGCCCGCGCGGATCGCCCGGGCGGCAGCGCCCACGGCGTCCATCCCGCTGGCGCAGAGACGGTTGATCGTCGCACCCGGCACCTCGACCGGCAGGCCAGCCAATAGCGACGCCATACGCGCCACGTTACGGTTATCTTCGCCTGCCTGATTGGCGCAGCCCATGATCACGTCATCGACGCGCGCCCAGTCGACGGAAGGGTTCCGCTCCATCAGCGCTTTCAGCGGCACGGCGGCCAGATCATCGGCGCGAACCGAAGAGAGGGCGCCGCCGTAACGGCCAATGGGGGTGCGCTGCGCGTCGCAGATGAATGCCTGCATGGGGTCTCCTGTTGTTGCACCGCAATCTACACATCGGGGCGATTCGGTTCAATCAAAATGTTACGGAATGAAAATGGGGTACGGATTTTGGTAACACGTCATCGCGCTGTCACCAAAGCTTTGCCAAAGAGTCACGCAGCTGTCGGCCATCTGTCACGCGCCGGGGGTTCTGTGCCGCCATCGCCACCCTCAGAGGAAGCTCACGATGACCAAACTGATCCGCCCGACCCGTCGCGCTGTGCTGGCGGGCTCCACCGCCTTTGCCGCAAGCCTTGCCATGCCCAGCCTCAGCCGTGCAGCCTCACGCCCGGTGTTTACCCATGGGGTGCAATCGGGCGATGTCGACACGCAGTCCGGCATGATCTGGACCCGCACCGACCGCCCGGCACGGGTGCAGGTCGAAATCTCCACCACCGAGAGCTTTGATAACGCGCGCCAGCTTGCGCCGATGAACGCGTTGCCGAACCACGATCTGGCGGTGAAACGTCTGGTCGAAGGGCTGCCCTCGGATCAGGATATCTTTTACCGCTTCACCGCTGCGGACCTGAGCGACATCAATGCCACTTCCGAGCCGATCATCGGCCAGTTTCGCACCGCGCCCACCGCGCGCCGCGACGTGCGCTTTGCTTGGTCCGGTGACACCGCTGGTCAGGGCTGGGGCATCGACGATGAGGGCATGCGCACCTATGCGACCATGGCCAAACACCGCCCGACTTCTTCCTGCATTCCGGTGACACCATCTATGCCGATGGCCCGCTTGAGGATGAGGTGCAGCTTGACGACGGCACGATGTGGAAGAACACCACCATCATCGACGAGAAACGCAAGGTGGCTGAGACGCTGGACGAATACCGCGGTCAGTGGAAATACAACCTGATGGACGACCATGTGCGCGAGATGAACGCCCATGTGCCGACCTTCATGCAGTGGGACGACCATGAGGTCGTGAACAACTGGTCCTCCTCGCGCAGCCTGATGGAAGACGACCGCTATAGCGAGAAGTCGATCCATGTCCTTGCCGCCCGCGCTTCGCAGGCCTTCCATGAGATGACCCCGCTGCGCATCACCCCCGCCGAGCCGGGCCGGGTCTACCGCAAGATCAACTACGGTCCGATTCTGGATGTCTTCTTCCTCGACCTGCGCAGCTACCGGGGCCGAACAGCGAGAACATGCAGACCGAGATGTCGCAGGCCACCGATATCCTCGGGGCCGAGCAGATGGCATGGCTCAAGCGTGAGCTGACCAATTCGGCGGCCACATGGAAGGTCATCGCCTGCGACATGCCCATCGGTCTGGTCGTCGGCGGCGGGGCCGAGGCGGTTGCCAATGGCGACAATGGCGCCGCCAAGGGCCGCGAGCAAGAGATCGCGGGGCTGCTGCGTTTCATCAAGACCGCGCAGGTCGACAACGTGGTCTGGTTCACGGCGGATGTGCATTACACCGCCGCGCATTACTACAACCCCGACAAAGCGCAGTTTCAGGACTTTGACCCGTTCTGGGAGTTTGTGTCGGGCCCGCTGCACGCGGGCACCTTTGGCCCGAACGAATTGGACGGCACCTTTGGCCCCGAGTTGAAATACGTCAAAGCCCCCGAAGAAGGTCAGGTGAACCTGCCGCCCTCCGCCGGTCTGCAATTCTTTGGCTTGGTCGATATCGACGCCAAGACCCAGCAGATGAAAGTGCGTCTGATGGACCGCGCCGATACCGAGCTTTACTCGGTGACGCTCGACCCCAAGGGCGCGACGATCTAAGCGCCCTCCGCATGGCACAGTGAGAGGATCGCCCGGAAGCGGGCGATCCTTTTCGTTTCAGTAGTCGACGCCGCGCTGTGCTTTGATGCCCGCTTTGAACGGGTGTTTGACCTCGGACATTTCGGTCACCAGATCGGCATAGTCGCAAAGCTCGGGCCGGGCGTCACGGCCTGTCAGCACCACGGCGGTGCGCTTGTCGCGCGCGTCGAGCCCGGCGATCACATCTTCGATCTTGAGGTATTCATAGCGGATGGCGATGTTGATCTCATCCATCACCACAAGGTCATAGTCGCCGCTCTCCATCATCTCGCGCGCCTTGCCGAATGCGGCCTCGGCGGCGGCGATGTCGCGGTTGCGGTCTTGGGTGTCCCAAGTGAAACCTTCGCCCATCGTGTGCCATGTCACCTCATCCAACCGTTCAAAGAACAATCGTTCGCCGGTTTTCCATTTGCCCTTGATGAACTGCACCACGCCGACGCGCTGTTTCCAGCCAAGCGCGCGCACCACCACGCCGAAAGCAGAAGAGGATTTGCCCTTGCCCGGCCCGGTATGGACCAGCACCAGACCCTTGTCCGGGTCTTGCAACTCGGCCACCTTGGCGCGCTGCTCGGCCTGACGCTGCTGCATCTTTTCCTTGTGATCTTTCGGATCCGCGTCGCTCATCGGTCATCTCCTCTATCCGGTTTTGGGGCACCATAGGGAGAGGCCGGGCCGGGCGAAAGCCCGCATTCGATCACGCTTTGGGATCGGTGACAGACCGCGCCTTGCCCCGTTCCATCCCCAACTGCCGCTCGCGCCAGATCACCAACGCGCCCGCGCTGATCACCAGCGCCGCGCCCGCCAGCATCATCATCGTAGGCAGTTCGGCAAAGAAGACATAGCCCAGCAAGATGGCGAAAAGCATCGAGGTATAGTCATAGGGGGCCAGCATCGAGGCTGAGCCAAAGCGGTAGGCCGAGGTGATCAGGATTTGCGCCACCCCGCCGATCAGCCCGGCGAGGACCAGCAGGCCAAAGGTTTGCAGATCGGGGATGACCCAGCCGAAGGGCAGGGTGCAGAGCGCCAGCAAGGAGGCGGTGCAGGAGAAGTAAAAGACGATCGCGGCGGTATCTTCGTTCTGCACCAATTGGCGAATGTGGATCTGCACGAGGCTGCGCACCATTGTCGCCATCAGGATCAGCAACGCGCCGATGGTGGCTGTCTGCTCCATCGTGCCGATGCTGGTGAATCGCGGCCAAAGGATGATCATCACCCCCACCAACCCAATCGCCACGGCACTCACGCGGATCAGCCGGATTTTCTCGCCCAGCAATACGGCAGCGAGGATGACGGTGAAAATCGGTGTGGCAAAGCCGATGGCCGTGACCTCGGGCAGGGGCAGCAGGCCGAGGCCGGTAAAGGTCAGCCCCATCGCCGTGGTGCCGAAGAGCCCGCGCCAAACATGGCCCATCGGGTTTTGCGTCTTTAGCCCGCTTTTCAATTTGCCGCGCTGCGCCAGCCAGATCAGGATCACCGGAATGGCAAAGAAGGAGCGGAAGAAGACCGACTCCCCGGCGGGGACCTCGTCGGCCAGCGATTTGATGATCGCGGACATGCAGGTGAAAAGCAGGATCGCCGTGATTTTCAGTCCGACACCAAGGGCGGGGCGGGCGGAGAAATCATCGACTTTCATGCTTTGATCCTCACGCCTCAGGGCCGATTATGCCGCGGTTCTGGCCAATCTGTCCGCGATGCAGCAGCAGGTGATCCAGCAGCACGCAGGCCATCATCGCCTCGCCCACCGGCACTGCGCGGATGCCGACGCAGGGATCGTGGCGGCCCTTGGTGATGATCTCGGTCTCTTCGCCCTGTTTCGTGATCGTGCGCCGCGTGGTCAGGATGCTGGAGGTCGGCTTCACCGCGAAACGCAGCACCACATCCTGCCCGGTGCTGATCCCGCCCAAGATGCCGCCCGCGTGGTTCGAGGAATATTCCGGCCCATCGGGCCCCATGGTGATCTCATCGGCGTTCAATTCGCCCGTCAGCATCGCCGCCGACATGCCCTCGCCGATCTCCACGCCTTTGACGGCATTGATGCTCATCATCGCGGCGGCCAGATCGGTGTCGAGCTTACCATAGACCGGCGCGCCGAGGCCCGCAGGCACGCCGCGCGCCGTCACTTCGATGATCGCGCCGACGCTGCTGCCCGATTTGCGCAGCCCGTCGAGGTAGTCGGCCCAGTCCGCCGCTGCTTTGGCATCCGGCACCCAAAAGGGGTTTTGGTCGATCTGGTCCCAATCGAACGCTTCGCGGTCGATCTTATGCGGCCCCATCTGCACCATGTAGCCGGTGATCTGAAGCGCCGGCACCAGCGCTTTGATCGCCTCACGCGCCAGACCGCCCGCCGCCACCCGCGCGGCGGTCTCCCGGGCCGAGGAACGGCCACCCCCGCGATAGTCGCGGATGCCGTATTTCTGGAAATAGGTGATATCGGCGTGACCGGGGCGGAACTTGTCCTTGATGTCGCCGTAGTCTTTCGAGCGTTGATCGGTGTTCTCGATCATCAACTGGATCGGCGTGCCGGTGGTGACCCCTTCAAAGGTGCCCGACAGGATCCGCACCTCATCCGCTTCGCGCCGCTGTGTGGTGTATTTGTTCTGGCCCGGTTTGCGCTTGTCGAGCCACTGTTGGATCATGCCCTCGTCAATCGGCACGCCAGGGGGGCAGCCGTCGATGGTCGCCCCAAGGGCGGGCCCGTGGCTCTCGCCCCATGTGGTGACCCGGTAAAGATGGCCAAAGCTGTTGATCGACATGGGCGGACCTCCTGTTGTCAAACCCTTAGCCGGGGCAGCGCCCTGCCTCAAGGGGATTTGCCTTGCCAATTGTGCAGGTCCGATCTACCCCTGACGCTACCTCGGGGGCCTTTGGGCTGAGATGTGCATGTTGTGCGGACCCGTTGAACCTGAACCGGTTAACACCGGCGGAGGGAAGGTCAGGACAGACATCCACCTTTTACCTTTCGCCGCAAAAGGAGGATGCGATGAAGTATCTTACACTTGCTGCGGGCGTCTTGGGCGCATCGGCCGCATGGGCCGAGACGCCTGAACTGACGGTCTATACCTACGACAGTTTCGTCACCGAATGGGGGCCGGGTCCGGCCATCGAAGAGGGGTTCGAGGCCGAATGCGGCTGCGACCTGAAATTCGTCGGCATGGGCGACGGTGCGGCCCTTTTGGCGCGGCTCAAGCTTGAAGGCGCACGGTCCGACGCGGATATCGTGCTGGGGCTGGACACCAGCCTGATCGCCGCCGCGAAAGAGACCGGGTTGTTCGCGCCGAGCGGGTTGCAGGCCGACTATGACCTGCCGATCACTTGGGAAGACGAAGTTTTCGTGCCCTATGACTGGGGCTATTTCGCCTTTGTCCACGGCACCGATCTGGACGCGCCCGGCAATTTCAAAGCGCTGGCCGAGAGCGATCTGAAAATCGTGATCCAAGACCCGCGCTCTTCGACGCCGGGTTTGGGGCTGCTGATGTGGGTCAAAGCGGCCTACGGCGAGGACGCGCCCGAGGTTTGGGCGGGGCTGGCCGACAACGTCGTGACCGTGACCAAAGGGTGGTCCGAAGCCTACGGTCTCTTCCTCGGAGGCGAGGCCGACATGGTGCTGAGCTACACCACCTCTCCGGCCTATCACCTGATCGCGGAGGAGGATGACAGCAAGACCGCGGCGCTGTTCGACGAGGGTCATTACATGCAGATCGAAGTGGCGGGGAAGCTTGCCGGGTCGGATCAGCCGGAACTGGCGGATCGGTTCTTGCAATACCTCGTCTCTGATGCCGCGCAATCGGTGCTGCCGACGACCAACTGGATGTATCCCGCCGTGACGCCCGAAGGCGGTCTGCCCGCAGGGTTCGAAGGCATGATCCAGCCCGGCAAGGCGCTGTTGGTGCCGAACGGCGATGTCCCCGCGCTCCGTGATGAGGCTTTGGACGAATGGCTGACCGCGCTGTCGCGTTAAGCGGCAAGTCGGGGCTTTTCGCCGCCGCGCTGGTGGCGGGGCTGATCCTTGCCGCTTTGGTCGCCGTTTTCGCGGCGGCCGATGTGGGCGCAGGGCTCGGCCCGGCAGATTGGGCGGCGGTGCGGTTTACCGCGACACAGGCGGTTTGGTCGGCGGTGCTTTCGGTGTTGCTGGCCGTGCCGGTGGCGCGGGCATTGGCGCGGCGGCGGTTCTGGGGGCGCGGGGCGCTGATCACGCTGCTGGGCGCGCCCTTCATTCTGCCGGTGATCGTGGCGGTGCTGGGGCTGCTGACGGTCTTTGGCCGTTCGGGGGTACTGAACCAATTTGGCGCGGCTCTGGGCCTGCCGCCGGTGTCGATCTACGGGCTGCATGGTGTGGTTCTGGCGCATGTCTTCTTCAATCTGCCGCTGGCGACGCGGCTTTTGCTGCAAGGCTGGCAGAGCATCCCGTCCGAGCGGTTTCGGCTCGCGGGGCAACTCCAGATGACGCCGCGGGCGCTGTTTCTGGCGCTGGAATGGCCAATGCTGCGCCAGGTGCTGCCCGGTGTGGCGGCGCTGATTTTCGTGATTTGCCTGACCAGCTTCGCCGTGGCCCTGACGCTGGGCGGTGGGCCGCGGGCGACGACGATTGAATTGGCGATCTATCAGGCCTTTCGGTTTGACTTTGATCTGGGGCGCGCCGCGCTTCTGTCCGTGGTGCAGCTTGTTCTGGCTGGCGCTGCGGCGGTGGCGGCGCTTTGGTTGATCCCGCCGATCAGCTTGGGCGGCGGGTTGGACCGCCCCCTGCGCCGCTGGGATGCGCGGGGCGGCGCGCAGCGGGCGTTGGACGGGGTGGTGATCGCGCTCGCCGCGCTGTTTTTGCTGCTGCCGCTGGGGCCGTGGTGCTGCGCGGGCTGGCGGGGGTCGCGGAACTGCCTGCCTCGGTCTGGCAGGCCACCGGGAATAGCATTCTGGTGGCGGGGTTGAGCGTGGCGGTGCTGGCCCTGCTGGCGCTGCCGATGGCAGGCTGGATCGCCACCCGGCGGCGCGGCGGGGTGGAGGCGATTGGCCTGATGGGGCTTGCGGCCTCTCCGCTGATGATCGGCACGGGGTGGTTCATCCTGATCAACCCTGTGCTGGACCCGGCACGGCTGAGCCTGCCGGTCACCGCCTTGGTCAACGCGCTGATGGCGCTGCCTTTCGTGCTGCGCATTCTGGTGCCGCGCCTGCGCGAGACCTTGCAGGATTATGGCCCCCTGACCCAGACCCTCGGCATGACGGGCTGGGCGCTGTGGCGGCTGCTGGTCCTGCCGCGTCTGCGCCCGCAACTGGGCTTTGCCGCCGGGCTGACGGGGGCGCTCTCGGTGGGGGATCTCGGCGTGATCGCGCTTTTCGCCGATCAGGAACGTGCGACGCTGCCTTTGCAGATGTATCGTCTGATGGGCGCCTACCGGATGGAGGCCGCGGCGGGCGCGGCGCTGCTTTTGCTGGTCTTGGCACTGGCGGTGTTTTTCATCTGCGACAAATGGGGGCGCTGGCATGCTGACGCTTGAGGAAATGCGCATTGAGCGGGGCGATTTCAGCCTCGTGGCCGATATGACACTGGCGCAGGGGCGCAACTACGCGGTAATCGGCCCCTCGGGGTCGGGCAAGTCGACCTTGCTGGCGGCAATCTGTGGGTTCGTGCCGGTGGCGGCGGGGCGGCTGCTGCGGGAGGGGGAGGAGATCACGGATCAACATCCCGGCCAGCGCGGCATGACGATGCTGTTTCAGGATAATAACCTGTTCCCACATCTCACCGTGCGGCAGAACGTCGGCCTTGGCCTGCGCCCCGACCTGCGGTTGAAAGCGGCGGATCGGGAGGCCGTCGATGCGGCCCTCGCGCGGGTGGGGCTCAGCGATCACGCCGCCAAACGCCCCGGCGCGCTCTCGGGTGGGCAGCAAAGCCGCGTGGCGCTGGCGCGGGTGCTGGTGCAGGCGCGGCCTTGGGTGCTGTTGGACGAGCCCTTCGCCGCGCTCGGCCCGGCGCTGCGAGTCGAGATGTTGGATTTGGTCCAAGACCTCGCCCGAGAGACGGGGGCGGGACTGATCATGGTGACCCATGCGCCCGATGACGTGCGCCGCATCGCGGATGAGGTGATCTTTGTCGAAGGCGGGCGCGCTCATGCGCCGGGACCGGCGGCGGAATTGCTCGACAACCCGCCCCCGGCCCTGCGCGCCTATCTCGGCTAGGCGGCGGAAATTTTTGAAATTTCCGGGGCGTTTTCTTTTGAAGAAAACGTCTCAAGCGCCTGGGTCATGCCAAGGGCGGCCTGCGCAGCCTCGCGGCCCTTGGTGACGAAATGATCGCGGTAGATCGCGTTGTGATGATCCGTTTCCTGATAGTGGTGCGGTGTGAGCGAGACCGACAGCACCGGCAGGTCGCAGTCGAGCCCCACGCGCATCAGCCCATCGACCACCGTCTGCGCTACGAAGTCATGCCGGTAAATGCCGCCATCCACCACGAAGGCCGCGCAGATCACGGCGTCGTAGCGCCCGGTCTTGGCCAGACGCTGCGCCATGAGCGGCAGTTCAAAGGCACCGGGAACGGCAAAGCTTTCCACCTGCGCGGCGTCAATAACTTCGGTAAACCCGTCATAGGCGCGGTCGACGATATCCGCATGCCAGCTTGCACGCACAAAGGCGAAACGGGCGGAACGTTCTTGTGTCATGGTGATCTCCTTTAGGTTCAGACACGTCCACCCAAGGCGATCACGCGCAAAGACCGGGGCTTCGCCCCCGTCGTTGTTCGCATTCTCTTTCATCCGGACTGTGACCGTCGGCTCTGGAGTCGCACCAGATCTGCTGACACCTTCGAAAAGGCCGCTCGCGGGCTTGCGGAGACCGCTTACCGCCGGTGGGGAATTTCGCCCCGCCCTGAGAATGATGTCAGGTTGCCAAGTTGCGCAAGGCTCTGCAATACCAAAAGAAACGCATAGGAGGCACCATGCACCCCAATCCGATCTACCGCAAAGAGGGCCGCGACCGGAACCTCGCCTTTGCCCGTGACGTCGGTTTTGGCGTGTTGGCGATCAATGGGGCGGAAGGGCCGTTGATGGCGCATGTGCCGTTCATCCTGAACGACGCCGGGGATTTGGCCGAGTTGCATCTGGTGCGCTCAAACCCCATCGCGCGGGCGCTGAAAACCGCGCAGCCGGTGCGTTTGGCGGTAACGGGGGCCGACAGCTATGTCTCGCCCGACTGGTACGGGATCGAGGATCAGGTGCCGACATGGAACTATGTGGCCGTGCATCTGACCGGCACGCTAGAGCTTCGCCCGGCAGAGGAACTGCCCGATCTGCTGGCACGGCAATCGGCGATCTATGAGGCGCGGCTGGCCCCAAAGACCCCGTGGAAGATGGACAAGATGACCCCAGAGGCGCGGGACAAGATGCTGCGCATGATCATGCCCTGCCAAATCCGCATCACCGGGATCGACGGCACATGGAAGCTGGGCCAGAACAAGGATGCGGCTGTGCGTCTGGCGGCGGCGGAGCAGATGGCGGCGCATGGGTTCGGTACGGATCCGGCGGTGATGGCGGCTCTGATGCGCGGGGTGTGATCGCCGTTGCGTCTGGCGCGGCGCCGTTGAATAGTGCGGGCAACCAAGGGGGGACTTCACGTGAAACTATTTTATTCTCCAACCTCGCCCTATGTCCGCAAGGTCATGGTGCTGCTGCATGAGACCGGTCAGCTTGATGATGTCGCGCTGGAGCCGACATCGGGCACGCCGCTGGCCCCGGCTGAGGGCTTTGCCGCGCGCAACCCGCTGACCAAAGTGCCCGCGCTGGAGCGGCCAGACGGCTGCACGCTGTACGACAGCCGGGTGATCTGCGCCTATTTGGATGACCGCGCCGGGGCGGGGCTTTACCCCCAAGGCACAAGCAGGTGGGACACTTTGACGCTGGAGGCCACGGCGGATGGGATGCTCGATGCCGCGCTCGCTATGGTCTATGAGGGCAAGCTGCGCCCCGAAGACAAACGCATGTCAGAATGGGTCGAAGGCCAGTGGGGCAAGGTCGACCGGGCCTGTAAGACGCTTAACAATCAATGGGCTGCGCATTTGGCCGGGCCTTTGGACATGGGGCAAATCGCGCTTGGCTGCGCCTTGGGATATATCGATTTTCGCCATGGTGCGCGGGATTGGCGGGCTGAAAACCCCGATCTGGCGGCATGGTTCGATGCCTTTGATTCGCGCCCCGCGATGACCCATACCGCGCCGCCGCAGTAAGCGCGCCGTAATGATATTGCCACAATCGCGGTATTTTTGCCGCGTTGTGGCGCGGTTGATCCAAGATGCGCGGCTTTGACATCTGGACGGGCGCGGTCCATCCCGGTAGATAGCGGCGAGAAGTCAGGTGGCAAGGTGACGCCACCCCTATGTCTGTCGGCCAAAGTTGGCCAAGAATTGGAGTAAACCCGTGTCCCAAGCAGAAGAACACGCAGGCACCCGGAGGGATTTCCTGTATTACGCGACAGCCGGTACAGGTGCCGTCGCCGTTGGTGCCGCCGTCTGGCCGCTGGTCAACCAGATGAACCCCTCTGCCGACGTAAAGGCGCTGTCGTCCATTCGTGTGGATGTGTCCGGCGTCGAAGTCGGGACGCAGCTGACCGTGAAATGGCTGGGCAAGCCGGTGTTCATTCGCCGCCGCACCGAGGCCGAGATCGAAGAGGCAAGCGCTGTCGACGTGTCCAGCCTGCCTGACCCCATCGCGCAGAATGCCAACCTGGGCGGCGACGTGCCCGCCACGGACGCCAACCGCGCATTGGACGAAAACGGCGAGTGGCTGGTTCAGATGGGCGTCTGCACGCACCTTGGCTGCGTGCCTTTGGGTGATGCTGGCGACTTTGGCGGCTGGTTCTGCCCCTGCCACGGGTCGCACTACGATACGGCGGGCCGCATCCGTAAAGGGCCGGCGCCGCGCAACTTGCCGGTGCCTGTCGCCGAATTCGTGGACGAGTCCACGATCAAACTGGGTTAAGGGAGCGGAAGAAAGATGTCTGGAATTCCTCACGACCATTACGAGCCGAATTCGAACGGCGAAAAGTGGCTGCACCGCCGCCTTCCCATCGTTGGCCTTTTGTACGACACATTGATGATCCCCACGCCCAAGAACCTGAACTGGATGTGGATCTGGGGCATCGTGCTGACTTTCTGTCTGGCACTGCAGATCATCACCGGCATCGTTCTGGTGATGCACTACACGCCGCATGTCGATCTGGCCTTCTCGTCGGTTGAGCACATCATGCGCAACGTGAACGGCGGCTATATGATCCGCTATCTGCATATGAACGGCGCGTCGCTGTTCTTTATCGCGGTCTATGCGCATATTTTCCGTGGTCTCTACTATGGCTCCTATAAAGCCCCGCGTGAGATCACATGGATCATCGGCATGTTGATCTATCTGCTGATGATGGCCACCGGCTTTATGGGCTATGTTCTGCCTTGGGGTCAGATGTCCTTCTGGGGCGCGACCGTGATTACCGGCCTCTTTGGCGCGGTTCCCTTTGTCGGTGAAACACTGCAGACCTTCCTGCTGGGTGGACCTGCGGTTGATAACGCGACGCTGAACCGCTTCTTCTCGCTGCACTATCTGCTGCCCTTCGTGATTGCGGGCCTTGTGGTGCTGCACATCTGGGCCTTCCACACGACCGGCAACAACAACCCCACCGGGGTCGAAGTGCGCCGCACCTCGAAGGAAGACGCCAAGAAAGACACGCTGCCGTTCTGGCCCTACTTCGTGATCAAGGACTTGTTCGCGCTGGCCGTGATCCTGACGCTGTTCTTCGCGGTTGTTGGCTTCATGCCGAACTATCTGGGCCACCCGGACAACTACATCGAAGCCAACGCTCTGGCGACGCCTGCACACATCGTGCCGGAATGGTACTTCCTGCCCTTCTACGCGATCCTGCGGGCCTTCACCTCTGAGGTTTGGGTTGTGCAGATCGCGTCCTTCGTGACCGGTGGCATCATCGACGCCAAGTTCTTCGGCGTGCTGGCGATGTTCGGTGCGATTGCCGTGATGGCGCTGGTGCCATGGCTGGACACATCCTCTGTACGTTCGGGCCGGTATCGTCCGATGTTCAAATGGTGGTTCGCTCTGCTGGTGATCGACTTCTTCGCCCTGATGTGGCTGGGTGCGATGCCCGCAGAAGAGCCCTATGCGAGCTTCTCACTGATCGCTTCGGCCTATTGGTTCGCCTACTTCCTCGTGATTCTGCCCCTCTTGGGCGTGATCGAGAAGCCGCTGGCGCAGCCTGAAACCATCGAAGCCGACTTTGACGCGCATTACGCGCCCAAGGCAGGCGGCACCAAGACGCTTGTGAACCCGGCGGAATAAGGATCATGACCATGATGAAGACCAACCTCCTTTCTGCCGTGGTAACTCTGGGCCTTGCCCTGCCGGGGACGGCGGTGCTGGCGCAGGACACAGCGACAGAAGAAGAACTGCTAACAACTCCGGCGGAAACGCCGGAGGCCGAAGCCGAAACCGCGCCTGCTGAAGCGCCAGCGGCGGAAGAGGCACCTGCTGAAACTGACGCGCCCGCAGCCGAACCCGAGGTCGACGCGGCCCCGGCTGACGAACCCGCGGTTGAGGCAGCCCCTGCTGAGGACACCGCAACCGAAGAGGCACCTGCTGCCGAGGCTCCGGTTGAAGACGCACCAGCTGAAGAGGCGACAACCGAAGAAGCTCCGGCTGAAACGGCGCCTGCCGAGGAAGCACCAGTAGCGGAAGAGGCCCCGGCCGAAGAAACCGCCACTGAGGATGCTGCCACCGAGGAAGCGCCCGAAGAGGTTTCTGCCGAAGACGCCGAAGAAGCGCCTGCCGAAGAAGTCGGAGCCACGGACGAAGCGCAATCGACAGCCGAGGAAAACGCTGAAAACGAAGTGATCGCCGAAGACGATGTTGCCGGTCAGGCGCATAGTGATGACCCCAACGTGGGTGTCATGGAAGCGGAAGACCACGGCGAGGAAACTGCCGCTGAAGATCACGCCGGTGACGACGATCAGGGTGACGATTCCCACGCCACACCGCATATCGACAACATCGATTTCTCTTTCGATGGTCCGTTCGGCGGTTACGACGTAAACCAGCTCCAGCGCGGTCTGCAGATCTACACCGAGGTTTGCGCGGCCTGCCACGGTCTGGAGTATGTCGCGATGCGGACATTGTCGGACGAAACCGGTCCGAACATGCCCGAAGAGCAGGTGATCGAATACGCCAAAGGCTATGACGTCTATGACGCCGAGCTGGACGACACCCGTCCCGGCACCCCGGTTGACCACTTCCCCGGGTCCAACCTGCCGAACGCACCTGACCTCTCGCTGATGGCCAAGAAACGCGCCGCGTTCCACGGCCCCTATGGTCTGGGCATCAACCAGTTCCTCAAAGGGATCGGCGGGCCGGAGTATATCACTGCGCTTCTGACCAGCTACACCGGCAAAGAGAAAGAGCAGGCGGGCACGGTTCTTTACGAGAACACCGTTTTCCCCGGCGGCTGGATCGCCATGGCGCCCCCACTTTCCGATGGGCTGGTCGAGTTCGCGGATGAGCATGCCAATGACGTGCAGCATATGTCCGAGGATGTCTCTGCCTTCCTGATGTGGACTGCCGAGCCGAAGCTGGGCGCACGCAAACAGGCTGGCTTTGCCGGGGTTGTTCTGCTGGGTCTGCTCTCGGTCCTGCTCTATCTGACCAACAAGAAGCTTTGGGCGCCGGTCAAGAACCGCCGCAAGGACGGCTGATCGGGCCACGGCTTTTGTAAATGAGAAGGGCGCCGGGAAACCGGCGCCCTTTTTCGTGGCCATGCGTTATGATGGCGTCCATTGGACCTAGAACCTCTCAACAGGTTCCGCCCGGCGGCACAGCGGGCATCGCCCTCCCTCTCTCGGAGGGCGATTTTGCGAGGTTCCATGATGCGGAGTCGTCTCGGGTACGGCAGCCATTCCGACCGCAGTCTCGTTCCATCGCCCCCAGGGAGGGCAATGCCCTCCGCGCTGCAGAGCAGCCGTTTTCAGGCGGTCAGCTGCGTGCCTGAAATCCCGGTGATCTCGGCCTGCACGATCTCCCCCTCAACCTGTGGCACGGCAAAGCTCACCTCGGTGAACTGCGCCGTGCGGCCCATGTGGGGGTTCTCCATCAACACGTCGTGGGTGCGCCCGACCTGCGCCTCAAGATGCCGTTGCACCTGCAGCTCGCCAGCCGCCCGCAACCGTGCCGCACGCTCCTTGATCGCCGCGCCGTTCACCGCGGGCATCCGTGCCGCCGGCGTGCCGGGACGGGCGGAGTAGGGGAAGACATGCAGCCACGTGAGGTCGCATTCCTCGACCAGTTTCAGCGAATTGTCGAACATCGCCTCGGTCTCGGTCGGGAAGCCTGCGATGATGTCGGCGCCGAAGGTCATGTCGGGGCGCAGCGCGCGGGCCTCTTGGGCAAAGCGGATCGCATCGTCGCGCAGGTGGCGGCGCTTCATGCGCTTGAGGATCATGTCGTCGCCATGCTGCAACGATAGGTGCAGATGCGGCATTAAACGCGGCTCAGTGGCGATGGCCTGCATCAGGTTCTCGTCCACCTCGATCGAATCAATCGAGGAGATCCGCAGACGCGGCAGGTCGGGTACCAGCTTCAGGATGCGCATCACCAAGTCGCCAAGCTTCGGCATCGCCGGCAGATCGGCGCCCCAAGAGGTCAGGTCGACCCCGGTCAGCACGACCTCGTTGAAGCCCTTGTCTACCAGCCGCTTGATCTGGTCCACCACCACGCCCGCAGGCACCGAGCGCGAATTGCCGCGGCCGTAGGGGATGATGCAGAAGGTGCAGCGGTGGTCGCAGCCGTTCTGGACCTGTACATAGGCGCGGCTGCGGGTGCCGAATCCGTCGATCAGATGGCCCGCGGTCTCGGTCACCGACATGATGTCGTCGACCTGCACGCTCTCGGTCTTACCGATGAAATCGGCGGCCATGCCCTGCCATGTCGCGCCCTGCATCTTCTCGGTGTTGCCGATCACGGCATCGACCTCGGGCATGGCGTTAAAGGTTTCGGGTTCGGTCTGCGCCGCGCAGCCGGTCACGATCAACCGCGCCTCGGGATGTGCCTTGCGCAGCTTGCGGATGTCCTGCCGTGCCTTGCGGACCGCCTCGGCCGTGACCGCGCAGGTATTGACCACCACGGCGTTCTCCAGCCCCGCCTGTTCGGCGAGTTCCTTCATCGCCTCGGTCTCATAGGCGTTGAGACGGCAGCCCATGGTGCTGAAAATTGGGGCGCTCATGTCAGGCTCTCCAGAAATGCGGGGGTGAGGCTGCCGGAGAAGACATGCATCGTCGGCCCGGTCATCCAGACGCCATCCTCGCGCCAGTCGATATGCAGCGTGCCGCCGTCGAGATCGATGCGCACGGCACGGCCCGTGAGGCCCCGACGCGCGGCGGCCACGGCGGTGGCGCAGGAGGAGGAGCCAGAGGCGAGCGTCACGCCGACGCCGCGCTCCCAGACGCGCATGCGGATGTGGTCCGGCCCGACGATCTGCGCGACCTGCACGTTGGTGCGCTCAGGGTAGAGCGGATCATGCTCGGCGCGGGGCCGAGGTCGGAAAGGTCCACCGCCTCAGCGTCTTCCACGAAAAAGGTGCAATGCGGATTGCCCATGCCGGTGGCTGTCGGGTCGCCGTCGATCGGCAGATGCAGCGTGTCCATCTCGCGCGCCAGCGGCACCTCGTCCCACTTTAGCTGCGGATGGCCCATGTTGACGGAGGTCAGGCCACCCCCGGCGTCTTTCGCTGCCAGATCGCCACGCGCGGTGGTCAGATGCAGCGAATCGTGGCCTGTGTCGTCCATCAGATAGCGCGCGATGCAGCGGGTGGCGTTGCCACAGGCGGCGGAAAGGGAGCCGTCGCTGTTGTAAAAGGTCAGATGCGCGTCGCCCGTCCCGCGCGTGATCACCGCAAGCTGATCGAATCCCACGCCAAATTGCCGGTGCCCGATGGCCTGCGCCATCGCCGGGGTCACGTCGATTCCTTCCGCGCGTGCATCGAACACGACGAAATCATTGCCAAGCCCATGCATCTTCATGAAGGGCAAACCGGGGGTCTGATCGCTGTACATTCGGCGCATATAACCCCGGCATGAAAACTAATCCAGCATCTCGCAAGATTTTCGTAATTAAGGGCTTGACCCTGCCGCCCGTAATTTCTAGTTACCCGCCTAGTGGGCCGTTAGCTCAGTTGGTAGAGCAACTGACTTTTAATCAGTAGGTCGATGGTTCGAACCCATCACGGCTCACCACTCACCCCCCTTAAATGGTTATGGATCAGGTGTTTGGTGCCGCCCTCGGGCGGTTTTGCTTATTCTTGACCGCGCAGCCGGGCCGAGCGTCGGCGCAGGGCTTCCAGCACAAAAAGCATCGTCGCCGAGAGCACCACCAGCAGCGTCGCCACTGCCAGAATCGTAGGGTTGATCTGCTCGCGCAGGCCCGAGAACATCTGCCGCGGAATCGTGCGCTGCTCTGGCCCCGCGAGGAAGAGCACGAGCACCACCTCGTCGAAGGAGGTCACGAAGGCAAAAAGCCCGCCCGAGATCACGCCGGGGCGAATGAGCGGAATCACCACGTCCCAGAACACTTTGATCGGTGAGGCGCCGAGGCTCAGCCCCGCGACGAAGAGTGACCGGTCAAAGCCGCTGAGCGTGGCGGTGACGGTGATGATGACAAAAGGCACGCCAAGTGCGGCATGGGCGATGATCAGCCCGGTGAAGGTGCCCACGAGGTTGAACTGCGTGTAGAAGAAGAACATGCCCGCCGCGATGATGATCAGCGGCACGATCATGGGCGACAGCAACAGCGCCGTGATCACCCGTTTGAACGGCATCCAGGGCGAGGCTAGGCCCACCGCCGCCAGCGTGCCCAGCACGGTGGCGATGCTGGCCGCCGCGATGCCGATGACGAAGGAGTTGCGGATCGCGATGCGCCATTTCTGATCATCGACGATCTCCTGATACCAGCGCGTTGAATAGGCGTCGGGGTCGAGCGACAGCATGCCTTGGGTGAAGGTAAAGAAGGGCTCGGCATTGAACGACAGCGGCATGATGACGAGGATCGGCAGCATCAGGAAGACCAGCACCAGCCCCGCCATGATGCGCAGGCCATAGTGCCCCGCCTTGTGCCAGATCGTGTAATAGTCGGGCAGTTGGCTCATGACGTCATCCCAGCTTAAGGTTGTCGGTGCCGACAAAACGGTCGAACAGCCAGTAGAGAACGAGGATCAGGATCAGCAGGAGCGAGCCCAAGGCCGCCGCCAGTTCCCAGTTGTTGGACACCTGCATGTGAAAAGCGATGATGTTGGAGATCATCTGACCATCGGTGCCGCCGACCAGCGCGGGCGTGATGTAGTAGCCGACCGAGATGATGAAGACCAAGAGCGCCCCGGCAGAGAGGCCCGGCAGGCTCATTGGCAGGTAGATCTTGTACCACGCGCCGATGGGGTTCGACCCCATGGAGATCGCCGCGCGCATAAAACTCGAATCGATCCCGCGCATCACCGCGTAGAGCGGCAGCACCATGAAGGGCAGCAGGATGTGGGTCATGGCGAGGATGGTGGAGAACTCGTTGTAGAGCAGCTCAATGGGCTCGTTGATCAGCCCGGCCCAGATGAGGGACGAGTTCACCACGCCCCCGGCTTGCAACAGCGCGATCCACGCGGTGGTGCGCACCAAGAGCGAGGTCCAGAAGGGCAGCAGGACAAAGACCATCAGGAAGTTCGCCGTCGCGGGGCTGGCCTGCGACATGTAGAAAGCAAGCGGATAGCCCAGCAGCATCGTCAGCCCGGTTATGATCAACGCCATCTTCAGCGTTTTAGTGTAGAGCTGTTTGTAAATCTGTGTGTCGCGTTGGACGATGTCCCCTTCGGAGTTGTATTCCATATCGACAGCGGTGAGGTAGTAGCTCGACGTATAGACCTGCCCGGCGCTGCGGATCGCGCGCCAAGTGGCGGGCTTGGCCCAACGGTCGTTCTTTTCCAGCAGCATCTCTGCCCCATTGGCCGCAAGCTCGGCATCATCGGCGCGGCGCAGGCCCCGGGCGGTGGATTTGATGACGCTCGACATGCCCGGCAGGGCGCGGTTGATCTCATCGGCGAACCTGCCGGAGGTGCGGTTGTTTGCCATGCGCTTCATGTCGATGGCCATCTGGGTGATGACCGCCGCATCGGGCAGGCTCTCGCCCTCCCAGCCTTCGAGCATCTCCAACGTTTCGGGCACCAGTTCGGCCACGGTGGGGTTGTAGACGCTGCGGAACAGCATCGTGGTGATCGGTGCGACAAAGGCGAAAAGGATGAAGAGCAGCAGCGGCACCACGAAAAGAAACGCCTGCAGGCGGCGTCTGCGCATTTGGCGACGGGCGTTGGCGGCGTCTTGGGAAGTGAGGCTGGACACGCGGTTACTCATCTATAGAGGTTGGGTGCCCCGCGCCCGGTCAGGCGCGGGGCAGGGGGCTTATTGCAGCAGCCATTCGTTGAACTTCTCGCCCAACGTCTCGCCATAGTCGGCCCAGAAGATGCCATCGGCTTTGACGCCTTCGTCAAGATGCGCGGTGGGCAGATCTTGTTTCACGTCCTCGGGCAGCAGCGCTTGGGCAGAGGCGCGGGTCGGGCCATAGGCCACGTCCTGCATGCCCGAGAGCGGCACGGTGCCGGTGGCGAATTTGATGAACTCCATCGCCTCTTCTTTCTTCTCGGTGCCCTTCATGATGGCCCAAACGTCGAGGTCATAGATGTGGCTGTCCCAGACGATCTCGAAGGGGGCGCCATCATCTTTGATCGCGGCGAAGATGCGACCATTGGCGGATTGCACCATGGTCGCCCCACCGTCGTTCAGCAGCACGGGGGCCTGCGACCAGCTGTCGTACCAAGTGATGTCGTCCTTGATGGTGTCGAGCTTGGCAAAGGCACGTTTCTGCCCCTCTTCGGTGGCCAACACCTCATAAACTTCTTCCGGGGCGACGCCATCGGCCAGCAGCGCCCATTCCATGTTGACCTGCGGCCGTTTGCGCAGACCGCGTTTGCCGGGGAACGCCTCGGTATCAAAGAAGTCTTCGATGGTTTTCGGGCCTTCGCCGTTCTCGGTGTTCACGGCAAAGACGACGGACCAGACGATATTGCCCACGCCGCATTCATTGGCCAGCGCGTCATCGATGAAGTCATCCGCCGCTGGCGTGCCATCGTCGCCATCGGGCAGAACCGATTGGTCGATCACTTCCAGATAGCCTTCGGCACAGGCGCGTTCGAGGTCGATCACTTCGATGTCGACGACATCCCACAGGATGTTGCCCGCCTCGACCTGCGCCTTCATCTCGGCCACGCCACCGCCGTAATCTTCGAACAGGATGTTGGTGCCGGATTTATCCATATAGGGCTGGATCATATGTTCCATCTGCGCGGCGCCATAGGCCCCGCCAAAGGACGTCACCGTCAGGTCCTCGGCCAAGGCGGGGCTGGCGATCAGCGCCGCGGTGGCCAGATAACTCAAATGCTTTTTCATCGGTCTCTCCTTGTCATGTCCAGGTTTTATGCGGGGCCCCGGTTTGCCCCCGGTCGCCCTTAATTGGCAAAGGCGATGCAGTCTTTCGTAAGGGACAACAGCTGCGCCGTCGCGCCCTCTTCGAACTCGGGCGCGGACAGGTCGTTGAGCACTTTGACGATAATGTCGGTGCCGTCCGGCAGGCGGAAATAATATCGGATGAAATCGCCCACATAGATGCGCGTGACAAAGGTCGCCGTCAGCGCGTTGTCATGGGCGTGGGTCGTGGGATGGATGAACAGTTTCTCGGGCCGGATGGAGACGCGGCATTGCGCGCCTTCGGTCAGCCCTTCGGAGGTTTGCGTGGTGATCGTGCCGGTATCGGTCTCGACCTTGGCGATCTCGCCTTCGATCCGGGTGACGCGGCCCTGCACGAAGTTGTTCTCGCCGATGAATTCGGCCACGAAGGCATTCACCGGCCGCTCGTACAATTCCGCGGGCGGGGCGCATTGCTGCACCACACCGTCGTTGAAGACGGCGATCCGGTCGGACATCGACAGCGCCTCGGTCTGGTCGTGGGTGACGTAGATGACGGTAAAGCCGATCTGCTTGTGCAGGCGGGTGATCTCAAACTGCATCTGTTCGCGCAGGTTCTTGTCGAGCGCGCCGAGAGGTTCGTCCATCAGAATGAGCGTCGGCTGGAAGATCATCGCGCGGGCCAGCGCCACGCGCTGCCGTTGCCCGCCCGAAAGTTGCCCGGGGCGACGGTCGCCAAAGGCGGAAAGCTCGACCAGCGACAGATACTCGGCCACCCGCTCTTGGATATCTGCCTTGGACATTTTGCGCACGCTCAGCGGATAGGCGAGGTTTTCGGCCACGGTCATATGCGGGAACAGCGCGTAGTTCTGGAACACCATGCCGATGTTGCGCTTGTTCGGCGCGGTCTTGTTGATCGACCGGCCATTGATCGCGATATCGCCCGAGGTGACGCTCTCAAACCCTGCCAGCATCATCAATACGGTGGTCTTGCCCGAGCCCGAGGGGCCAAGAAGGGTAATGAACTCCCCCTCCTGCACATCCATGTCGAAGCCTTTGACGACGAGATTTTCCTGATCGTAGCTCTTCTTGACGTTATCGAAACGCAGAAAAGTCTCTGCTTTGGTGTCTTTCATTGTGTCGCGGCTCTCCCTGTCGCTGGGGGGAGTTAAACAGGTGCGATGATTCTAAACAATATGTTGCACCATTTAAGAGAATCGCGCCCTTCCCGGCGCTTATCGCATGGGCATTTAGCCCCCGGTGATGGCAAGATCGGCGGCTTTCGCCACGTTCTGCGAGAAATCGGTGGTAGAGCACCTATGTAGAAAGCTGACCACGCGGGCAGACTGTCCAGCAGGCGAAACCGATCAAAAGGAGAGGCACCGATGGGCAAGCGTATCGCAATCGTAGGGGGCGGCTATCTGGGGGCTGAACTGGCCAAAGCGATGGACCAGATCGCCGAGGTGACCTTGATCGAGCCGCGCAGTCATTTCGTACATGCCTCCGCGATGATCCGCGCCGTGGTGCAGCCCAGTTTGGTTGAGGAATCGCTGATCCCCTATGACCGTTTGTTGAAACGGGGCCGCGTTGTTGCGGCGCGGGCGACTGCTGTCGATGGCGAGGGTGTCACGCTGGAGGACGGCACGCGGGTCGAGGCGGATTATATCGTCGTCGCCACCGGTTCGGACTATGCGACGCCGTTCAAGCCCAAGGGCGCAGATATCGACGGGCTGCGGGCCGCGAACCAAGAGACGCGTGAAAAACTGCTGGCGGCCAAGACCGTGGGCATCATCGGCGCGGGCGCCGTCGGGGTCGAGCTTGCCGGTGAGATCGCCCATGCCATGCCCGACAAAGAGATCACCCTGATCACCAAAGACGACAAGCTTTTTGCCGGAAAGCCCGACAGCCTCGGCGCCTCGCTGAGCAGGAAGCTGAAGCGCGCCGGGGTGGAGCTGATCCTCGGCAAGAAGGCCGAAGGGCTCGCCTCCATGACAGAGCCACATGCGGGCAGCCTCACCCTTGACGGCGGGGCGGAGCGGACATTCGATCTGATCTTCCCCGTTTTGGGCGCGCGCGCCGCGTCAGAATTGTTGAAGAACCTGCCCGGGGCCGAGGTTACCGCCGCGGAGCGGATCAAGACCGATGGCTATCTGCGCCCCTCATCCCTGCCCAATGTCTTTGCCGCGGGGGATGTGGCGGACCCCGGCGACAATATGACCATCGTCGCGGTCAGCCGGCAGTTGCCATGGCTGAGAAAGACCCTCACCGGGCTGATCACGGGCCGCAAGCTGGCGGATATGAAAACCTATCGCCCTTGGGGCGCGGAGGCACCGATTCTGCTGCCCTTGGGGCCGGTGCGCGGCAATAGCTTTTTGATGCTCTTCACCGCGGGCGATTGGGTGACGCAAAAGATGAAGGGCGCGCATCTCTTTGTATCGAAGTACCAAAAGCTGCTGAACAGGCATTGACCGCAGCCCGAGGGAGGGGCGCTCTATACCTTAGAATAGGGCGCTTATCCCGACGCCAGCAGGCATTGCGCGGCGAGATGTGTGAAGGTTGAGACAAGTCAACTCAGGAGCACAAGCCATGTCCATTCAGTTCAGCAACAGTTTCGACGCCGCCCAAGCCGTTAGCGAAATCACCCCGATCACCGCCTGCGTCAGCATGGGCAAATACGCGACCGCACAGGGGGAGCTTATCTGGCAAAGGGGTGAGATCGCCTGCGTGCGTTCCGACTCGGCGATGTTCGTCGGCAAACGCATTTAAGCATTCACGTCATATTAAGTCCCTCACCACTAGGGTGACCCTTGGGGCGTGATTAAAGTGTAAGGCGGGGCGCGATGAACTGGAATGCTATCGTTATCGACGATTCTGAGATCGCACGACAGTTCATTCAAGCGTCCCTCGCCGAGGTCGGGTTTTCCTGCGTGGCAGATTATGGCTGCCCCGCCCAAGCTCTGGTCGCGCTGGCGCAGGAGCGGATCGCGACGGATGTGATCATCACCGATTTCATGATGCCCGCGATGGATGGGCTTGAGTTCTGTAGCCAGGTCAAAGGCTTGCCGTTCTATCGGGGCATCCCGGTCGTCATGATCTCGACCCGGAAAGACGCCGATCTGCTGCGCCGCGCTTTGGCGGCGGGGGCAAGCGATTGTTTGAAAAAGCCTTTCAGCTTGGACGAGCTTGCTACGCGGCTACAGCTTTGCCTGCAAAATGCGGGTGTCCGCGTCCAATAGGGCCGTCCGAGGCCGGCGGCTCGCAGCACCCCGAGGGGTAGGGCGTCGGGGCCGTTTGATGCCTGATCTACAGTCAATCATTTGTCGGGGAATATGGTGCCCAGGAGAGGCCTTGAACTAACGTATCATCTAGTGTCAGCCTGTTTCATAAAACATCCAAACCTTTGTTTTTAATGAGTTTGGTTGTATCATTCTGTTTCATCCGGTCCCATGCTATGCTACATATAGGGGTGGATTGAGAGGGGGATAGGAATTTGGCAGCATTGAACAAGCTTTCTTCGGCCAAGGTCAGAACCGCCCCTCCCGGCAAGTACTCAGACGGGGGAGGGCTTTGGCTGGTAAAGCGCGAAGATGGCGGCGCTCAGTGGGTGCTGCGTGTTACTGTTCATGGGCGACGCCGCGAGATGGGTATCGGCAATCTTCAGGCTGTTTCGTTGAAGGAAGCAAGAGCAGCGGCAGAGAAATGGCGGGCTGTGGTGCGAGAGGGCAAAGACCCCATCAAAGAGCGTGACCGGCTAAAGCGATTGGCCGCTAAGGATGAGCACACACTCTCATCAGTGGCGCTGGAGGCATTCGAGGCTCGCAAGGCTCAGCTTAAGGGTGACGGTAAGGCCGGGCGCTGGTTCTCCCCGCTCGAACTGCATGTGCTTCCGAAAATCGGCAAGGTTCCTGTCGAGGAAATCGACCAGCAGGATATCAAGAACGCATTAGAACCCATCTGGCACGAGAAGGCGGACACGGCCCGCAAAGCAATGAACCGCCTGAACATCACGCTTGAGCATGCAGCAGCGATGGGTCTCAATGTGGATCTTCAGGCAATCATGAAAGCGAAAGCGCTTCTGGGAAAGTCGCGTCACAAGGCAAAGAACATTCCCTACATGCCTTGGCCTGAGGTGCCAGCCTTCTACAAAAGCCTTGCTGAGCAGACGCCGACCCATCTTGCATTGCGCCTGCTGATCCTCACCACGGTTCGGTCATATGGAATTCGTTTCTGTCATTTGGATCAAATCGAAGGGGACGTATGGACCGTACCCGAAGATAACATGAAGGGGCAGGTGGGTGCTGTAACCGACTTCCGAGTGCCGCTATCGAAAGAGGCTCTCGCTGTCATAGAACTGGCGAAGCCGCTGGCGCGGGATGGATACCTGTTCCCAGGTGTTCGGAGGGCTGTAATTTCGGATGCTGCGATGAGCCGCCATATGGAGCGGCAGGGGTTGGAGGCTCGTCCGCATGGGTTCCGATCAAGCTTCAAGACCTGGTGCGAAGAAACTACCGACGTACCCGAAGTGGTTGTTGAAACGTCATTGGCGCATGTCGATGGCAACAAGGTCAAGCGGTCTTACCGCCGTACTGACCTGCTAGAGCGCCGCCGTCCGCTAATGGCGCGCTGGGCGAACCACGTAACTGGCAAGAACGCCAGCAAGGTGATCAAGATTGCGTAGTCCCAGATTCGTAAATTTTCCCTTAATCGCTCTCTGCTACGAATGGGATCATTCATTTAACAAAGAGATAACGATGACTGATAAAATTCTACGCTGCCGGGACGTACAGGAGGTGACTGGTCTCAGCAGGTCAACAATTTACCGGATGATGGATCGGGACGACTTCCCAAAGGCTACGAAGCTGGGAGTTCGCGCCATTGGCTGGCGTCAGAGCGTGGTTGCCGACTGGATTGAGGGGCGGTGCCATGAGCAGTAAGTGCAAGCGGCGGCTTCAAAGCGGAAAGGTTCAATTAGAGGCGTTTGTTGGCAGGACGCAGGGGCGAAATCACGTCACCTCATGCCGGGTGGCCACTAACGTGAGGAGTGCTCAAAGATGACGCGTATTCTATCGAAGAACGAAGTCAGTGCTGTGAAGTTTTCTGTACGTGTCGTTGGGACTTGGGCGGGTGACAATAGGATCAGCGTTCCGGCGCTTGACCCCACCCTCAGAGAAGTCGTCACCGCATTTGAACCTGTGTACCAGCAGCGGGGTGCATCGGACAGAACCCTTCTAGGATACGACATCGTTGGAGTGGATAGTGAAAGGATTGTATCCTCCTTCTTTGGTAACCTACGCGCCCATGAGTTTCTTTTGCATATTGCCAAAATTAATATTGGTCTCGGATATCCACTCCCGGATGTGCTAAGGCAACTAGTCATTGAGAAACTGAGCGGAGAAGCCGCTAGGCTCAGGACTCATAGCCAGTAGATGACAGTAGCGGCGAGAGCGATGGCTGAGAGGAAGACCTTTGGGCA
Organism: Sulfitobacter faviae; assembly: GCF_029870955.1. NCBI lineage: Bacteria > Pseudomonadati > Pseudomonadota > Alphaproteobacteria > Rhodobacterales > Roseobacteraceae > Sulfitobacter > Sulfitobacter faviae. The sequence continues at coordinate 1,366,421 of NZ_PGFQ01000001.1, read as the reverse complement.
TCGGTCGTAGCGGGTGGCAACGCGCCGCCAGTCCTTGAGTCTACCGAACATGATCTCGATCCGGTTGCGGCGTTTGTAGCGGCGCTTGTCATACTTCACCGTCGCCTTTCTCTGTTTTCGTCCGGGGATGCAGGCGCGTATCCCCTTGTCTTTTAGTGCTTCTCGGAACCAATCGGCGTCGTAGCCGCGATCTCCGAGCAGCCAATCGACATCCGGAAGACTATCGCAAAGCGCCCGCGCACCTATGTAGTCGCTCACCTGTCCTGCCGTTACGAACAGGTTGAGTGGGCGCCCCCGGCTATCGCAGATTGCATGAAGTTTGGTATTCATGCCGCCTTTGGTTCGTCCAATCAGACGTCCACGCCCCCCTTTTTGACGCCCAAACTGGACGCTGTGCGATGAGCCTTCAGGTAGGTAGCATCGATCATCACGGTATTCTTTTCGCTGTGCTCGGCGGCCAGTCCTACCATCATCTGTGCGAAGATGCCTTTATCGCTCCAACGCTTCCAGCGGTTATAGAGCGTCTTGTGGGGGCCATACTCCTTAGGCGCATCTCGCCATCGCAAACCATTGCGATTGATGAAAATAATCCCGCTTAAAACCCGCCGATCATCGACACGTGGTTTGCCATGGGATTTCGGAAAGTAGGGCTCCAGCCGCGCCATCTGCGCATCGCTCAGCCAGAAAAGATCAGACATATCACCGCTCCGTTTTTGGACGGTGAATCATGCGGCTCCACGATAATCAATGGGTCCTGAGCCTAGTCCGTCAGACGGCGGCATGAGGAACGTAGCTGAGCGAAACATCCTTTTTGTGATGATGGCAGAGTGGATGAAAGAAAAATGCGGTCTTCCCAGGGTAAGTGATGCAAAATTTTCCGCAGCCGAAGCCTTGTGGGCTGCGGGTACAGTGTTTGGCGTTCCCGTTACGAAGTCACAGATTTCAAAAATACTTAGAGAAAGTAAGCGCTTAAGGATTCATTCCGAAGCTCATTCCGACGTTCTGGGGGTGCCCACGTCGTCCAGTCCGGTGGTGAATGCATTATTGGGTTGGACCGCTGACGCAGACAGTTCAAAATTTGATGAACCAATAAAAAATGCTTTTTCCATGCTGGGGCATCCCTTGAGCGCGGATGACTGAACTGACTACAAGCATCTCTAGCTAAAGCGCAAGTTTGCTTCACCACGACAACAAAAGGTGAAGCATGAAATACCTCAACCTGAACCAATTGTCTGACAAAATGGGAGGCCGCTCGCGGTCCTCCATCTATCGCGATGTCGACGAAAACCGCATTCCGGCACCCATCAAAATCGGGAGCCGCCTGTATTGGGTGGAAAGCGAAGTTGACGACGCGATTGCCGCCTCCCAACCGCAAGCCGCTTAATGCAAACCCCCGCCGAATCCAACGGATCAAGCAGGGGCGCTAATCATTCGACAGTCTTGGCGGACTATCCGAATTTTAGCCGCGCTTGGTCCAAAACTCAAGGACCGATTAAATGAGCAGCAACACAACGATTAACGGCAATCCCCCGGCAAACGCCCGCCGGAACAACCGGTGGCGCGACTTCCCGAACACCATCAGTCCGGCCCAGTATCGGGTCACTGATGAAGATGGCGAGACCCGTACTGTCACAGTGTCCAAGAACAAGCGTCGGGTGCTGGAAGGGCTGATGCAAGCGCCCATGTACTGTGCCAGCCCCGTTCGCATCTCGGACTTGGTTCACATCCTCAAGCGTGACTACGGCGTAGACATCGCAATGGACCTCTACGCCAATGACAGCGACACCGACCGCGCCAAATTTGGGGTCTACACCCTTAAGAGCAAAGTTGAGTTGATCAACGGAAATGGGGGCGCATGCTGATGGCCCTCAAAATACAGATTGCCCGCTTGCAACGCCTCTATGGCCTGACCGCAACCCAAGCCCGCCTTGTCGCTGGCCTGCACTACGGGGAGGGCGTTTGATGGACGGGTTGCACATGCCCGCGAACGACCGGGGCCATAGCGCCTCGGTCAACCGCACCGCCCACCGTATCGATAGCGTATCCCGGTCGCTGGGTTACTGCTTGCTGCTGGATAACCTTGACGCGTGGCTTAGCCTTCCCGCCATCCTGCGCGCCCGTCTCAGCACGACAGAGCGGGCCGCGCTGGCCTATGTTTCGCTGAAAGCTTTGCTGCCACAGGATGCGGAGGCTGTCGCAGAGGCGGCGCTGGGCGGCGTTATGCCCTCGGCAGCAGGGCAACCCATCGCGCCCCTGTTCAACCACATGGACGAGGCAGCATTCTGGGCCGATATGGCGGTCCCTGACGAGCGGGAGGCCTATTGCCTCGCCAGCTTTAAGGCGATGCCCTACGAGCGCCAAGCGGCCTTCCTCGACTTCGTACAAGGGAGGCAGGCAGCTTGATGCGCGATTTCACAGCTATGGCAGTGCAACTGGATCATCACCGGGCAGAGCATCCGACCGACACTCATCGCTTGCCCACGCCTTTTATCTGGCAGGACCCCAACAGCTTGCCCCGCCGCCCGTGGGTCTATGGGAGGCACCTTCTGCGCAAACAGGTCGCCGTGACCGTCGCCCCCGGTGGGGTGGGCAAGTCCTCTCTGACCATCGTGGAAGGGCTGGCAATGGTCTCTGAGCGGGAACTGCTGGGGGAGTGGACAGCCAAGGGCTTGAACGTCTGGCTCTACAATCTCGAAGACCCTCGCGACGAGATGAACCTGCGCATCACAGCCGCCATGCAGCACCATGATGTTCGGTCCGGTGAGGTCGAAGGACGGTTGTTCGTAGACACCGGGCGCGAACGCGAGCTTTGCACTGCGGTGCAGACCCGTGAAGGCGTCGTCATCGTAAAGCCAGAGATTGAGGAACTGGCTCGGGAAATTGCTGAGCGGCAGATTGACGTGATGGTCGTTGACCCGTTCGTGTCGTCGCATCAGGCCGGTGAGAATGACAATGTCGCCATTGATCTCATTGCCAAGGAATGGGCGCGTCTGGCGGATCGGTGTAACTGCGCGATAGAGCTGGTTCACCATACGCGCAAGACCAACGGCGTAGAGGCCACCTCAGAGGACAGCAGGGGCGGTTCAGCCCTTCTGGCGGCAGCACGGTCTGGCCGGGTGCTCAACCGTATGACAGCGGATGAGAGAGAGCAGGCGAGTGATCAGAACAACGTAGAACGGGCTAGAAAAGCCGCTGAGACCCGTAGAGCGCGGGCTTTGGCTGAACAACGGCGCAGAGCTGCAATCGCGGGTGGAAAGCCTAGCGAATTGCAGTCGGAATTGCTCAAGCGGCAGTTGCTTATTAAGCAAAAGGGGCTGTCGGGGATGAGCGACGCTGACCTGATTGCTGTGCTTGAGGCCGAAGCCGAAGCGATGGCAGGGCCTTGGGACAAATACCAGTCACCTGCCACTGATGGCCCTTGGACGCGCTACGCTGAGGATCGCGGGCAGCAGACGGGCATGGTTGGGCAGACCATGAGCGGCGTTAACGAAGGCATTGCCGGAATTCTTGGCGCACCTGTGGATTTGATGACCGGCGCGATCAACATGGGCAAGCAGGGTGTGAATGCCTTGGCGGGCACGGACCTCAAACCCATCGAAAACCCGGTGGGCGGCAGCGGTACATTCCGAGACCTGCTTGCTCCCACAATTTCAGAAGTTGAACCTCAGAACGCGGCAGAACGGTTCGGAAGGCGGGTCGGGATGGAAGTTGGCGCGATGGCGGTCCCGGGTGGTATCATGCTTCGCGGTGCCAAAGCCCCTCTGGCCGTAGCGGGTGGGGAGGCAGCGAGTGCAGTGGGATCGGGGATTGCGGGCCAGACCTCACGGGAGATAGCGCCCGAAAACGATACTGCCGATTTCATTGCCTCCCTTGCTGGTGGCCTGTCTCCGGTGGCGGCAAGTCGGGCAATGCGCCCAAGCCCCAAGGCTCCCACGCTTGAAGAGCTACAGGCGCAGAGTAGCGCTGGCTATGACGCTGTGCGGGAATCCGGTGCAACGCTCAGCCCCCAATCTGCCGATGCTTTGGCCGGGGGCATTGAAGGGACGTTTGGCACCCGCCCAGCCACTCGGCGCATGAACCCCAAGGCAGCGATTGCCGCAGAGGAACTGGCCGGAGATATGCGCCAGCGTCCGCCAACAATTGCTGAGGTGGATGAGGCACGTCAGTGGATTGGCGACAACGTGGCTGGATCGAATGAGGCGGGCGAGCGCCGTCTTGGCGTGATGATGAAAGACGCTATTGATAGCCACCTAGATCAGTTGCAGCCCGGCGACGTTACCGGGACCAATAGGGCGAACGAAGTAGTTGAGGCATTGACTGGCGCGCGGGAAAAAGCGAGGCGGGTTCACAAGTCGCAGCTATTCGAAGCTGAAGACACTGGCTTGGTTGCGAAAGGGTTGCGCCGTGCAGCCACGACCGGGACCGGCGGCAATGAGATTAACGCAATCCGTCAGAACGTGCGCAGGGTGCTGGAGAACCCAAAGCTGCGGAGGGGGTTCAGCGAAACTGAATTGCAAGCCATGCGTGACATTGCAGACGGGACGCCCACGCAGAATGCCTTGCGCCTCATTGGGCGCTTAGCGCCAACTTCCGGTGCTCTATCGCTTGGGGGTTTCACTGGTGCAGCAGGTGCAGCAGGAGCAACCGGAAACCCGCTGTTCATCGCACCCGGTATAGCGGGTCAGACCGCGAAATATCTGGGCGAACGTAACACCCGCAAGAAAATCGCGGCGCTGGGTGAGTTAATCCGCAATGGCAAGCCTCTACCCAAGAAAACCGCCAGCGCCCTTGAGAGCCGCGTTATAGCCGCTCTGTTGGCACAGAAAGCCCTCATGCCTAGCTTTGGCGCGGAAGGTGACCAAAGCGCAGTGGTTCGCGCCCTGACTGGTGCGGTGGCGCAGTGAAGCACACAGGGAGAGAACCTTTTGAGCGACCAATGCGGCCTGATCGGGTGGATGCCATTCGACAGGCCGCAGAGGCACTTGCTGCCGATCCTGTGGGGCGAGCAGTTGCGGAACATTGTAAAACGTTCGAGGAATACATGATCTGCTTGGCTTGGAATATCTATGATGCGCTGGGCGAACTTGGGCCAGATACAATGGTGGCAGAAGTGCAGTTCGGCATGACGGAGGCAACAGACGTGTGCAGGGCAGAGTTTAACGCTTCCCCGCCCAGCGCGTAGCTTACCAAAGGTTCCAGCCCCAGTCGAAGTACCAAACAGCCCCGATCCAGACGACGTAGAATGCCCCGATCCAATAGGAGGTCGGGGCAGCGTCCGGAATGCCTTTAGCTTGCACCCAATGCTTAAGCCTCTGTCGCATAGATAGAATCCTCGGAATCTTAGGTAATATTCTGATCCAATTTGGGAATTGGGTTGACTCGTAGCTTCCAAAAACAGTCCCATGTCACCGTATTGATGTAGTTCGATTGTGAGTTGGTCGCAACGGACACTTAGTTTCTAAAAAGTTAGCACCGATTGCAGGGAGAGAGGAAATCACCTCTGCCCAAGCTAGTTTTGATCTCGGAATCGAACGCCAGCGCGATATCGAAGGTATAGGAATGGGTGTCCTTTCCGATGGTACGCCATATCTCAATCAGCGGGGTCTTGCCGCTCTCTGCGGCGTTCAGAACGCTCACATTGGAACGATCAGCAGTCAGTGGGGTGATGAAGTTGAGAAACCCCGAATAAGGTCAATCAAGCAAATCCTTGAGACTGCTGGTGCCACGGTGGAGTACGCCCACATTGAAGTTCCTCATAAGGGGGTAGTTCACTACTGTTATCCGGCGGAAGTATGCCTTGCTGTTCTCGAATACTACGCATTTGATGCTGGTGCGAACGTTCAGCCTGAAGCGCGCAAGAATTTCCGGGTCCTTGCTGGTTCAAAGCTCAGAGAGATGATATATAGCCAAGTGGGGTACGACCCGACTGGTAGCATAGCGGAACCACTTAGAAAGTGGCACGAAAGAATTGAGTTAAACCACCAAAGCGCGCCCTCTGGCTACTTCAGCATATTCAATGAAGCTCACACAGTAATTTATGAGCTTATCATGGCTGGCGCACAAATCGGCGAAAAGATGGTTCCGGATATTTCAATTGGCATTCATTGGGCAAAGCACTGGGATGCGCAGAACCTAGGAGAGCGCTTTGGGGACCGAGAGAAATTCCCGCATCGGTATCCCAAAGATCATCCTCAAGCAAAATCCAATCCGCAGATTGCGAACTGCTATCCCCTGGACGCATTAGGTGAGTACCGCCGCTGGCTACAGAGCGAATATCTCAATGGCGGCAAATTTGCTGGATATCTGCAAGGAAAGAGAGAGATTCCGCCCTCAGTCGCTCAGCTTGCAATCAACCGATTGTCGCCGAAAATGCTAGAGGATGAGTAATATTAGGTCGAGAGACATCAAGCTGGTTGAGGCACCGGAGTTCCAATGAATGCGAGGCTATCTGCCAAGAGTAACATTTTATCGGAATCCAGTTATATCAATACCGCAGAAAAGTAACACAACATCGGAGAAATTCCGCTTCCGATGTTGTGTTACATTCCTCCGGTCTTGTCGTACTCAACATTGCGAGTAACGGGGGAGAAGCCGTACAGACTAGTCACGAGCCTTTTTTATGGCTGCATCGCCACCCACTATGTTCAGAAGCTACTTCTGTAGAGTGGCCCAATGGTGGCGCGCTAACATGACTCTGATGTCAAGGACACTCCACAGGACGCCGAACATGCCAGCAACAATAATTGCGTCCATAGCCGTAGGCGGCTGGAACCCTTCATTGCGCCAGTAGCCAACAGCAGCAGCCCCCAGCGCGAGTATTATGGGAATCCATTCGCGCTCCCGCTCAAGCCTTCTTACTTCTTGTATCCCGCCAACCCGATCATCCCTCATTTTTCCTGTTCCTCCATGCAGATTGACGCCGAGGTCGTCACATCACCGGCAGCCAAGAATTTGACGCCCATATTCTCATAGACCGCCCGAACAGCGTTGATGGTCGACTGTTTTGCATCGGAGCCGTTTTCAATTCTGGAGATGGTGTTCGGAGTTACGCCTGCGGATGACGCAATTTCGCGCACACCGAGCTTAACTAGAGCGCGCGCCATCCGTGCCTGACTGCTATTCATCGCTACCTTGTCCTTTTTGTAGATACGACGTATTGACTACAGAGTGTAGGTTCATATATACAGTGTATCGACACGACGCTACTGATGCAAGAAAGGGACGGCAAATGACATACAACCGCAAAGCCATTATGAACGCCGCTTGGGAAATCGTCCGCAAAGCCAACGTTGCTCTCTATGGGTTCCGGGTGATCATGCGCCGCGCACTGAAAGCCGCATGGGCCAATGCCAAGCATGAACGGGCGATGGAAGCACGGCAGGCAAAGCAGGCGAAGGCTTCGCCCGAAGTGAGCCGCATTCAAAACGAAATCGTCATTCTTGAAAGCAAGACCCATTGGGAGCAGCCCGACTACGCCCGCATTGGCGTCCTGCGAGCCGCTCTAAGGGCGGCACAGGAGCATGAAGCCGCCGCCCCAGACTATGCCGCCAAGCGTGACCTGATCGCCTCCGCCGGTGGCCGCTTCTGCGCGGTCACCTTCACAAAGGCTGACGGCACCGAGCGCACCATGCAGGTGCAGCCAGCGACGTTGCAGCGCCATGTGAAAGGCGATGCTGCCACAGAGGCTGGAAAACGAGCCGTAGAGACGCGCAAAGCCCGCCACCCTCACTTGCTGCCCGTTTGGGATGCAAAGGCCCGAGCGCCCCGTTCTGTGAATCTGGCGACCATTTCACGCATCGCGGTTGATGGTGTTGTCCACGAATACCGCGCCTGAACACGCAAGCTTGGCGGGGCTGGTGCCTCGTCAGCTTAAACCAAAGGAGACTACCATGAACGACCTAGAAACAATCCGCTTCCGGCTCAACCAATTCGCAGAGAGTGCAGGGGATACCGCGCCTTCGATGATCCTAAGCGCAGATGGCGCACCAAGCCGGGAAATCATCGATTACTGCGACAAGCACCACCTGACGCTCGACTGGGCGCTCTTGGGGAATGGTCCGACCCATCGCAAGCCCAAAGCCCCCTTGCTGGCCGATGTCGAATTCGACGCAATCTTTTTGCACGGCTTATTGCAGGGCCTCGAGCTTCTGGTCAGTGAATCCGAAAGCGTGTCTTCCCCTGCATCGAACGCCGCTCATGCCTTGGCACAAGAGGTGATCAGCAAGAGCGAGCGCTTGGCCGCTGACTTGTCCAGTCTGGTGGATGCCACCCCTAACGCACGGAAGGCGCAACTGGAGGCGAACCAATGAACACGAACCTCGCAGCCGCAATCTCAAATGCATATGACCTCAGCAGCATTCTGCGCGTGTGTGTTCGCTCTCTCGAAGGAGATGCACCAGAACAGCCGGGAGACGGAGAGGCAACAGCGCATACAGTCAAGCTGGCGGGGAACATGATTGGTGACCTGATCAGCACCCTTGAACTGGTTGAGTTGAGAGGGGGGCGCTCGGAACAGGATGCCAGCCAAAGAACAGGTGCCATGCAGCTGCTGGATAAATGGAAGGCTGCAAAACGCACCAGAGACGCGCTGATGCAGGCGCTACCCGCCGATCAGGCAGCTGAACCTGCGGAACTGTCAGAGCTTGATCAGAATATCGAATGGTATGCTGAACGAATTTCTTGCTTTGAGCCAAAGTCAGACGCGGATGCCGCCGCCATGCTCGAATGGTGTGTCGAGGACTGCGCCGGTGAATTGCTGTGTGAGCAGTATCCCCGCGCTCAGAAGGCTGTGATCGAATACCTGCGGGCCAAGGCCTAACGAACCCGCCTGCGCTCCTCTGCCGGGGCGTGGGCAACGCGGTGGGGCCGCATTGGAGACTGTCAGCAAATGAACTGCTACACCAACAACCGAAACTGGTCCGACAGGTTCTTGCCTGAGATTAAGCAACTTATCGGCGGCTACCTTTTGGAAACCGCTGCTGATCCATTTGACCAAATCCAAGCCACCGACCTCATGATGCTGGATGCTCGCGACATGCGCGTTGCGGCAAGGGTAAGGCGTCCCGGCTATGCACAACGTTACCCCTATCAGTTCACCATACGCTCAGCGGTGGCATCAGGTGCTCAGACTGAGCTTTCCAAAATTGTGAACGGCAATGGGGATTGGATGTTCTATGGGCATTCTAATGCAGACCAGACAGGCTTAGAGGCATGGTGGCTTATCGACCTTCGGGCATTCCGCGCCGCGCTCATCCGCAACCGGGTGAATGCACCGCAGATTGTCATGGGTGACCAGCGCAACGTAGACGGGACGCGCTTCAAGTGGTTTGATCTGCGGTCGTTTCCGGCTGATCCTCCGCTGGTCGTTGCCTCCTCATCTGCGCTTAGTCTTGAAAGGATGGACATGGACGAGCGACCATGATCATATGAGGAGAGAAACAAGGTACCTACCGACCTCGCTACAACGGTTAGTGATGAAATTTCTGTGAACGATTGGCAAGTTTACACGTTATTTACTATATTAGGTTCAAGAATGTAGATGCCCAGAATGCATCTGAAGGAGAGGAAACGAAATGTCTGAGATGGTCTCTTTGAGTCGATCCGCGTTTTCGCGTGGGGTGACAGAAGTCCTAACCCTTAAACCTCTGCGCGATGTGGCAACTGGCGCTGTGAGCCGAACTAAACCCGTTGCTGATGCTCCGAAGTCAAAAAATCAGAAGATTGTAGTCGAGCGCAAGGGTGGCTCAAGCTGGCATGTCAAGCGAGCCGGTTGAGCAAAGCAATTCGGAAAACAATCATGATGCGGGTCGCGATACCCGCATCCTCAATATTGATTCCTTACATCTCCACTCCAATGAAATCGATTCACTGAACAGACTCGCACAAACCGATCCAGAGTTAGCTAGAATCGTAGTTGAACAAAAAGACCGTTTCGATAAGCGTGAGCATGGAAGTTATCGCTTTGGCGTAATCTCCGCACTGATACTTGCGACCGTGGCTTTAGTTAGCCTGTCATTTGTATTGATAGAGCTTGGCGTCATTGCCACATTGCTTCTTATTTTCGGCATCATGGCGATTGCGTTGCTCCTGCGGGTTTTGTTGACCGGTGAGTGGTCGGAAACTAGCTGGATAGGGCACTTTGTTTCTGGCATGGTGACCCTGTTAGGTGGCAAGCCAAAAGATCCCTAAGCTAGGGCGTGAAGTGCTTCTGCAAATGCTAATTAGTCCGGTCGAGGCTGATGATCCGCTGGTGATTATAGAGTAGCGGTCTCGCTTAGGTTAGGCTCACCAAGCTGTCTCAAGAGGGGCGGCGGCGTTGTGGTCGCTGGGGGTATTGATTGTTTTAACGCAGTGAAGGGGGGCGGCTTAATAGAGTTGCTAAGAGGGTAGGACCGCGAGGCTGCGGGAATTCCCTTCAAACATTTTTACCGCTCCTGACTGCTGTATGTCGTGCGCATACATCGTATACAGAAGCCAAAACCTCTGCCAAAGTTCACTTTCGTGCGGCAGAAAGTTGACCGTTAGCCCGAGTTTTTTGGCTTCAGTGTGGTCGATCACGGAGCCATGAGAGAAGAACTCATCTCGGGAAGCGAGCTTTCGGACTGTATCTTCTATTTTGCCTGGTTCTGCGTCTTTCATCATCCCAGTTGAAAGCAAGTAGGTGGCAAGCTTCTTGGACTGGTCGATAGCGTAGATAGCTAGCTTGTGAAGCGCAAAATTCTGGGCGGCAACCTGTGGATCAGCAAGTATGGAAGTCGGGGTGCCGTTCAGCGATGGATCGATTGGTCCAAGCTCAGAAGGGGGTCCCATTACAATTTCTTTTGCAGCCAAGCATATCATCGTGCCATTGCTTTTCGCTGAATGAGGCACAACAACCCTAAGGTCTTGTGTCGTGGATTGAAGCAACGAAACTAGGGCTTCTGTAGCGTCGGTCTGGCCGCCACTCGTGTTCAGGAGTAGATCCACCGAAATCTCTCCAATGTCAGAGAGAATTTCCTGCATGTAGGAGATATCGCCAATATTGATGTCTGCGTTCTCAACATATCGATTGGCGAAGTAGACAATAAGGCGACGCTCGGTGATCTCTTCAATATCACCTATGAGCAGCTGACGAAGGTAGCGGTCCTTCTGCTGTACCCAAAACATAGGGGACTGGGTGGGTAGGCTGATCCCGCGCGGGAACAATTCCGGATTCTTCATGCAGCCGCTTGTTCCGAAATCTTTTCTGCCGTGTCGCTTCCCTCGATCAGCTTCTTCATCTTCTCGTAGTCAGGTACTGGTTCGCTAAGCGACCGGATTTCATGGCTGTTCTTGTAGTGTCCAGACCGTTTCGGTTTGGTGGCCTCCCGTACGGTCGCCATGGCCAGCCCAAGATTGTCGATCATCGCGATTTCCTTTCGTCGAGGGTTTAGTTCCGAGTGCGGGCGACTTAGCCTTCAAAAATCAATGGTAGCATTTCATAGAGGAAAAACAATTTCTTAGAATTGATTCTTTCCAATGGGTTAGTGGCTTTGGTCACCGTTCCGTATCGGGTCAGCGCTTTGCAAGGGGCTATGAAGGGCAAACGTAAGCGGGGTGGACTGAGGGGTGGATTGAAAAACTGCCGCTTCAGAAAAGCGCCATTATTTCAATTGCTTATCGCGGAATTATGGTGCCCAGGAGAGGACTCGAACCTCCACACCGTTGCCAGTACTAGCACCTGAAGCTAGCGCGTCTACCATTCCGCCACCTGGGCACGTATCGTGTGGGGTGCTCTAAGGCTCAGCCGGGTGACTGTCAATCGCAATTTATGCGAAAATCGGAAAATCCTGCTCGCGAGGCGCTGCAACCGGGGGTTTGGCCTTGTGACAGGGGCGGTGCGCGGGTACATCCTGTCAGAGAATTTATCTACAGGAGCGGCAGAATGTCTAAGCTGGTCACGATTTATGGCGGTTCGGGGTTTGTCGGACGCTATATCGCGTATCGCATGGCCAGAGCTGGTTGGCGGGTGCGGGTGGCGGTGCGCCATCCCAACGAGGCGCTCTTTGTGCGGACCTATGGTGTGGTCGGCCAGGTCGAACCTGTTTTGTGCAACATCCGCAACGATGGCTCTGTGGCCGACGCGCTGCGCGGCGCGGATGCGGTGGTGAACTGCGTTGGCATTCTGGTCGAGACCGGCAAGAACAGCTTTGACGCCGTGCAATCTGAAGGGGCCGAGCGTATCGCCCGCATGGCCGCCGCCGAAGGGATCGGTCATTTCGTCCATGTCTCTGCCATCGGCGCGGATATGGAGGCCGAAAGCGACTATGCCCGCACCAAAGGCGAGGGCGAGGCGGCCATTCTCAAACATATGCCCCATGCCGTGATCCTGCGCCCCTCGATCATGTTCGGGCCAGAGGACGAATTCTTTAACCGTTTTGCAGGCATGACCCGCACCGGCCCGATCCTGCCGGTCGCCGGGGCCTCGACCCGGTTCCAGCCGGTGTTCGTCGATGACGTGGCCAAGGCGGCGGAAAAAGCACTGGAGGGGCAGGTCTCTTCGGGCGTCTATGAACTCGGCGGTCCCGATGTGGATACCTTCCGCGGGTTGATGCAGCGCATGCTTAAGGTGATTCACCGCCGTCGTTTGGTGCTCAACATGCCGTGGTTCCTCGCCAAAATCGTCGCCTTCGGGTTCGATATGGTGCAGACGGCCACCTTCGGGCTGTTCACCAACAAGATGCTGACCCGCGATCAGGTCAAGAACCTGCGCAAGGACAATGTCGTGGCGGACGGTGCGCGCGGCTTTGCCGAGCTTGGCATCACCCCACCGCGATGGATGCGGTGCTGCCTGACTATCTCTGGCGGTTCCGGCCCTCGGGGCAGTATGACGCCATCAAAGCATCGGCACGTAACCTGCGGCAGGGATAATGGAACAATCGACCACTCTGATCGCCGCCTTTCTGGGTTTGCTGGAGGGGCTGACAGAGTTCATCCCCGTATCTTCGACCGGGCATCTTTTGTTGGCCGGTCATTTTCTGGGTTTCGAAAGCGCCGGACGGACCTTTGAGGTCGTGATCCAATTGGGCGCGGTGCTGGCGATCCTGACGGTTTATTCTGCACGGCTTTGGGCGGTCTTTTCGGCCGCGCCGCATGATCCGCAGGCGCGGCGGTTCATCTGGTCGGTGCTTCTGGCCTTTCTGCCAGCGGTCGTGATCGGCGTTTTGGCGCATGACTTCATCAAAACGGTCCTTTTCGAGACGCCCCTGCTGATTGCCGTCATGTTGGTACTGGGCGGGGTGGTCCTGCTGGTCGTCGACCGCATTGCTCCTGCGCCGTCCCATTCCGATGCGACCAAATTCCCGCTCTCGATGGCCTTCAAGATCGGCGTGATCCAATGTCTCGCCATGGTGCCGGGCACCTCACGTTCGGGGGCAACGATTGTTGGCGCCCTGTTGCTGGGCGCCAGTAAACGGGCGGCGGCGGAATTCTCCTTCTTTCTGTCGATGCCGACGATGGCGGGCGCTTTCGCCTATGACATCTACAAGAACCGCGATGTGCTGGATGCCTCGGCCATGGGGGAGATTGCCGTGGGCTTCGCCATGGCCTTTATCTCTGCCGTTTTCGTGGTGCGTTGGGTGCTCGATTACATCAGCCGCTATGGCTATGCGCTTTTCGGATGGTGGCGAATCCTTGTCGGTGGGGTGGTTATCCTCGCACTTTGGGCTGGGTTTTAGGAGGTAGGTCCGCATCGGACCTTAAATGATGCATAAAAATGATGGCCGAGCCTCCCATTTGCTCGGAAAGAGGTAAATGGGTCAGTATTGCTGTCTTTTATTTACTTTGACGCTCTCGTATACGAGCCTTCTGACGGAATTTGTCGAAGGAACGGGTATATGGCGAAGCAGGTCATGCTAAAATTTACAGACGTTGCGCGGGATATGCCCGAAAAGCGCCCGCCCGATTTGCGCCGGACGGATTTCGATGAAATTTACGCCGAATATGCGGATGCCAAAGCGGCAGAGCAGTCGAGCCGGTGCAGCCAATGCGGCGTGCCCTATTGCCAGACCCACTGCCCGCTGCACAACAACATCCCTGACTGGCTGCGCCTGACCGCCGAGGGGCGTTTGCAAGAAGCCTATGAGATCAGTCAGGCCACCAACACCTTCCCCGAGATCTGTGGCCGTATCTGCCCGCAGGACCGCCTCTGCGAAGGCAACTGCGTGATCGAACAGTCGGGCCATGGCACCGTCACCATCGGCTCGATCGAGAAATACATCACCGACACCGCTTGGGAGCAGGGCTGGGTGAAACCCGCCGCTCCGCCCGAAGAACGGCCCGAAAGTGTCGGCATCATCGGCGCAGGCCCGGGCGGTCTGGCGGCAGCGGATATGCTGCGCCGCGCGGGCGTGCAGGTCACCATCTATGACCGCTACGACCGGGCGGGCGGCTTGCTGACCTATGGCATCCCCGGCTTCAAGCTTGAGAAAGACGTGGTTCAGCGCCGCAATGCGCAGCTTGCCGAAGGTGGTGTGACCTTTGAGTTGAACTGCGATGTCGGTGTCGACATCAGCTTTGGCGCGATCCGGGGCAAGCATGATGCCGTGATCATCGCGACCGGCGTCTACAAAACCCGTGAGATCGAAGCCCCCGGTGTGGGCGGTTTCGGCGTGGAGCGGGCGATCGACTTCCTCACCGCTTCCAACCGCAAGAGCTTTGGCGACACGGTCGAAGAATTCGAAAGCGGCCGTCTGAACGCCGCGGGCAAGAAGGTTGTCGTGATCGGCGGTGGCGACACGGCGATGGACTGCGTGCGCACCTCGATCCGTCAGGGTGCGGAAAGCGTCAAATGCCTCTACCGCCGCGACCGGGCCAATATGCCGGGCAGCCAGCGCGAGGTGCAAAACGCCGAAGAAGAAGGCGTGATCTTTGAATGGCTGAGCGCGCCCAAAGGCTTCGTCGGCGATCCGGTGACTGGTGTGATGGTCCAAAAGATGCGCCTCGGCGCGCCTGACGTGACGGGCCGCCAGTCGCCCGAGGTGATCGAAGGCGCCGACTATGTCGAAGAAGCCGACATGGTGATTATGGCCCTCGGCTTTGAGCCCGAAGACCTGCCGACGCTTTGGAACGAGCCGGAGCTGCCGGTCAACCGCTGGGGCACGATCAAGGCCGATTACGTCACCGGGGCGACCGCGCTCGACGGGGTCTATGCCGTGGGCGACATCGTGCGCGGGGCGAGCCTTGTGGTTTGGGCGATCAAGGATGGGCGCGACTGCGCGCAGGCAATCCTTGACGATTTCAACGGCGCGCAGCGCATCGCGGCGGAGTGATGGTATCGGGGCGGCCCTGCCGCCTCGCGCCCTGCGGCGCTGCCCGAGACCAAAAGTGAAATAGACGTGACGCTCCGCAGCCCTGCCTTTGCCGGCGCGCACGAGAACAAAACCAAGGCCCAAGTCAAAGCAGGATTTGCGGCGTTTGTGGAAGGAACCAAGCCATGACCAAATATGATGACGCCTGGGTGGCCCGCGAAGAAGCCAAACGCGCGATGATGGCCGAAAAGGGCATGTATAGTTTCGAGGAAGAGCATTCCTCCTGCGGCGTGGGCCTTGTGGTCAACATCAACGGCGAAAAGACCCGCGAGGTCGTGGTCAACGGGATCAACGCGCTCAAGGCGATCTGGCACCGCGGCGCGGTCGACGCCGACGGGATGACCGGCGACGGCGCGGGCATTCATGTGCAAATCCCCGTGCCCTTCTTCTATGAGCAAGTCCGCCGCACCGGCCACACCCCGCGTGAGGACGAGTTGATCGCCGTGGGCCAAGTCTTCCTGCCGCGCACCAATTTCGCGGCGCAAGAGACATGCCGGACCATCGTGGAGACCGAAGTGCTCCGCATGGGCTACTACATCTATGGCTGGCGCCATGTTCCGGTCGACATCTCGGTGCTGGGTGAAAAGGCCAATGCGACCCGGCCCGAGATTGAGCAGATCCTGATCTCCAACGCCAAGGGCGTGGATGAAGAGACATTTGAGCGCGAGCTTTACGTGATCCGCCGCCGCATCGAGAAAGCCGCCATCGCGGCGCAGGTGCCGCAGATGTATATCGCTTCGATGTCCTGCCGTTCGATCATCTACAAGGGCATGATGCTGGCCGAACAGGTGGCCGAATTCTATCCCGACCTGAAAGACGACAAATTCATCAGCGCTTTCGCGATCTATCACCAGCGCTATTCCACCAACACTTTCCCGCAGTGGTGGCTGGCGCAGCCCTTCCGCATGTTGGCCCATAACGGTGAGATCAACACCCTCAAGGGCAATATGAACTGGATGAAGAGCCATGAGATCCGCATGGCGAGCGCGACCTTTGGCGAGATGGCCGAGGACATCAAGCCGATCGTGGCCTCCGGCTCCAGCGACTCGGCGGCGCTTGATTCCGTGTTCGAAGTGCTCGTGCGCGCGGGCCGCTCCGCACCGATGGCCAAGACAATGTTGGTGCCGGAATCCTGGTCGAAACAGGCCGTGGAACTGCCGCAGGCGTGGCGCGACATGTATTCCTATTGCAACTCCGTCATGGAGCCTTGGGACGGTCCCGCCGCCTTGGCGATGACCGATGGCCGCTGGGTCTGCGCCGGGCTTGACCGCAACGGGCTGCGCCCGATGCGCTATGTCGAAACCTCGGACGGCATGTTGATCGCCGGTTCCGAGGCCGGGATGGTGCCGCTGGACGAGGCGCGCGTCGTGGCCAAGGGCGCGCTTGGCCCCGGGCAGATCATCGCGGTGGATATGGCAGAGGGCAAACTCTTCCATGATACTGAAATCAAAGACAAACTGGCCGCCAATCAGCCCTTCGGCGAATGGGTCGGCAAGATCACCGAGATGGATGGTGTCCTTGCCGGTGTCACCGAAAAGCCGCTGTTCGAAGGGGCCGAGTTGCGCCGCCGTCAGGTGGCCGCGGGCTATACCATCGAAGAATTGGAACAGATCCTCGCGCCGATGGCCGAGGACGGCAAGGAAACGCTGGCCTCGATGGGCGACGACACGCCTTCGGCGGTGCTTAGCGGCCAGTACCGCCCGCTGAGCCATTTCTTCCGCCAGAACTTTAGCCAAGTCACCAACCCGCCAATCGACTCCTTGCGTGAATTCCGGGTGATGAGCCTCAAGACACGGTTCGGCAACCTCAAGAACGTGCTCGACGAAGACAGCTCCCAGACCGAGATCATCGTGCTCGACAGCCCCTTTGTGGGCAACGCGCAGTTCGATGAGCTGATGGCCCAGTTCAAGGTGCATACCGTCACCATCGACTGCACCTTCGAGCCCGGCAACGGCAATCTGAGCGCCGGTCTTGCCCGCATCCGGGCCGAGGCGGAAGACGCCGTACGCTCGGGCGCGGGGCATCTGGTGCTGACCGATCAGCACAGCGGTGCTGACCGCGTGGCGATGCCGATGATCCTTGCCACCAGCGCGGTGCACAGCCACCTCGTGCGCAAGGGGCTGCGGACCTTCACCTCGCTTAACGTGCGCTCGGCAGAATGTGTCGATCCGCATTACTTCGCCGTGCTGGTCGGCTGCGGTGCGACCGTGGTGAACGCCTATCTGGCCGAGGATTCCCTCGCCGACCGGATTGAGCGCGGGCTGCTGGACATGACCCTGACGCAGGCGGTGCAGAAATACCGTGAGGCGATTGACCAAGGTCTGCTCAAGATCATGGCGAAGATGGGGATTTCCGTGATCTCCTCCTATCGCGGCGGTCTGAACTTCGAGGCGGTGGGCCTGTCCCGCGCCATGTGTGCCGAATATTTCCCCGGCATGACCAGCCGCATCTCCGGCATCGGTGTCGTCGGCATCCAGCGCAAGGCCGAAGAGGTTCACGCCAAAGGCTGGCAGGGCGACGGTGTCGTGATGCCCATCGGTGGCTTCTACAAGCTGCGCCGCTCGGGTGAGAAACACGCTTGGGAGGCGAGCAGCATGCATATGCTGCAAATGGCCTGCAACAAAGCGTCCTACCAGATGTGGCAGCAGTATTCGAAAAAGATGCAGAGCAATCCGCCGATCCATCTGCGCGACCTTTTGGACATCAAGCCGCGCGGCAACCCGGTGCCGTTGGAGGAGGTGGAGAGCATCACCTCAATCCGCAAGCGTTTCGTAACGCCGGGCATGTCGCTGGGGGCGCTCTCGCCTGAGGCGCATAAGACCCTGAACGTGGCGATGAACCGCATCGGCGCCAAGTCTGACAGCGGCGAGGGCGGCGAAGATCCGGCGCATTTCGTGCCTGAGGCCAATGGCGACAACCCCTCGGCCAAGATCAAACAGGTCGCCTCGGGCCGTTTCGGTGTGACGGCGGAGTATCTGAACCAGTGCGAAGAGTTGGAGATCAAGGTCGCGCAGGGCGCCAAACCCGGTGAGGGTGGCCAATTGCCGGGCATGAAGGTCACCGACCTGATCGCGCGGCTGCGCCATTCGACCAAGGGCGTGACCCTGATCTCGCCCCCGCCCCACCATGACATCTACTCGATCGAAGACCTCGCGCAGCTGATCTACGACCTCAAACAGATCAACCCGCGCTGCAAGGTAACCGTTAAGCTCGTCGCTTCGAGTGGTGTTGGTACAATTGCTGCCGGCGTGGCCAAGGCCAAGGCCGACATCATCCTGATCTCGGGCCACAACGGGGGCACCGGGGCATCGCCTGCGACCTCGATCAAATACGCGGGTCTGCCGTGGGAGATGGGCCTCACCGAGGCGCATCAGGTGCTGTCGATGAACAACCTGCGCGACCGGGTGACCCTGCGCACTGATGGCGGGCTGCGCACCGGGCGCGACATCGTCATGGCGGCGATGATGGGGGCCGAGGAATATGGCATCGGCACCGCCGCACTCATCGCCATGGGCTGCATCATGGTGCGCCAGTGCCAGTCCAACACCTGCCCCGTGGGCGTCTGCACGCAGGACGAAGCCCTGCGCGGCAAGTTCACCGGCAATGCGGATAAGGTCGTGAACCTCATCACCTTCTACGCGCAGGAGGTGCGGGAGATCCTCGCCTCCATCGGGGCGCGCAGCCTTGATGAGGTCATCGGCCGTGCGGACCTGCTGACGCAGGTCAGCCGAGGCTCGGCGCACCTTGATGATCTGGACCTTAACCCGCTGTTGATCACCGTCGATGGCGCGAATGAGAACGTCTATGACCGCGACAAGCCGCGTCAGGTCGTGCTCGACACGCTGGACGCGCAGATCGTCCGCGATGCCGCGCGCTTCCTTGAGGACGGTGAGAAGATGCAACTGTCCTATGCCGTCCAAAACACGCACCGGACCGTCGGCACGCGGGTGTCGAGCCATATCGTCAAACGCTTCGGGATGCGCAATTCGCTGCAACCGGATCACCTGACGGTGAAGCTGACCGGCTCGGCTGGGCAGTCGCTGGGGGCCTTCGCGGCGCCGGGGCTCAAGCTCGAAGTCTCGGGCGATGCCAACGACTATGTCGGCAAGGGGCTGTCGGGCGGCACGATCGTGGTGCGGCCTTCGATGGCGAGCCCCGTGGTGGCGTCGGAGAACACGATCATCGGCAACACGGTGCTCTATGGTGCGACGGCGGGATACCTCTTTGCTGCGGGCCGGGCGGGCGAACGTTTCGCCGTTCGCAACTCGGGCGCGCATGTGGTGATCGAAGGCTGCGGCAGCAACGGGTGCGAATATATGACCGGCGGTGTGGCGGTGATCCTTGGTGAAATCGGCGCGAACTTCGCTGCCGGGATGACCGGGGGATGGCCTATCTCTATGATCCCGAAGGCTTGGCCCATAAGTTGATGAACGCCGAGACCATCGTGACATGCCCGGTCACCGTGGAGCACTGGCTCGATCAGTTGCACGGTTTGCTGGAGCGCCATGTCGCCGAGACCAAGAGCCGCAAGGCCGCCGATATCCTTCAGCATTGGGAGACCGAGAAGCACAACTTCTTGCAGGTTTGCCCGAAGGAGATGTTGGTGCATCTGCCTGCGCCGCTCAGCGTGGAAGAAACCGCGGTTCCGGCGGAGTAACCTTTGCCCCGCGCGGCTTCGGTCGCGCGGGGAGGGCCATCGCCTACCCGTCCTGGCGGGCAGGCGATGGCCCGGCGCATGCGGCTTGCTTCCGGGCCGGGGTGGTAGACGGGACGGGATGCGCTACTTCCTCCGCATCGGAGGACTCCATGCATAAAATCCTAGTCGCCCTCGCCCTAGTCACCGGCCTTGCCGCTTGCACCGACACCGCCCCGCGCGGCGGGGGTGACATCCTCGTCTTGGGCGATTCCATCATGGCGTGGAACGGGGGCCGGGCCATCCCCGATGTCATTGCAAACCAAACCGGCCGCAACGTCACCAGCCGCGCCGTTCCGGGCGCTCAGTTCGACAATGCCTCGACCGTGGCCTCTGCCGTCGGCTTTGACATCCAGCAACAGTTTCCCGGCGGGCTTTGGAACTGGGTGGTGGTCAATGGCGGCGCGAATGACCTAAACGCCGATTGCGGCTGTGGCGCCTGCGGCGCCGCTGTCGATGCGCTGATCGCGCCGGATGGTCAAAGCGGCAGCATCCCTGCCTTCCTGCAACGCCTCCGCGCCCAGACCGGCGCGCAAATCATGTGGATGGGCTATTACGCAGGTTCTGGTTCGGGTGCCTTCGCGGGCTGCCGCGATGATCTGGTCGAAATCGAATCCCGCATCGCCCGCTTCGCCGCGCGCCGCTCCGGGATCCATTTCGTCGATTCCGAAGATGTGATCGACCGGGGGGATCGCGGGCTCTTCGCTGCCGACAATGTGCACCCCTCGGCCCGAGGCTCTGCCCGGATCGGGGCATACCTCGCGCAAGAGATCACCGCGCGTGAGAGCCGTTCACAAAATCCCGCAGACGGCCTATAGCTGATCCATGGCGACACGGAAAAAGACCGCCCCCAAGGGTAAGAAATCGAGCAAGAGCAGCCTCCCGCTCAAGAAGCGCGCGCGCCGTTGGGCCTTGCGCGCCTTGGCGCTGGCCTTTCTCTTGGCGGTGCTGTTGGTGCTGCTGTTCCGCTTCGTCAATCCGCCCACGGGTTTCTACATGTTCTCGGAATCGCGCCGTTTGGGCGGGGTGCAGCGGGACTGGGTGCCGCTGGAACAGATCGCCCCCGTGATGGCCCGCGCCGCCGTGGCGGCAGAGGATGCGAATTTCTGCAATCATTGGGGCTTTGACATGCAGGCGATCCGGACCGCGATTGAAAACGGCTCGGCCCGCGGGGCGTCGACGATCAGCCAGCAGACGGTCAAGAACGTCTACCTCTGGCATGGCCGGTCGTGGCTGCGCAAAGCGCTTGAAGCCGGGATGACCCCGCTGGTCGAAACCCTCTGGCCCAAGCGGCGGATTATCGAGGTCTATCTGAATGTGGCCGAGTTCGACGAAGGTGTCTTTGGCGTTGGGGCGGCGGCGCCGCATTACTTTGGCGTCGCGGCGGCAGACCTGAGTGCAACGCAAGCCGCCCGCCTTGCCGCGATCCTACCCGACCCGAAAGAGCGTTCCGCCTCGCGCCCCGGTGACTTTACCCGCAAGCGCACGGCGCAGATCATGGACGGGGCGGCGACCATCCGCGCGGACGGTCGCGCCGCCTGTTTCGAGAGTTGAAAATCCCTGCGCCAGCAGGCATGGAAGAGTGCAATCCCTTTAACCACACGGACTTTATATGACGGCTCGCTTGTTTCACGTTCCCTTGTCCCCCTTCTGTCGCAAGGTGCGGCTCAGCCTTGGGGAGAAGAAGATCGAGGTGGAACTGGTCGAGGAGCGCTATTGGGAACAAGACCCCGATTTTCTGCGCCGCAACCCGGCGGGGAAGGTGCCGGTGCTGCGGCTCGACGGGATCATGATGGCGGAAAGCGCCGCGATCTGTGAATATATCGAAGAGACCCGCC
This sequence comes from Sulfitobacter faviae, assembly GCF_029870955.1. Lineage (NCBI taxonomy): Bacteria > Pseudomonadati > Pseudomonadota > Alphaproteobacteria > Rhodobacterales > Roseobacteraceae > Sulfitobacter > Sulfitobacter faviae. Next base: position 1,344,564 of record NZ_PGFQ01000001.1, on the reverse strand, counting down.
CCGAGGCGTCCTTGCTGCCCAGTGACCCGGTGCAGCGCTTGGAAGTGCGGCGTTTGGTCAGTTGGTTCGACGACAAGTTCCACGACGAGGTGACCTCGAAACTGCTTTACGAGCGGGTCAACAAGAAGGTCACCAAACAGGGCTACCCGGACAGCAAGAACGTCAAGGCCGGGGCCAAGGCGATCAAATATCACCTCGATTACATGGCGTGGCTGCTGGATCACCGCCGCTGGCTGGCGGGCGATGTGATGACGCTGGCCGATTTCGCCGCCGCGGCGCATCTGTCGTCGCTCGACTATATCTCGGACGTGGATTGGAACCGCTCTGACGTGGTCAAGGATTGGTACGCCAAGATCAAGTCGCGCCCGGCTTTCCGCTCGATCCTCGCCGATCAACTGCCGGGCTTCCCGCCTCCGCTTCATTACAACAACCTCGACTTCTGATGCCTGCCGCCCCCTGCGCCGAGATCGGGCCGGAGGCTCTGAAGGCGCGGGTGGTGGCCCGGGCGCTTGAGGAAGGCTTTGTCGCCTGCCGCATTTGCCGCCCGCAAGACGTGCCCGAAGTGCCCGAACGGCTCGCCCGCTTTGTCGAGGCCGGGTTTCACGGGCAGATGGGCTGGATGGAAGAGCGGATGCAGTGGCGCGGCAACCCTGCCGCCCTCTGGCCCGAGGCGCGGTCCGTCATCATGCTGGCCGAAAGCTACACCCCCGAACATGACCCCGCGCGGTGTTGGAGCATCCCGGCAAGGGCGGGATTTCGGTCTACGCACAGGGGCGCGATTACCACGATATCGTCAAGAAACGGCTGAAGCGGCTGGCGCGGTGGCTGATGGAAGAGGCCCGCGCGTTGGACCCGGAGGTGAAAGTTTTCGTCGATACCGCTCCGGTGCCGGAAAAGGCGCTCGCGCAGGCCGCGGGGCTCGGTTGGCAGGGCAAACACACCAACCTGCTTAGCCGGAAGTTCGGAAACTGGGCCTTTTTAGGCTCTGTTTTCACCACGCTCGACCTGCCGCCCGACGCCCGGGAGGTGGACCACTGCGGCTCTTGCCGGGCCTGTCTTGAGGCTTGTCCCACGGATGCTTTCCCCGCGCCCTATCAACTCGACGCACGGCGCTGCATTTCCTATCTGACGATCGAACATAAAGGGCCGGTCGATCTGGACCTGCGTGAGAAGATGGGCAACCGGATCTATGGCTGCGACGATTGCCTTGCCGCTTGCCCGTGGAACAAATTCGCCGTGGCGGCCAGCGATATGCGCTATCACGGTCCGGCGGTGCAGCCCGCCGATCTGGCCGAGCTTGCGGGCCTTGACGATACCGCTTTCCGCGCGCGCTATTCCGGCTCTCCGATCAAACGGATCGGGCGGGATCGTTTCGTGCGCAACGTGCTCTATGCCATCGGCAACTCCGGGCTGGCGCGGCTGCGCCCCGTGGCGCAATCACTGACCGAAGACGCTGACCCCACCGTGGCCGATGCCGCGCGTTGGGCGGCGGCGCGTTTGGCATAGGAGGCACGCCCATGGCGGTGTTACTGGGCGTCGACACGGGCGGCACCTATACGGATGCGGTGCTGATCCGCGATGAGACCGAGGTGATCGCCACCGCCAAGGCGCTGACCACCCGCGCCGATCTGGCCGTCGGCGTTGGCAAGGCGGTCAGCGCGGTTTTGGCCCAATCCGGCGTGGCGGCGGAAGATATCGCCATGGCCGCCCTCTCGACCACGCTGGCGACCAATGCGCTGGTCGAAGAGCAGGGTGGGCGCGTCGCCTTGATCTATGTCGGGTTTCGGGCGGCGGATCTTGAAGCGCATGGGCTGTCGGAGGCGTTGCGGGGCGACCCTTGTCTGCTGCTCTCCGGCGGGCATGATCACGCGGGGGCAGAGGCGGCGCCGCTGGACGAACCGGCCCTGATCGCCTTTTTAGAGACACATCGGGCAGAGGTCAGCGGCTTTGCCGTGGCCAGCCAATTTGCCACGCGCAACCCCGCGCATGAGCAGCGGGTCGCAGAACTGGTGGCAGAGGTCACGGAGCGTCCGGTCTCGGCCTCTCACAGTCTCTCAGCCAAGCTGAACGGGCCGAAACGGGCGCTTACGGCGCTGTTGAACGCGCGACTGATCGGCATGATCGACCGGCTGATTGGACGAGCAGAGGATGAGCTGCGCCGTCTAGGCATCCACGCGCCTTTGATGGTGGTGCGCGGCGATGGCGCCCTGATGTCGAGCGCACAGGCCCGCGAACGGCCCATCGAGACCATCCTCAGCGGCCCTGCCGCATCACTGGTGGGCGCGTGCTGGTTGACTGGGGCAGAGACGGCGCTGGTGTCGGATATCGGTGGCACGACGACCGATGTGGCCCTATTGCGCGACGGTCGCCCGGCGATTGACCCGGCAGGCGCGCAGGTCGGTCCCTATCGAACCATGGTCGAGGCGGTCGCGATGCGCACCCATGGGCTGGGCGGCGACAGCGAGGTGCATTTCACGTCTCAGGGTCTAACCGCAGGCGTGACTCTTGGGCCGAAGCGCCTGCTGCCGATCTCTCTCATCGCGGTCGACGCGCCGGAGGTGGTGCATAGCGCCTTGGATGCGCAGCTGCGCCGCAGCGTGGTGGCAGAGCATGATGGCCGCTTTGTCCGTGCCGTAGAGGGGCAGGGGGCCGAAGGTCTGGCCCCGCGCGACATGGCGCTGTTGGAGCGGATCGGTGGCGATGTCTGGCCCTTGGGGGATGTGCTGCGCAATCGGGTCGACCAAAGCGCTTTGGCGCGGTTGGTGGCACGCGGGCTGGTGCAACTGGCGGGGGTGACGCCCACCGATGCGAGCCATGTGGCAGGGCATCTTTGGGCATGGGATGCCGATGCCGCGCGCAAGGCGCTGACCCTGTTCGGGCGCAAGCGCGGCGGTTCGGGGCTGCGGTTCTGCCCCGATCCTGATGACCTCGCCCAGATTATCCTCGACCGTTTGACCGAACAGACGACTTTGGCTTTGTTAGAAACTGCATTCGCCGAGGAAACCCCCGGTTTCGACCTGCCGCCAGAGGTTCTGGCGCGTCATGTATTGATGCAGCGTGGCCTGTCGGGCCATCGTGGCGTGCTGCGGATTGATGCGGGGCTGAATTTGCCAGTTGTGGGACTGGGCGCCTCGGCGGCGACCTACTACCCGCCAGTGGGCAAAAGGCTGGGCAGTGAGATGATCTTGCCCAAATACGCCCATGTCGCCAATGCCATCGGCGCGGTGGTGGGCCGGGTCATCATGCGCGAAAGCGCGACCATCACCGTACCGCAAGAGGGGGTGTTTCGCCTCCACCTCGCCAATGGCCCGCAGGATTTCCCGACCGCTGAACGCGCTTTGACCCAAGCGGAGCGGGCTTTGACCGAAGCCGCCCGCGCCCGCGCGCGGGCAGCCGGGGCGGCGGAAATCGAATGCCATGTCACGCGGGATATCCGGCTGGCGGATGTCGAGGGGCGGGAGGTTTTCGTGGAGGCCGCGCTGACCGTCGAAGCTTCGGGCCGCCCTCGGGTGGCGGTGGGCTAACCCCCGGCGCGGGGCCGGGGGCTGCGGTTCATTCTGCGGCGTCGCGTTTGGGCAGCACCCAATCGGCGCGCGGGAAGTGGCAGGTATAGCCGTTGGGCAGCCGCTCAAGATAATCCTGATGCTCGGGCTCGGCCTCCCAAAAATCACCCACGGGCTCGACCTCGGTCACCACTTTGCCGGGCCAGAGGCCGGAGGCCTCGACATCGGCGATGGTGTCTTCGGCGACGGCTTTCTGTTCGTCGTTCACATAGTAGATCGCCGAACGGTAGCTCATCCCGATGTCGTTACCCTGACGGTTCACCGTGGTCGGGTCGTGGATCTGAAAGAAGAATTCCAGCAGCTCGCGGTAAGAGGTCTTCGCGGGGTCGAACATGATCTCGATCCCTTCGGCATGGGTGCCGTGGTTGCGGTAGGTCGCATTGGACACGTCGCCGCCGGTATAGCCGACGCGGGTCGAGACCACGCCGGGGCGGCGGCGGATCAGGTCCTGCATGCCCCAGAAACAGCCCCGGCCAATACTGCGCGTTCGGTTGTCATGTCACATTCTCCACTTGGTTGAGATATTCGCCATAGCCTTCGGCTTCCATGTCGTCACGGTGGATGAAGCGCAGGGAGGCGGAATTGATGCAATAGCGCAGCCCGCCCCGGTCGGGCGGGCCATCGGGGAAGACATGGCCAAGGTGGCTGTCGCCGTGTTTGCTGCGCACTTCCGTGCGGACCATGCCGAGCGAGGCGTCTTCCAACTCTTCAACGTAGGCAGGCTCGATCGGTTTGGTGAAGCTCGGCCAGCCGCAGCCGCTTTCGTATTTGTCCGAGGAGGCAAAGAGCGGCTCGCCCGAAACGATGTCGACGTAGATGCCCGGTTCCTTGTTGTCGAGGTACTTGCCGGTGCCGGGGCGTTCGGTGCCGCTGCGTTGGGTGACGTGGAATTCTTCGGGGCTCAGCGCGTCAATCGCGGCATTGGTTTTCTCGTATTGGGGCATGGCGTCCTCCGTTCATGGGCTTGGCCTATTAGATGGGGTGTGGCGGTGAAATTCAAAGGGGGTGCGCCTCACACTGGCGTTACGCCCTGCGCTGGCGCGAGACTTGGACGGCGAGGATGCCGCCCGCGATGATCGCGACGCCAAGGATGTCGCGCGGCCCCAGCGTTTCGCCCAGCAGCAGCGCTGCGATGGCCACGCCAAAGAAGGGGTTGAGGAAGTGAAAGGTCGCCGCCCTTGTGGCGCCGATGCGGTTGACCAGCCAGAACCAGACCACGGTGGCGGCAAGGCCGGGCACGAGGCAGGTATAGGCGAAGGCGAGCGTCAGGCGCAGGCTGGGGTCGATCCGGGGCGTTTCGAACAGCGCGGTGGCGATGGAGAGGGCGACGCAGCCGACAAGCATTTGCAGGCCCACAACCATCAAGAAGTTTCCGCCCGAGGTCGCGCCGCGCACCAGCAGGGTGGCAGCAGTGAGGGCAACCACGCCGACGGCGCAGAGGATGAGGCCATAGAGGTCCACTTGCCCGCCAAGGCGCGCGCCCATGATGATGGCGACGCCGATGACACCGGCAAACAGCCCGGCGATGCCCAGAGGGCGCAGTTTTTCACCCAAGAAGGCCCAAGCGGCGAAGCCGACGAGCAGCGGCATGGTCGAGGCGATGATCGCGGCGAGGGATGCCTCGATGGTCTGCATGGCGATGAAGTTCAGGCCGAGGTAGACCGCGTTTTGCAGCACGCCGAAGATGATCGTCGCCCGCCATTGCGCGGGGGTGAGCCGCCAGCTTTGCCCCAAGGCCAGCGCAATGCCGACGCCGATCAGGCCCGAGATCAGGTAGCGCAGGGAGAGGGCCAGCAGGGGAGAGGCGTCCATCACGATGATGCGGGCAGAGGTGAAGGCCGAGGACCACATCACGGCAAAGGCCAGCCCCATGAGAATTGCGCGGATGTCCATGAAATGCCCCTGTGCTGAACTTGCTAAGGAATGGCGGGTTTGTAGGGGAGGGCAAGGTGGGTTTGGTGGGATGTTGTGGAGGAGGGGTAGGAATGTCCGGCTTTAATGTATACCACCCGGCCCGGAGACAAGCCGTAGGCGCCGGGCCATCGCCTGCCCGCCCCCGGGTAGGCGATATGGCGAGGCTGGGTAGAACCTCGCGACCGCACATCATGGCTGAGCCATAAAGTGGCACGAAGCTAGCGTTGGATCGCCGACCCGCGGGCAGGCGATGACCCTGTCTTGTGGTATCTTTATACGGAAGAGGTGCGAGATCGCAAAGATGCGGGCGGGCGACGGCGCTCAGTATTCTCACAAAAAAGGGCCGCCCGAAGACGACCCTTTCGTAAACGCTCAGCCCAAGGCTTACTCGTTCACGCTGTCCTTCAGCGCCTTCGCGATGGTCATCTTGACCACTTTGTCGGCGTCTTTCTTGAACTGTTCACCAGTGGCGGGGTTGCGGACCATCCGCTCGGGGCGCTCACGGCAATAGATTTTGCCAACGCCCGGCAGGGTCACGGCACCGCCGGCGGACACTTCACGGGTGATCAGGTTGCAAACGGCGTCGAGCGCTGCGCCTGCGGATTTCTTGTCGGTGTCCATCTCTTCTGCCAGAGCAGCAACGAGCTGGGTCTTGGTCATCGGTTTTGCCATTTTATTCTCCTTAGACTGCCCGCTTTTTAGGGCCTCATGGCCGGAATGTAACGGTATGTTGTGGGATAACACAACGAATTGTGGCGCTATAAACGCGAAAACATGCGATTTTCCGCTGTTTCCAGCCCTATAGGAACGCCGTTTCGTCGAAGGACCGAAGTTTCCGGCTGTGGATCCGCTCCAGCGGCATGCGGCGCAGCAACTCCATGGCGCGGATGCCAATCATCAGATGGCGGGCGACTTGAGTTTTGTAGAAGTCCGAGGCCATGCCGGGCAGTTTCAACTCCCCATGCAGCGGTTTGTCCGACACGCATAGCAGCGTGCCATAGGGCACCCGGAAGCGATAGCCATTGGCGGCGATGGTGGCGCTTTCCATATCCAGCGCCACGGCGCGGGACTGGCTCAGCCGTTGCACCGGGCCGGATTGGTCGCGCAGCTCCCAATTGCGGTTGTCGATGGTGGCGACGGTGCCGGTGCGCATGATGCGTTTCAGCTCATAGCCCTCAAGCTGGGTGACCTGCGCCACCGATTGCTCCAGCGCGATCTGGATCTCGGCCAGCGCCGGGATCGGCACCCAGACCGGCAGGTCGTCGTCCAGAACGTGATCCTCGCGCAGGTAACCATGCGCCAGCACGAAATCACCCAAAGCCTGCGTGTTGCGCAGACCGGCGCAGTGGCCGACCATCAGCCATGCATGGGGGCGCAGCACGGCGATGTGGTCCGTCGCCGTCTTGGCGTTGGACGGTCCGACGCCGATGTTGACCAGCGTGATGCCCGACCCATCCGCCCGCTTGAGGTGATAGGTCGGCATCTGCGGCGTCTTCAGCGTTTCGGCCAAGGGCGCATCGGGGTCGGTGATCTCGGCATTGCCGGTCGAGACGAAGGCGGTATAGCCGCTTTCCGGGTCGCGCAGCATCTCGCGGGCGTATTGCTCGAACTCCGTCACATAGAACTGGTAGTTGGTGAACAGCACATGGGTCTGGAAATGCTCAGGATCCGTGGCCGTGTAATGCGCCAGCCGCGCGAGGGAGTAATCGACCCGCTGCGCAGTGAAGGGGGCAAGCGGTCGCACGTCATCCTCGGGCACATAGGTGCCGTTGACGATATCGTCATTGGTGGTCGACAAATCTGGCACGTCAAAGACATCGCGCAGGGTGAAGTCCGCCGCCCCTCTTGCGGCACGTTCAGCGCGTTGTCGCCGGACATGGCGAAATGCACCGGGATCGGCGTGGTCGAAGGGCCGACGATCACCGGCTGGTCGTGGTTTTCGATCAACAGGCCAATTTGCTGGATCAGGTAGTTCCGAAACAGATCGGGCCGGGTGATCGTCGCCGCAAAGGTGCCGGGAGAGGAGACATGCCCGAAAGACAGCCGCGTATCCACATGCGCATAGGAGGAGGTGCGAAACCGCAGCTCAGGGTAAAAGGCGCGGACGCGGGCATCGGGGGCCGAGCTCTCCATCGCCTTGGCAAAAGACTCCCGCAGGAAGGTGGTGGCCTGCTGATAGAGTTCGGTCAGACGGTCCACGGCAGCGGTCGCATCGCGGAAGCTTTCCGGGTTCGGGGTGTCCGGGGTCAGGATCGTTGTCATGTTTGCGGCTCTAACAAAGGTATGATTTCAAATTTCTGCACATCGACCAGCCCAAGGTCCGAGATCCGCAGTTCGGGGATCACCACAAGGGCCAAGAGCGAATGCTGCATATAGGCGTTGTTCAGCTTGCAGCCACAGTCGATCATCGCCTGAACGAGGGCTTCGGCATCGGCGGCGACCTCAGCGGCGGGGCGGTCGGACATCAGCCCGGCGATCGGCAGGGCCACCAGCGCCAGTTCCTCGCCCTCGCGGAAGATGGTGATGCCACCACCCACTTCGCGCAGGCGGTTGGCGGCGCGGGCCATCTCCTCGGCATCGGTGCCCACGACGATCATGTGGTGGCTGTCATGCGCCACGGTCGAGGCCATGGCCATGCGCCCCTCGTAGCCAAAGCCCGAGACGAAGGCATTGGTCACCGTGCCGGTGGCGCGGTGGCGCTCGACCAGCGCGATCTGGCAGACCTCGCCGGTGCCCTGCACGCGGCCTTCGGTCACCGGCAGTTCGAACTTCAGCGCCCGGGTCGGGGCTTGGTTCTCGACCACGCCGATGACATTGGCGGTGACGGCATTGGCGCCCTCGGGGCGGGGATGTCGAAGTCCGCCGCCGCAAGGTCGCGCGCCATGTTCACGGTGTTGCGCGCGCTGCTGGGCCAGTCGTAATGCGGGCAGTCGACAAGGCATTTGCCGCTTTCGGCCACGACCTCGCCGCGGGCGATCACCATCTCCACCGGGAAGGAGACAAGGTCCGAGGTCAGGATCACGTCGGCCCGGCGGCCCGGGGTGAGCGAGCCGATCTCGCGCTCCAGCCCGAAATGCGTGGCGGTGTTGAGCGTCGCCATCTGCAGCGCCACCAGCGGGTCGCAGCCGCAGTCGATGGCATGGCGCAGCACGCGGTTCATGTGGCCCTCGTTGGTGATGGTGCCCGAGTGGCTGTCATCGGTGCACAGGATCATGTTGCGCGGATCGAGCCCTTTCTCGGTAATCGCGGTAATCTGGGTCTTCACGTCGTACCACGCGGAGCCGAGCCGGATCATTGAGCGCATGCCCTGCCGCATCCGCGCCACGGCGTCAGCCTCGCAGGTGCCCTCGTGATCGTCCGCCGGGCCACCGGCCACATAGGCGGCGAAGGCGGGGCCAAGGTCGGGCGAGGCGTAATGCCCGCCCACCGTCTTGTTCGCGCGTTGCGTGGCCGCGATCTCGGCCAGCATCTGCGGATCTGCGTTGCTGACGCCCGGGAAGTTCATCATCTCGCCCAGACCGACGATACCGGGCCATGTCATCGCCTCGGCCACGTCCTCGGCAGTAATCTCGAAGCCGGTCGTCTCCAGCCCCGGCGCCGAGGGCGCGCAGGAGGGCATCTGCGTGAAGATGTTAATGGGCTGCATTAGCGCTTCGTCGTGCATCATGCGCACGCCGTCGAGGCCCAGCACATTGGCGATCTCATGCGGGTCGGTGAAGGCCGAGGTGGTGCCATGCGGGATCACGGCGCGGGCGAACTCGGCGGGGGTGAGCATGGTGCTCTCGATATGCATATGCCCGTCGCAAAGGCCGGGCGCCATATAGCGGCCCTTGGCGGCGATGATAAGGGTATCATCGCCGCGGCAATGGCTCGCGTCGGGGCCGACAAAGGCGATGCGCCCGGCGGCGATGGCGATGTCATGGTCGGGCAGGCATTCGCGGGTGTGCACATTGACCCATGTGCCGCCGGTGATGATCGTATCGGCCGCGCGCCGTCCGGCGGCGACCTCGACCAATTGCGCGGCCACATCGGGCCAAGAGGGGAACGTTTTATCTGTCATGTCCAAAGGTGACATAGGGCCGGGGGAGGTTCAAGCGATCACGCCATCGGAAAGGGCGCGCGATGTTGCCAGAGCGCGCCGCTTGCGGCTAACTGGCGCGCAAGGCATTTACGGAACGATTATATGAATTTTCTCTTTGTGCACCAGAACATGCCCGGCCAATACCGGGAATTGATACAATGGCTGGCGCAGGCGGGCGGGCATCGCATTTATTTTCTGACCCAACGTCAGAATGCGCCGCAGTTGCCGGGGGTCGAAACCCGTGTCTACCGCCCCCATCACCGCCCCGACGAGAAGGCCTATGGTCTCTCGCGCATTTGGGAGGAAGCCTCAGGCAATGGGTTCGGCGCCGTCAACGCCGCCCAGCAGATCGAAACGCGAGAGGAGTTTCGCCCCGACATCATCATCGGCCACGTCGGTTGGGGGGAGTTAAGTTTCTTCAAACAGCTTTGGCCGGATGTGCCGATCATCGGTTATTTCGAGTATTACTATAACATGACCGGCGGCATGGTGGGCTTTGACCCTGCCGAGAAAATCTCGGCCCATGCGCCCTACCTCAACCATGCCCGCAACATCGTACCGCTGGCCAATATCGAAACCGTCGATCTGGGCCATTGCCCGACCTATTGGCAGCGCGACCGTTTTCCCGAGAGCTTTCACCGCAAGCTCTATGTCTGTCACGACGGCATCCGCACCGATCAGCTCTTGCCCGATCCGGATGTCAGTCTGCGTCTGGGGCGTTTGGCGCGGCCCGTGACGCGCGAGGATGAGATCATCACCTATGTCGCGCGCAATCTGGAAAAGACCCGCGGCTTTCACACGATGATGCGCGCCCTGCCGCGTATCTTGGCAGAGCGGCCCCATGCGCGGGTGGTGATCGTCGGCGGCAATGAGGTCTCCTACGGCAAGCAGAGCGATCATCCCGGCGGTCTGCGCGGAGAGATGGCGGCGGAGTTGCAGGATCGGGTCGATTGGGACCGCGTGCATTTCGTGGGCAAAGTGCCCTATCCCGACTTCAAGAAGCTGGTGCAGATCAGCCGCTGTCACATCTATCTGACGATGCCCTTCGTGCTGTCTTGGTCCTTGCTCGAGGCCATGTCGATGCAGGCCACGATCGTCGCCTCCGACGTGGCCCCGGTGCGCGAGGCCGTGACCCATGGTGAAACCGGCCTGCTGGTGGATTTCTTCGACCCCGATGCGCTGGCAGCGCAGGTGGTAGAGGTGCTCGCCCATCCGCAGGATCACGCCCATCTCGGCCCGGCGGCGCGGGCCCATGTGGTCGAGAATTACGATTTCCTGACCCGCTGCCTGCCCGAACACCTTGCGCAGATCAACGCATTGGTGCCTGAGGGCAAGCGGATCGGCTAGGTCAGTTGCCGAGGTTTCCGGCGGTATTCACCAGCCCGAAGACCGATCCGACAAGGCCCAGAATGGTGCGGGTGTCCGACAGCGGGCTTTCCGTCGCGAGCACCAGATCGCCGGATTGAATGTGGAAATTCCGCGCCGAGAACAGCCCGTCGGATGTGGTCAGATCCAGCGTGAACACCACCCGCGTGCGGCGCGGGCCGCGCACGCCCGCACTCACCGCGCTGGCGGGGTATTCGCGCAGGATCAGGATGCCTTCGGGATCGGCGCGGGATTCGTTCACCCCGCCGATGATTGCCAATGCGTCCAGCGCCGAGACTTCGTCGCGGTTGAAGGGAAACTGTGCCTCCCGCCCGGCGGCACCCAGCGACAGGAAGTAGCGGCGGTCATCTTCGATGATCAGCTTGTCGCCCCCGATCAGCCGGGTGTCGAGGCTTGGGTTCTCATAAAGCCGGTCGATCGAGGTGGTATAGATATTGGCGCCGCGCAGCAGTTTGACCTGCGGGTTTTCGATACTGGAGAGCACGCCGCCGCCAGCCGAGATTGCGGCGAGAACGGTGAAGTTGTTGTCCGGCATTAGGATGTTGCCGGGGCTGCTCACGCCGCTCACCAGATCGACAGAGTTGCTGCGACCCTCGGTCATCGCCAGTTGCACCTGTGCCGCAGGCACGATTGTCTCAAGCCGGCGTTGGAGCAACTGCCGCGCTGAATCCGGGGTGCGGCCCGAGACTCTGACCTTGCCGATATAGGGCATGAAGATGGTGCCGCTTTCCGAGACGCGAATGCCGGGGAGGGTGGCAACTTGCTGAGCCGGAGATGTCAGCAACGAGTTGTCGCCGCTGTCCCAAACCAGAATGTCCAGCCGATCACCGGGGCGGATGACCTGGGCGTTCGATCCTCGGCTGGCACCGATCCAGCCATGGCGCCGCTCGCCAGTGTTGGGCCACTGAGCCACACTGGGCAGAAAGGCTCGGGTAACCGGATAGACGGCGATATCGGCATCAGGAGCGGCTGCTTCCTTCGTTACCTCTCTCTCGATCGCCGCACCGCGGGGGAGGTTGCCGCAAGCCGCCAGAGAAAGGGCCATCAGGGCCAAGAGGAACAGTTTGCTCAGGTGCTTCATAAGATGCGCAGTCGCTTTCTGGTGTTTCACCGGTAAACCGGGGTACTTGTGCCTGTATGCAGTGTAAATTGGTGGCTTGCAAAGGATGTTGTAAAGCCGGTCCCCATCCGAAATTCTAGTCATTCAGGATAGAGGCTGAACATATGGCGTCAATGATTTCAAAAGACAGCGCGTGTCCGGGCAGCTCTGTGATCTTTAACGGCGTGCTTTTGCTAGGTGCGACGGGCCGATTGGGCGGTATGCTGCGCCGTCATTGGCCAGAGCCGCAGGCGCTGCGCAGCCAGTCTAGAGAGCCGCGGCCTGGCTTTTATGATTTCAAGCTACCGAATGCGGAAGAGAGCCCAAGCGACGCGGCCCTCGCAGCCGCGCGTGGGGCAAGGGCGATCATCTCTTTGGCAGGTGTGACCCCGGCCCACGCGGGTGCTTGTGATGCCGCTTTGGAAGACAATGCGACCCTCGCCTTAGCTGCGTTGAAACTGGCAGAGACGGCGGGGGTCCCGCGGCTTCTCGTCGCCTCATCGGCGGCGGTCTACGGTGCAGAGGGCGGCCCGCTGCAAGAGGATCTGTCCTGCGCTCCGCTGTCGGATTACGGCCGACAGAAGCTTGCGATGGAAAAGGCAGTGCAAGAGGCGAGCGGCGAGACCGCAGTCACCGCGCTACGGATCGGCAACGTAGCGGGGGCGGATGCGATCCTCGGCGGTTGGCGGCCGGGCATGCAGATTGATCGCTTCCCCGATGGCCGCACGCCAAGCCGCAGTTACATCGGGCCGGTGACCTTGGCGCGGGTGCTCCACGCGCTCTGCCATGTAGAACACCTGCCGCCCATTCTGAACATCGCGGCACCCGGCGCGGTGGAAATGGGCGCGTTGTTGGATGCGGCGGGGCTGGCGTGGGAGCCCAAGCCGGCCCCTGCTTCCGCCATTCCCGAGGTGCGGCTGGATACGAAGGCACTTGAACGCCACGTCGATTTCACGCCAGAAACTCAAACGCCCGCCGGTTTGGTGCGAGAATGGCAGCAGGATATGAACAAACGATGAAGACCCATCAATGACTTGGCGCAAGCGCATTTTCGATCTGTTCTTCGCCAGCCTGCTTGTCGTCATCCTGGGGCCGATCCTTCTGGGGTTGCTGGTCTGGCTGCTGGTCAAAGAGGGACGGCCACTTTTCCATGTGGCCGAGCGGATGAAAACGCCGGAAGAGAGTTTCAAGCTTTGGAAGCTGCGCACGATGACCGTGGCCGAAGAGGATCAGGGCGTGTCGGGCGGCAACAAGGCCGCGCGGATCACCCCCACGGGCGCATGGCTCAGGGCGCGGCGCTTGGATGAGTTTCCCCAGCTTTGGAACATCCTGCGCGGTGATCTGAGCTTTGTCGGCCCCCGTCCGCCGCTGCGTGAATACGTTGAGCGTTTCCCCGAAGTTTACGGCAAGGTTTTGAAATCCCGGCCCGGCGTTACCGGTCTGGCCACAATCCGGTTTCACAAACATGAAGAACGGCTGCTGTCACGCTGCGAGACCGCGGCAGAAACCGATCATGTCTATTGTCGCGTCTGTGTCCCGCGCAAGGCGCAGCTTGATCTGATCTATCAGCGCCATCAAAGCGTCTGCTACGACTTTGATCTCGTGTTTCAGACCATTAGCAACCTCTTTCGCCGCAGTTAGAGTTTGCGGTTGTCAGCGGGGGCGTTGATGGGCAAATTGGTTAAGAATTGGTGTTTCTGACAAAATCATGGCATTGTTTGCTGAAAATTTAAGCGAATCCAGATTCGAATGGTGATACATTAAGCGCTATTTACTGTTTTTGTGCTTGTTGGCGCTCCCGAAGAACACCATGGACAAAAGAGAGCTACTAATAGGTTTCGGCCGCTGCGGTCGCCAATATACTCGTAGACAGGAGACGGCGCATGTTGAGCATTATCAAGTCGCTGACCAAACGGCAAAAGCGCGTGATCATGCTAACGCTCGACTCCCTTTTAATCGTTGTCTCCACGATTGCCGCCTTGGCTGTGCGCGGCCTGCCCGAAGATTTGCTCGAAACCCTCGTTACTTACGCTCCAATTATACCCCTTACCCTGATCGTCGGTGTGATCGTTTCGATCCGCTTGGGGGTCTGCACCACGCAACTTAATGCCTATGAAACCGCAGCGGTCGGAAGCACCGCGATACTGGGGACCACCCTTGCAGCCGTATCCCTGCTGAGCGCGACCCTTCTGGGGCTGGATTTCCCTATCGGCGTGCATGTGATGTTCGGGGCGATCTTTTTCTCTCTGGTGGTGCTGTCGCGGGTCATCTTGTTGCATATCGTTTTGCAAATCTACCGGACGGGCGACGCGCGGTGCCGTGTTTTGATCTACGGTGCGGGCACCACGGGGACGCAACTGGTTTCGGCCCTGCGCGGCCATGAAACGATTGAACCGATTGCCTTTGTTGATGACAATATCGCGCTTCAGGGGCTCAACGTCTCGAAGCTGCCGGTCTATTCGCCACGGGGCATCGCGGAACTTGCCGTCGAAAAGCAGATTGACCGCGTGTTGCTGGCCGTGCCGTCGCTCAGCACCCCCAAACAGGCCCAGATCGCCCGGCGGTTGGAGAAGCTGGGTCTCGAGGTGCAGACCCTCCCCTCCTTCGCGCAGCTGATCGGGGAAGAGGCTTTGGTCGACAAGCTCTCCCCGTCTCTCCGAGCCGCTTTTTGAACCGGGATGAGGTCGCGCCTTTGATTAACGAAGGCGGCGAAAGCTATGCGGGCAAAGTGGTTTTCGTCTCGGGGGCAGGCGGCTCCATCGGGTTGGAACTGTGCCGCCAAGTGCTGCTATGCCGGCCCACCAAACTGGTGCTTTTCGAGTTGAGCGAACTGGCCCTCTATAACGCCGACATGGAGATCCGCCAGTTGGCCGAGGGCAGCGATATCGAGATCGTCTCGGTCTTGGGGACGGTGACGGATACCCGGCAACTGCGCAAAGTGCTGTCGCAACACGGGGTCAATGTGGTCCTCCATGCCGCGGCCTATAAACACGTGCCCTTGGTCGAGGCGAACCCGCTGTCGGGGCTGGTGAACAATGTCCTTGGAACCCATGCTTTGGCCGAACAGGCCGCCCGGGCAGGGGTGGAGCGTTTCATCCTCGTATCCACCGACAAGGCCGTGCGCCCGACCAATATCATGGGCGGGTCCAAGCGGCTTGCCGAACTCGTCATTCAGGATATGGCGCGCAAATATGGCGGCCCGGGCGGTGTCATCTTCTCCATGGTTCGCTTCGGCAATGTTCTGGGGTCCTCCGGGTCGGTCGTGCCACTGTTCCAAGAGCAGGTCAGCCGCGGTGGCCCGTTGACGGTAACGGACCGCGGGGTGGCGCGCTACTTCATGACGGTCGAAGAGGCCGTGCGCTTGGTCCTACAGGCCGGATCGCTGGCTCAAGGGGGTGAGGTCTTTGTTCTGGACATGGGCAAACCCGTGCCGATCCTCAAACTGGCCCGGCAGGTGATCGAGGCCGCCGGCTACACCGTGCGGGACGAAGACAACCCCGATGGCGATATCGAGATTGAGATCACCGGTCTGCGCCCCGGCGAAAAGATGACCGAAGAGCTCACGTTGAGCGGTCTGCTGATCAATACGGCCCATCCCAAAATCTATTCCGCGCGGGAAAACGGGCTGCACGAACTCGAAATCGCCTCGGCCCTGCGAGACCTGCGTGAAGCGCTGGTGGCGAATGACGAAGCGCTGGCGCGTCAGGTGGTCTACCGCTGGGTCGAAGGGTTCGCCCCGCCTGAGGCGTTGCGTAAGTCCTCCTGAAAGCGGTTCGATATGTCGCGATATTGCCGCGGTCGGGTGACAGGGCCACGCGGTAGGGGGACAAAGATTGATCTGCAGGGGCCGTCCGTGTCAAATCTAATCAACAATATCGCAGGTAAGGGGCGCTTCGTGCATCAGCGGACGAAATTTGGAACGCGTAGACTGCGCCATGGTTCTTTGGCGTCAATGCTCTTGGTGGGCGGGGCACTGCCTTTTGCCGCTTTGGCTGACCCGACCTATGACATTTTCGAGACGCCCGAACGACCCTCGCTTAACTTTTACGGTTCGCCGGGGTTGGTCGATATGCCAACCGCCCATCCGATGCCGGACGGGCAGCTTGCGATCGGGGTCTCGAACTTTGCCGGCATGACGCGCAGCACTTTGACCTTTCAGGCTACGCCGCGCCTATCGGCCAGCTTTCGCTATGTCGGACTTCAGGATTGGACCGCTGTCGTTCCCGGTAGTTTCGATACCTATCGCGACCGAAGCTTTGACCTGCGCTATCTACTGAAAAAGGAAGACGCCTTCTGGCCTGCAATCACAGTAGGCTTGCAGGATTTTGCAGGCACAGGGATTTACGCGGGCGAATATGTCGTCGCGACCAAGACTTTTGACAACACGCTGCTGCCCGGTCGCGTCAAGGTGACTGGCGGTCTGGGCTGGGGGCGTCTGGGAAGTCACGGCAGTATCGGTGCGCCCTTCGGGGGCAATCGAGGCTCGTTCACCGGGGGCAGTACAGGGGGCAAACCTTCGTTTGATCAGTGGTTCCGCGGGTCTGCCGCACCCTTTGCCGGGGTCGAGTGGGCGGTGAATGACCGTTGGACCCTCAAGGCGGAATACAGTTCCGACGCCTATGAGACCGAAGACGGATCGCGCGAAATCTTTACGCGCAAATCGCAGTTTAACTTCGGCACCGAATACCAATATTCCGACGGGCTGCGATTGGGCGCCTATTATCTCTACGGCGCTGAGATCGGGGTGAACCTGCAATATCAACTGAACCCACGAAGACCGCTCACGCCGATCAAGGTTACCCCGGTCGCGCCATTAAAGGTACGCCCCGCCCGCCCCATCTCTCCGGCGACGTGGGATACGCAATGGGCCGCTAGCACGAGCCAGCAGCGCAACCTACATGCGCAGGTGAAAGAGGTGTTGGATGCAAGCGGTCTTTCCCTCGTTGCGCTGAAGCTGGATGCCGCAAGCGCAGAACTGCGTCTGCGGAATGATAAATATCAGGCCCCGGCTGTTGCCGTCGGTCGAGGCGCGCGCGCACTGGCGTGGGTTTTGCCCGCCTCGGTCGAGACTTTCCGTATCGTCTTGGTCGAAGAAGGTCTGGCGCAATCCGCCGTGACTTTGCGGCGCTCTGACCTTGAAGCTTTGGAGTTTGATCCACAAGCCGCGGATGCGCTGTTGGCCGTAGCAGGTATTGGCGAGGCCGCGCCTCGGTTGCCGCGCGCCATGAAGAATAATGATCTCTACCCCGATTTCGCTTGGGCCATCGGTCCCTATCTGTCGCCCAGCTATTTCGACCCGGAAGAGCCGGTTCGGCTGGACGGCGGCGTCGAGGTGACGGCCAGCTATCGCCCCGCGCCGGGTTGGACCGTCGCTGGCGGGTTGAAGCACCGTCTTTTCGGCAATGTCGGCGATAAGACAAGACCGAGCAACTCACGGCTTCCGACCGTCCGCACCGAGGGCCCGCGTTATGCTCGCGAAGGCAGGACGATCATCGACAATGCCTATGTGAGCAAGCAATGGAAGCCCGGCAACGACCTCTATGCCCGGGTAACCACGGGCTATCTTGAGCGGATGTTCGGTGGCGTTTCGGCAGAACTGCTGTGGAAGCCGGTCAATAGCAACCTCGCGCTCGGGGTCGAGGCGAATTATGTCAAACAGCGCGACTATGACGGTGCTCTTGGCTTTCTGGACTACAGCGTGGCGACGGGCCATGTCTCGGCCTATTATGCCTTTGGCGGCGGCTATCACGGTCAATTGGACGTGGGCCGGTACTTGGCAGGTGATCTTGGCGCAACCGTGACTTTGACGCGCGAGTTCACCAATGGTTGGAAGATCGGCGGCTTCTTCACCATCACCGATGTCTCGGCCGAAGAGTTTGGCGAAGGTTCCTTCGACAAAGGCATCAATCTGACGATCCCCATAAATTGGTTCTTGGGCAAACCGGACAAGCGCAGCGTTTCTACCACGATCCGCCCCATCCAGCGCGACGGCGGCGCGCGGCTTGAGGTCCCGGGCCGTCTTTATGAACAGGTGCGCAGCGGCCACCGCAATGCATTGGAAGATCAATGGTCGAGGGTTTGGGAATGAAGCGTTTTGCAACCGGGCTTCTGCTGATCGCCAGCCTGACCTTGACCGCCTGTGCCGGCGGCGGACGCGAAGAGGAGCGCAGCCCGCTGTTCAGCGCGGGCAGCACGTTGTTCACCATCCTCAAAGACCGGACAGGGCCAGAAGCCCCCCAAAGGGGCGGGTTACCGTGACCCGGGCATTGCTGGATCAGACCCCCGGCGCCGTCATGCAGGTCGTGCCGGAAAACACCGGGTTGCAGGACTTTCTGCGGCGTGTGGCTCGGCGCTCGGATGGGACGCCGGGTATGGTTGAGGTCTGGCAGTCGACAGACCAGGTTCAGATCGTTCTGCGCGAGGGGGTTCTGGTCGGCACGAAAGGGCTTGGTGGAGACATGCGCTCGGCGCAGGCGCAGACGGTGATTGCAGCACTGGACGGGCAAGGCGGCGGCGGTGAAAGGTTGATCACGCTCGCGCGGCTTGATGGCACGGCACAGACGGTGCCCTTCGCCTGTGATGTGACCCATTTGGGGCCCGAAACGATCCAGATTGTCGACCGCCGCCTTTCAGTACGCCATCTTCGTGAACATTGCGTCTATGGCGCCACGACCTTTACCAATGACTATTGGGCCGAGACCGGAACCGGTAAAATCCGCCGATCCCGGCAGTGGGCCGGGCCAGCATTCGGCTACATGGCAATCGACCTCCTGAAAGAGTAAATCCACCGCTTGCCGCTTGTGATTGCGGCCCATGCGGGCCACTTTGGCGGTATGGATAAAACGCTTCTTTCCCTCGGCCATGGCTATAGCGCGCGGGCCTTGGCGGCCCGGTTGATCCCGCAGGGCTGGCGCATCATCGGCACGACCCGTAGCCGCGAGAAACTGGATGAGATTGCCGCGACGGGGGTGGAGCCGATGCTCTGGCCCGGCAGCGATTTGTCTTCGCTTTTGCAAGAGGTGCCCAACCTGTTGGTCTCTGCCGGGCCGGGGCCGGAAGGGGATCCGGTACTGCTGGATTTGCAGGATGAAATCACCGCAGCGGCCCCCTATTTGCGGTGGGTTGGCTATCTGTCGACCACCGGTGTTTACGGTGACCATGGGGGCGATTGGGTGGATGAGACGACACCGCTCACCCCCTCCACCCGGCGCGGCGCGGCGCGGGTGCAGGCCGAGGCGGCATGGGGCGCGATCCCCGGCCTGCCGCTGCATATCTTCCGGCTCGCGGGCATTTACGGCCCCGGGCGCGGGCCATTCGCCAAGGTACGCAAAGGCACGGCGCGGCGCATCATCAAGCCGGGGCAGGTCTTCTCGCGTATTCATGTGGAGGATATCGCCCAAGCCTTGGACCTGTCGCTGGCCAAGCCGCAGCCGGGGGCGATCTATAACCTTTGTGACGATGATCCGGCCCCGCCGCAGGATGTGATCGGCCATGCCGCCGCGCTTTTGGGCCTGCCCCTTCCCCGGCGGTGGACTTCGACAAGGCCGAGATGACCCCCATGGCCCGCAGCTTTTACGCGGAGAGCAAGAAGGTCCGGAACGATCACGCCAAGGCGGCGTTGGGCTGGCAACCGATCTATCCCGATTACCGCTCTGGTCTGGCCGCGCTGCTGGAGGCGGAAGACTGAATTCGAGGCACCGCCAGAGGCACTGAATGCGTCAAGACGAACACACGTTGGCCCATTTGCTGGATAGCATGGAGCGCGCGGCAGAGAAGGAGGCGGTGTCGATCAACGACGTGCTGCATGAGATCGGCGACCGTTCGATCACCCCTCTGATCCTGATCGTCGCCTTGCTGCTGGTCTCACCCTTGTCGGGCATTCCCGGCGTCTCGACCCTTGCGGCGGTGACAATCATCCTGCTGGCCGTGCAGGCGGTGACCGGGCGGCGCAGGCTATGGATGCCGCAATTTCTGTTGCGGCGCGAGGTGGCGGGCCATCGGTTGAGCGGCTGCGTGCGCTTTCTGCGCCGCCCCTGCGCTTTCGTCGACGGGCGCTGCAAGCCGCGCCTTCAGTTTCTCACCACCGGGCCAATGCGGTTCATCACACTGGTGGTGGTCACGATCATTCCGCTCGGCTGGCCCTTTATGGAGGTGCTGCCGATGATGTCATCGCTGGGGCGGGCACCGTTGCCCTCTTGGTGTTTGGGCTGTTCACCCGCGACGGGCTTTTCGTGCTTTTGGGCTATGTCTGTGTGGTGATCACCTTGGTCGCGGGCGGCCTGCTGGTGCTGACCGCCGCCAGTTAGGCGCGCTGCGCGTCCAAGTCACCGATCCCCAGCACTTCGAGCACCTTGGCCGCGATCTGTTCGGCGTTCATCCCCGCCACGGCATACATATCCGCCGGGCTGGCCTGATCGATGAAGGTATCGGGCAGCACCATGGAGCGGAACTTGAGCCCCTTGTCGAACACCGCCTCATCCGCCAGCAGCTGCGCCACATGGCTGCCGAAGCCGCCGACTGCGCCCTCTTCGATGGTGATCAGCGCCTCGTGGTCATGGGCGAGCTTGAGGATCATCTCACGGTCCAGCGGCTTGGCGAAACGGGCATCGGCGATGGTGGGGGTGATGCCCTTGGCCTGAAGCTGTTCGGCGGCCTTCTCGACCTCTTCCAAACGCGTGCCGAAGGACAAAAGCGCGACCTTACTGCCCTCTTGGATCATCCGGCCCTTGCCGATTTCCAGCGGGGTGCCACGCTCTGGCATCTCGACCCCGCGCCCTTCGCCGCGCGGATAGCGGAAGGCGATGGGGCCGTCGTCATGGGCGGCGGCGGTGGCGACCATATGGCGCAATTCTGCCTCGTCCGCGGCGGCCATGACCACGAAACCGGGCAGGTTGGCGAGGAAGGCCACATCGAAGGCGCCCGCATGGGTCGGCCCGTCGGCGCCCACGAGACCGGCGCGATCGATCGCGAAACGCACCGGCAGGCGCTGGATCGCCACATCATGCACGACTTGGTCGTAGCCGCGTTGCAGGAAGGTGGAATACATCGCGCAGAAGGGCTTCATCCCCGCCGCGGCGAGCCCCGCGCAGAAGGTCACGCCATGCTGCTCGGCGATGCCCACATCGAAGCAGCGGCTGGGGTAGCGTTCGGCAAAAAGGTCGAGGCCGGTGCCATCGGGCATGGCGGCGGTCACGGCGCAGATCTTGTCGTCCTCGGCGGCCTCGGCCAGCAGGCTGTCGGCGAAAACGCGGGTGTAGCTCGGCGCGTTGGAGGGGGCTTTCTTTTGCTCGCCCGTCACCACGTTGAACTTGGCCGTGGCATGGCCGCGATCCCGCGCGGCTTCGGCGGGGCCATAGCCCTTGCCCTTTTGCGTCTGGATGTGGATCAGGATCGGCCCAGTCGCGCGTTGATGGACGGTGCGCAGCACCGGCAGCAGCTGGTCCATGTCATGCCCGTTGATCGGGCCGAGGTAGGAGAACCCGAGGTTCTCGAACAGCGTGCCGCCCACGGCCATGCCCTTGAGCATATCCTTGGCGCGTTTGGCGCCTTCGCGGAAGGGCTCGGGCAGCAGGCTCACCGCGCCCTTGGCGGCGGCTTTGAAATCCTGAAACGGCGCTTCGGCGTATAGACGGCTCAGGTAGCTCGACATCGCGCCGACGGGCGGGGCGATGGACATCTCGTTGTCGTTAAGGATGACGATCAGGCGTTTTTTCAGATCGCCCGCGTTGTTGAGCGCCTCATAGGCCATGCCCGCGCTCATCGCGCCATCGCCGATCACGGCAATCGCGTCGCCCAGTCCTTCGGGGATCACGCCACCCAGATCGCGGCCCACGGCAAAGCCGAGCGCTGCTGAGATTGAGGTCGAGCTATGCGCCGCGCCAAAGGGGTCGTAGGGGGATTCGCTGCGCTTGGTGAATCCCGATAGCCCGTCTTTCATGCGCAGGCTGCGGATCCGGTCGCGGCGTTCGGTCAGGATCTTATGCGGGTAGCATTGGTGACTGACGTCCCAGATGATCTTGTCGCGCGGCGTGTCGAAAACCGCGTGCAAAGCGACGGTCAGTTCGACCACGCCAAGCCCGGCGCCAAGATGCCCGCCGGTTTCCGACACGGCCGAGATCGTCTCGGCCCGCAATTCGCGGGCGACTTGGGTCAGTTCGGCATCGGACAGGTGTTTCAGGTCCGCAGGGCGGGTGACCTGATCGAGCAGGGGTGTGGCGGGTTTGTCACTCATCGGGGCCTCTCTGGTGCCGCATTGGCGCATGTGCCGCCCGGCTAGCTGTCGCGGGCAATAACGAAGGCGGCAGCGGCTCGCAAGCTCTGCGCCTCTGGTCCATATTCAGATAGGGCGTCGCAGGCCATGTCCACCAATTCGGCGGCGCGGGTCTTGGCTCCGACCAGTCCAAGGTGGGACACGAAAGTGGCCTTGCCCGCCGCGTCGTCCTTGCCGACCGCCTTGCCCACCGTTTCGGCGTCGCCTTCGACATCGAGGATGTCATCGGCGATCTGAAAGGCGAGGCCGAGGTGTTTGGCGTAAGCGCCGAGGGCGGTGGCATCGGCACCGGCCATCCGTGGCCCGGCCATGGCGGACCATTCGATCAAGGCGCCGGTCTTGCCCGCCTGAAGCGCCGTGATCTCGGCCAGTGACAGCGGGGCGGGGGCGGTTTCGGCGGCGATGTCCAGCGCTTGACCGCCGACCATACCGCCGACGCCTGCCGCTTGGGCGAGGCTGGTCATCAGGGTCAGACGCGCCTCCGCCGGGCAGGGCGCTTGGCCGAGCAGTTCAAAGGACAGCGTTTGCAGCGCGTCACCGGCCAGAACGGCGGTCGCCTCATCCCATTTGCGGTGCACCGTGGGCTGGCCCCGGCGCAGATCGTCGTCGTCCATGCAGGGCAGGTCGTCATGCACCAGCGAATAGGCGTGCAGCGCCTCGATGGCCGCCGCCGCAGGGGCGGCCATGCCGGGGGCGATCCCATGCAGCCGGGCGGATTCGATCACCAGAAAGCCGCGCAGCCCCTTGCCGCCGCCGCAGGCATAGCGCATCGCCTCGGCAACGGGGCCGTCATGCGCGCTAAGCGCTGTGTCGATCTGCGCTTGCGCCAGATCGCGGGCATGGGCGAGCGCCTCTGCCAAAGGGCGGGGGGTGGTCTCTTGCATGCGGGCGGTCAAAGCCCTTCGACGGGTTTCAGCCCATTCGGGTTGCCATCGCCGTCAAGCGTGATCGCGGCGACCTTTTCTTCGGCCTCTTTCAGCTTGGTCTCGCAGCGCGCCTTAAGCTTGGCCCCGCGTTCGTAAAGCGCGATGCTTTCGTCCAATGCGACATTGCCGTTTTCAAGCTGGCCCAAGACTTTCTCAAGCTCGGCCATAGCGGTCTCAAAGTTCATCTCTTCTACGGGTGTGTCGGACATTGCGCGCCTCGTTATCGGAATTTCGCGCGACAATAGAACTTCGCGCCCCGCATTGCCAGCGGGCTTGCGTGATGAATTTTACCGGCCCGGTTCAGCAGGCGGGGCGAGGTCAGTCCGGGGCCAGCATATAGCCCGCGCCGCGCACGGTTTGCAGGTATTGCGGCTGTTTCGGATCGCTCTCGATCTTGCGGCGCAGGCGGGTGATTTGAACATCGACCGCGCGTTCCTGCGCTTGCCCCGGTCGCGGCCCAGTTCCTCGACCAATTTGGCACGGCTCAGCGCGACACCGGGCTGGGCGGCGAAGATCTTCATCAGCTGCACCTCGGTCGCGGTGAGGCGCACCAGATCGTCGCCCTGCCACATCTCGCCCCGCTCCATGTCATAGCGGATCACGCCGAGCGACAGCACTTTTGGCGCGGTGTCGGCGGCAGAGGTATCGGGCATTCGGCGCAGGATGGCGTTAATGCGCAGCAGCAGTTCTTTCGGCTCAAAGGGTTTGGGCAGGTAGTCATCCGCCCCGGCCTCCAACCCTTCGATGCGGTTGTCGGTCTCGCCCTTGGCGGTCAGCAGCAGGATCGGCGTTTGCAGGGTTTCGCGCAAAGCGCGGGTCAGGGCCATGCCGTCTTCGCCGGGCATCATCACGTCGAGCACGATGAGGTCGAATTCCAACCCCGCCAGCACCCGCCGCGCATGTGCCGCATCGCGGGCCGTGCTGACCAGAAAGCCGTTCCGCATCAGGAACTTCTTCAACAGGCTGCGGATCCGCTCATCGTCGTCAACGACCAGCAGGTGCGGGTCGAGATCGTTCATGGGGCGCTTTCGCGCAGCCGGTCAAAGCTCTGGCGCATTTCGGGGTCCATCATGGCCTCCAATACCGTTCTGAAACCGGCCACGGCTTCGGGTCCGGCGGTGCGAAAGGCCAGCCGCATGCGCGCGCGCTGAGCGTCTGATAGCTCCTGTTCCAGCTTGCGACCCTCGTCGGTCAGGAACAGATGCCGCTCGCGCTTGTCATTGCGGCCAACCTTGCTCTGCACCAGACCATCGGCGATCAGCGTGCGCAAGACACGGTTGAGCGATTGTTTCGTGACCCCGAGGATATTGAGCAGGTTGTTCACCGTCGTACCGGGGGCGCGGTTGATGAAGTGGATGGCGCGGTGATGCGCGCGGCCATAGGCCATATCGGCCAGAATCCGGTCAGGATCGGCAGTGAAACCGCGATAGGCAAAGAACATCGCCTCGATCCCCTGCCGCAGTTGTTCGTCCGTCAAAAACAGCAGGCTGTCGCCGCTGCTAGGGGCCATCATGCGCCCGTCAGCCATAGTGTGTCTCATTCTCTCTCGGGCCTGTTGGGGATCAGTTTACGTCAGCGTTGTTGACATTCCAATAGTGAAAGGCTATCGAATCCCGTGTTTTGCGCAATTAAATGTCTGCATCTGCCGATTGTTGCGCAATTTTTGAAAAGATAGCGCGTCATTTGGAGGGGAAACACCATGGCAGGCGGATATGACAACCGGGATGGGCACATCTGGATGGATGGCGAAATGGTGGATTGGCGCGAGGCCAATGTCCACATCCTGACCCATGCGATGCACTATGCGTCTTCGGTGTTTGAGGGCGAGCGCGCCTACAACGGCAAAATCTTCAAAAGCCGCGAGCATTCCGAACGGCTCAAGCGCTCGGCTGAGATGATCGACTTCGAGATCCCCTACACCATTGACGAGATCGAAGCCGCCAAGGCCGAAGTCCTCGCCGCCTCTGGTCTGCAAGACGCCTATGTGCGTGCGGTCGCTTGGCGTGGTGTGGGCGAAGACATGGGTGTCGCCTCGGCCCGCAACCCGGTCCGCATGGCCATCGCGGCTTGGGAATGGGGTGCCTATTACGGTGACGCCAAGATGAAGGGCGCCAAGCTCGACATCTCCAAATGGAAGCGCCCCTCGCCCGAGACGATCCCGAGCCATGCCAAAGCGGCGGGCCTCTATATGATCTGCACCATGTCCAAACATGCGGCCGAGGCAAAGGGCTGCTCTGACGCGATGATGTATGACTACCGCGGCTATGTGGCCGAGGCGACAGGTGCGAATATCTTCTTCGTCAAGGATGGCGAAGTGCACACGCCGACGCCCGATTGCTTCCTCAACGGCATCACCCGGCAGACCGTGATCGACATGCTGCGCGAGAAGAACATCAAGGTCCACGAGCGGCATATCATGCCCGAAGAGTTGGAAGGTTTCGAGCAGTGCTGGCTCACTGGCACCGCCGCCGAAGTGACCCCGGTGGGGCAGATCGGCGACTGGCATTTCGAGGTCGGCGCGCTGACGCGTGAGATCGCCTTGGACTATGAAAAGCTGGTGCGCAGCTAAACGCTGCCGCTGAACTTTGCCAAAGTTACGCCGCCGTCCTGCAAACCCTTGCGGACGGCGGTTGCAATTTGAACGGCCTCTGCGGTATCGCCATGCAGGCAGATCGTGTCGATCCGACTGGAGATGTGCTTGCCGCTCTCGGTGATGATCGCGCCTGCCTTGACCATTTCAACCATCCGCGCCGCTGCCGTTTGCGCGTCATGGATCACCGCGCCGGGCTTGCTGCGGTCGACCAGCGTCGCGTCGTCGTTATAGGCGCGGTCGGCGAAAATCTCCCCGGCCCATTTGCAGCCCAGTGAGCGCACCGCCCGTTCCTGCGCCGTGGCGGCCAGCACCATGACGATGAGGTCCGGCGCCACGCTGAGCGCCGCCTCATAGAGGTCGCGGGCCAGTTCCTCATCCTCCGACGCCATATTCGCCAGCGCGCCGTGCAGTTTCAGGTGCCGCACTTGCGTGCCGACGCTGCGCGCCATGCCGACGCTCGCGGCGACCTGATAGCGGATCTGGTTCTGCAAGGTGCCACGCGGCACTGAGAGGCGGTTGCGGCCAAAACCGGCGAGGTCCATGAACCCCGGATGCGCGCCGATGCCGACGCCGTTTTCATGCGCCATGCGCATCGTCGCCGCCATGACATCGGCGTCGCCCGCATGCCCGCCACAGGCGATATTGGCCGAGGTTACGACGCGCAGAAGCGCCGCGTCGTCGCCCATTTTCCAAGGGCCAAAGCTTTCGCCCATGTCGGCGTTGAGATCGACGGTTGTCATGTCTGCTCCTTCTCGAAGGGGTCGGCAGTGGCTGAAACCACGCCGGAGATCAGTTGATAGCCCAAAAGGTCGCGAATCCGCGCCGGGTCGCGCAAAAGCGGCTGGCGGTGTTTGGGCAGGGCAGCAAGGTCGGCGCGGTGGCGCGTCTCGGCGGCCAGCGCTTCGTCGAGGTCAATGAACTCGAACCGCAGCGCAGCACCCGGCTGCGCCTGCGCGACGATCGGCAGGTCGCAGGGGATCACCGTGCCGATGCGGGGGTAGCCGCCGGTGGTTTGGCATTCGCACATCAGCACGAAGGGCGCGCCGTCGCCGGTGATCTGGATGTCGCCGGGGGTGATGACCTCCGACACGATGGTGAGCTGCCCGCCGGTGGCGAAACCTTCGCCGTCATGATCCATCCGTGCGCCCATCCGGTTGGCGCGCGGATCACGGCGAAAGGTGGTTTCGGTGAACCGCTGGCGGGTTGCCTCGTCGAAGGCATCGGTCTGCATGGAGGCGACGATGCGCACCCGCCCGGCCCCGAACCGGCTGTCGCGCGGGAGAGTGAGGTTCGTCTCGCCTCCCTTATCGACCCCAGTGGCAGGGTCTCACCACTTTGCAGCAGCGCGCCAATGCCAGCGGCCAGATGGCTGGCGCGCGCATTCATCACCGGCGCCACGTCAAACCCTCCGCCGACATGGAGGTAGCCATAGGCCCCGTCCCGTGCGCCGCCGATGGTCAATTTGGCCCCGGCAGGCAGCAGGTGGCTCGCGTTCCATGCAATCGCTTCGCCGTCGATGCTCACCTGCATCTGCGCCCCGGTCAGGGCGATGCGGGTGTCCTGATCGACCTCGAAACTGCCGCCGCTGCCCGCCATCTCAAGCGTGGCGCTGTTCGGATCTTGCCCCAGCAGGGCGGCGCCTTCGTGCAGGGCAGTCGGGTCCGCCGCGCCGCCGTGGGTTAGGCCAACGGCGCGATAGCCGGGGCGACCAAGGTCTTGGATGGTCATGGCCGGACCGGCTTGAAGGATGGTCAGCGTGCCGCTCATGTCAGCGCCTCCCGCTCGGCACCGCCGGTGGGGTCGTCGGCGATGCGGTCGAACTCTTGCCGGGGGATGGATGGGAAGATCAGCTCATCGCCCGGCGACAGCGGAAAGGGCATGTCGCTGCCCGGGCGGAAGGTGCGAAAAGCCGTCTGGCCGATGTGCCGCCAGCCGGTGGGGGAGGCATTGGTGAAGATGATGAGCTGCCGAATGGCCACGACGAGCGACCCCGGCGGCACCGATTTCGTCAGCCCCTGCTGGCGCGGAATGTCCCAATGCGGGGGCAGTTCGCCCATGTAGGGCTGGCCGGGGGCGAAGCCGATGGTCAGCACCCGGACCCGCGCCTGCGACAGTTCCGCAATGGCCACGTCGGGGTCGAGGCCCGCGGCCTCGGCGGCCTCCTCCAACTGCGGGGCCAGATCGGTGCCATAGACCGTGGGCACATGCCACAGGCTGCGCCCGGCGGGGAGGGCTTCGGCGAACCAGTCGCGGGTTTCGAGCAGTCCGCGCAGGCGGTCGGTCATCGTGGTGATGGCCTCTTGGGAGACCTCGAATTGCACGAAGGTCGACACCAGCGAGGTGCTCGTCTCACTCATCTCGGGCCAGTCCTGTTCCTCTACCGCCGCGCGAAAGGCGAGGGCGGCGCGGTTGGCGGGTTCGGACATCTTCTCGGCAAAGGTGACCAATAGGCCAGAGAGGCCGACACTGCGGATGCGGGGCCAGTCAGTCATTGCGAAGCATCCTTTCGTAAAGGCGCGGCAGCAGCACCGGGGTCAGATACATCGGCAGTTGCCAGCAGCCGATAAAGATCATCAGCGGCGCGATGACCTCCGCAGGCAGCGCCACGAGAAACAGCGCGATATTGCGGTTGCCCGCGCCGATTGCCAGTGGTCCGGCCACGGCGCGCAGCGGGCCGCGCCGGGTCAGCAGCAATGTGCCCGCCTGCAACAGATAGCTTAGGGCGAAGGCCAGCAGCGTCCAGCACGCCACGGCCCATGGATCGCTGCGCAGCGCCGGGTTCAGCGCCGCCATCAACCCCACCACGATGACCGAGAAGGCGAGCACCGATGCGCCGTCCAGCGCCTCGGTCTGGCGCGGGGTGGGCTGGGGCAGGAAGACATGGCGCAGGGCAAAACCCAGCCCCGTCGCGCCAAGGATCACCGCCAAGAGCCGCAGGGCGGCGAGGGCGATTTCCGAGGCCGGGCCGAGTTGCGGCAGGGCCGCCAGCACCGGCAGGACGGTCAGCGGAAAGGCGGCGGTGCCCAGCACCATGAGCTGCATCATCCGCCCCGCGTCGAGCCGCATCAACAGGGCGAGGTTCACGCTGCCCGTCAGCGCCGGAGCCGCCGCGGCGAGGGTCACGGCCAGTGCCGCAGGGGTCTGCCCCAGCCCGACCAGCACGAAGCCCCCCAGCAGCAGGGGCAGCAGCGTCTGCAAGGCCAGCACCGAGGCCAGCCCCCAGATGAGATCGCGCACTGCACCAAGGGCCGCGCGGTGCCCGATCCTGAGCGCGGTGATCGTCAGCAATGCCGCCACCATCTGCGGCAACCACCCGGCCAGCGCCGCCGCCAGGCCGGGCAGGGCCAGCCCCGCCAGCAGCCCGACGATCAGGCAGGCCCGCGCATGGCGCGAGGCCAGTCTCAGCATATAGCGCATGGCCCTTCACCGCTAAACCGGTGCGCTGCGCAGGTTTTCGGGCAGCCATGTGGCCACTTCGGGGAACCAGATCAGCACGAAGACCATGAAGACCATAATCGCGAACATCGGCAGCGCGGCCTTGGTGATATAGCCCATCTCGTGGTTGGTCATGCCCTGCAGCACGAAGAGGTTAAAGCCAATCGGCGGGGTGATCTGCGCCATTTCAACGACCACGACCACGAAGATGCCGAACCAGATCAGATCGATGCCCGCGCTGCGCACCATTGGCTCGACCACCGCCATCGTCAGCACGACCGAGGAGATGCCGTCGAGGAACATGCCCAGCACGATATAAAAGACCAAGAGCGCCATCAGAAGCTCGAAGCGCGAGAGCTCCATCGCCGCGATCCCGTCGGCCAGCGCGCGGGCAGACCGGTGAAGCCCATCGACAGTTTCAGGAAGGCCGCGCCCGCAAGGATCAGCGCGATCATCGCAGAGGTCCGCATCGCCCCCATCAGGCTCTCGCGGAAGCTGTGCCAGTTCAGCGAGCCTTGGAACAGCGCCAGTGTGAGGGAACCGATGACGCCGATGGCCGCCGCCTCGGTCGCCGTGGCAAAGCCGAGGTACATGGATCCGATCACGACCGTGATCAGCGCAAAGACCGGCAGCAGGAAACGCGAGTTGCGCAGCTTTTCGCCAAAGCTCATGCCGGTTTCGGCATCGGGGTTCCAGTCCTTCGACAGCATGCTGGTGACGGCGACATAGCCCATGAACATCAGCGCCAGCAGCAGGCCGGGCAGGACGCCCGCGAAGAAGAGTTTGGTGATGCTTTCGTTCACTGTCACGCCATAGACGATCAGCGCCAGCGACGGCGGGATCATCAGCCCCAGCGTGGCCGCACCCGCCAGCGTGCCGATGATCATCTTTTCAGGATAGTTGCGCGCGCGCAGTTCGGGGATCGACATCTTGCCTACGGTGGTCAGCGTAGCGGCGGAAGAGCCCGAGACGGCGGCAAAGACCGTGCAGCCGACGATATTGGTATGCACCAGCCCGCCCGGCAGTTTCGCCAGCCAAGGCGACAGCCCGCGGAACATGTCCTGCGACAGCCGCGTGCGGTAGAGGATCTCGCCCATCCAGACAAAGAGCGGCAGCGCGGTCAGCGTCCAGCTTGAGGAACTGGCCCAGATCGTGGTGATCATGGCGTCGCCCACGGGGCGGGTGGTGAAAAGCTCCATCCCGACCCAAGCCACGCCCATCAGGGCAAGGCCGACCCAGACGCCGGTGCCAAGGAGGAAGAAAAGGACGATCTGAAACAGGGTGATGGCATAGATCTCGGTCATGGCGTCATTCCCCGAAGCTTTGATCGACTAGGTCACGGGTGACGCGGTGGTCGCCCTTGAAGATGAGGTGCAAAAGATTGTCCGTCAGCGCGATGGCAAGGATGCCGCCGCCGATCACCATGACCGATTGGGGTATCCACAGCGCGGTGGCGTCTTGGTCTTGACTGACTTCGTGGAACTTCCACGACCAGTAGACGAACCAATAGGCGTAATAGGTGAAATACCACGCGACCGCCGCCGCCACGGCGAAACACCAGATATCCAGCAGCCGCTTCCCGCCCGCGCTCAGCGCGTTAAGCAGGATCGACACGCGGATATGCGAGCCGCGGTTGAGCGCATTGGCGAAGGCGAGGAAACTGGCCCCGGCCATGGCATAGCCCGCATAGCTGGCAGCGCCGGGAAAGACATTGCCGGTCCAACGGGCGACCATCTGGGCCACGATCAAGGTAAGGATGGCCACCAGACAGAGCGCGGCAAGCGCCCCCGCCCCAGTATAAAGCCCGTCCAATAGTCTGCGCAGCGCCTTCATGCGGCTCTCCCTCCGTCAAGTCATGCCCGGGCATGAGAACGGCGGCCCGGGTGACGGGCCGCCGCAGGTTTCGTGATTATTGCATCGCCTTGTAGTCGTCGACGATCGCCTGACCGTCTTCGCCCGCGGCTTCGAGCCATTCTTGCGTCATGGTCTCACCCACCTCACGCAGGCCCGACATCAGCTCTTCGTTGGCCGGTTCCACGTTCATGCCGCCTTCGCGCAGCCCGTCATAGGTGAACTGAGTGTAGTCCTTGGACGCTTGCAGCCCCCGCTCTTCGGCCTCGGTCGCGCAGGTGGTGATCGCCTCTTTGTTCGCGTCCGAGACTTCGGCCCAAACATCGGCGTTGATCATCACATAGTTGCGCGGCAACCATGCGTCGACTTCGTAGAAATGCGTGAGGCTTTCCCAGACCTTCTGGTCATAGCCGGTGGCACCCGAAGAAATCATCGATTCCGCGACACCGGTGGCGAAGGCTTGGCTGACTTCGGCGGCCTCAATGGTGACGGGCGACATGCCGGTCAGTTCGGCCAGGCGCGCGGTGGTGTTGTTGTAAGAGCGGAACTTCACGCCCTTCATGTCCTCGACCGAGTCGACTTCCTTTTTGAAGTAGAGCCCTTGGGGCGGCCATGGCACGTTATAAAGCAGGACGAGGTTCTGCTCTTCCAGCACGGATTCAACCTTGGGCTTGGCGGCTTCCCAAAGCTGCGCGCTCGCCTCGAAAGAGGGCGCGAGGAAGGGGATGGAGTCAAAGCCGAAGACCGCGTTCTCGTTCTGGTGGCCGGAGAGCAGACGCTCGCCCAGCTGGACCTGCCCGGTCTGGATCGCGCGCTTGATGTCCGCGCCAGCAAAGAGCGCGCCGCCCGGGTGCACGGTGATCTCGATCTCGCCGCCGGTCTTCTCGCCCACGCATTCGGCGAATTGCACACCGTTCTCGGAGTGGAAGTTCGAGGCCGAATAGGCCATCGGCATGTCCCATTTCTCGGCCGCGAAGGCGGGCATGGCGGTGCCCAGCGTCAGCGCGGTCATTGCCGCGCCGGCCATCAGTCTTGCTGTCAGTGTCATGTGGTTTCTCCCTTGTTGTTGCAGTCCCACGCTTGGCGTCAACCGTCGAAGCGTTGGGGGTGATACGGGGTCAGGTCCGTGTTTGGCGTCTGCCCCGTGATCAATCCGGCGATCAGTCGGCCCGTTTTCGGCCCGCCCGTCAACCCGATGTGATGGTGCCCGAAGGCAGTGTAGACCCGGCTCGTCCCGATCTGCCCGATGAGGGGCAGCGAGTCGCTGGGGGCGGGTCGGTGCCCCAGCCATTCGATCTCTTCCGTGGCGGTGAGATGGGGAAAGGCGGCCTTGGCCTGACGGCGCAGCAGCGCCAGGGGGGCTTTGGACGCGCCCGCTTCCAGCCCGCCGAACTCGACGATCCCGGCACAGCGCAGCCCTTCGGCCATGGGCGTGGCGACAAATTTGCCCGCCGCCATCATGGTGGGGCGCGACGGACCGCCCTCAGCATCCTTGAAGACGATGTGGTAGCCGCGTTCGGATTCCAGCGGCACGTTGATCCCCAGTTTGCGCATGAGCGGTTTCGACCAGACACCAGTCGCCAGCAGCACGTCATCGCAGGGCAGGGGGCCTTGATCGGTGAGGACCGAAGTGACTTCTTCGTCGGTGATCGCTACGTCCTGCACCTCGGCCTGCCGGATGGTGCCGCCCATCTTCTCGAAGGCTTTGGCCAGCGCCCGGACATAGCTGCCGGGGTCGGCGATGAAGCCGTGGTCGGCCAGCCGTGCGATGCAGGTGATCTGCGGCCCATAGGCCGGGTCGAATTCCCTGACCGCGCCGCCTTCGATGATTTCCGGCTCGAAACCCGTCTCGCGGCGCAGCGCCCATGTGTAGGCTTCAGCCTCGAAGGCCGCGCGGTTGGTATAGGCAAAGCAATAGTCGCTGTCGCGGACCCAATCCTCCAGCCCCAGATCGGCGCAGAGGGCTTTGTGCTGCGCCACGCTGTCGCTCACGATGGGCACCAACCCGGCAGAGATGCGGCGGGTATCGCGGTCATTGGCGTGGGCCATGTAGCGGCGCAGCCATGGCAGCAGGCGGGCCAGATAGGGCCAGCGCAGGAACAGCGGAAACTCAGGGTCGCGCAGCATCCCCGGTGATTTGCGCAGCAGGCCCGGGCCGGTCACCGGCGCGACGCCCGCCGCCGCCAGCACGCCACCATTGCCATGCGAGGTGCCGCGCCCAGGCTCGGCCCGGTCGACCAGTGTCACCTCCGCCCCGGCGCGGCGCAGCCAGATCGCAGCAGAGACGCCGACGATCCCGGCGCCGATAACGACGACATGCTGGCTCATGGGTGGCGGCTTTCGATTTCGCGTTGGGTCATGGCTTGTTTCCTTTGGGGCATCTTTTACACAAAAAATCATCACGTCAACAAAATGCTGATAAAATGTCATCGTTAGGGTTTCGCTTGTCTCGCCCTGCCCGCAAAGGCACCCTGCGCCCAAACGGAGGGCATATGACAAACGAGACGGGCGCGCGGCTGGGAATCCTCATGCTGGACACGCGGTTTCCCCGCATTCTGGGGGATGTCGGCCATGCGGGCAGTTGGGATTTCCCGGTGCGCTATGCGGTGGTGCCGGGGGCCACGCCTGAAGCGATCGTGTGCGACGATATCGAGCCCTTCGTGCAGGCTTTTATCGCTGTGGGGCGCGACTTGATCGCCGAAGGCTGCACGGGCATCGCCACCACCTGCGGGTTCTTGGCGCTGATCCGGCCTCGCCTCGCCGAAGCGCTGGGCGTGCCTGTCGCCGCCTCTGCGTTGGAGCAGGCGGCGCAGATCGCGGCCTGCCTGCCGCCGGGGCAAAGGGTGGGCATCTTGACGATCTCCGCCGCCACGCTTTCGCCCGCCCATTTGCGCGCGGCGGCTGTGCCCGAGGGCAGCCCGGTGGTGGGGATGGAGGGCAGTAGTTTCGCCCGAACGATCCTCGGCAATCTGCCCGACCTCGACGTGGGGCAGGCACGGGCCGAGATGGTGCAGGCGGCGCAGCGGCTGGTGGAGGCCCACGCGGATGTCGGGGCGATCCTTTTGGAATGCACCAACATGGTGCCATATGCCTCCGACATCGCGGCGGCGACCGGGCGGCCCGTGCATTCGATCCACAGCTATCTCAACTGGTTTCACGCAGGGTTGCTGCCGCCCCGTTTCGGCTAATGTGGCACGCGCAGCCAACCGTCGGTGAAGCTGACCCGGCGCACCCCAGCCAGCGGGAGGAGGCGTTGCAGCTCTGCCTCGAAGGCCGCTTGCCGCCCCTTGCCCCAGCGAACCCCGCGTTCGGGCCAGAGCGCGGTGACGTGCAAGACGTCCAGATCGCGATGCGCCTTCATATCGACCCGCCCCACCAGCCTGTCGCCCTGTAACAGCGGAAAGACATAGTAGCCGTATTCGCGCTGCGCCTCGGGCACGAAGACCTCGATCCGGTAGTCGAAACCGAAAAGCCGGGCGGCGCGTTTGCGGTCGCGCAGGGCGGGGTCGAAGGGGCTGAGCACCCGGAGCCGTTTGGGCGGTTCGTGGGTAAGGGCGGGGTCATCGGCCCAGCCGGGGCGGGCAAAGGCGGGCCGCAGGCTGCCGTCGGCGGCCTCAACGTCGATCTCCTCCAGCCGCCCCGCGGCTTGTTCTGCCGCGCACCAGCCGCGCGCCTCGGCGGGGGAGATATGGGCCCAGAAGGCGGCCAATTCCCCTGCCGTGGCAAAACCCAAGCGCGCCAGCGCCTGATCGCAGCACCAGTCGATCGTCTGCTCTATGTCGGGGGCATGCGCCGGGTCACGCAGCGCGTCGGGCACCACCCGCTCGGTCAGGTCATAGCGCTTGCGAAACCCCTCGCGCCCGGTCACGGCCAGCGCGCCGCTGCGCCACAGATATTCCAGCGCGGTTTTCGAGGGATGCCACTGCCACCAGCCGCCGCTGCTGCGCGGCTCGTCGCGGCCCACGTCGGATGAGGTGACGCTGCCCTCGGCCCGGACCTGCGCGAGCACGTTTTGCATCTGTGTTTCGAAGTCGTGCCGCTGCCAATCCTTCCAGCGGCCCAGCAACTTGGCCGCATCGCGGGTTCGGCGCAGATGCCATTGCGGGTAGAATTCCATCGGGATGACGGCGGCGTCATGGGTCCAATGCTCAAAGAGCGCCCGGTCTTTTTCATAAAGCCGCTTGAGCGCAGCGGGGCGATAGCGCGGACGGCGGGCGAACAGGATCAGATCATGCGCCCGCGCCACCGTGTTGATGCTGTCGAGCTGCACAAAGCCCAGATCATGGATCAGCTTGAGCAGTGCCGCGCCCTTGGCTGGGCCCTGCGGCGGGTCCGACAGCAGGTGACGCGCCAGAAACAACCGCCGCGCGGCGCCATTGCCGAGCCTTGGGCGGCTCACCCCTGACGGCGGCGGCGCAGGGTATCGCCCAGCGACAGCGTTGGCGTCAGGGTGATCTGGGTTTGCATTTCCGGGTCCGGCTCGGGCTGGGCCTGGTTGAGGATGATCCGCGCCGCCGCCTGACCGATCTCGTTCCGGCAAGCGTCCATCGTCGCCAATTGACGCGGCAGACCTTGCAGCAGTTCCACGTTGTTGAACCCGGCAAGGCCGATCTGACCGGGAATGTCGATGCCTTGGTCGATCAGATGCAGCAGCCCACCCGCACCGATCATGTCGTTGGAATAATATAGAAAATCAAGGTCAGGCGAGCGTTCGAGCATCTCTTGCGTCATCTCGCGCCCCTTGGCCAGCGCGGAGCCGCCGGAGTAAAAGGCCCGGTCTTCGATCTCGACCCCCGCCTTGGCGAGCCCTTCGGTAAAACCTTCAAACCGTTTGCGCGCGCGGTGGTCGAGGGGCATTTTCGTGCCCATGAAGCCAATCCGCTCATAGCCCTCGCGCAGGATCGCCTGTGCCATCTCGCGCCCGGCGCGGCGGTGGGAGATCCCCACCATCGCATCGACGGGTTTGCCATCGGTGTCCATGATCTCGACCACCGGAATGCCCGCATTGCGCAGCATGGCGCGGGTGGCGTCGGAATGCTCCAACCCCGCGATGATGACGCCAGAGGGCCGCCATGAGAGCATCTCATAAAGCACCCGCTCTTCCTTCTCGGGCAGGTAGTCCGTCACCCCCACGACCGGCTGCAGGGGCGTGTCTTCGAGCACTTGGTTGATGCCGTTCAGGACTTCGGGGAACACCATATTGCCCAGTGAAGGGATCACGACCGCCACAAGGTTCACGCGCTGGCTGGCCAGCGATCCGGCGATCTGGTTGGGCACATAGCCAAGCGCCTTGGCGGCGGCGAGAACACGGTTGCGGGTGGCCTCCGACACGTCGCCACGCTTGCGCAGGACGCGGCTGACCGTCATCTCGGAAACGCCGCAAGCATCGGACACATCACGCAGGGTCAACGGGCGTTTGGGGGGTGTGGTCAATTTGGTTTTCCTGTTTGCCTCACCCATAGGTAGCGCGAAGCGGGAGGCGCGATCAAGCATTGCCGCAGCCCTGCTGCAAGGCGCAGTCATTCGGTTGCCAATCTGCCGATGACATCGCCAGACGCTTGCGCTAAACCCAAGCCTGTCGGCCCCGTGGCTCAACTGGATAGAGCAGCCCCTCCTAAGGGGCAGGTTGCAGGTTCGAATCCTGCCGGGGTCGCCATTCGGCGCGTAGGGCGCTGTCGACCATCCTCACCCCCTTGTGCCTTGAAATCCCCATCCGGTCTGTCAGATTGCCCCAGATATAATCAGGAATGGCAGAGGCTTTGATGAAAACAGGAACTTTTGTGATCGGGGCGGCCTTGCTGGCCGTTGCCGGGTGTACGGTGCCGGCGAGTGGGCCGCAGGGCGGCTCGGCCCGTGTGGGCAATCTGCCAGAGGCGGTGGTGAGCCTTGCCGCGCCGAACCAAGATCTGTCGACGGCGCGGTTGCTGCCGGAGGATGGCTGCTATTGGTATCAGCACAACGGCCCGGTCGAGACGACGCTGGTGCCGCTGCGGGCGGTAGGCGGCAATCCGATCTGCACCAAACGCCAAGCCTGACATAGAAACGGGGGCTGCCAAGCGGCCCCCGTTTTTCGTTCCAGCTTAGCTGCTGGCAACAACGCTTTCTTCCGCCGAATAGAGATAGGCTGTCGAGCCGGTCTGCACATTCGGGTAGAGCTGGTTGATATGCGCCATGATCATCCGCACACAGCCTGAGCTTGCCCGGCCCCCGATGCTCTGCGGCTGCGGGGTGCCGTGGATGCGCAGATAGGTGTCGCGGTTTCCTTCAAAGAGGTAAAGCGCCCGCGAGCCGAGGGGTTTTCCGGGCCGGGCGGCACGCCGTCTTCGAGGCCCGCGTAAAGCTCGGGATCGCGCTTGATCATGTTTTGGGTGGGCGTCCAATGGGGCCATTGCACCTTGCGCTTGATCGTATAAGTGCCCGGCTCATAAAGATTGCCACGGGCAATCGCCACGCCGTAGCGCATGGCGGTGCCGCCCTCTTCGATATGATAGATATAGCGCGCCACCGCATCGACGTGGATGTCACCGACGCGCAGGTTGTCATTCGCCACGACCCGCTGCGGCAAGAAGCGCGGGTGGACGCCCCAAGGGTTGCTCGTCGCCGGGTCAAAGCCCGCTGGGGTGACCTGCGCATCCCATGCGGCCTTCTCTGCCGCGCTTGGGCGCGTGCGGGCCATCAGGGGGTGGCAATTGCGCCGGAAAATAGCGCCGTGGTGGTCTGAATGAAATGACGTCTTGTCAGCATGTGGTCGCTCCGTGGTTGACCTCTCTGCGCGGGGCAGGGTCGTATGCGTGTATGAGAGACTAACGGCCTTTCTCCGCTGGAGGTTCAAGGAAGAAGGCAGTTGCTGAAGATATTGTGATCTAAAACACACGGTTTTCACCGAAAAAAACGGGGCGCGGGCGGGTGGGCGCGCGCCCCGAATGCTGCGGGGGTAGGAGGTAGGGAGGGCCCGGTCAGCCGCGCCCGCGGTAGGGCGGCACCCCTTGATCGGGGATCCAGACGCCCTCGGGCAGGGGGCCGGTTTGCCAGAACACATCGATGGGAATGCCGCCGCGCGGATACCAATAGCCCCCGATCCGCAGCCATTGCGGGTCGAGGAACTCGGCCAAGCGGCGGGCGATGGAGATGGTGCAATCCTCATGAAAGGCGCCGTGATTGCGGAAGGAGGTCAAAAACAGCTTGAGCGATTTCGATTCCACGAGCCACGGGCCGGGCACATAGTCGATCACCAGATGGGCAAAGTCGGGCTGGCCGGTCATCGGGCAGAGCGAGGTGAACTCCGGCGCGGTGAAGCGCACGTTATAGGCCACATCGGCCTGCGGGTTCGGCACACGCTCAAGCTCGGCCTCTTCGGGGCTGGCGGGGATGCGGGTTTCCCCGCCGAGCTGTTTCAGATTGCTGTAGATGTCGTCGGACATGGGGGTCTCCATCGGTCAGACGCCGCGCTTGTTGCCCCAGATCAGGACATGAAGCTGCGGCAGGATAAGGGGGGCGAACCAGTGATCGGTCATGGCAAGCTCGGTCAGCCAGCCCAAACGGTCGGCCAGCGCCTGCGGGTCCACCGGCGTGGCGGGGTCGACCTCGGGGTTGCCGGGTTGAAGGTAGAGCGGGATATCGAGGTGATGGGCATGCACTTCGCGCGCCCAATGGTAGTCGATCTCGTCAAAGATCACGATTTTCATCACCTGCTGCCGCGCCTGCGCGCCGAGGGTCCGGCAGGCGTCGAATGCGTTCCAATCGACGCGCTCACCGCTTGATGGCGGTTTGGGGGAGAGCACGAGCGTATCAAGCTCGGCAAACCATGGCCGCGCGATAGAGC
Organism: Sulfitobacter faviae; assembly: GCF_029870955.1. Classification (NCBI taxonomy): domain Bacteria; kingdom Pseudomonadati; phylum Pseudomonadota; class Alphaproteobacteria; order Rhodobacterales; family Roseobacteraceae; genus Sulfitobacter; species Sulfitobacter faviae. The sequence continues at coordinate 1,305,624 of NZ_PGFQ01000001.1, read as the reverse complement.
CTTGGGTCTCGCAGGCGAAACGATAGCCCGCGGCCTTGCCCATGCGGATCAGCGGGCCGAAATCCTGTATCGCCGGATTGCCACCCGAGAGGGAGACGGTCAGCGGTTGGTCCTTGGAAAGCTTGCGGATCTGGCGCCAGATGTCCTCGGTCGACATGGGGGTCCAGCTATGGCGGTACTGGCTGTCGACGGCATGCAGGCTGTCGCACCAGCTGCACCGATAGTCACAGCCGCCCGCGCGGACGAATACCGTCGGCTCCCCGATCAGCGCGCCTTCGCCCTGAATGGTGGGGCCGAAGATCTCGGCGATGCGCAGGGTCATGGCCGGTATTCCGCCCATGTTTTCGGGGTCTCGCTGACCAGCACGGCAGAGGTCTCGGGCCAGCGGGCGGCGCACCAGTCGTGGAAATGTTTCGCCATGTTCTCGGCGGTGGAGGGGCCGTCCAGCACATCGTTCAGATGCCGGTGGTCAAAGTGATCGTCGATATAGGTCTTGAGCGGTTTCAAGTCGTGGTAATCGCGCACGAAACCATCGGCAGTGAGCGTCTCGGCGGCCAGTTCGACCACGACGATGTAGTTGTGCCCATGCAGCCGCGCGCATTGATGATCGTCGGGCAGGTGGGTCAACTGGTGGCTGGCGGAGAAGTGGAATTCCTTGCGAATGCGGAACATCAGCCTTCCCCCTGCGCGGCGAGGGCCGTGGTCCAATAGTCGGGGTCGGCGTAGACCGTGGGATCGGTAATCTTGGCCAGATGAAAGGCTTCGCGCCGTTCGACACAGGTGCCGCAGCGCCCGCAATGGACCGCGCCGCCCTTGTAGCAGGACCACGTCTCAGCGAAGGGCGTGCCGTGCTGCGCGCCTTGGCGGACGATCTCGGCCTTGCTGTGCTCTACGAAGGGCGTGTGCAGCCGCACGTCGGCATAGCCGTCGAGCGCGGCCTGCTGCATCGCATCGAAGGCGCGGGTGAAACCGGGGCGGCAGTCGGGATAGATGAAATGATCGCCGCCATGCACGGCAGTGGCCACCGCCTCATCCCCCTGCGCGGCGGCAATGCCAAAGCCGATCGACAGCATGATCGCATTGCGGTTCGGCACGACGGTGATCTTCATCGTGTCTTCGGCGTAATGCCCATCGGGCACGTCGATATCATCGGTCAGGGCGGAGCCCGATAGCGCCGCACCGATCCCGCGCATGTCGATCAGGTGAAACGGCACGCCCAGCCGTTCGGCCGCCGCCCGGGCGAAATCGACCTCTTTGCGGTGGCGCTGGCCATAGTCGAAGGAGACGAGCCGGGTGAGGTGACGCACCTCGGCGGTGATATGCGCAAGCGACACGGAATCGAGTCCGCCTGAGCAGATGACAAGTGTTTTCATTTTGGGGCCCTTGTTTTGATGTCCGGGTAGGCTGCGACCGGATGGCGGGGCTTATTTCAGAATTTGCGCGGATTGCAAGCCTCACGCGCGGGCGAGCAGCCGCCGCAGAGGCAGGAGGGTTTCCGCCAAAACCCGATAAAATAAGGATTCTGGCCTTAACGATTAAACCTAAGTTAACTTTAGACAATGTCGAATTCGCGCTATGGTGGGGCTATGTTGAAAAGCACCCAAAGCGTCACGCTCGACGCCAGCCATTACGAATTGATCGAGGCGATGACCGATGAGGTGGTCATTCTTGACGCCACCGGCAAGATTGTCGCGGTCAATATGGCGTGGAAACTGTTTTGCGAAGAGAATGGCGGCGATGCCGGAACGCATTACGTCGGGGCCAATTACTTTGACATCTGCGAAGCGGCGGCCATGGGTGCCGTGGTGCAGGCGGAAACGGTTCTGGAAGGGCTGCGCCAAGCGCTGAAAACCGGGACTTCCTTTGAGGGGAATACCCCTGCGATGGGCCGGGGGTGCGGCGCTGGTTTCAACTCAACGCCAACCGCTTGACGATCCAAGGCGCGCCTTGCCTGCTGTTGCAGCACCGCAATGTCACGACGCGCCGCATGGCGCATGATGATATCGAACGTGCCCATGTGCAGGCGGAAACCTTTGCCGCCCTCGTGGCCACCACGGGCGAAGCGATCCTGACCTATGACATGGAAGGCCGCATCATCAGCTGGAATCCGGCAGCCGAGCGGCTCTACGGCTATACGGAAGAGGAGGCTTTGGGCCAGTCGGTCGAGCTTTTGTATCCGCCGGAGTGGCCGACGCGGGTGCTTGAGTATCGCGATCAGATCATGGCCGGCAAGCTGCGCCAATTCAATGCGGTGCGCGTGGCCAAGGACGGCACCGAGCGCCATGTCACCATCGCCTGCACGCCCATTCGGACACTTTCGGGGGATATCGTCTCGATCTCGAACATCCACCATGATGTGACCGCCACGCGCAAGGCCGAAGAGGTGCGCGATCTCGTCTCGCGTGAGGTCATCCACCGCGCCAAGAACATGCTCTCTCTGGTCACGGCGATGCAGCGTCAAACGGCGAGTTCGGCGGCCTCTCTCGCGGAGTTCAACAAATCCTTCGGGGCCCGTATTCAGGCGCTGGCCCGCTCCACCGATTTGCTGGTCGATGGCGGCTGGTCTTCGGTGGATCTGGCTGAGTTGGTGCGCGCGCAGTTGGACCCGTTTTTGCATTTGCAGGCCAAGGCGGTGGATGTGGATGGCCCCTCTGTCGCTTTGGGACCGCAGGCGTTGCAACTGATCGGCATGGCGCTGCATGAACTGGCGACGAATTCCACGAAATACGGGGTGATGAGCGACGGCTGCGGCGATATCCAATGCCACTGGTCTCATACCGAAAAGGGGGGGCTGCGTTTCCAGTGGATCGAGACCGGCATTACCTTTGACCCCTCAGCCAACAAGGCCACCGGTTTCGGGAGCAAGGTTCTGTCTGTATTGGCCCCCGCGATGGTCAATGGCGCGGCGGAAACGGTGACCAGCGAAAACGCCCTGACTTGGACAGTCACGATTCCTGCCGCGCATCTGGGAAAACTGGCCTGAGCGGCATCGCGCTGCCGCGCTGCGCAGGGTTGCCGGTTGACCTAAATCGCCCCTTTGCGGAACTCTCCTGCGCTGGAAACTTGTTCCTCCTTTGAGACGTCGTTCGAAAAGGCAAAAGGAGGTTAGGATGGCCGAAGGACAGGGCAAGACCGCGAAACTCTACCGGATGGTGATGGAACAACACCTCTGTCCCTTCGGGTTGAAATCGAAAGACCTGCTGGAGCGGCAAGGCTATCACGTCGAAGATCACCACCTCACGACCCGCGAAGAGACCGATGCCTTCATGGCGAAAGAGGGTGTGGAGACCACGCCGCAGACTTTCATCGAGGGGGAGCGGATTGGCGGCTACGACGATCTGCGCGTGCATTTCGGTTTGGGCAAGCCCAAGGAAGAGCAATCGGACACCAGCTATCAGCCCGTCATTGCCATTTTCGGCGTGGCCTTCCTGATGGCACTGGGGCTCTCTTGGTACGCATTCGGCAACATCTTCACACTTCGGGCCTTCGAGTGGTTCATCTCGATCTCCATGTGTTTCCTCGCCGTTCAGAAGTTGCAGGATATCGAAAGCTTCTCGACGATGTTTCTGAACTATGACCTGCTGGCGCAGCGATGGGTGCCCTATGGCAAGGTCTATCCATTCGGGGAGGCGCTGGCGGGTATTCTGATGACCGCCGGGGCGCTGACCTGGCTCTCGGCCCCCGTGGCGATCGTGATCGGCGCGATTGGCGCGGTTTCGGTGATCAAGGCGGTCTATGTCGACAAACGCGAACTGAAATGCGCCTGCGTCGGCGGGTCGAGCAATGTGCCGCTTGGGTTCGTCTCGCTTACTGAGAACGTCATGATGCTGGGCATGGGGGTCTGGATGCTGCTCAAGGTCTACGGCTGAGCGGAGCGATCCGAGTTTTGGGCCTAGGGAGCTGTGGGGGGTATCTGGTCGGGCTGAGAGGATTCGAACCTCCGACCCCTGCTCCCGAAGCAGGTGCGCTACCAGGCTGCGCTACAGCCCGACCGATGTGCAGCGCAATAGCGCAGCTTGGCAGCTTTGGCAATTGGTCAGTTGCAGGGATTTTGCGTGGCGTTTGCGGAAAGCGGGGGTAATTGGGGGCGCTGCCCCCGCAGCCTGCGGCTGCTCCCCGAGGGTATTTGAGAAAGGATGAAGGGGAAGGGGCGGGGCGTGAGACCCCGCCTTAGTTTCTTATAGGCTGGCGTCGAGGGCTTTGAGGATGGCGTCGCCCATTTCCTCGGTCGTGATGGGGGTGCCGCCTTCGGGGCCCATCAAGTCGGGGGTGCGGGCGCCATCGGCCAGCGCGCGTTCGACGGCTTTTTCCAGACGGGCGGCTTCTTCGCCTTGGTCGAAGGAATAGCGCAGCGCCATGGCGAAGCTGAGGATACAGGCGATCGGGTTGGCCTTGCCTTGGCCTGCGATGTCGGGGGCGGAGCCGTGAACGGGCTCGTAGAGGGCCTTGGGGCGGCCATCGGCATTGGGTGCGCCGAGGCTGGCGGAGGGCAGCATGCCGAGGCTGCCGGTCAGCATGGCGGCGCAGTCGCTGAGGATGTCGCCAAAGAGGTTGTCGGTGACGATCACGTCGAACTGTTTGGGCGCGCGCACGAGCTGCATGGCGCCATTGTCGGCATACATGTGGCTGAGTTCGACATCCGGGTATTCGGCGTCGCGCACTCGTTGGGTGACTTCGCGCCACAGGATGCCGCTTTCCATGACGTTGGCTTTCTCCATGGAGCAGACTTTGTTGCCGCGGCGGCGGGCGAGTTCAAAAGCGGAGCGGGCAACGCGCTCGATCTCGCTTTCGGTGTAGCGCTGCGTGTTGATGCCGACGCGTTCGTTGCCTTCCTCGAAGATGCCGCGCGGCTCACCGAAATAGACGCCGGAGGTGAGTTCGCGCACGATCATGATGTCGAGGCCCGCGACCACGTCTTTTTTCAGCGAGGAGAAATCGGCCAGCGCGTCGAAGCATTGTGCCGGGCGCAGGTTGGAGAAGAGGTCCATTTCCTTGCGCAGGCGGAGCAGGCCGCGTTCTGGTTTCACGGAGAAGTCGAGGTCGTCGTATTTCGGGCCGCCCACGGCGCCCAGCAGCACCGCGTCGACTTCGAGGGCGCGGGCCATCGTGTCGTCATGCAGCGGGGTGCCGTGTTTGTCATAGGCCGCGCCGCCGACCAGTTCATGCTCTACGTCGAAGGCCAGATCGCGCTTTTCGCCGAACCAGTCGATGATGCGCGTGACCTGCGCCATGACCTCGGGGCCGATGCCGTCGCCGGGGAGGATGAGCAAGGATGGGTTGGCCATGGGAAACTCCTGAAAATACGGTTGGAGATTGGGTAGCCTGCGGGTTCCGGAGGGTCAAGATAGGGGGCGTCAGCGGGTGAGGTCGACCCAGACGAGGGCATGGCGGCTGGCGCTTTCGCCCTTGGGCCAGATGAGGCCAGCGTCACTGACTTCCCAGTCGCGCGAGGGCAGGATGTAGTCGACGCGCATCGGGCCGGTTTGGGCCCAGTTGACCGTGGGGCGGTGCGGCAGGGGGTCTTGCAGCGGAGGATTGGAGAGGAGGGCGGCAATGGCTTCGCCGCGCCCGTCGCCGCGTTGCGGGTCGAGATTGGCGTCTCCCAGCAGAACGAAGGGGGGTGTCGGGGGCGTTCCGATCGTTCCATCAAGGTGGTGGAGCCAGAAGATGGTTTCGTCATGGTTGCGGCGGCCATTGCGGTCTTCGGGGCCGTCGAAGACCGGCGGGGTGGCGTGGTATGTCAGCAGCGTGACGGGGCCCTCCGGGGTTTGGATCGGCAGGGACCAGTGGCCGTTGGAAGAGAGGCGCTGCGTGGTGTGGGCCTCGGCCCCCGCAAAGGGGGCGCCGTCGATCATCGGGTAGAGTGTATCGGGGAGGTCGCGCCAGAGGAGGGTGCTGAAATCTTGGAGCCCGCCCTCTTGGATCGGGTGGCGTGAGAGGATCGCCATGGCGCCTTGGCCGAAGAAACGGCCATAGCCTTGGGCGTCACGGGGGTGCCGAGCCTGCCGTCACCGTCGAGGTCGACGCCGCTTTGGCGGCCTGCATTGGGCGGCGCGGCGAAGCGGTGGGGGTAGGGCGCGCCCGCGGCGGAGAGGGCGTCGGCGAGGGCGTTGAGGGCGGCCTGTTCGAGATCGTAGTCGATGCCTTGTAGCGCGATGATATCGGGATCGGCGCTGGTGATGGTTTCGATCACGGAGGCAACCGCGGGTCGTCCCCGCGTAGGATATCACGCAGGAGCAGGCCCGGCCCTTTGCGCGACAATTCTGTATTGAAGGTAGCGATGCGCAGCGGTTCGGCCTGCGCGGTGTCGGTCAGCAGGAGCAGCGCCAGCAGGAAGCGGATCAGGCGGCCTGCATATGCGCTTCGGCGTAGGCGCGGCGGCGTTTGTCGTGGATCATCTCGGCTACCCGCCCCATGGCGATGCCGCGCATGATCATACTGGCCGGAAGGAATGCCCATGCGCTTATTGTCCAGATCATGGTTTGATGATTGCTCAGTGAGATTGGATCTAGCAGATCGGCGGTGGCCTTGACCACTGCGGGGATGAAGAAGGGCAGAAGGAAGCCAAGCGCGATGTTGATCCGCGCGTCCCGTTGCAGCCGGTAGAGCACATCGCCCCCAGCGGTGGGGTCGAAAAGTGGCAGGTTCACCCAGACGTTGAAAGCGCCTTGGCGTGCGGGCCAGCCCATAACGCGCACCAGCACCACGAAGGTTGCCAACGCGATGAGCGAGACCAGATAGGCCAGACCCGCCGCCGTGCGGATCAGGTTGACCGCCTCGAGAGGGGCGTCGGCGGGCATCATCAGCACCACAAGACGCACCGGGGAATAGGGGAAATCAAGCGCATTGCCCAGTATCGTGCCAAGCGCCGTGAGCGCGCCGGTCAGCAGGGTGGGGGCCGTTTGGCCCCGCGCGATAAGCGACAGGACGAGGATCGTGAAGAGCAGACTGATGAAGCGCAGCCGATTGAAAGGCGGCGCGTCGCGAAATTCGACGATGCCGGGCTGGCGGGCGTTGTATTCCATGAAGGTCAGGATCGCCGCGATACAGGCGAGCAGCACGGTGATCTGGCTGGATTCCGCATCGGACCCCGGCAAGAGAAGCGCCGGGATGGCAATCAATAGCGCCACCAATAGGCCACGCGTCGCCGCGCCTGTCATTCGTCCGATCACTGCTCTGCCCTTTCAAACTGGCCAGCCGCGATACGATGCCGCGTGCTTGTTCCAACTTGATGCCCCCGGTTGATGGGGTGTGCCTCATTCTGGTCCAATTTTTGCCTTCTTTCCGCACATGCCTCAAGGCTCCGCAGAGAGAAGAGCAGGATACTGGGGTATTTTGAGGGTGGGGGTGGTGCCTTCTTGCATCAATTCCGTGGCGGTTTGATGGCAGGCGGCAACATCTTGTGGGCGCGCGGTTCGCGCCCACAAGTTTGATCATGCAGGCCAGGCGTTAGACCCAAGGGCGGCTTTGGCCCAGCGAATCCTCGTAGCTGTCAATCGCGGCACCTTTTTCGAGCGTGAGGCCGATGTCGTCCAGCCCGTTGAGAAGGCAGTGCTTTTTGAAGGCGTCCACTTCGAAGGGGAATGTCTCACCATCTGACGTGGTTACGGTCTGGCCTTCCAGATCGATGGTCATCCGCGCGTTCGATCCTTTTTCGGCGTCTTTCATCAGCACGTCGACCTGCTCTTGCGGCAGGGCAATGGGCAGGATGCCGTTCTTGAAGCAGTTGTTGTAAAAAATGTCGGCAAAGCTGGGTGCGATGACGCAGCGGATGCCGAAATCGAGGATCGCCCAAGGCGCGTGTTCGCGCGACGAGCCGCAGCCAAAGTTGTCGCCCGCCACGAGGATCTGCGCGTCGCGATATTGCGGTTGGTTCAGCACGAAATCGGGGATTTCGTTGCCTTCGCGGTCATAGCGCATTTCGTCGAACAGGTTCACGCCAAGGCCGGAGCGTTTGATTGTCTTGAGAAAGACCTTGGGGATGATCATGTCGGTGTCGATGTTCACCAACGGCATGGGAGCCGCGGTGCCGGTGATTTCTGTAAACTTTTCCATCGGGGTATCCTTCGGAGAGTGCGGGAACCGCGCCGGCTGACGGCGCGTTCTAGGCAAATGGTGTATCAGGAGGGCATGGCATGTCGTACCAAACCGGCACGAAGGTGGAATGGGACTGGGGCAATGGCACCGGGACCGGCAAGATCGTCAAGAAATACACGCAGAAGATCACGCTGAAGCTGCAGGGCAGCGAGGTGACCCGCAAGGCGAGCGATGACGAACCGGCCTATAAGATCGAACAGGACGACGGCAGCGAAGTGCTGAAGTCCGGCAGCGAGCTGCGCAAGGCCGACTGAGCCCTGCGCAACGCGCCCGGTATCCATCCCCCGGTCGCTCACGCCAGTTCGCGCAGGTCGGTCAGGTGACCGGTGAGTGCGGCGGCGGCGGCCATGCCGGGCGACACGAGATGCGTGCGGCCCTTATAGCCCTGACGCCCCTCGAAGTTGCGGTTCGACGTGGCCGCGCAGCGTTCGCCGGGGGCAAGCTGGTCGGGGTTCATCGCCAGACACATGGAGCAGCCCGCCAGACGCCATTCGAAACCGGCCTCGCGGAAAATGTCCGCCAGCCCTTCCTCCTCGGCCTGCGCCCGGACGAGGCCGGAGCCGGGCACGACCATGGCGCGCAGACCGTCCTTGATCTTCTTGCCCTTCAGCACTTCGGCAGCGGCGCGCAGGTCTTCGATGCGGCCGTTGGTGCAGGAGCCGATGAAGACGGTGTCGATCTCGATATCGGTGAGCTTTTGACCCGGTTTCAGGTCCATATACTCCAACGCACGTTTCACGGCATCGACCTTACCGCCCTTGAAGTCTTCGGGCGAGGGGACCGTCGCGTCGATCGGCAGCACGTCTTCGGGGGAGGTGCCCCATGTGACAACCGGTGCGATGTCTTCGCCCTTGAGCGTCACGACCTTGTCCCAATGGGCGTCCTCGTCAGAGAAGAGGGTTTTCCACCAGTCCATCGCCGCTTCCCACTGTGCGCCTTTCGGAGCGTGGGGGCGGCCTTTGCAATACTCGAAGGTCTTCTCATCCGGCGCGATGAGGCCCGCGCGTGCGCCGCCTTCGATCGCCATGTTACAGACGGTCATGCGGCCTTCCATCGACAGGTCGCGGATCGCCTCGCCACAGTATTCGATGACATAGCCAGTGCCGCCCGCGGTGCCGGTGGCGCCGATGACGGAAAGGGTGATGTCCTTGGCCGTGACGCCGGGGCGCAGCTTGCCGGTAATCTCGACCTTCATGTTCTTGCCCTTGCGCTGGATCAGCGTTTGGGTGGCAAGGACATGTTCGACCTCCGAGGTGCCGATGCCGTGGGCCAGCGCGCCGAAAGCGCCGTGGGTCGCGGTGTGGCTGTCGCCGCAGACCACGGTCATGCCGGGCAGGGTCCAGCCCTGCTCGGGGCCGACGATATGCACGATGCCTTGGCGCACGTCCGAGACGGGGTAGTAATGCACGCCGAACTCGCGCGCGTTCTTGTCGAGGGCGGAGACCTGAATGCGGCTGTCCTCGGTCATCGCTTCGGGGTCTTCGCGGCCCTCTGTGGTCGGCACGTTGTGGTCCGGCACGGCGATGGTCTTGTCCGGTGCGCGCACCGTGCGGCCCGACATGCGCAGCCCTTCAAAGGCCTGCGGGCTGGTCACTTCGTGGACGAGGTGACGGTCGATATAAAGCAAGCAGGTACCGTCATCGGCTTCGTGGACGACATGGGCGTCCCAGATTTTATCGTAAAGCGTCTTGGGGGACATGATGGTCCTCTCCCGTGGTTTGGAATGGCTATGGGTGTGGCTGAGAGGGGCGGCTTATAGTCGCGCCAGAACGCTATGCGTCGCGCCGAAAAAGCGTTCGCGCAGACGCGCACGGTCGCAAAGATCAAACACCAGTATCATGGGGCAAGGGATATAGCGCCTGAGCGAGTCTCGCAAGGTGTCGTGATCGTCTTGGAGGCAGGGGGTGGGCTGCGGGTCATCTTGCCCCGGCGCAAAGCCTGTGCGACCGTGATCCTCCCTAGCTGCAAAGGCCGCCCATGATCCCTGAAAGCCACCCGTTTTCGAACTTTCTGCTGTCGCTTCAGGCTTTGTTCGACGGGGTGCTCGGCTTTGGGGAAAGCATTCTGAGCCCCGGTTGGCGGCAAAACCAAATCCTGATCCTGCTGGCCTTGGTGGCGCTGGCGTGGGTGTTGCACCGGGTCACCGGCGTGATGTTGCAAAACTGGGTCCGCTCCCGCGAAGGCTGGTCCAAGTGGCAATTGCGTGTTGTGGTGCAGGTCAAGCGGCGTTTGGGGCTGATCTGGTTCGCTTTGCTGGCGGGGCTGCTCTATCAGGTGATGCAGAACGTGACTTGGCCGTCACGGTCCTATCTCATCGGTTTGGCAGCGACGCTGGCGGCGATCTATGTGGGTATCGCTTTCGCCGCGCGTCTGGTGCGCAACCGACCCTTGCGCCGCATGGTGACATGGGGGCTGTGGATCTATGCCACGCTCTACATGCTGAACGTCGCCGATGATGTGGCCTTGTTTCTCGACGGGGTCGCGCTGACTGTGGGCGAATTCCGCCTTTCGGTGTTGACCATTCTGACCGCGCTGGTGGTGGTCGGTGCGCTTTTGACCATGGCGCGGCTGGTCAGCACAACCACCGCCGCGACGATCCGCAAGAACGAAGACATCAGCCCCTCCATGCAGGTGCTGGCCGTGAAGGGGGTGCAAATCCTGCTCTACGGGCTCGCGTTCTTCATCGGTGTGCGGGCGGTGGGGATTGACCTGACCGGGCTTGCGGTACTGTCGGGCGCAATCGGTGTGGGCCTTGGTTTCGGTCTGCAAAAGGTGGTGTCGAACCTCGTCTCTGGCGTGATCATCCTGCTTGACAAGTCGATCAAGCCCGGCGATGTGATCAGTCTGGGCGAGACCTTTGGCTGGATCCAAACGCTCGGCGCGCGCTATGCGTCTGTGGTGACGCGGGACGGTAAGGAATACCTGATCCCGAACGAAGACCTGATCACCGGGCAGGTGGTGAACTGGTCCCACTCCAATGACTTTGTGCGGCTCGATATCTATTTCGGCACGGCCTATTCCGACGATCCGCATCTGGTGCGCAAACTGGCGGTGGAGGCGGCCAAGGGCGTCGACCGGGTGCTGAGCTACAAGGCCCCGGTTTGCCATATCGTGGGCTTTGGCGATTCGTCGGTGGATTACATCCTGCGCTTTTGGATCAAGGATCCAACCGGCGGGCTGACCAATATTCGCGGCAATGTCTATCTGGCGCTTTGGGATGCCTTCAAGGAACACGGCATCTCCATCCCCTTCCCGCAGCGCGAGGTAAAAGTCATCGAAGACAGTCAACTGGCCCTGTCGCGCGCCGCGGCATCGCGGGATATGCCTGAGTGAGCGGGGATTTGCGCCGTGGTTAACGCTATGGCAACGCGATCCATTGAAAAATAAACCCCGGGTCGCTAAATTGGGGCTGCTCGGCACCGGGGCAAGCGTTCAGCATTGATGGTGCTATTTACGAAGGAGGACAATGTCCTGTCTCTTAACGTTGACGCAGCGCAGGCTGCTGACCATGGGGCTGCAATGACTGCCGCCTCGCAAATCGCAACCAGCGACGACCTGCTGGCGCTTATCCTTTCCTCGCTGAATGACGACAAGGCCGAAGATATCGTGCAGATCGATCTGCGCGGCAAGACGGCCATCGGCGACTATATGGTGATCTGCTCGGGCCGCTCCACGCGGCAGGTTTCGGCGATCTCGGAAAAGCTGGCGCAGGCCGTCAAAGACGCCACCGGACGCACGTCCAAGATGGAAGGCCGCGAAACCGGCGACTGGGTCTTGATCGACACAGGCGACGTTGTCGTGCATGTCTTCCGGCCCGAAGTGCGTGAATTCTACCAGCTTGAAAAGATGTGGCTGGGCGGCGACGACGCGGCCACAGCGGCACCGCACTGATCCCGCTTTGCGGGCCTAGGTCATGCGGGTTCACATCTGTGCCATGGGCCGGCTTCGCGCCGGTCCGGAGAAATCCCTTGTCGATGATTATCTGACCCGGTTCGACCGGACCGGGCGCGGTCTGGGCCTTGGTCCCGCGCGCGTGGTCGAGATGGAAGACAAGAAGAACGGCGGCATGGCCGCCGAAGCCGTGCTGTTACGGCGGGCGATCCCCAAGGGGCGGTGATCTGCGTACTGGATGAACGCGGCAAGGTCGAAACCTCCCCCGCATTCGCCGAACGGCTTGGCAATTGGCGGGACGCCGGGCGGGGGATTTGGCCTTTGTCATCGGCGGCGCCGATGGCATCGACCCCAGCCTGCGGGCAGAGGCGGATCATGCTCTCTCTTTTGGCAAGATGGTCTGGCCGCATATGCTGGTGCGGGTCATGCTGGCCGAACAGCTTTACCGCGCCGCCGCGATCCTCTCTGGCGGGCCTTACCACCGGGTCTGAAAGGGCGCAGGTCAGGGCAGCGGGATCGTCACCAATTCAGAAGACCAGCCGCTGACACTGTCGCGCGCTTGAATGCTGACCTCCGTCATCCCTTCGGGGATGCGCACGCCAGAAAGCGAGCGGGTGAAGGGCTGCTCTTTCACATGCGGATGTGCCAGATTTCGGGTGCCCAAGGGTTTGCCATCGGGGTCCAGAATGCGCCAAGCGTCGGCATAGTGGTCCCAGCCACTGTCGTTGTGCCGGATGGTGACGTCAAACTTCCACAAATCGCCCTGTCGATCGACCGTGACATTCAAAATGGCGGGCGGATCGGCGAAACCCGGTGCGGCAAAGGCCATGAAGGCGAGAATGAGGCTACGTTTGAACATGGGACACCAATAAAACAACGAACTGAATATAGCGCATTTCGGAAAGGTTCCAAGGTAGGCGGAAGTTGGGCCCGGTGCAATTCACCCTGAAGCGGCAATTTAGTGGTGCAATTGCACCAAGCGCGCGGCAAACTGGTCAAACCCGCGCCATAGGCTCTATGCTGCGGGCCAGAGGAGGGACCGGAATGCAGATGCCAACACCCGATGCCGGGATCATTGCGCGCAAGGCGCGGGTCGTGGCGCGGCTGCGCGCGGCGCTGCCCCGCGATGCCGTGATTGACGATGCGCATGAGACCCGCGCCTATGAATGCGACGCGTTGACGGCCTATAAATGCCCCCCTTGGCCGTAACCCTGCCTGCCAGCACCGAAGAAGTCTCGTCCATTCTGGCGATCTGCCATGAGGAGGGCGTGCCGGTGGTGCCGCGCGGCTCGGGCACCTCGCTTGCCGGTGGGGCCTTGCCCACTGCCGATAGCGTGGTGCTGGGGGTGGCGCGCATGGCCGAGGTGCTTGAGGTCGACTACGACAACCGTCTGATGCGCGTGCAGACCGGGCGCACCAACCTGAGCGTCACCGGCGCGGTGGAGGAAGACGGCTTTTTCTACGCGCCCGACCCCTCCAGCCAGTTGGCCTGTGCCATCGCGGGAAATATCGCGATGAACTCGGGCGGGGCGCATTGTCTGAAATACGGTGTCACCACCAACAACCTTTTGGGCGTCACCATGATCATGATGGACGGCGAAGTGGTCGAGATCGGCGGCGGTTATATGGACGCGGGCGGGCTGGACCTTTTGGGCGTGATCTGCGGCTCCGAAGGGCAGTTGGGCGTGGTGACCGAAGCCACCCTGCGCATCCTGCCCAAACCCGAAGGCGCGCGGCCCGTGCTCATGGGGTTCGACGACAACGCCGTGGCTGGGGCCTGTGTCAGCGACATCATCAAGGCGGGCGTCTTGCCCGTGGCGATCGAATTTATGGACCGCCCCTGCATCGAGGCGACGGAGGCTTTCGCCCATGCGGGCTACCCGATGTGCGAGGCGCTGCTGATCGTGGAGGTCGAAGGCTCCGATGCCGAGATCGACCACCAGCTTGCCCTGATCACCGAGATTGCCCGCCGTCACAACCCGGTGGAACTGCGCGAAAGCACCAGCGCCGAGGAAAGCGCCGCGATCTGGCTGGGCCGCAAGTCCGCCTTTGGCGCCATGGGGCAGATCAACGACTACATGTGCCTTGATGGCACCATCCCGGTGAATGAGCTGCCCATGGTGCTGCGCCGGATCGGTGAGATGTCCGATGACTATGGCCTCAAGGTCGGCAATGTTTTTCACGCGGGCGACGGCAATATGCACCCGCTGATCCTGTTTGACGCCAACAAACCCGGCGATCTGGAGAAATGCGAGGCCTTTGGCGCCGATATCCTGCGGCTCTGCGTCGAAGCGGGCGGTTGCCTGACCGGGGAGCATGGGGTTGGGATCGAAAAGCGCGATCTGATGCATGAGCAATACGCCCCCGCGGATCTAGAGGCGCAATTGATGGTGAAGGATGTCTTCGACCCGGCATGGCTGTTGAACCCGGCCAAGGTCTTCCCTCTCGACGTGACGAAAGGGCGACGCGGCAGCGGCGCATCGGTGGCGGCGTGACGGTGACTTCCGAGGCGGAGCTGGCCGAGGCGATCCGTGGCGCAGAGGCGCCCCTGTCCCTGCGGGGCGGCGATACACGCGGCATGGCAGGGCCCGGCGCGGCACTGTCGCTTGCCGGTCTGCGGGGGATCACCCTTTACGAGCCGGGCGCGCTGACGCTGGTCGCGCAGGCGGGCACGCCGGTCTCCGAGATCGAGGCCGCTTTGGCCGCCGAGGGACAGCGGCTGGCCTTTGAGCCGATGGACCACCGCGCGCTCATGGACCGCAGCGGCACGCCGACCATCGGCGGGGTCTTTGCCGCCAATGTCAGCGGCCCGCGGCGGCTTGCTGTTGGGGCGGCGCGGGATTTCCTCTTGGGGGTGCGGTTCGTCGATGGGCAGGGGGCCATCATCAAGAACGGGGGCCGGGTGATGAAGAATGTCACCGGCTATGATCTGGTCAAGCTCATGGCCGGGTCGCAGGGCACCTTGGGCGCGCTGACCGAAGTCTCGCTGAAGGTACTCCCGAAACCCGAAACCAGCGCGACGCTCGTGCTGTCCGGGCTGGACGACGCCGCCGCCATCGCCGCGATGGCGCTGGCCATGCGCAGCCCTTTCGAGGTGACCGGCGCGGCCCATGACCCGGCGCAGGGCCGAACGGTCCTGCGGTTGGAGGGGTTCGAGACCTCGGTCACCTACCGGATCGGGCGGCTGAAGGATTTGCTTGCCGCCACGGGGGGCGAGATCGAGGTGCTTGCAGAAGGTAGCTCAGAGACCCTCTGGCGTGATCTGCGAGATGTGGCGCCCTTCCATGGGGCGGCGGGCGATGTCTGGCGCCTGCATTGCCGCCCGACCGAGGCTCCGGCGCTTGCGGCTAAGGCCGGGGCGGAGGCGCGGCTTTATGATTGGGCCGGGGGGCTGCTATGGCTGCGCATGGCCCCGGCACGGACCTGCGCGCCCGCTTGGGACGGTATGACGGCCACGCGACCTTGTTGCGGGCCGAGGCGGCGGGGACGCTGCCCCGACAGGAACCCGAAGCGTCGGGGGTGGCGCGGTTGACGGCGGGGCTCAGGGCCAAGTTCGACCCCCGTGGCCTGTTTAACGCCGAAGCCTTGGCCCGCAGCGCATGACTTTGGTGCTGGTCTTCCTCATCGTCTTTCTGATCGGCCCGTTTCTGTTCAAGGCGCTGATCGCCGTGCCGCCTTCGCTTAGGGCCATCCGCGCCTTGGCGGCGATGGTGCTGGCGACCTTTCTGATCGCGCTTGCCCTGCGCTATGGTCTGCTGCGCTATTGGGGCGACAGCGCTTGGCTGTTGGGGGCCATCGCCTTGGCGCTCTGGGCCGCATGGATCGGGGTGATCGCGCTGGTGGTCCAAGCGCTGCGCCGGGCCGATCCGCGCCCGGCAATGCGCCGGTGGAGCGGGGTGCTGGGAGCCGTGGGCACGACGGTGCCGTGGTTCGGCCTCGTCCTCGCCAATCTGATGCGCAGCACATAGGAACGGAGCCGTCATGCAAACCACCTTCACCCCCGCGCAGTTGCAGGATCCTGACACGCAGCGCAGCAATGAGATTCTGCGCGCCTGTGTGCACTGCGGCTTCTGCACGGCGACCTGCCCGACCTATCAGGTCTTGGGCGATGAGTTGGACAGCCCGCGCGGACGCATCTACCTGATCAAGGACATGCTGGAGAACGACCGCGACCCGGATCCAAAGACGGTTCAGCATATCGACCGCTGCCTGTCCTGCCTCGCCTGTATGACGACCTGCCCCTCGGGGTGCATTACATGCATCTGGTCGATCACGCCCGCGCCTATATCGAAGAACGCTACAAGCGCCCCATGGGCGAACGCGCCCTGCGCTGGATGCTGGCGCGGATTCTGCCCTATCCCACACGCTTTCGGCTGGCGCTGCTTGGGGCCAAGATCGGCCGGCCCTTTGCCCGGCGGATGCCCGACGCGCGGCTGCGCGCCATGCTGGAAATGGCGCCCAAGACGGTCCCCCGGTCAGCCGCAACGACGATCCGCAGAGCTTTCCGGCTAAGGGCAAGCCGCTGCGCCGGGTGGCCCTGATGACCGGCTGCGCCCAAAAGGCGCTGAACACCGATATCAACGACGCCACGGTCCGGCTGCTAACCCGCGCGGGCTGCGAGGTGGTGGTGGCCCAAGGGGCGGGCTGTTGCGGCGCGCTGACCCATCACATGGGCAAGACCGATGAGAGCCACACCCACGCCGCCCGCAACATCCGCGCATGGCGGGCCGAGATGGACGGCGAGGGGCTGGATGCCATTGTGATCAACACCTCGGGCTGCGGCACCACGGTCAAGGATTACGGCCATATGTTCCGCAATGACCCGCTGGCAGAGGATGCGGCGCGGGTTTCGGCCCTTGCGAAGGATGTGACGGAACTGCTGGCAGAGCTCGACTTGCCCTTTGCCAAACCGGCCGCGTCGGGCATGGTCGTCGCCTATCATGCGGCCTGTTCGCTGCAACATGGGCAACAGATCAAGGCCACGCCGAAGACCCTGCTGAAGCAGGCGGGATACACGGTGGTGGAACCGGCGGACAGTCACCTCTGCTGCGGCTCAGCGGGGACCTATAATCTGATGCAGCCCGAGATTTCGGCCAAGCTGAAAGAGCGCAAGATCAAGACCCTGGAGGCCAAATCACCGGATGTGATCGCGGCGGGCAATATTGGCTGCATGATGCAGATCGGATCGGGCACCGGGGTGCCGGTGGTGCATAGCGTCGAACTGCTCGATTGGGCCTGTGGCGGGCCGAAACCGCCCGCGCTCAGCCGTGATCCTGACGCGCCTGCGCAGGTGCCGCGTTTGCGTTAAGCCCGCGCCGTATTTTCGCCGCAACTCCCCTATATCCGCCAAGTAAACATGGTTTTGAGGTGCATTTTGCGACAATTGTTGGCGGCTATCTTCGGCGTCTTTACCCTTGCCACGGCGGCGCAGGCTCAAGACAGCGCACTCAAAGCGCTCGACAACGGTGTGGATGCCGCCGCGTGGGAGGCGGTGGGCCGTCTCGACATCGGTGGGACCGGCTTTTGCACCGGCACGCTAATCGCCCCGCGTCTGGTGCTGACCGCTGCGCATTGCCTGTTTGACCGCGAAACCAAGGCCCGGATCGACCATGGTGAGGTGCAGTTCCTCGCCGGTTGGCGCAATGGCCGCGCCGGGGCCTACCGCGACATTCGCCGCGCCGTGGTGCATCCCGATTACGTCTATGACGGTGAGGTCTCCTCGGGCCGGGTGCGCAATGATCTGGCGCTTTTGGAACTCTCCCGCCCGATCCGCAACACCACCATCCGGCCCTTCGGCACTGCCGCGCGTCCGCGCCCCGGCGACCGTGTGGGCGTGGTCAGCTATGCCCGCGATCGGGCCGAGGCACCGTCTTTGCAAGAGGTCTGCAAGGTGCTGGCCCAGCAAGAGGGGTCTTGGTGACCTCCTGCGCGGTCGATTTCGGCTCAAGCGGCGCGCCGATCTTTAGTTTCGTCGCAGGCGAGGCGCATATCGTCTCCGTCGTTTCGGCCAAGGCCGAGGTTGAGGGCGCGCAGGTCTCGCTCGGCACGGCGCTCGGCGCGCCTTTGGCACTGCTGCAAGCGGAACTGGTGGCAGGCAAGGGCGTGTTTCTGGATTCCAACCCCGCAGGCAAGCGCATCCGCGTCGGAGAAGAGCGCGGCACCGGGGCGAAATTCATCCGCCCGTAATTCTGCGCGGCAGGACTTGAAAGCGCGCAAACCCTTTCCCACATGAGCTTTGCCGAGGTGCCTCAATAGGGCTTCGGCGCTTGAAAAACCGGGTCTGTCCAATGGTGGAAGGCCCGATATGTCAATCGCTCACTGATGAGGATGAACACATGCGTAGCTTTGATTTCGCACCCCTTTACCGCTCCAGCGTTGGTTTCGACCAGATCGCCAACATGATGGACCGGGTTCTGACAAATGATGGGGCCACCCCCAGCTATCCCCCTACAACATCGAAAAGCTCGACAACGATGCCTATCGCATCTCGATCGCCGTCGCCGGTTTCTCGGATAGCGATCTGAGCGTCGAAGTGCGTGAGAAGGCGCTTATCGTTTCGGCCCGCAAGGCGGATGAGGATGAGGCCAAGACCTATCTGCACCGCGGCATCGCCACCCGCGCCTTTGAGCGTCGCTTCCATCTGGCCGACCACGTTCAGGTGATCGGCGCGGCCCATGCCAACGGCATGCTGCATATCGAGCTTGAGCGTCAGGTGCCCGAGGCCCTGAAACCGCGTCAGATCACCATCTCTTCCGAGGTGAAGGCGATCGACAAGGACGTGGTTGACGCCAAATCCGTGAACTAAGCGCAACCGTTCCGGCGCTTTGCGAAGGCCCGCTTTTGGCGGGCCTTTTTTCTGGGCGGTCGCCTCCCAAGCTCGACCCGTTCGTGGGTGAATATCTGCCAAAGCTTGGGGGCGAAAACGGCGGCTTTCTGCTGCGCGGGGGCGGGGTGAAACCAAGCAAAAGCTGTCGGGTTGAGTGGGGGACCGGGCAGGCGTGCCCGGACAACAGCGTGCAGAGTACCGCACGCGCAATGAAAGGAAGAACCATGACGACCTATGCAAATTCCCTACGCAAGCTTTCCCTGACCACGGCTGTCGCCGCTCTTATGGCGGCCCCAGTCGCCGCACAGACGCTGGACGCGGGTGTCGGCACCGATGCGACCGCCGATCTGGCGGGCACGGAATTGGACACCACAGCCGGGGCCGAGGCGAATGGCACCCTGACCACCGAACAGGCCATCGACCAAACCGCGGCCTCGGACATCGATACGGATGCCGATATCGCGCTGGATGGCAGCACCGTGGCGGTCGCCTCAGATGATACGGTCATCGGCACCATCTCGAACGCAGAGCCGCAAGCGGACGGTTCCATGCGCTATTCCATCGATCTGGCCGAGGAATTCGCCGCCGATAGCGACCGTGCGGTCGTGCAGATCGACCAAGATGTTGACGCCGATGGCCAGCTGCTCATCGGCATGACGGGCGAAGAATTCGCCGCGGCCCTGTCCCAGCAAGTGAATGCGGACGGCGCGGCGCAGACCCGGACCAACTAAGACGGGTCACCCTAGGGCGTATCTCTCCCCGCCCGAAGGCCGGCAGCATGAAAGTGCTGTCGGCTTTTTCGTGTTCGGGCTGGCGGCCATCGGGTTGCAAACTCTCCGGGACAAGGCTACTCCGCGCTAGTTATGATATAACATATCGAATCATGACGCAGGCCAAACCACGGAGAACGACATGCCCCAAACATCCGCATCCCCGCTATTCTTCCTGACGCTCAGCGCGGGCCTTGCCCTTTCGGCCCCGGTCGTGGCCGAGACGAAAGAGGCATCGCATGACCACGATCATTCCCATGCGCATGACCACGCCCACGACCAGAACGACATCTACAAAGGCTACTTTGACGACGCGCAGATCAAGGATCGGCCCTTGTCGGATTGGGCGGGCGACTGGCAATCGGTCTACCCGCTGTTGCAGCAGGGCGCGCTGGACGCGGTGATGCAACACAAGGCCGAGCACGGCGACAAGACGGCGGCGGAGTACAAGGCCTATTACGAGGTCGGCTATGCCACCGATGTGGACCGCATCACCATCGACGGCAATGCCGTGACCTTCTTCCGGGACGGTGATCCGGTGCAGGGGCGCTATGTCAGCGATGGCTATGAGGTGCTCACCTACAAGAAGGGCAACCGCGGCGTGCGCTATGTCTTTGCCAAAGAGGGCGGCGATGCCGAAGCGCCGGAATATATCCAATTCAGCGACCATATCATCGCGCCGCAAAAGGCCGATCACTATCACCTCTACTGGGGCGATGACCGCGCCGAGGTGTTGAAGGAACTGACCAACTGGCCGACCTATTTCCCCGCCGAGCTGAGCGCGTCTGAGATCGCGGCGGATATGCAGGCGCATTAAGGGCGGCCCGCGGCATGACTGGCAAAAAGCGAAACCTGCGCAGCGGGCTGAAACAGCGGCGGCGTCAGGGGAACCCGATGGCGGCCTTTGACCAACTGCCGCCGCCCCTGCGGGCATGGCTGGCGCAGGCGGCGCTGCCGTGGTCGCCCCGTTCGGCACATCGGCTGTGGTGTCGGGCGTTGCAGCGTTGCGAAGGTGATGTCGCGCAAGCGATCTCGCATCTTTCGCGGGCGGAGCGCCGGATGCTGGCACAGGACCGGCTGACGCAATAGCCCGATGCAAAACGGGGCGCGCCATGGCACGCCCCGTTTCTTTAACTTCCGCCGGTGCTTAGACCGACAGGCAGACGTATTTCATCTCAAGATAGTCTTCGATTCCGTGGTGCGATCCTTCGCGCCCAAGGCCGGATTGCTTGACCCCGCCAAAGGGCGCAAGCTCGGTCGAGATGATGCCGGTGTTGACGCCGACGATGCCATATTCCAGCGCCTCGGCCACCTTGTAGACGCGGCTGAGGTCCTTGGCGTAGAAATAGGAGGCAAGGCCGAAGATCGTGTCGTTGGCCATGGCGATCACGTCATCCACATCCTCGAACTTGAAGAGCGGCGCGAGGGGGCCGAATGTCTCTTCCTTGGCGACTTTCATATCCTGCGTCACGCCGGTCACGATGGTGGGCCCGAAGAAGTTGCCGCCCATGTCGTCCTTGGCGTTGCCCAGAATGATTTCCGCGCCGTTGTCGACCGCATCCTTGATATGCTCTTGCACTTTGTCCGAGGCTTCGGGGTTGATGAGCGGGCCCAGATCGGTGCCCTCTTCGAGGCCGTCGCCGACCTTCATCTGGCTCACGCGGTCCTTCAGCTTGGCCGCGAAGGCGTCATAGACGCCCGCCTGCACGTAGATCCGGTTCGCGCAGACGCAGGTCTGGCCGTTGTTGCGGAACTTGCACATGATCGCGCCCTCGACCGCCGCGTCGAGATCGGCGTCGTCGAAGACGATGAAGGGCGCGTTGCCGCCCAGTTCCATTGAGCATTTCATCACCTGATCGGCGGCCTGTTTCAGCAAGATGCGCCCGACCTCGGTTGAGCCGGTGAAGGTCAGCTTGCGCACCGCCGGGTTCTCGCAGAACTCCTTGCCCACGGCGGAGGAGGAGGAGGACGGCACCACGTTGAACACGCCCGCCGGGATCCCTGCGCGTTCCGCGAGCACGCCCATGACGATGGCCGACAGCGGCGTCTCCGCCGCCGGACGCGCCACAAACGAACAGCCCGCCGCCAGCGCGGGGGCCGCCTTGCGGGTGATCATCGCGTTGGGGAAGTTCCACGGCGTGATCGAGGCCGCGACGCCGATGGGTTGCTTCATCACCATGATGCGTTTGTCGCGCTGGTGGCCGGGGATCATCTCGCCGTAGACGCGCTTGGCCTCTTCGCCAAAGAATTCGATGAAGGACGCGCCATAGGCGATCTCGCCCTTGGCTTCGGCCAGCGGCTTGCCCTGTTCGGCAGTGAGGATGGTGCCCAGATCGTCTTGGTTCTCCATCATCAGGTCGAACCATTTGCGCAACACGGCGGCGCGTTCCTTGCCAGTCCAAGCGGCCCAGTCCTTCTGCGCCTTCTCGGCTTGGGCAATCGCGCCCGCGACCTGCGCGCGGCTAAGGTCGGCGACCTGTGCGATGACATCGCCCCGCGCGGGATTGGTCACGTCAAATGTACCGTCGTCGCCTTCGACCCATTGGCCGCCGATATAGGCGCGGGTTTCAAGCAGGCTGGGGTCTTTCAGCAGTGATTTCAGATCCGTCTTAGCATCAGTCATGTCATCTCTCCGCTATTCTCTATAGCCTCCAAAGCAACAACGAGTATGATTGTCCAGTTAAGTTTGATCAAATCCGGGGTGGGAGACCCAAATGATGCTAGATGACGCCTATGCAAACGCTGCCTATATCGACGGGGCCGACGGCTTTCCGCCCCGCTGGGAAAAGGAGGCAGAGGCATTCCGCGCGTCATTGGGGGCGCGGGCGCAGCTTAACGTGCGCTATGGCCCTTCGGACCGTCAAAAGTTCGACTTTTTCCAGCCCGAGGGTGTCTCGCGCGGCACGGCGGTCTTCGTGCATGGCGGCTATTGGAAGGCTTTCGACAAGAGCTATTGGTCGCATCTGGCCGCCGGTCCGCTGGCGCGGGGCTATGCCGTGGCGGTGCCGTCCTATGACCTCTGCCCCGATGTGCGCATTTCCGAGATTTCCACCCAAATCGCCGCGGCGCTGACCGAAGTGGCGAACCGCACGCAGGGCACCATCGTGCTGTCGGGCCATTCGGCGGGTGGGCATTTGGTGGCCCGCATGACCGACCCGCTGCTGCTGGGGGCCGAGGTGCGCGACCGGATCACGCGGATCGTGCCGATCTCCCCCGTGGCTGATCTGGCGCCCTTGTTGCAAACCGAAATGAACGACATTTTGCGGCTGGATGAGGCCGAAGCCGC